>NZ_CAURVV010000081.1:0-2521 GCF_963528315.1 uncultured Granulicatella sp. | reverse complement strand
GGACTCAAAATCCAGTGCCCGCGAGGGCGTGCCGGTTCGACCCCGGCCGCCGGTACTACGTTTAAACTAGAAATGTTGTTAAATCAGCATTTCTAGTTTTTTTATACATAAAAATTTTGTGGGCAAAAAGTGCGTAAATTTTTACTACAAAGTTTGTGAATTTAAAGTATAATTTTAATGCTATGAATTTTTAAAGGAGTTATATATGACAATACTAGATGAACTGGAACAATATCCTAAGGAGTTCATCCAAAAAGGATATTCTGAAGAGATGAAGTACAAAATCAAAGCTGACATGAATTATTTTTTAAAAATTTCTCCTCTATCTTTTACTAAAAAGAAGGATTTAGAAGTAAAGTATATTTTAGCTTTAGAAAAAGAAATCAAATTTCCTAAATTAGTAGAAATGAAGTTTGAAACCAATTCAATTCTAAGTTTATACGAATGGATTGATGGAGTTGATATTAGAGAATATGCGTCTAAATTAACAGAAGAAGAACTTTATCAATTTGGTATGCAAGCTGGAGCTTTTTTAAAGAAGATACATTCGATTTCTATTGAAGAAGCTTCAGTAAATTGGCAAAAATATTATATAAAGAAATCAATGAAAAAGATTCATTCTTTTAGAAAACAGAATAAGAATTTTGCTAATATTGAAACTTTTATTGATTTTATTCAAAGTCATCAATCTTTATTAAAAGATAGACCCATTTCATTATGTCATGGAGATTATCATGTAGGAAATATGATGATTGACTTAGAAACAAAGAAGCTCGTTATTATTGATTTTGGTTCTATAGAGATTGGTGATCCTATGGAAGAGTTTAATCGTATGATTTGGAATGCTCAATTATCTGAGGAGTTTGCTACTGGTTTCGTTAATGGATATTTTGATGGAGAAAAAATTCCTGATATATTTTGGAAACTAATGGCCTATTATATGGCTTGTGATGTAGTAGGATCTATTCCTTGGGCTATTAATTTTGAAAATAATCAATTAGAGATTATGCTTAAAAGGGCAAAATTAGTGTTGGATTGGTTTGACGATTTTAAACGAGTAATTCCTAAGTTTTATAAAGGAAATAACTTTGAAAAGGTAGGTAAATTTTAATGGATATTCAACAATACAAACAAATGTTAGAGCAGCCATGGGGGAAATTTCAATATGTAATTACTTTCGCTCAATTAGAACATATTAAAGGAAAAAAAATTCTAGATTTTGGTTCAGGATTTGGTTTAGTAAGTCAATTTCTAGCTCAAAATAATGAAGTCGTTGCGATTGAACCACAGGAAGAAATGTTATTTGCCTATTCCAATCATCGTTATGAAAAAATCTTAGGCAGCTTAGAGCAAGTTGAAAAATTTGAATCAGAATCTTTTGATATTGTTTTGTGTCATAATGTATTAGAATATATCGATGAAAATTGTCGAGTGAACTATCTTTCTGAATTAAAGAGAGTGTTAAAACGAGATGGGAAGTTATCCATTATTAAACATAATCAAGTTGGCAAAATTATGCAAGCAGTTGTCTTTTCAAATGATGTTGATCAAGCATTAGATTTATTAAATGGGAATGAATTTAAAAGTGTTTCTTTTTCTCAAGGAACAACGTATACCATTGATGAATTATTGGAAATGTCAAAAATGAAATTGGAAAACTATCAAGCTATCCGTACATTTTATAGTTTACAGATGAATGAAGTAAAAACGAAAGATAACTGGCTAGAAAAGATGACTGAAATGGAACTTGCAGTATGTGATTTGTATCCGTATAAAGATATTAGTTTCTTACAACATGTATGGCTAGTGAAGGAATAACAGTTTAATTTTCTTGTAAGTACTAATATCGTATGGTAGAGTTTTATTATCGAATTTAAAGGAGAATTAAAATGAATAGAAATGAAGTTATTGAATTACAACATAAACGTTTTGCAGTGAAAAAATATGATCCGAATCGTCGTATTTCTGATGAAGATTGGGATACATTAGTAGAAGTAGGACGTTTAGCTCCATCATCCCTTGGTTTTGAACCTTGGAAAATGCTCCTATTAGAAAATAAACAAATGAGAGAAGATTTGAAAGAAATGGCATGGGGAGCTATTAATAGTTTAGAAGCTGCAAGTCATTTTGTTATTTTCCTTGCTCGAAAAGGTGTTACTTATGATAGTGCGTATGTTGCAAAGTTGATGAAGGAAGTAAAAAATCGTGACTATGATCCAACTTCACGATTTGCTGCTCGTGTGAAGAGTTTCCATGAAATCGATGCAACATTAAATGATGAAAGAGCATTATTTGACTGGGCTAGTAAACAAACGTATATTCAAATGGCAAATATGATGTCTGCAGCAACACTTTTAGGAATAGATTCTTTACCGATTGAAGGATTTAATAGAGAAAAAGTAGAAACTTATTTAAAAGAAAAAGGAATCTTAAATACGGATGAATTTGGTGTATCTGTCATGGCAAGTTTTGGCTATCGTGATCAAGAAATTACTCCTAAAGTTCGTTGGAATAAAGAAGC
>NZ_CAURVV010000080.1:0-2873 GCF_963528315.1 uncultured Granulicatella sp. | reverse complement strand
AATGCGAGTCTCATTGCTAAAATTTGAGCCTAAGGTCTCAAATTTTCCTGTACTAGAAGCCAAAGTTATGGCTTCTAGTACTTGCGCTACTGCGGTAAGTCTATTTTTTTTCCATTCATTTATGAGGGGGCGTTTAGAAATATGACTTTCCTATTAGTAGAGGAGAACGCCATGAGATTTTTTTAGCGAATCTTATGGTTAAGCTACTGAGGGGAGTCTATTTTTTTATATAAGAAATCTGTATTTTAAATAATAGAAAAAATATTGTTAGTTGTTGATTTTATGTAGTTTTTTCAATGACTAAAAAATAATTTCGAAAAAAATCAGAAAAAAGTTGTTGACAATCGATTTAAATCGGTGCATAATAACCACATCACACGAAAAGGAGTTAAGAACATGCATCAAGTATTCAAATTACAATTACAATTAAATACTCGTTGGCAAAGCCACTAGATACAGGTTGTTCTTAACGTACATTTTGTACATATAGATACAACCTTCATTGTCGTGAAATTGTATCTATGTGGCAAATTATAATCATGAATGAACTCGACCACGTAGATTCTAATACAATAGAACTTACGTGGTCTTTTTGTATACAGAGACCACTATGGTCTCTTATTTTTTTATCGAGTTCATTCGAAATGATTTACTTGGAGGATTTTATGAAGAAAAAAGGTCTATTATTTTTATCAACTGCAGCCGTAGCTGTAACATTAGCAGCTTGTGGCGGGAAAGGACAATCAAGTGATGCTACTACTACAAGTGCTAAACCGCAACCAAAAATGAAATTTGCATCAGAAGTAACTCATGATGGGACACCAATTAAAGGTGGAACATTAAAATATGCGATTGTTTCACCAGCTCCTTTTAAAGGAGTATTTATGGATGAATTAGCATCTGATTCAGTTGATTCTCAAATTACATCTCAAATTGACAATACACTATTTGAATTTGATGATAATCGTCGTTTAACAAATACAGGTTTAGCATCTGTTGAATTTGATGTTGAAGGAAAAACAGCAACAGTCAAACTAAACTCAAAAGATTACAAATTTTCAGATGGACAACCTCTAACAATTGATGATTATATTTTCGCAATTGAAGCAATTGGGAATAAAGATTATACAGGTGTTCGATACAATGGTAATTATCAAAACATTGAAGGGATGGACAAATTCCATAGTGGTGAAGCTAGTTCAATTTCTGGTGTAGAAAAATTAGATGATTACTCAGTAAAAATTCACTTTAAACAAATGCGTCCATCAATGCAATTAGCAGGTGGTTCGTTACCATCCTATGTATTACCAAAACATATCTTTTCATCAATTCCTATCACTGAATGGGAGAAGAGTGAATATGTACGTGGAACAAAAGGTGTAGGTGTAGGGCCATTTAAAATTGAATCAATTGTTCCAGGTGAATCTGTAACATTAGTACCAAATGAGCACTTCTATAAAGGTCATTCAAAAGTTGATAAAGTAGTAATGGAAGTTGTGTCTCCTGATACAGTTGTTTCTCAAGTGAAGTCTGGTAATTATGATATTGCTTCAATGCCAAATTCACAGTTTGAAGCATATAAAGATTTAACAAATGTTTCCTTTATTAGTTCATTTGCTTCTCAATATGAATATATCGCATTTCATTTAGGTAAATTCGATAAAGAGCAAGGTAAAAACATTACAGATCCAAATGCTAAAATGAGTGACCCTGTATTACGTCAAGCCATTGCTTATGCGATTGATAATAATGCTTCTGGGGAAAGTATCTTTAACGGATTACAACGAGGTACAAATTCAATTATTATTCCATCCTTTAAAGATGTGTATAATCCAAATCAAGAGGGATTTGATTATAATCCAGAAAAAGCGAAACAATTATTAGATGAAGCTGGATATAAAGATACAGACGGTGATGGATTACGTGAAAACAAAGATGGTTCTAAATTATCGATTAACTTTACAGCTCGTACTCGTGATGATGCAAATGAAGCGTTAATCCAACAATATCTACTATGGTTTAAAGAAGTCGGCTTAGATATTAAACTATATACAGGTCGTACATTGGAGCCAAGTCTATTCTATGAAAAAATTCAAGCGGATGATCCGGAAATTGATATGTTTGCGGGAGGATGGGGAATTGGTTATGATCCAAACCCAGCCAACTTATTTGGTGAAACAGCTAAATTCAACTTCTCTCGTTTTGTAAGTCCAGAGGGTAATGAGATTATTGGTAAGATTGGTTCGACTGAAGCATTTGATGAAGCGAAGAATGTGGAGTTCTTCCAACAATGGCAGAAATATGTTCACGATCAAGCGTTCATTTTCCCAACTTTAATTGGTGAATCTGTAACTGCCGTGAACAAACGTGTGAAATTCATGAATTCTGAAATTGGTACAAAAGATGCTAAATCTGAGTTGTATCAAATTGAGTTGGTTTCCGAAACGTCTGCTAAATAGTTTTATATGACTTCCCTGTAAGTAGTAAGGGACGCCAGCAGCTTTGCTAAAGCGAATCTCATGGCTAAAAATCGAGCCTTGGTCTCGATTTTCCCCAGTACCAGTAGCCATTTAGCGTGGCTACTGGTACTCTTACTACTGCGGTAAGTCTATGGTTTTGGGCATTCATTTATGAGAGTGCGTTTTAAAATATGATTTCTCTGAATGTAGTGGAGGATGCAAGTAGCCTCGCAGAAGTGAGTCTCATTGCTTCGCTACTGCGGTAAGTCTATGTGTTTGGGCATCTTATAAGATTACGGTTTAATAAATGGCTTCCTCATTTGTAGCATTTGTTTTGCTACTGTGAGGAAGTTTTTTTACTGGTTGTTCGACAAATCCTGTTGGTGAGAAATCACCGACAGGATTTTTTACATG
>NZ_CAURVV010000079.1:0-3027 GCF_963528315.1 uncultured Granulicatella sp. | reverse complement strand
AAAATACCGACCTCCAAATGTTAGATTTTCGGTCTAACTTTTTGGGGTCGGTACATTCGGTCTCATGCCTAAAATTCGAGCCTGGGTCTCGAATTTCCTAGTAAAATAATCCACATTCTGTGGTTTATTTTACTAGTGCTACTGCGGGAATTCTTTTTCATTCAAAAATGGAAAGATGAGAGATCGTATGTGAGAAAATTTGATTTTCTTAAGTAGCAAGGGACGGCAGTAGCTACTGCGAAAAGTAAAAAAATGTGGAGCTGTTTGCTCCACATTTTTTATTATTCATCTGACGAAATCAGTCTTTCGATATATTGTTGTCCTAGTTCTTCGAATTGGACTTTGTTCTGTAATAATTCAATCACAGATTCTTGGAAAGATTCTACTTTTTCAACAGGTAAGCTACAATGGATTGCGACCACATCTGTAAATTCCTTATCGACTACAGAAATAGTATTTGTTTCAAGATAGTATTCTAATTTTCCAACAGTAGAATAATCAATCGTCACTTTTAAAATTGTTTCTAAGCTAGCTTGTACAACACCGATTGCTTTAAGGCCTTCTGCTACAGCTCCTGTATAAGCACGAACGAGTCCCCCAGCACCTAGTTTAGTACCGCCAAAGTATCGTGTTACAACAACCGTAGTATTTTTCAGTTCTTGTTTCTTCAATACTTCTAACATTGGAACACCGGCTGTTCCACTCGGTTCTCCATCGTCCATTGCACGTTGGAATTCATCTCTTTCTCCAATTAAATAAGCAGAACAATTATGAGTAGCTTTCCAATGTTCTTTCTTGATAGCTTGAATGAATTCGAGAGCTTCTTCTTCTGTTTCAGTACGTTTAAAATGAGCGATAAAACGCGAACCTTTAATTTCAATTTCATTTTGCCCATCTTGATGAATCGTTTTATATTGCTCTAACATAGACTCTCCTTTCAAAATTTATTTGCTTCTATTGTATCATAAAACGTGTGCGATAAAAATAATGTAAAATTCAGCTGTTTTATTTGCACAATAGCATGCTTTCTTATATATTTAATATGCTTTAAAAATAATAATTCAAAAGAGGTAAATATGAAAAAAAGTAAATTAGTTACTTCAATTATGTCAGCAAGTTTATTAAGTGCTTGTGTTCAAATTAATACAGCACCTCAACCAACAACGACAACTTCTGTAGCACAAACAACACAAAGTAGTCAAACAACTACAAATACAACTACAAATACAACAAGTGGACAACAAGCATCGAACGCTAATCAAGGTTCTACGCAAGGGACAACTTCTTATAAAGAAAGTGTTGAAAAAATGGTAGAAGTGTTTGCGAGCCAGTATAGTGCTTTAGATATTACGAAAGTTCAATTAAAAACAATTCAACCAGTTGTGTATGAAATTTCTGCAATGGATGATACAACAGAATATGAGTTTATTTATCAAGTAGACAGCCAAAATTTAGTTCAAACAGAAATGGATCGTAAAAAAGGAGATATTTCTTATAAACGTGCTTATAAAAAGATTGAGACATCTACTTTAACAGATGTTGATGAGATGATTTCTGTAGCGTTAGGTCAATTTTCTGGTGGACAGTTAAAAGATTGGTCATTAGAACGTGATAATGGTCAATTATATTGGAATGTAGAAGTTTATCATAATGGAAAATCAATGGAAGTAACGATAGATGCTGCTTCAAAACAAATTGTTAAAATTGATGACTAAAAAGAATAGTGAATGATAATATAGAAGTTATTTTTTATATATGCTATACTATATTGCACGAAATTTTAAAAATGAAAGGAGAAGATATGAGAAAAGAAATTTTTTCTATTAGAAAAATCAAAAAAATTGCTGGGTCAGTTGTGATTGGATCTGCATTATTTGGTATGGGTACTCCAGTTAGCGCTGCGAGTCCATCGACTTATCATTATGTTGATGAAGCAAATTTAACAGAACAAGAAAAAGCACTTCTTCATACGGAAGTTCCACCTCAGGATGAAGAAGTGTATTATTTAATTTACCGTAAAATCGAACAAGTACTTCCACAAACGGGAGTAAGAGAAAATATGGCAATTGCTACTGCAGGATTATTAGCTGCAAGTAGTATTGTGTTAGTCGTTTCTAAGAAAAAACGCCATAAAATTTTAGGAGCATTATTCATTACTGCTTCAGGAGCTGCAACATTTATTCCTTCTCAAGCAGTAGCAGTGGAGTTAAGTCAAGTGATTCGTTCTTCTTCGAATGAAGGAGTGGTACAAATTGATGGCTATCGTTATGTTGGATATTTAAGTGAAAGAGAACTAAAAAATTTTTCACATCATGAACAACAAGAACCAACTACTACTACTCGTGTAGAAACGATTGAAGAAGCTCTTCCATATGGGGTAGTGGAACAAGAAGATGCTACTTTATTAAAAGGACAAAAACAAATCGCTACTCAAGGAGTAGAAGGCCTTCGTCGTGTAACAGTGGAAGTGACTACTGTAGATGGAGTGGAAACACGTAAAGTAATTGGAGAAGAAGTTGTAAAACAACCTATCTCTCAAGTAGTTAAAGTAGGGACTAAAGAATCTGTTACTCCAGCGGAAAAAAATGAAGTAACAAGAATTGAGACAACTACAGAAACTATTCCATTTGAAACTATTACACAGGCAGATACAGCTTTAGAAAAAGGAAAGAGTCGAATTCTTTATGCTGGTCAACCAGGAGTTCGTACGATTCAAACTCAAGTAACAGTTGTGAATGGCGTAGAAACACGTAAAGTTGTTAAATCTGAAGTAACAAAACAACCAATTTCTCAAATTATTGGTGTAGGTACAAAAGAAGAAATTCCGGCACCTACAGCTCCAACAGTTGAGAGTGAAACTCCAAAACCAACTCCAGAAGTGAAACCTGAAACACCTAAAGTAGAAGTGGCAAAAGGTACACAGGAAATAGGAAAAGAAGGCCAAGCAGTAACGCAACCATCTTTACCAGAACATACTGAAAAAGTAGAAGTAAAAGGTACTCAAGAACCAGGAAAAGAAGGCCAAGC
>NZ_CAURVV010000078.1:0-3197 GCF_963528315.1 uncultured Granulicatella sp. | reverse complement strand
TAAAGACTTAATTTGGTGTTAAATTTTATTCACCAACAGAATTTGTCGATGAGCCTTTTTACTTTACAAACATGTAAGCGCAAACAATATTGTTTGACTCTATCATTTAAAGGTGTTAATCTTGGGTAAAAAAGCGTATTCTTATAAGGAGGATATACAATGGAATTTAAAAAACGTGGATGGAATTGGAAGCTTGTGGGAGCTTCCGCAATCGTCTTAATGACATTACTTTCTAATGGAGGAGTGCAAGCAGAGGAAACTAGTTCAACTACTGTTACAACACCAACGAGTGAAGTAACAACTCCTAAAGTTGGAGAAGATAGTGCAGCTACTTCAAAACCAACATTAGAAGAGAAAGGAAAACCTAATTTTGCGAATCGACAAGTAACGAAAAAAGAAGCAGTATTAGAACTATTACAATGGGCAGATACAACCCAAAAATTAATTGGACAAACTGAAAGTGATCAATTACGATTTGCAGAAAGCTTAGGTTTGATTCAACCAGGTGAAGATATTTCTCAAGTGATTACAGAATTTGATTCATTAGTTTCAATCGCTCAAAAATTGCATGATGCTTATCGTGCTGAAAAGAAATCACCTCTATTTTTAAATGGGAAAGCTCAACCAATTTTTCCTTATTCAACAGGTCAGTTAAATCCAGAGGAGTATTCATTTGATAAAAGTGATATTGTTCGTTTTCCGGTATTTGTCGAAACAGATTATGATACAGATGGAGATGGAAAACGTGACCTTGTTAAAGCAATCGTTCAAATGCCTAAAGCGGTAGCGCAAGGGGATTACAAAGCTTCTACCATTTTTGAAGCAAGACCTTATGTAGCAGGAACATTAGATGAGAACCATGTAACATTAGAAAGTCATAATTTACCAACGGATGGTACTTATGATATGAATTGGTTGCGATTAAAACCGAAACGTAGAGTACCTGCTGGTGTACAATCTACTCTTGAAGCAGCTAAAAATGCAAGTTCTTCTTCTTGGTATTATTATAATGAGTGGGAAGGATTTAATGATTTTGAAGATTTAAACTGGTATGATTATTTCTTAATTCGTGGTTATGTATTTGTTTCAAGTGCAGGTTTAGGAACAAAAGAATCAGAAGGATATAATACTGTTGGATCTGATTTAGAAATTGGCGCATTTAAAAATATTATTCAATGGATTAACGGTAAAAGAAGAGCCTATACTGATAGAGAAAATAATATCGAAATTAAAGCAGATTGGGCAAATGGAAATGTCGGCATGACAGGTTTATCTTGGGCAGGTACTTCTACTTTCGGAGTAGGAGCAACAGGAGTTTCTGGATTAAAAACAATTGTACCAGCTGCAGGGATTGTTTCTTGGTATGATTACTTTAATAGTCAAGGAACACCATATAGTTCTGAACCTTTTAGTAACTTATCTTGGTTATCTATTTATGTAACAAGTCGTATGTTTGAACAAGAAGATTGGTATAAGATTTGGAATAATTATTCTTCTTATATTAATCAATTAAATCATGATCAAAATACTCATGAACATTTCTATAGTGATGTTTGGAAAGAAAGAGATTATACACTTTCTCCTCAATTAAAAGTTCCAGCATTATTAGTTCATGGTTTAAATGATGATAATGTAAAAACAAAACATGTTGAATTAATGTATCAAGCGTTGAAAAAAGCTGGAGTATTAACAAAAATGTATCTTCACCAAGGGGATCATATTTATCCAGCAGCAATGTCTCATAATTTTGGTACCCAACGAAATGGTCAAGATTACTATGATTTATTAAATGAATGGTTCTCTCATTTCTTATATAATGTAGATAATAAAGTAGAATCACTACCACCGGTGATGGTTCAAGATAATAATAATGTGAATCATTGGACAGAATATAGCAGCTGGGAAAGTGAACATCAATTAGTATTAAAAGCAGATAATAAAGAAAAAGAAACAGTTATTTCTAGTGATTATGCTAGTGCAAAATTAGATAAAGAAAATCGCTTTGAAAAGATTTCAAGAGTTTCTTCAAAATCGAATGCAAGTTATGCAGCAGAAGTGACTGAAGATGTAACGATTAAAGGGAATATTCCAGTTACCTTCAAAGCAGCCCTTGAAAAAGGAGAAGGCCATAATTTCCAAATGTATGGAGTATTAATGGATGTTTCAGATAAAGAATTCGATGCGGTAGTAGATGGTAGTGCAAATGATTCTGGTCTACAAGGTGCATTTTGGCAAGGTGGAACACTTCAAAACTTAGATGTGAAGAATTTCAAGACCGCTCCTACGAAACAAAAAGTTATCGCAAAAGGTTGGATTAACTTAGCAAGTCCAAACTCTAAATATGAGTCAAGTTCTTCAACAGATTTTATTGAACCAAAAGTTGGAGAATTTCATGAGTATACAATGTATTTACAACCAAATGTATATAAAGTTGAAAAAGGACATCGTTTAGTTTTAGTTTTAAATCCTTATGATTTAAGTGATTTATCGATTGAAAAAGAATATCAAATTCGTCTTCAAACAGAATCTATTCAAGCAGTTTTACCAGTTGTTGAAAAAGATGCTACACTAACTGCAAAATACTTACCAATTAAAGATGTTATTGAAGAAAAAGGTGAACCAGAAGTTCAACCTGCATTACCAGAATTTAAAGGTGGAGTTAATGGAGAACTAGCTGTACAACCAGAATTGTCAGAAGGTGTAGTAACAGAAAAGGGCGAACCTGAAGTACGACCAGCATTACCAGAAGCAGAGATTCCTACAACAGAAGCGGTGAGAACTTCACAAGGAAATACTAGTGTGTCAACTCCAACTAAAAAAGTCGGATTCCAAGGGGAGTACTATTATGATGAAAATGGACAAAAAGTAACAGATAAATGGATTTATGATGAACAACATCAAAAATGGTACTATTTCAAACAAGATGGAACATCTGCTAAAAACACTTGGAAAGATGATTATTACTTGAAAAATGATGGTACAATGGCAGCAAGTGAATGGATATATGATGAAAATTACAGTTCATGGTATTACTTAAAAGAAGATGGTAAATATGCTCGTAATGAATGGTTCTATTATAAGAATGGATGGTATTATTTAAATGAAACAGGAGCTATGGAAAAAGGTTGGTTAGAAGTTTCTAATAAATGGTACTATTTAGATCAAGATGGAAAAATGGAAACAGGTTGGGTTCAAGT
>NZ_CAURVV010000077.1:0-3407 GCF_963528315.1 uncultured Granulicatella sp. | reverse complement strand
CGAGTACTAGGTAAAGTCATATTATCTTTAATAGAAAAATCTAAAATCAATCCCTCATCTTTACGATCTTCTGTTAAGAAACCAATTCCATGCTTAATTGCTTCAAAAGGATTTTTAATTATCAGTTGTTCTCCGTTTATTATAATTTGACCAGATTTTAAAGAATCAATTCCAAAAATTGCTCGCATTATTTCAGTACGACCAGCACCCATCAAACCAGAAAAACCAAGAATTTCCCCTTGACGTACATAGAAAGAAATATCCGTAAAAGCATCACCAGAAAGATTCTTAGCTTGAAAAACAATATTCCCAATCTCAGCCTTTTTTTCTGGATAATAATCTTCTAATTCACGGCCTACCATCTTCTGAACTAATTCATCTGCATTAGTTAACTTCGTTTTCTTGGTATCAATTACAAACCCATCCCTCATAACAGTTATAAGATCTGTGATCTTAAAGATTTCTTCCATCCGATGTGAAATATACACAATACCTACACCATCAGATTTTAATCCTTCTATCACTTTAAAAAGTGTTTCAGTTTCACGATCAGTTAAAGCTGCTGTGGGTTCATCCATAATTAACAAGGAAACTTCTGATAATAAACATTTTGCTATTTCTATCATTTGTTGTTGTCCGACTGATAATTGACCAATGATTGCATCGAGAGGAATAGAGATATTAAGACGTTTAAATGCTTCTTTAGCTTTCCTTTCCATACTAACTTTATCTAGAAACCCAATCGAATTTTTAATTTCTCTTCCTAAAAAAAGATTATCAAGTACAGTCATATCTGGCCAAGTATTCATTTCCTGATGAATAAAACTCAGTCCAAACCGTTCTGCCTCTTGAGGATTAGAAAATGTTTTTTCTTTTCCATCAATAAAAATAGTTCCTGAAGTAGCTGGAAAAAGTCCAGTTAAAATATTCATTAAGGTTGATTTGCCTGCACCATTCTCTCCCATTAAAGCATGAACTTCTCCTGAATTAAGAACCAAATCAATACTTTCTAAAACACGATTATTCCCAAAAGATTTTGAAATGTTCTTCATTTCAATTTTCATAGGCAACCCCCTTCTAAATAATAACTCCTGATTGCAAGATTATATTCGAATATGGTGTATCTTCCCCAGTGCGAATAACTGCCTTAACTTTAGTATTCATAGCTTTCAATTCTTCATGACTAATATATTCAATAATTATATTCGATCCTAAAAGATCTAGAACTGCTTGCCACTGTTCTTTGTTTTTTTCTTTAATTTCTTCTGCTAAGAAAATTTTTTCAATAAGTACATGATCTGAATATTCTTTTAAAACTTCTAAAAAACTTGGACTACCTTTTCTTAATGCTAAATCAATTTTATCAACACCTTTTGGAACTGGCAATCCTAAATCTCCGATACAAACCAAATCCATATGACCTAAATCATCAGCTAGTTTTGCTAAATTACTATTTAAAATCCCATATTTCTTCATATCCTGAATGCTCCTTTATTTCTTTCAAACTCGGCATACCTCCTTGCGCTCCAAATCTTTGAACAGAAAGATGTGAAGCAATCGTTGCAAAGGACAATGCAATATCCATCACTTTTCCTTTTGAGATAGCATAAGCAAAAGCACCATTAAACGTATCTCCTGCTCCTGTAGTATCAACTACTTCTGCTTTTATAGCAGGAATTTTCTTAACTGCTGTCCCATCATAATAAATAGAACCTTCAACTCCTAATGTCACAATCATTTTATTAGGATAAATTTTAATAATTTCTTCTAATTTCTTATCTGGAAAAAGCTCTGAACATTCGTGCTCGTTAGGAGTAATAAAATCACAAAAAGGAATCATCTCTTTGTCTGTTTCTCTAGCTGGTGCAGGATTGTAAAGAACCTTAACTTGATTTTCTTGGCAAAATTTAGCTATAGATAAGTTGGCTTCATGTGGTATTTCATTCTGTAATACAACAATACTTGCATCACTAAGTAATTTCCACTCATTTTTCCAATCATTTGTTTTAACTAAATTATTAGCTCCGGGATAATAAATAATCCTATTATCACCTCCATATAAAGTAATTTGTGCAACTCCTGTAGACTGTGGTACCGTTCCCACATATGCTGTAGAAATATCATTATTTTGCAGATTACTTAATAAATCTGCTGAAAAAATATCTTCTCCTACGTTCCCAAATATGTAAATATTATCTTCAACACTGGATAATCTACCAATAGCTACAGCTTGATTTGCACCTTTTCCACCTGGAACTATATTAAATGAATCGCCAAAAATCGTTTCACCTCCTTCTGGAATCCTTTTTGTTCTCATAACTAAGTCCATTGAAATGCTTCCAACAACAACAATTTTACTCATTTCTTTCTCCTTAATGTATTTCTTTCTATGTACCTAACAGGGAGTTTAATTTTAGCTTCATCTATAGAGAACTTATTTGCCATATTATAGATTAGCTTTGCAGCCTGTTCTCCCATTTTATATGATGATTGGTGGATAGTTGATAAAGAAGGATAAATAAATTGACTAAGTACAATATCATCATAACCAATGATTTGAATATCATCTGGAATTTTTTTCCCAATTGCTAAAATTTCATGAATATAAGCTATCGCATGAATATCAGAAGGTGCTATAATACTATCAATATTTGGATTTCTTTTTAGATTCTCTTTAGCTTCTTTTTGAATTTTTTCAAAGTCAAACGTTTCACTTGCTTCAATACGAATCTCTAAAGATTTATCCCTCAAATAGTTTAAACTTGCTTCAAATCGTTCCGCAATGTTCTCAGCTTTATCATCTAAAACTTTGATGATCATAACCTTCTCAGCGCCAGCATTCCAAATTGCTTTAGCAGCCAAACGTCCACCCAACTGATTATCAGAAAAAACACCGTAGCCTGTATCTTTACTAATCCGGTCAACCACAACAACAGGTAATGTTAGATTTGGAAATTCCTTTGTAAAGTCAAGTGTTGTTATAATACCAGCTGCATTTGTTTTTAACAAAAGGTTTATATATTCTTCTAACGAATCATGATCTGAAATAGTACCAACCATAATCCTATAACCTTTATCTTTCAAATATGATTCGGCTCCTCGAACCAATCTTGGGAAGAACGGATTAGAAATATCTGGCAATAAGAGTCCTACCATTTGATTTTTTTTAGTTTTTAAAGATTGTGCTAATACATTTGGTGTGTAATTTAATTTCTTGATAGCATTTTTTATCTTTTCTCTCGCATCATCTCCGACATAGCCTTTTTTCGAAATATATCTTGAAACTGTTGACTTTGATACTCCAGCTTCTTCAGCAACCTGTTTTATTGTAGTCATCACTCCTCCTTTTTTATTGTGGAACCGTTCCCTTATTTATATAGTAAGCGTTTTCTTTTGTTTTGTCAATA
>NZ_CAURVV010000076.1:0-3536 GCF_963528315.1 uncultured Granulicatella sp. | reverse complement strand
ATTCATAGTTATGTTTGTGGTGGATTCATCAATAGACTAAATATTTCAGTTTCTCTCACCTTATTATTAAAAATTAAAGACTTAATTTGGTGTTAAATTTGATCCACCAACAGAATTTGTCGATGAGCCGATTTTTTTTGTACTTATTTATCCGGAATAACTTTAAATAGATAATACGTAATAAATACCGTTAATAAAGCTAGTCCAATTTTTACAAAAATAATTGGAGCAAAATAAATAGAAACCCCCATTAAAATGTAAATATAAATAATAATTTTCTTTTTACGTGAACGATCTATCGATTTTGTTTCTAAATAATCTGCTACATAAATTTGATATAATTTTGTTTTCGCAAACCATTCTTCAAATCTTTTAGAACTTTTTGAAAAACAAATTACTGTCAGTATCAAAAATGGTGTCGTTGGTAACACAGGAAGTACAATTCCTATAATTCCTAACGCTAACGAAATCCATGCTATAACAAAATAAAATCCTCTCATATTTCCTCCTTAATTCATTCGTTCTAATACAGCTACTGTTTCAGCTGTATTTAAACTGTCCAAACATAATTTAACATCATTTTTCCCGAGTTGTAAAATAAAATGAGACAAAAAAAGCAATCATATTACATGGGAATTACGTAAAACTTTAGAATATTTCTCAAAGGAAAGACGTTTATAACAGTATGTAGAATTAAGCGATTCTATAGCGTTAGTGG
Source organism: uncultured Granulicatella sp. (assembly GCF_963528315.1). Taxonomy (GTDB): domain Bacteria; phylum Bacillota; class Bacilli; order Lactobacillales; family Aerococcaceae; genus Granulicatella. Next base: position 2,818 of record NZ_CAURVV010000076.1, on the reverse strand, counting down.
TATAAATAAGCCTGGTAAATGGTCTTCAAATCTGTCGCAAATGCTTTTCTGTCTTTATCAGGTACATATTTCAATGTATTACGAACCTTATGAACAATACATATTTAGTATTCTATTTTAGGAAAATCTGCTCCAATGGCTTCCTTTATACCGGTAAGACCATCAGTACAGATTACAAGGATATCCTTTATTCCTCTATTTTTAAGCTCAGTTAGTACAGATAGGCAGTATTTTGAACTTTCATTATCACCTACCTGTATTGTAAGCACTTCTTTTTTCCTCAGTATTAATACCTAAGATGATATACGCTGTTATCACGGACAGAATAGTGGATAGCATCGATTTTTTATGTCTAACTTTTTGGGGGCAGTACAAAATCGGAAACGCTACTTCATTTTTAATGTTGAATCCCTGAAAGAAAGTAAGTTGACTAGGAAGTACTCCTATCAGAAAACTGTGACAAATATAAATCAAGGAGCAAAAAACTAATTTGCTCCTTTTTTATATCCGGAAATTTAATTCTCGCCTTCTTAAACTGCATCAGAACGATATATTGTTTTTTGAAAATTTAGATAATCCATCAAGTTAATAACTTTATTATTTTCTGCCACTTCTGAAATAGTATCAGTTTCAAACCCATTTACTTTAGCAAATTGAATTGTATAATCATATATAAGATCAAACAACTCATCTATTTCAGAGTCTAGTTTCAATGAAAGTAGTTCTTTTTGATTATCCTGTAAAAATTTTAAGAAATTATCAACCTCTTCTTCACTTACTTCTCCTTTTTGTGCTAATTGAATAAAATGAACTAGCTTTTCTATAAGTTTCTTTACAATCTTCTTATATCTATTTGAAATAAATGCATAATAACCAACACCAACAACAGCTAGAACAGTTGCACCAATAGCTGTTACTAGCACATATTTATTTTTTGCAAGGCCTTTAACGACCTGTTGAGCTGGTTCTCCTGCCTTTACTTCTTTTAGATGCTTTACTATATGACCGGATGAATTTCTGATTATTGAACCATAACGTTTATAAATTCCAGAGTCTAATCCTTTCTGAATATTCAATGGAATTTCTATAGTAACTTGATTTAATGACATAATTATAACTTACCTCTCAATTCTATCATTCTAGTTTAATCAAAAATAAAATCAGCAATTCGTTTAGCAGCTTTTTCTGTTGCCACTTCAATGTCAGTTTTAGTCCAAGTATCATTTACATAATTAACAAGAGATTTAGCTATTGGGAACTTACTACCTATATATCCATGACCACTTGTGATTGTATTCTCTCTTTTTGTTCTAAACCAAGCATCTCCAATTCCACGATTAATTTCGGATTCAAGGAGAATCTTGTTACCAAGCTTCTCAGCATAATCTCTAAATTCTTCCTGACTTTCTATTCCAGCATCTGACATAATATTTTCTCTATTCAAACCACTTTGCGGCATAATATGTTCAATATCAATATTTCCATTTAAATTAAAGTCCATACCTTTTTCCAATGAAAATAGGAATTCATTTACGTAAAGAATAGAATTTGAAACACCACTTTCAGTCAAAGTTTGTTTAACGTCTTCATAAACAAAATTGTCATGAATATGGTTTCTTATTTTTGAAATAAGTTCGTCAATTGAAATTGAATCGACTTGACTGTACAACAAATTTATTTCTTCTAGGAAGCCTTTAAAGAGTTTATGGCTATACGAGAGTTCAGATAATTCAATCAAAACTCCAAGTCTAAGTAAGTATTCCAGATATGTGTTGTCTTGTCTGAAAAATAGATAACTACTAACAAAAGGTCGTAAATTACCATTTAATTTGTTTATCAATTGACCATTAATAGTATCAGATACTCGTTCAAAATTATTTAAGATTGTATTTAGTTCAGCAGTAAACAGAACATCTTCATTCAATAGATGTTTATTTTTTGAGAAAAAGGCTCTTATACCAGGATTTCTTCGATCTGCACTGTTTTGTTCTGAAAGTTTTACGAAAATATAGTGAGTAATTAACGCATTTAAGTCTAATCTAGATGAATCTGTACGTTGTACAATCTCTTGCCAATTTTTTTCGAAGTTTTTTCTATCTGATGCGTTTGCTGTGGTCTTAGATACGATTACTTCAATTGGGGTCAATGGAACACCAGTCCCATTCAAAGAATTGAAAATATTTATTGCCTGATCAGTATTATAACTTGTAATAGTAATCACTTGGCAATTATCAATAAAGTGGTTAGCAAAATTGATAAGAGTAAAAACATTCAATTCGTTACAAATATTGTAAAAATATCTAAAGTTTTTATAGAAGTTAGTATAGCGGTTGTCTTTCTGGCGACGATAGATTTGATGAACTCTATCTTTAATAGATATAAAATCTTTACCTAGCAAGATAGTAGTCATCTCACTAGCATATTTTTCTGAAATCGAATGATTTAGATACTTTATTCTATCATCGCTAGGATAATATAGTCCATCAACGAAATCATCTTTTTCGTCATCTGAAACATTGAAAAGCATTGTGACAATCTGCTCTTTAAGACCATTAAGACGTTTCACTAATCTGCGTGCATCAGTATCTAGAGTCGGTTGAAGTTCAAGCTCCTTATCAATCTTCAATAAGATTGCCTTAAGAAGTAACATAAATGTCGTTGTTCTTTGCTGGCCATCAATCAAGGTTACTTCATGCTCTTCTCCAGATTCTTGAGCAATGAGAACAGCTCCAAAGAAATAATTGTCTTGGGAACTATCATCGAAATTTTATTTGAAACAAAGTACGAAAAAAAGACAAAAAGATACTACCTATGCTAT
>NZ_CAURVV010000075.1:0-3609 GCF_963528315.1 uncultured Granulicatella sp. | reverse complement strand
TTAAGACACCGCCCTTTCACGGCGGTAACACGGGTTCGAGTCCCGTACGGGTCATAAATGGAGGTTTAGCTCAGCTGGGAGAGCACCTGCCTTACAAGCAGGGGGTCAGCGGTTCGATCCCGTTAACCTCCATTCCCAAAAATATGGTTCCGTGGTGTAGGGGTTAACATGCCTGCCTGTCACGCAGGAGATCGCGGGTTCGATTCCCGTCGGGACCGTTTATATTATGCGGGTGTAGTTTAGTGGTAAAACTACAGCCTTCCAAGCTGTTGTCGCGAGTTCGATTCTCGTCACCCGCTTTTAATTTTATACTGGCCCGTTGGTCAAGCGGTTAAGACACCGCCCTTTCACGGCGGTAACACGGGTTCGAGTCCCGTACGGGTCATCCCTAGCACTCTTACGAGTGCTTTTTTTGTATTTTGAATTAAAGGAGAGTGTACAGATGAAAATTTTATTAACAGGTTTTGATCCATTTGGTGGAGAAAGTATTAATCCTTCTTGGGAAGTTGTTCGTCGTATTCCTCAAAATATAAAGGGTGCAGAAATTAAAGGAATTCAAATTCCTACCGTTTTTCAAAAATCATTTGAAGTGTTAAAAAATGAAATTGAAATTTTCCAACCTGATGTAGTTATTTGTGTAGGTCAAGCAGGTGGAAGACAAGGGATTACACCTGAACGTATTGCGATTAATATTGACGATGCACGTATTGCGGATAATGAAGAAAACCAACCAATCGATTTTCCAGTTCAGGAAGATGGAGATAGTGCTTATTTTTCTACCTTACCGATTAAAGCGATGGTGGATAAAATGACTTCTTCAGGATTTCCTGCTTCTGTTTCAAATACTGCTGGTACTTTTGTATGTAATCATATTATGTATCAAGTGTTGTATTATGCTTCTAAAAATCATCCTTCTCTAAAAGCTGGATTTATTCATGTTCCTTTCTTACCTGAACAAGTAAAAGATAATCAATATCCTTCTATGAAATTAGAAGAAATGGTTCAGGCTCTAACTCTCTGTGTAGAAACAGTTATTGAGTATCAAGATAAAAAAGATTTAAAAATGATTGGTGGAGCCATTCATTAATAAAAATTAAAACAGGATTGAGGGGAGACTCCTTCAATCCTGTTTTGTGTTTAATGGCTATAATAGAAACTATTTCCTGCAAACGATGGTTCACTCGTAATGGTAATTCCTAAATCACGATAAATTTCTTCATCTGCTTTTTGTAAAATAACTGTACTATGCGCTTGTAAATTTCTTAAAAAGACTAATTGATTTTTAGCTGCTTCTGCTGATGGATTTGTAACAGCTGACATACTTAAAGCAATTAAAACTTCCTTACTATCAAGTGAGCGACGTTGCTGATGAAACACATCTTGACTAAGCTTTGTAATGGATTCAAGAATAACAGGAGGTAATAGATGTAAATCTTTTTGAATACCAGCTAATTCTTTAATCGCATTTAATAGGCAAGCAGCTCCTGCAGTCATTGTGTCACTTTGTTTTCCAGTAATCATTTTACCATTTGGTAATTCAATCGCAACGACTTCTGTCTTTGCTTCTTTAGCTTTACTCAATGCTTTTTCTACAACAGGACGTTCTTGAGGGGTTAACCCCATTTCATCCATAATGTATTTTCCACGTTGAGCAGTTTCTAAAGTACCAATTCCACGTTTGTAATCGCATTGTAAGTGATAGTATCTACGAATAATTTCTTGTTTAGAGGCTTCTTGTACGACTGCATCGTCTGTAATGGCAAACCCTACTCGGTTTACTCCCATATCTGTTGGTGAGTAATAAGGGATTTCTTGATCCTTGTAAATTTTTCTTAAAATTCTTCTTAATAGAGGGAATGCTTCGATATCACGATTATAGTTAACAGTCGTGATGCCGTATTTTTCCAAATGATATGGATCAATCATATTGACATCTTCTAAATCAGCTGTTGCAGCTTCATAAGCGATGTTAACTGGATGGTTTAATGGTAAATTCCATACAGGGAATGTTTCAAATTTTGCATAACCTGCTGAACGACCTCTTTGTGTTTCATGATATAGCTGACTTAAACAAGTGGCTAGTTTTCCACTATTAGCTCCAGGCGCTGTAACAACAACTAATGGACGAGTCGTTTCGATATATGCGTTTGCTCCGTATCCAGCATCACTTACAATGGTATCCACATCCATTGGATAGCCTTCTGTATGACCGTGAGTATAAACAGTCATCCCTCTACGTTCTAACATATTTTTGAATTGTGTCGCAGCTGGTTGACCAGTGTATCTTGTAATGAGTACGCTATTGATTTTCAAATCCCAATGATGTAAATCATCAATCATTCTTAAGACATCTCGGTCATAAGTAATGCCTAAATCTCCACGAACTTTATTTTGTTCGATATCCCCAGCATAAACGCAGATAATAATTTCTGCTTGGTTTCTTAGGCGATAGAGTAGTTTGACTTTTCCATCTGGATCGAATCCAGGTAATACTCTCATCGCATGGAAGTCTCCGATGAGCTTTCCACCAAATTCTAGATAGAGTTTGTCATAACTATTCACTCGTTCTAAAATATATTGACTTTGTTCTTCCAGGTATTTTTCGCTATCAAATCCTAATTGCATTTTTAACGCCCCCGTTTCACTATTTTCAAGTCCAAAGTATAGCACTCTCCTTGTAAAAAAGGAAGAAAAATTTTTCTTGTTCAAACTTTATTTTGTGATATACTGAATTTGTAATAAGAAGGAGGATTTTATATGAAAAAAGTTAAAGGTTTAGTCGTATTCAGTGCAGCTGCTACATTGTTAGCTCTTGGGCTTGAACAAAAAGTAGAAGCACGTGTACATTTTAGAAGTTGTAAGGAAGCTTGGGCTACAGGATATGGAAATATTGCTCGTGGTGAAGAAGGATATTCTGAAAATTTAGATAGAGACCATGATGGAGTAGCTTGTGAAATTGGTCGTTCAAAAGGAGCGTATCGCCCACAAACTGCCGATGGCACACCATTAAACAAACAACATGCAGCGTCTTCGTCTAGTTCAGATTCAAATGGTTCTGATGAATCTACATTGTCAGGATGGCAACAAAATGGTGGTAATTGGTATTACTATGAAGATAATAGTGCGGTCACTGATTGGAAAAACATTAGCGGAACTTGGTACTATTTTGATGGAAGTGGTGTAATGAGCACTAACTGGGAAAAAGTAAATGGTACATGGTATTATTTCAATACGGATGGTGCCATGCGTACTTCATGGCAAAAAGTGAGCGGAGCTTGGTACTATATGGATAATAGTGGAGCAATGCAAACAGACTGGAAAGAAATTAGTAATGCATGGTACTACTTCAATGCAGATGGTGTAATGCAAGCAAACCGTTGGGTTGGAGACTATTATTTAGGTTCATCTGGCGCAATGTTAGTGAATACTAAAACACCAGATGGTTATCGTGTAGATGCTTCTGGAAAATGGATTCAAGATAAATAATGAAAATATGAATTAGACTTTTTGTTGTAGTAAGAGGGAACGAAATCCACAACAACTACAACAGAAAAGGTAAATTCTCAATCTAAATTCTAGTTTAGAAATCAGTTGAATTTAGTCTGAGAA
>NZ_CAURVV010000074.1:0-4132 GCF_963528315.1 uncultured Granulicatella sp. | reverse complement strand
TTTTGTAGAAATACAGACGCTTCCCGCGTTATCGGAATGAATGAGGATGAAATGCTGTTTCATTGTAAGCAAGGTGGTACCGCGTGGTAGACGCCCTTGTAACAATGGGGCAGTTTTTATTTTTTTATAATAAACGAAAAGGATGGTAAAGATGAAAAAATTATCTAGTAGCGAAATTCGTCAAATGTATCTTGATTTCTTCCAAGAGAAAGGACATAAGGTGCATCCAAGTGCAAGTTTAATTCCTGTAAACGATCCAACATTATTATGGATCAACTCAGGGGTAGCTACTTTGAAAAAATATTTTGATGGAACAGAAACTCCTGAAGTTCCAAGAATTACAAATGCTCAAAAGAGTATTCGTACAAACGATATTGAAAATGTAGGTCACACTGCAAGACACCATACATTATTTGAAATGATGGGAAACTTCTCAATTGGCGATTACTTCAAAGAAGAAGTCATTCCATGGGCTTGGGAATTTTTAACAAGTGAAAAATGGTTAGCATTAGACCCAAATCGTTTATATGTAACGTATTATCCAAAAGATCCTGAAACTAAACAATTATGGATGGAAAAAGTAGGATTACCAGAAGACCATATTATTCCTGTAGAAGATAACTTCTGGGATATCGGTGCTGGACCATGTGGACCAGATACTGAGATTTTCTATGACCGTGGTGAAAAATATCAAACATTAGCTGAAGATGATCCTGAAAACTACCCAGGAGGAGAAAACGAACGTTACTTAGAAATTTGGAACTTAGTATTCTCTCAATTTAACCATATGCCAGATGGAACATATCCTCCATTACCACATAAAAACGTCGATACGGGGATGGGATTAGAGCGTGTTGTTTCTGTTATTCAAGATACTCCAACAAACTTTGAAACAGATTTATTCATGCCAATTATTCAACAATTAGAACAACTAAGTGCTGGTAAAAAATATAATACTTCAAAAGATTTAGATGTTTCATTTAAAGTTATTGCTGACCATATTCGTGCAGTTAGCTTTGCGATTGGTGACGGTGCGTTACCTTCAAATGAAGGACGTGGATATATTATCCGTCGTTTAATCCGTCGTTCAGTAATGCATGGTCAACGTTTAGGAATTCAAGGTTCATTCTTAACAAAATTAGTGCCAACTGTTGCAAGCATTATGCATAGCTACTATCCAGAAGTAACTGAAAATCTTGAATTTATTCAAAAAGTTATTGCAAATGAAGAAAATCGTTTCCAAGAAACAATTCATGATGGACTTGCAATTTTAGAAACAGTATTTGCTGAAATGAAAGCACAAAATCAAACTGTATTATCAGGTGAAAATGCCTTTAAACTATACGATACTTATGGATTCCCTTATGAATTAACATTAGAATATGCAAGTGATAATGGTTATGAAGTGGATGAAGAAGGATTCCAAGCTGAAATGAAAGCACAAAAAGAACGTGCTCGTGCAGCTCGTAATACAGAAACTTCTATGAATGTTCAATCAGCTGTTTTACGTGATATTACAGTGGAAAGTACATTTGTGGGATATGACCGTACAACTGAAAAAGGTTTATTAAGTGCGATTGTATATGAAGATGAATTAGTAGAATCTGCTTTAGAAGATACAAGAGTACAAGTAGTCTTCAATCAAACTCCATTCTATGCTGAAATGGGTGGACAATTATCTGACCATGGTGTGATTAAAGATGAATCAGGTCAAGTAGTTGCAACTGTTGTTCAAGTGAAGAAAGCTCCAAATGGTCAACCATTACATACAATTGATGTCGTTGCTCCAATGCAATTAAACTCAACTTATGTATTAGAAGTTGATCAACAAGAACGTGCTAAATTAATTAAAAACCACACTGCAACTCACTTATTACACCAAGCATTAAAAGAAGTGTTAGGAACACATGCTAACCAAGCAGGTTCATTAGTAGCTCCAGGATATTTACGTTTTGACTTTAGCCACTTTGGACAAGTAACAGCTGAAGAATTAGCTGAAATGGAACGTATTGTAAATGAAAAAATTTGGGCAGCTTTAGATGTGGTGACGGTTGAAACTACATTAGAAGAAGCGAAAAAATTAGGCGCAATGGCTTTATTCGGTGAAAAATATGGTAATAAAGTTCGTATGGTAAACATTGCAAACTGGTCTATCGAATTATGTGGTGGAGTTCACGTTTCAAATACTCAAGAAATCGGTCTATTCAAGATTATTTCTGAATCTGGTATTGGTGCAGGAGTTCGCCGTATTGAAGCTGTTACAAGTCAAGAAGCATTTGAATTATTAGCAAAACATGAATTGTTATTAAAACAAATTGCAAGTGATGTTAAAGCTGTTCAATTAGATAGCACTCCAGAACGAGTTTCTCACTTACAACAAGAATTAAAAGAAGCTCAACATGAAATTTCAGCTCTAAAAGCTAAATTAATGAAATCTGAAGTTGCAGACTTATTTGAATCTGTTTCTACAGCAGGAAACTACTCATTCATTACAGTTCACTTACCAAATAAAGATATGAATGAATTACGTCAATTAGCAGATACTTGGAGACAAAAAGCAGCAAGTGATGTATTCGTCGTAGCAACTAATGAAGGAGAAAAAGCGAATTTATTAGCTGCAGTTTCTAAAGATGCAAATGAAAAAGGAATTAAAGCAGGAGATATTATCAAAGCAATTGCTTCACATATCCAAGGTGGCGGTGGTGGCCGTCCAGATATGGCTCAAGCAGGTGGTAAAAATCCAGCCGGTATTCCAGCTGCGTTAAAAGCGGTAGAAGAATTCTTAGCTCAAGCATAATGATTCAATTGAAATGGAGTAGAATGTGATCCATTCTACTTCATTTTTTTAAGGAAAGTTTAATCTCTATCGTATTTATTGTAGTTTTTACTAAAATTTAGTAGAATGAAGATACAAAGAAATGAGGTGTTAATATGAGTTCAATGGATGAAACAGTTCTATTTAACTTTCATGATAAAGATGAAAAAACAGTACAAGAGACACTAACAATTGTTTATGATGCATTAAACGAAAAAGGTTATAGTGCAGTCAATCAAATTGTTGGGTACTTATTATCTGGCGATCCAGCTTATATTCCTCGACATCGTGATGCTAGAAATCTAGTAAGACGTCACGAGCGTGATGAAATTATCGAAGAATTAATCCGCCATTATATTCGTTCGACAGGTAGAGATTGTTAATGAGAGTAATGGGATTAGATGTCGGCAGTAAAACGGTTGGAGTTGCGATTAGTGACCCATTAGGTTGGACTGCTCAAGGTGTTGAAACGATTGCGATTAATGAAGCTGCAAGTGAATTTGGCTTTAACCGTGTGGTGGAATTGGTTAAAGAATACGAAGTTGAGAAGATTGTTATCGGGATGCCGAAAAACATGAATAATACAGCTGGACCAAGAGCAGAAGCTTCACAAAAATATGGTAGAAGTTTAGAAAAACGTTTAGAAATTCCAATCGTTTTTCACGATGAACGGTTAACAACAATGCAAGCAGAAAGAATGCTTGTTGAGGAAGCGAATGTTTCTCGTAAAAAGAGAAAAGAAGTGATTGATAAGTTAGCAGCCGTCATCATTTTACAAAATTATTTAGATTTAAATATTAAATAGAAAAGAGGAAACGTAATGACAGAACATACACATGAACATGATGGACATGAACATATTACAATTATTGATGAAGAAGGAAATGAAGTCTTACACGAGGTTTTATTTACTTTCGATTCAGAAGATTTTGGTAAATCATATGTTTTAGTATACCCAGCAGGAATTCCAGAGGGAGAAGAAGTTGAACTTCAAGCATTTTCTTATGTTGAAGCTGAAGATGGTACTGAAGGAGACTTACTTCCTATCGAAACTGATGAAGAATGGGATATGATTGAGGAAGTTTTAAATACTTTCTTAGATGAAGAAGAAGAATAATGATGTGAGAAGACGCCTGATAGGATGCTATTTGGTGTCTTCTTTCCTTATATTTAGCGAAATTGGACTTGCCTTACTGTAGCAAAGGACGCAAGCAGCCAGCTTTGCTGTCTCATTGCTAATTTTCGAGCCTAAGGTCTCGAAATTTATTTGAAACAAAGTACCAAAAAAAGACAAAAAGATACTACCTATGCTATAAT
>NZ_CAURVV010000073.1:0-4174 GCF_963528315.1 uncultured Granulicatella sp. | reverse complement strand
CCTAATACCACAATCATAAATCCAACTACATATAGTACATTTGTTGGTTGAATCACCATTTCTAAAGAAGTTAATGTCTTATTAAAGCCATCTACTTCAGCTCCGCCACCTAAACCCGTTGAGGCTGCTTGTTTGCCCATTTGTTTTGCAATACTTGAAGTAACACTTGAAAGTAATTGGTTTCCAACTGTCTTTCCTGTTAAAATAGCAACTCCTGTTGCACCGATAAAGGCTGGTAAACTAATGAACAATAACTCCCATACAAATTGTCCAAATATTTCCATTTTCGATAAGCCAATCGATAATAGAACACCAATTTCTCTTTGACGAGCATTCATCCATAAGAATAGTAATAATGCTACTGTAATTCCTGCAAATGCAATAGATCCAATAAATAATTTATTTGCGATTGAATACATCCCAGAAATTGATTGTTGTAGGGCTGGGAAGTTAGAAGAACTTTTTACTAAATTATAAGATTTCCAATTAATCGCTAATTTCCCTAAATCTTTAATGACTGTATCAAGATTTTTATTTCCTTTTACAAAAAATGTCGCATCTTGATACACTGCTGTATCTTCTGTATTTCCATATACTTTAGCAGCTGTATGAATATCCGTTACTAATGTATTTTCATATAGTTCTTGTGCTGCAGTAACTCGATTTTTATTATGACCATCAAACAGTCCTTTAATTTCCACTTCTACCGTTTCATTAGCACCTTTTTCATTGTCAGCATCATAGACATTTGATTTTAATGTAATTTTATCGCCTACTTTTAAGTGATTTTTTTCGGCTAAATCTTTATGCATTAAAATTTTATGTTTATCCGATTCAACTAATGGGCTTCCTTCCACTAATTGATAGGCACCAGAAACAAATTTATTTTCTTTTGCAGAATCATTAACCCCTGTTAGCATCACTGCACGTTTAAATTTCTTAATACGATCAGGTGTTAATACTCCTTGAGTTTCTTTTGTTTCAATAATATCGTAGTCTGCTAAATCAGCAACACTATTAATTCGTTTAACAGTACCTTCGATATCTGGAGATTCAGAGATTTTTTTAATATCTTCTCCTTTAATGTTTCCTCCACCACGAGGGGTTCCTTGATTCACACGACGATTAATTTCCATTGAAAAACTATTTGTAATATTTTTAAACACTTCTTTTGAAGCTTGATTCGTTGCATCTTTCATCGATAATCCAATCATACTTAATGTCGCCATAGATAATACAACAGCAAATAATACAAATGATTTGAAGATTTTTCTTGAAATATAAGCAAATGCATTTTTTATCATAATCTTTCTCCCTTAATTTATTTCACTTCGTGAAGTTTTGTTTCACGCAATTCTAATATCGTATCTGCAGCATTTGCTACTTCTTTACTATGTGTTACAACAATGACACATTTCTGTCTTTCTTTTGCTAATGCTTTCAGTACATCAATAATTTCTCCTGCAGTTTGTTCATCTAAATTTCCCGTTGGTTCATCCGCTAAAATAATTGGAGCCTCTGAAACTAATGAACGAGCAATAGCAACCCTTTGTTGTTGTCCACCTGATAATTTTAAAACATTACGATTCACATGACTTTCTTCTAAACCTAATTGTAATAAAATTTCCTTTGTAGCTTGAGGGTTCACTAAACGAATATTTTCTAAAGGAGTTAAATAATCAATTAAATTATAATTTTGGAATACTAAGGAAATATGATGTTTACGATGATAACTATCTCCTTTTTCTTGAATATCTTCTCCTTCAAATAAAATCTTCCCGCTTGTTGGATTATCTAATGCTGCTAATAAAGATAATAATGTCGATTTCCCAGAACCCGATTTCCCAATAATCGCGTAAAATTTACCGGCTTCAAATTCTTGATCAATTTGTGATAACACAGATTGACGTGCTTCCTTATATTGATAACTTACTTTATTCATTGATAATACACTCATTTTCATTCTCCTAACTCATTTTTGATAATATTTCTTTTGGTTTTTTCATTAAAAAGATTCCTAATGTTACAGCAAGTGAGAATACAATCACTATTGCTAATAATGCATAACTTTGACTAAACACGGTCATTACTGCCTGTTGTGCTCCTTTTGAAATAAAGTTTCCTAAAGGAGATTGTTCCGAATCCATCGATATAAATCCATTCATTAATTGATGAACCATCATAGGCACTAATGCAAACGAAACAAAAATAGCTGGAATCGTCAATAAGAATAATTCAACAAAGAATTTTCCAATAATCCAAGCTTTATGAATTCCAATTGATAATAAAATACCAATTTCATAAATTCTTTCTCTGACACTTAACATTAGCATTAGAGATAAAACAACTGCTCCAGCAATTAATATCCCTACTGTCATCCACTGAACCATACTTTGAAGACCTGTAATACTTTCTAATATATCATCGAAATCTTGCTTTTGATCCTCGATTACAAACTCTTCCCAATTGAATGGTAAAGCTTCTATAGCTTGTTTCATTTTTTGTAATTCTTCACTTGAAGAAGCAAAAATATTTAATCCTGTCACAACTTCTTCTGAACCACTAGAAAAGGCTTGACGAATCGATTCATAATCCGTAAACACTGTATTTTCACTATAATCAGAAGTTAATCCTGTATAAGTTTCTTGCTTTTTCCCAGAAAAAATTCCAACAATTTCATAGTTCACTTTTTTCTTTTCACCAGTTTCTTGTTGGATTACATCAAGAGTGATCGTATCTCCAAGATTCAATTGATTTTTAGAAGCTAATTCTTCATGAATCATGATTTTATGAACATCCGTTGCTTCTATTATTTTTCCCTTTATTAATGAGAAAACTCCACTTGAAAATAGTTTTTCTCGATTCACTTGACTACTCGAATTAAGTGAAACAACATTTTTCATTTCTTCATCAACATCATCTCGTTGAATTTTTTCTTCACCCGTCACTACTGTATGATTTTCTAATTTTGCAATGGTTTGATAATGTTTTTCTAAAGACTCATTATCTGCAACTTTTTTTATTTCTTCCACTTGTTTGAAAGAAAAACTTGTTCCATCTTTTTTTCTAAATTCAAACGAAGAAGTTGTCGTTTGTTTTAATTGTTGTTGCACTGTGGAAGTCGTAGATAATAACCTCATACAAGCAAATATACAAGCTAAAATGACACTAAAGATAGTGATTAGTATCAGACTTTTCTTTCTTTTTCTAAAAATATAAAGTGCTGCATTTTTTATCAAAGGAATAACTCCTCTCTCTCATTTCTTATCTGTAACTTATTATAAAGAGCGTTTATGAAATGTATATGAAATGAAAATAAAAAAAGGAATTAAGTCATATTTCAGACTTAATTCCTTTTCTCCTTCTTTGTTATACCAAAGTGATTATTCTCAATTTATTTTAGTCTTCTTGTCTTTTTCCCACATATAGTGACATTAAGATTCCGCTAGCTAACACGATATAGATATAATCTGATTGAGTTCCAGTTTCTGGTAAGTAACTATTTGGAGTTGTAGTACCTGTTTCTGGTACAGGAGTTCTTTCAGGAACTACAGGTGTAGTATTTTCTGTTGGAACTTCTTTTTCACGAGAAACTTCTGCTGGAGGAGGTGTTGTACCATTTGTTGGTGGTACTTTACCTTCTCTAGGTACTTCATTAACTGGAGGAACATTACCGTTATCGCTTGGAGTTGGAATGTTCATCTCTGGTACTTCATGTACTGGAGGTGTTGGCATTCCTGGTACATCAGCATTATTACATTCATTTACTTCAGGCATTCCTGGTACTCCACCATTGAATTCTGGTACTTCGTGTACTTCTGGCATTCCTGGTACTCCACCATTAAATTCTGGATTTTCATAAACCGGAGGATCAAGTGGTGTTACCCCGCCTGTGTATTCTGGTAATTCATGAACTGGTGGTTCTGGCATTGCGAATTTAGGTCCTTCTGGAACATTATTTGTTGGAGGAACTGGTTTGTCATTTGATGGTGTTACTGGTTTGTCTTTGCAACCACATTTACCATCTTTACCGTCACGTCCATCACGTCCATCTTTACCGTCTTTAACAACTGTTTTTGTCACAGTACCATCAGAATTGATAATTGTGATTGTATGAGATCCATCTCCATTATCTTCAACAGAAACTTTTGGTGATTTACCATCTTTTCCGTCT
>NZ_CAURVV010000072.1:0-4424 GCF_963528315.1 uncultured Granulicatella sp. | reverse complement strand
CGTATTCACGGATCTTATTGTCAATCTCTTGACGGTTTTTCTCAACCAACTCTTCAATACGAGCTGGATGAATACGACCATCTTTGAGCAACATTTCCATAGTCATACGGGCAATCTCACGGCGAATCGGGTCAAAACCTGACAAGGTCACCACTTCTGGTGTATCGTCAATAATCACATCAACCCCTGTCAAACTTTCGAAGGTACGAATGTTACGTCCTTCACGACCAATAATGCGTCCCTTCATAGTATCGTCTGGCAGATGAACCGTTGAGTTTGTTGACTCCGCTACATATTCACCAGCGATACGTTGCATAGCTTGAACCAGAATGTCCTTGGCCATTTTATCAGAACGTTCCTTGACCTCTTGCTCAGCTTCGCGAATACGGCTAGCAATCTCCTTGGTCAAGTTTTCCTCTGTCTGTGCCAAGATAATATCTCGTGCTTCTGCCTGAGACAGAGCACCAATACGCTCTAGTTCTGCTTCTTTTTGTCTTTCGACTTCCTCTAATTGCTCTTCACGCGCATCAAGGTTTTTCGCTCTATCAGAAATACTTTGTTCTTTTTGTTCAAGTGTTTGTTCTTTACTCGTCAAATTGTCGTCCTTACGGTCAAGGCTAGTAGCTCTCTCTGTCAAACGACTTTCGATTTGTTTGAGTTCTTGACGTTCTGATTTGAATTCAGCGTCCACTTCTTCACGGTATTTTCTGGCTTCTTCTTTGGCCTCCAATAGTGCTTCTTTTTTAAGAGACTTGCTTTCACGTTTAGCTTCATTAACAAGTAAATCCGCTTCACGCTCAGCTTGTCCACGTAAATTAGTTGCTTCTTGTTCAGCATTTAAAAGCATCAACTCTGCAGCTTCCTGAGATGATTTCATCTTAGCTGAGATGCTGACATATCCAATGACTAAACCAATGATGACGGCAAAAACAGCAATCGCAAGTGACATGATTTCCATGTTTTTACCTCATTTTATTGTTATTCCGAATGACATACATTCTTTTACATTCTACCATAAAAAAGTGATTTTCACAAACCTAAAATAGAATATGTTTTGGGGAAATTGAAGTGAATTTTAGGATTACACTTCTTTGGTTTTTTAAGGAGATAAGTCAGTGTCGCTATCAAAAAGTTCCACCGAATTTCTACAGCTATGGATTTTCTATTGTTGTGCCAAATAGTGTTCCACTAGATTCAAACATTTTGCTTTCAAGTCTTTGAAAATTCACTTTAGGAAATTACAGCTTATCTTCAAGATCAAATTTGTCATAAATTAACTTTTTTTATTTAGTTGTATCAATTTATTTCTTAAGTATTAATTTATCCTCATCGAAAGCTTTTAAAATATACTCATTAATCAATTTATTATCTTCTTCATTTTTTGAAAAATAAGTTTTAATATTATTGGGAGTTCTATGTTCTAGTAGACGATGGATAACATCATCACTTCTATCATGGAACCAGGTCCAATCTACTTCAGGATAAAGTCCTCGAATATCTTCTTCAATATCTTTTAAAATCTCAAAATCAGAAAAATATCCTTTTCTACTTAAGTTGTATAAATCTGATACAGACTTTTCTCTTGGGTCTGGGAAAGTTTTAACCCCCTCAACTCTTTTATCATTAATTCTTTTAATCAAATAATGGTAGATTTTATTTTGTATCTGAGGAAAATCATAGACATTATAACTCATCAAATCAATTACTTTATGGTAAATAATATTTTCTGATTCTTCATAAACTTTTAGAGTATCTAGAATGTCATCTTTAATATCCTTTTCAAAATACTTAAATAAGTGACATATCAAGTCAGAATATTCTATGATATTTTTTATATCATCATTTTTATATTTTATTCTTAAAATATCTGTATTAAATTTTTCGAGTACTATTATTGCAGTTTCCTGATCAGTTGAGCAGTATTCTAGTAACTGTGAATAGAGTGGATACACTGAATTATATAAAGAAAAATTTTTCTCAAAAATTTCATTTAAATGTTTATTTACAATCCCAATTATCTTAGATTTCAATGAATCTTTATCAATAACATCCATATTATCGAGGACAATTTTAATAATTCTCCTAAATTCCTCGCTCCAATTATAATACAGTGTTTGATTATTTAAAATTTCTATTACTTTTTCTATGTCAATATCATCAACAAGAGGAAGAAAAATTAGCATATTTTTAAGCTCTCGAAGATTTTCATCTTCAGTAATTTCAAGTCTTTCTTGAAGATAAGTAATTCGATTCAACAAGTAGTCTTTCGCTTTCTCAGTAACTTTTATTTTACCAAATGAATAGTTTCTAAAATATAAATTTACAACCTTAAAATCTATATTCGGAAGAATTAATTGAACATCATCCAAATCAAGATTTTTAAGCCAAGAAGATGTTCTATCGAAAATACTTGAGTCAGGATTTACATATGAATTATCATAACTGAGTAATAATATTTCTAAATATCTATTAATGATTGATTTATAAATCTTATAATGTTCAACACATAAACAATTTAATTTTAAAAAGTTATAAAGATTTTTTACTGTAAACTCCGCATTAAATAGATGATTATTAGCAGACCATCCTCCTCTTCTATAGCTTTCATGCTCTTCACGAATTTCATCAAATAATTCATTAATAGTTTCTAATTTTCTATATAAAAAATTGAAGTTAAGGATTGAATCTCTAAAAAATTCTATAATCTTTTTCTCATCTCCTGTAACCGAGTTAATAATTTGTTCTGTTAATTCGCTTAATTCTCCATCATAAAGTGGCTCTGCATAACTAGGTGTTTTTTCGTATCTATCAATTATTTGAATTTGCTGAAAATTAAATTCACAAACTAAAAAATTAAAATAGTCTTTCTGACGAAATGCTATATTAGCTAGTTCTCTAAATTTTGCTTTTGCTAAAGAATATTGTTTTTCTTCATACAACTTAAAAGCCTTACTTAAGAATCGATTCCCCTTTAAATCCCTAGGCTCACCAATCTCCATATCTAGAAAGCGATTTAATAAAGATTTTTTAGATACCATAATTCGTAATTCTTCATGACCATCAATTTCAAATCTTAATTGATCATTTCCAAACCAGCAATATTCATCATCCCAGTTTAAATCCCTTTGTTTCAAATCAGAATATCTAGAAAAATCTTTCGCATCAATAAAACTAAGTCTATCTAAAAAAGCCAGTTGATTCCATAAATCATCAGCATTATTTACATCTTGACTTCGGTTTTCTGATAGAACCTCTAAAAAATCTTTTGTCCTGCAATACAATTTGTTCTGTTTTTCTGATGTCTCCTGACCTAGATTCTCTTCATTAGAGATAATGAAAATTCCTTGCTTCTTATAATACTCTCGAATGATCATAGACGGTTCCTCGGGAGTATAAAAATAAGCATTTTTAGCATCCAATTTAAATGTATTTTGAATCATTCTAAAAATTGAATTAAAAGTCGAATCACTTAGAGAATACCCCACAAACAATAGAGTATGATTCATTATCAATGACTGGATTAAAGTAGAAATCATTGGGAAGTTCAAATGATAGTCTAAATAATCATCTTCTTTCAAAACAATATTTTTCTTACTGAAGTCACCATGCATTTTAATCAAGTATCTTTCCGAACTCGTATAAGGGATGTCTTTATCCTCAGCGACTACATTGTACTTTAACAAGCCACTTTCAAATTGACTCTCCAGAAGTGAATCATAGTTTGTCGTAATAATATGTTTTGGTGCAATTTTTTCTATTAATTTATGTAACTCATTTGGTTTACTCAATCCCTTCTTAAAGAAAATTTCTTCTATCTTCTTTGTGTACTGATTTTTCCCAAAAGTATCATAATAATACTGAGCAATTCTCAGTGGACTATCTGTTCTTTCTCCTGGTATGTTCAATTCTTTTTTTAATGATTGAATCAATTCTCCCCAAGTTGGTAGATTAGAATTAGCTGATATTCCTGCACCAACAAACAAAACTAAGGAATTTTCTTTAATAGAATTCTTTATTTGAGTTATAGATAAATTATAATTTTCTTCCATATTTTAACTATCCTATCATTAGCTTGTATTACATAAATACAAATTATCCTTATAAATATTCTTTTTTATTACATAATCTTAAACATAAGTTTATCATGGTTTATAAATATAAAAATTTATTTGTCTTTTATATTCAATTTATGATTTTTAATATAACCAGTTCTCTTCATTATACCACAAAATAACAAGCATAAAGCGGATTCAAAGATAAAGATTAAGGTTTATATACTAATTTTCTTTATTGACTTTTTGTCTTCTATATTAGGGAGTTTATCATTTTCCAAAAACTTTATCTTCAATTTGTTAACTAAAATTTCTACAATCATGACCACCCGTCTAACGGGTGGTTTGAACCAGGGCTATAAGCCCAAATTA
>NZ_CAURVV010000071.1:0-4599 GCF_963528315.1 uncultured Granulicatella sp. | reverse complement strand
CCCATTATTCCAACAAATTCTCCTTGAGTAATACGAACCGTTACATCATTTAATACATGTAACTGTTCATCTCCAACTTTATAATATTTATGAATATGTTCTAATTTAATCATGGGACTTCACCGACTCTTCCAATTGTGTAGAAGACACCGCTGCTCCATCTGTAATGTCTGAATCTGGATTTGCAATCACTTTATCTCCAATACTTAATCCTTCTTGAACAATCCATTGGAATCCTTTTTTCACACGTTTAATATTTTTGCGTTTAGCTACCCCATTATCATATAAATAAACATATTCTTGTTCTCCATCTTTTTGAATCGCTTGTTCTGTTAATACTAATCCTTTTTGAGGGATTTTTACTTGAACAGTAAATCCATTTGGAAGAGAAATTTCTGGTTTTACAATTACATCATAACGAGCAACACTATGACCACCACCACTAGAAGCTGCACCTGGAGAAGTTGGCAAAGCTGGTACTGGATTAGCACCACTTCCTGACGGATCAGTAGAAACAAATGAAATCGTTCCTTTAATCTCTCTATCTTGAGCTTTCACATAGATTGTTACAGAAGATCCCTTTTCAACTGATTCATAATCATATTCAGAAACAGTTGTTTTCGCTTCGCTGTCTTTACTTGTAATTTTAATGAAGGCTAATTGCACATTTGTTTTCCCTTCTGGATTAATACTAATCGTTCCTGCAATATCTGCTGTTACACTTGAGCTTGTTTTTTTAGAAAGACGTTCGATTTTTGTGTTTACATCTTCAATATTATTGTTCATATCACGAATGGCTTTTTGAGTTCCCTCGATTGCTTGATCAAAAGCAGTCGTATCCATAGCACCTACATGAGCTGTTTGATTCGTAGCACCTTGTTGATTTTGAGCAGGGACTTCTTTTTCTAACTCTTGTTTTGCTTGAGCTTTACGATTCTTTTGTGTTTCTAATTCTTGATATAGATGATCACGTTCAGATATTAGTCGACTTACTTGACGGTTTAAATCGGCAACTTCGTCACTAATGGTTTCATTATCATATTCAAATAACACATCGCCTGCTTCTACTTCTTGACCATCTGTTACTTTTACTTGAGTGACTTGCCCTTTTTGAGGGTCCACATGATAGCTTTGCTCTTTAGCCGTTTCAATATTTCCATCTAATACTAAAGGTTCCTGTTCTGTTAACTCCATAATTGTATAATGGTGTTCTTCTTTCTTTTCAGGAGAGCGTAATTTTAAAAATCCTAATACGATTACAATAACAGCTCCTAATACCATTACGCTAATCATGCTCCATTTTAATGTTTTACTCATTCATAACTCTCCTTAACGTTTCGCTACTTCTTGTGCCCATTTTTGATAAGTCACATATAACCATGCTAGTAATCCAGCAATAATCGCTGGGATAATAAAAGTAGTTACGCTGAATTTTTGATGATTAAAAATATTATTAGCAATTTGCATTAAAATCGAAAAGACATGAATTCCAATCACATAAAAGAATAAATTCTTATCTGGTAATGCTTGAGTTTTAGCACTCTTTCCAATTTTGTGATATAAAATTGTTGCAAAAATACATAATAAGAAGAATAATAGGAAAACTGCTACTCCAACTCCTGCCGTTTCAGAACTATGTTCTACACCCTGTTTTGCTAATTCTTCTTGCACACTTGGAACAAATGTAGACGCTACTCCGATTAATACAAAGAGGTTCGCAAAAATTCCAATAATATTCCAAACTTTTAAGCCGGTAGCAATTTTACTAACTACACCTGCATATTTTTCAACTTTTTGTGTATCCATGATACATTCCTCCTAACAGTTGTTTTCAAACTTCTAAACATCACATCATTTTTATTTTTTCGCTACTTCTTGTTCCCATTTTTGGTATGTCACATATACCCATGCTAGTAATCCGGCAATAATGGCTGGAACAATATAAGCAGTAATATCAAATCCTGCCTTGCTAATGAATTGACCTACAATTTGTAACACAATTGAAAATGCATGAATTCCAATCGCAAAGTTTAATAAGTTCTTATCTGGTAATTGTTGTTGTTTCGCACTTTTTCCAATTTTATGATATAAAATTGTTGAAAAAATACATAGTAATAAAAAGATTACAACAATCGCTCCATTCAAACCAATCGTTTCCGTATTAAAAGCTGGATTATTTAATTTTGCTAATTCTGCTTGAGTATTTGGCAATAATAATAATATAAATCCCAATACCGCAAAAGCATTTCCAACAATCCCAATAATATTCCAAATTTTTAACCCCTTAGAAACTTTTCTTATAACTCCTGCATATTGTTCAACTTTTTGTGTATCCATGATACATTCCTCCTCAAAACTTTTTTAAAAAGAATAGGTTAGTTACTCTTTTAGCTAACTATATACCTAGTAATCTTTTTTGTCAATAAGTTTCTTTATTTTTTATTATGCTCATTATACACCGGTTGTTTCCGTTTTCATATAGATTTTTTCTTATTTAATCATTCTTAAGGATCTATGATTTACAAAAAAACGTCCTTTCAAAAAGAACGTTTTCTTCACTCTATTTAACCTTCTAATTCACAGACAAGCGCTTGATAGCCAGCAAGAGAGAGTTGATCTCCTTGTCCATTCATTTGTGCTGGAATATTGGCTAGCAATACTTTTCTTACAGGCGTTGGCAAAGTAACGGTTTGAGCTTCTGCTTGATAATTGACTAATACAAGCACACGTTTTTCTCCACGACGCTCAAAAGCAATTATATTTTCCACTTCTTCTAAAACAGGAATCAATGCTCCTTCTCGAATCGTTGAGCCATAAACTTCATTACGATATAAAGCAGTTAGTTCTCTATAATAATTCAAGATAGATTGTGGGTTCTCTTCCTGTGCCTCAACATTAATGTCTCTTTGTGGTTGTTTTGAAACAAGCCAAGCTTTTCCAGTTGTAAATCCTAACTTCTCTTCTCCATTCCATTGCATTGGAGTACGAGCATTATCACGACTATATTTTGAAATAGCCTTCAACGCTTCTTCATCCGTTAGTCCTGCTTCTTTTGCAACATGATATTCATTTAATGTATTAATATCATCAAACTCATCAATTGATTCAAAAATTTGATTTTCCATTCCAATCTCTTGTCCTTGATAAATAAATGGAATTCCTTTACGAAGCATTTGTACCGTTGCAAGAGCTTTTTTACTAATTTCTGTAACTTCTCCTTCAGGAATGTAATGAGAAACACCACGTGGTTCATCATGGTTTTCAATAATCGTTGATAACACTCCAATTGAATCCGCACGACGATGCGCTCTAAAAATACTATCTTTTAATTCTTCAGCTGTTGGTAATTCATGACTATACCAGCCATTTCCCTTTTGCCCTAAAATCGTTTGTTTAAAATCGAAAATAGACGAGAATACTCCCTCTTCGCCAATAAAGAAATGTAATTCTTCATCCGTTTCATTAAATACTTCCCCTACTGTAAAAGCATTATAACGTGCAAATGTTTTTTCTTTCATTTCTTGTAAAAATGGCTCAATTGGTTGCGCATTTGCTAATGAATAACGAACAGGAACTAGTCCATTTTCTTGTTCAGATGGTAATGAACGCCACTCTAAATCCTTTTTAATATTAATAATGGCATCAATACGGAATCCTCCAATTCCTTTTTCTAACCACCAATTAATCATCGTATAAATTTCTTCTCGTACGACAGGATTTTGCCAATTTAAATCAGGTTGTCCTTTATGGAATGAGTGTAAATAATATTTATTTGTTCCAGGAACTTTATCCCACACACTGCCTCCAAAATAAGTTTCCCAGTTATTTGGTTCTTTTTCACTTTCAATAAAATAGAAATAATCTGCATAAGGCCCATCTGGATCTGCTAATGCTTTTTGAAACCATTCATGTTGATCAGAACAGTGGTTAACAACCAAATCCATAATAATTGAAATATCACGTTTTTTTGCTTCAGCAATTAGTTCTTCCATATCTTCCATCGTTCCAAATTGCGGATCAATCGCATAATAATCTGCTATATCATATCCTTGATCTACAAAAGGACTCTTATATACAGGAGACAACCATAAAATATCAATTCCCAAACTTTGTAAGTAATCGAGTTTTTCGATAATTCCTTTTAAATCACCAATTCCATCTCCATTACTATCATTAAAACTTTTTGGATAAATTTGATACGCTACTTTGCCTTTCCACCAATCTTTTTCCATTATTGGTAGCCTCCTTCATAATCGTTAATGACTTTATTCTGATACAATTCCCTCACACTGTCAAGCAACAAAAAAGAGATAAACCATTGATCCGGCTTATCTCTCAAAAATAATTGCAGTATTATAAACGCTTGCTATATTTACGATATTGATAATATCTATAAGCATAAACGCCAGTACGATATAAGTAGAAAATAACTAAAATAGCAAATAATTTATTATGTACAACCGTTAATATAACAAAAGCACATGCTATTATAAACATGATTATTGCATAAACTAAATCTTTCATTCTCTCACCTCCATTATTTCTCTTCTTTTTTCTGTTTATCTTTAACATATCGATACGCATTAAAAGCACTAGAAA
>NZ_CAURVV010000070.1:0-4855 GCF_963528315.1 uncultured Granulicatella sp. | reverse complement strand
GTAGCAGGTGCCCTTGGAGGACTTTCACCTCAGATGTACGACATGCCCGTCATACGCAAGATTGATAAAAGCCAACCGTTGGCTTTTATCAAAAGGAAAATTTGAGACCTTTGGCTCAAATTTTAGTCATGAAACCGCAGGTTTGCTGGCGTCCTTAGCTACTTTATGAAAAATTCTACGCACTCCAATGCTGACAACACAAAAGAGCAATGATGCTATCCGCTGTAGCTCTAGCAACCAAAGCCAAAATTGGCTTTGATTGCAGGAAACTTTGAGACCAAGGCTCAAAGTTTAGCCATGAGATTCACTTTGCGAAGCTGCAGGCGTCCTTAACTACAGCAAACAGTATCATTGCTCGCCCCTAACAAAAAAACTCGACTCAATCTTTTCATTGAGTCGAGAAAAAACGTGGGCTTATTTTACAGGTTCATTTGCAGTTAATTGCAATTTAATCATAGAAGATTCATCGTGGTTTGAACCGATTTTTTTATCGTAGTATTTCACACGTTTGTTAACAGCAGTTACACTTTCACCAGTAAGTGTTGGGAAAATAAACGCTTGATCGTGTACATATTTTTGCCATTCTTTATAGAATTGAATATTTTTAGCATCATCAAATGCTTCATTTGAAGAAATTTTCTCAATTAGAGCATTTCCTTCAGCACTTGTGTAACGTTGCATATTGAATTTAGCATCTTCACCGAATAATCCTGATGGGTTTGGATCATAACCTGTTGCCCATCCAGCAGCAAACATATCAATTTCAGGGTCATCTGCTTCAACTTTATCATAGAAGTTGTTTACTTCTAATGTACGTCCAGTATATAACTGAACATCTAATCCAACTTCTTTCCACCATAATAGATATTGTTGAATTAATGATTCATTCGCATCGTCACGAGTACGAGCAGCAAAGTTGATTTTTAGTTTAGAACCATCTTTATTTTCACGTAATCCATCACCATCTACATCTTTATAACCAGCATCATCTAATAATTTCTTAGCTTTTTCTGGGTTATAATCAAATCCTTCTTGATCTTTGTTATAAATATCTTGGAAGAATGGAATGATAATTGAGTTTGTTCCATGTTGTAATCCATTATATAAGTTTTTACCAGCTGTATCTGGATCAATCGCATAAGCAATCGCTTGACGTAAAGCTACATCACTCATTTTAGCATTTGGATCTACAATATTTTTACCTTGTTCTTTATCCCATTTACCAAGTTTAAATCCAATATATTCATATTGTGATTGTAATGAACTTACGAAAGTTACATTTGTTAAATCTTTAAATGAATCATATTGAGCTGATGGCATACTTGCAATATCATATTTACCAGCTTTCATTTCTGAAACAATGCTATCTGGAGATACAACTTCCATTACAACTTTATCAAGGTTTGAACGACCTTTATAATAATTAGTGTTTGGTACAAATGTTACTGATTCACCAGGTACCATTGTTTCAATTGTATACGCCCCTAGACCAACGTTAGATTTACCACGAACTGCATCACTTTGTTCCCATTCAGCTACAGGAATTTTAGAGAATACATGTTTTGGCATAACATAACTACTTACTGAACCACCTGCTAATTGCATTGAAGGTGTCATTTCTTTATAGTGAATTTTCACTGTGTAGTCATCTAATTTTTCTAAACCAGAGATGCTTGAAGCTTTACCTTTGTGGTATTCATCCATCCCTTCAATATTTTTGAAATCTCCATCGTAACGTACACCAGTGTAGTCTTTATGACCAATTCCTTCATAAGTAAAAATATAGTCATCGATTGTAAATTTTTCTCCATCTGACCATTTATAGTCTTGAGAGTTTAATTTAACAGTTGCTGTTTTTCCTTCTACATCAAAAGAGATAGATGCTAAACCTGTATTTACTAATTTACGATTATCATCATATTCAAACATTGATTCGTCAATCATACCTGCTACAGATGAATCTGTTGTATCAGAAGCTAATTCATCAATGAATAGTCCATTAATAGGTGAAGCTGAAACAATCGCATATTTTAATGTTCCACCTTTAATTGGTTCACCATCATGAGTTACTTCAGAAACAAATTTTGTTTTGTCTGCTCCCTCAGTTGTTGTTTTAGTTGTTGTCGTTTTTGAACCACATGCTGCTAATGTTAAAGCAACTGCAGCAGTTGGTAACCAAAGCCATTTTCTTTTCATCATATTCATCTCTCCTTAATAAAATCTTCTTTAAAAATTCAATTTTTAATTAAGATGTTATTATATTAACATATAATTTGTTTTTTGCAAGCATTTTTTAATCTTTTTTTAATTTATTTTCATTTTATCTCATTTTTAACTAAAAAAGACTTTTCTCACGGGAATATCCATGGGAAAAGTCTTCATAAAAATTTTATTATTTAACTTGAGTATCTGATACTACTTCTAATTGATACAATGCTGATTTTGAATTGCTTGTTCCAATTCTTGTATCATAATATTTCACACGTTTATTAACGGCAGTTACTAAGTCCCCTACTAATGTTGGGAAGATAAATGCTTCATCATGAACGTATTGTTGCCATTCTTTATAGAATTCAACATTCTTAGCATCATCAAACGCTTCTGTTGAACTAATGTTATTCATAATGCTATTTCCTTTTTCGCTTACAAAACGAGCGAAGTTAAATTTAGCAGTTTCACCGAATAAGTTCGATGGATTTGGATCGAATCCTGTTCCCCATCCAGCTGCAAACATATCAATTTCTGGATCATCTGTTTGAACTTTTTCATAGAAGTTGTTCGATTCGATTGTACGACCAGTATATAATTGAACGTCTAATCCAATTTCTTTCCACCATAATAAGTATTGTTGAATTAATGATTCATTTGCATCATCACGAGTACGTGCTGCAAATGTAATACTTAATGGAGAACCATCTTTATTTTCACGGATACCATCGCCATCAACATCTTTATAGCCAGCTTCTTCTAACATTTGTTTTGCTTTTTCTGGATTATATTTAAATCCTTCTTGTTCAGCATTATAAACATCTTTGAAGAATGGAATAATAATCGAATTTGTTCCACGTTGTAAGCCATGGTAAAGTGTTTCACCTACTGTATCCATATCTAATGCATAAGCAATTGCTTGACGTAATACTGGATCACTCATTTTAGCGTTAGGATCAGTGATGTTTTTACCACTTGCTTTATCAAATTTTCCTAAATGGAAAGCTACGTATTCAAATGATGATTTAAATGTACTTACTAAGTTTACGTTTGTTAAATCTTTATAAGATTCATATTGTGCATTTGGCATCTCAGCGATATCATATTTTCCAGCTTTCATTTCTGAAACGATATTATCAGGAGATACAATTTCCATTACGACTTTATCTAATTTTGCACGACCTTTGTAGTAATGTTCATTAGGAACTAATGTTACAGATTCACCTGGAATAATGGATTCTAACTTGAATGCCCCTAAACCAACGAATTTTGTTCCACGTACGTATTCACTCTTATCCCATTCTGCAACTGGAATTGTAGAAAAAATATGTTTTGGCATAATATACGCACTTAATGCTCCACCTGCTAATTTCATAGAAGGACGCATTTCCTTAAAGTGGATTTTTACAGAATAGTCATCGATTTTTTCTAATCCTGATACTGAATCTGCTTTCCCTTCATGAAATTCTTTCATTCCTTCTACATTTTCATATTTACTATTATAACGAGAACCTGTGTAATCTTTATGACCAATTGATTGATAAGTGAAGATATAATCATCAATGGTTACAGGTTGACCGTCTGACCATTTATAATCTTTAGAATTTAATGTAACAGTGACTGATTTCCCTTCAACATCAAAATCAATACTTGCCAAACCAGTATTTGTTAACTGTCTATTTTCATCAAATTCAAAAATACTTGCATCAATTTGCGAACTAATTGTTGAGTCTAATGAATCTTGTGCTAATTCATCAATGAAAACACCTTTAAAGCCTGAAGATGCTACTAAAGCATATTTTAATGTTCCACCTTTGATAGCTTCTGCATCATTGACTGCTTCTGTCGCAAACTTTGTTTGTGTTCCAAGTGGTGTTTTAGTAGCTGTTGTTTCTTTATTAGAATTACAAGCTGCTAAAGCTAATACTGTTGCTGCTGTTGTTACATATAACCAATTCTTTTTCTTCATCTCATTCCTCCAAATATTTCTTCTTCCGCATAAAGTTCTCATCTCTTTATGTCGCAATCATTCTATCATAAATTAAAATAAAAGCAAATTTTTTAATCTTTTTCACTTTATTTACTCATAATTGCATAAAATTCTAATAAAGTGTCTATGAAATGTAGACAAGCAACCCCCCAAAAAAGTAGCTAAACAAATGCTACTTTGAGGGAATTAATATTTATTTTCATACCATTAAACAGGACAACCTCATAGATTCACCGCAGCAGCTAAGCCATGAGACTCGTATTCGTAAGACTACTGGCGTCCTCCGATACATTTAGGGAAGTCATATTTTATAACGCACCCTCATAAAAGAATGCCCAACACATAGACTTACCGCAGTAGTAAGAGTACCAGTAGCCACTTTAAGGGCTACTGGTACTGGGGAAAATCGAGACCTAGGCTCGATTTTTATCCATGAGATTCGCTTGCGAAGCTGCTGGCGTCCCTTACTACTTACAGGGAAGTTATATAAAATATATTTTTATTTAACCCAAACACCGTCACGATTAACTTTATAACCATCTGGTGTAGTTGTATTTGTTAATAACGCTCCAGATTTATTCAAGTAGTACCATTTACCATCTACTTGAACCCAACCTGTTTCCATTTTTCCATCTTGATCTAAATAGTACCATTTAT
>NZ_CAURVV010000069.1:0-5068 GCF_963528315.1 uncultured Granulicatella sp. | reverse complement strand
TGAAACCAACACGTATCACAACTGCAGAAGGAAAAGTATACGAACTAGTACCAGCTTTAACTAAAGGTGATGAAACAGGTACTGTAGAATCAGGTCAAACTAAAGAAGTAACATATGTGTATAAAGAAGTTAAAGGTAATGTTGTTGTTAAGTTCGAAGATACTGAAGGTAACACACTTGCTGAAGACGAAAAAGATGAAACAGATGCTTCTCTAAATGTTAAATATGACACAGCAGACCACAAAAAAGCTGAAATTACTAAAGATGGTGTTAAATATTACTTAACAGCTAAAGAAATAAAAGATGATTCTAAACCAGCTACAGGAGATGTTGTTGAAGGTACAACTACAGTAACTTACGTTTACGAAAAAGCAGGACAAGTAGTAGTTAACTATCAAACAGAAGACGGAACTCCATTAGTAGGTGTAGACGCGGCTGGTGCCAACGTAACTTCAGGTGCTAAAGACACTGTAGATGGAAAACCAGCATCAGACTACGACACTACTGATAACGGAATGAAACCAACTCGTATCACAACTGCAGAAGGAAAAGTATACGAACTTGTACCAACAGCAACTAAAGGTGATGAAACTGGTAAAGTTGTTGCTGGAGAAACTAAAGAAGTAACATACGTTTATAAAGAAGTAACTGGTGATGTAGTAGTTCACTACGTTGATACGGAAGGTAACGTAATTGCAGAAGACAAAGAAGATACTAAAGGTGCTTCTCTAAACGCTAAATACGACACGACTGACAACAAACCAGAAAAAATCGAAAAAGACGGAACTATTTACTACTTAACAGAAAAAGCTGTTAAAGAAGATTCTAAACCAGAAAACGGAGACGTAGTAGAAGGTAAAACTGAAGTAACTTACGTTTACGAAAAAGCAGGACAAGTAGTTGTTCACTACACTGATGAAAAAGGTAACACGATTCAAGTGGATGCTGTTGATACAAAAGACGGCAAACCAAACGCTGACTACAACACTGCTGATAACGACATGAAACCAAACCGTATCACTACTCCAGAAGGAAAAGTATACGAATTAATCCCTCAATCAACTAAAGGTGATGAAACAGGTAAAGTTAAAGCTGGAGAAACAACAGAAGTAACTTACGTGTACAAAGAAATCACTGGTAATGTAGTAGTTCACTACGTTGATACAGAAGGAAACACATTAGCTGCAGATACTAAAGATGTAGAAAATGGATCACTAAGTGACAAATATGATACAACTGATAACAAACCAGCTAAACTAGAAAAAGATGGACAAGTTTACTACTTAACAGCTAAAGAATTGAAAGAAGATTCTAAACCAGAAAACGGTGCTGTTGTAGAAGGAACTACAGAAATCACTTACGTATATGAAAAAGCAGGACAAGTAGTCGTTCACTATGTAGACGAAGCTGGAAACACACTTCAAACAGACGCTGTTGATACAAAAGATGGTAAACCAGGAGCTAAATACGATACTTCTGATAACGACATGAAACCAACACGTATCACAACTGCAGAAGGAAAAGTATACGAATTAGTACCAGCATCAACTAAAGGTAATGAAACTGGAGATGTTGAAGCAGGTAAAACTACAGAAGTAACATATGTGTACAAAGAAGTTAAAGAAATCGATAAAGTTAAGAAAACCGATGAAAACAAAAACTTAACTCCAAATAACCTAACTCAACCAGCTAAGCCAGGAGAAGAAACTCCAAATAACCCAACTCAACCAGCTAAGCCAGGAGAAGAAACTCCAAACAAACCAGCACAACCAGCTGAACTAGGTGAAGCAACTAACCCAGCTACACCAAGTTCACCAGCTGAAACTGCTGAACCAGGAAAAGCAAATCCAAATGTTGCACCAGGAACAACAGTAGCAACTAAACAACAAGAATTACCAAATACAGGTACAGGAAATGAAGTATCAATTTTTGGAGCAGCTGCAACAGCAATTCTTGCATCTCTTGGATTAGTGACTCCAGGCAAAAAACGTGATGAAGAGTAATTAGAATACGAATTATCAGTTATTGAATAAATGATTCAAGCAAAGCTCAAAATTAGCGTAAAGTTAATTTTGAGCTTTTTGCCTTTGTTGTGAGAAAATAATAGGTATTCATATCGAAAATGATGAAATTTTGATACAATAGATAGGAAATAGAAAGCGGGGGATATCATGCAAATAACAAAAATTGAAGTACAAAAGAAAAAACAAAATCGTTTTAATATTTACATTAATGATGAATTTGCCTTTGGAGTCGATGAAGCTACATTATTAAAGTTCGCATTAACAAAAGGGACAGAATTAACGCAAGATACAATCCGTGAAATTGAACAGGAAACACAGTATCAAAATGCCTATCAAAAAGCGTTGCATTTTTTAAATTTCAAGCTGAGAACAGCAAAAGAAGTGTATGAAAAACTCGAAAAGCTAGAAGTGTCTGATGAAGTCATTAATCAGGTTCTACAGCAATTAATGGATCATGGATTTGTCAATGATCAGTTTTACGCAGAAAGTTATGTGCAAGAAAATTTTGCATTACAGAAAAAAGGTCCAAAAGCTGTAGCATTTGAATTAAAGAAAAAAGGGGTAAATGATTCTATTATTCAAAAAGCGTTGGCAGAATTTGATGAAGCGACACAATTAGATCAAGCAATCGAAATTGCACAAAAATATGTCGATAGACAAGGGAATGCACCTGTTAAGACGGTAAAACAAAAAGTGTATGGCTTTCTAATGCAAAGAGGGTATGATTTAGATATTGTACAATCAGTGATTTCAGAATTAACATTTGAAAAGCAAGAAGAGAATGAAGAAGAGTTAGTTATGAAACAAGGCGAGAGAATTTTGAAAACTATACTTTCTAAATATGAAGCGACTGATTCCCAAGTATGGTATCAATTAAAAGGAAAGTTATATCAAAAAGGGTTCAGCAGTTCTGCAATTGATGAAGCGATTGAAAAGTTAAAATGGGAGAGTGAAGAATGGATTTAGAACAATATGGAATAGAAATGTGGTCTGAAGAGAAAATTGCTTCATTTCAAGAAAAATTATTAGCATGGTATGACAAAGAAAAAAGAGATTTGCCATGGAGACGTTCGAATAATCCGTACCATATATGGGTGAGTGAGATCATGCTGCAACAAACAAGAGTCGACACAGTGATTCCGTACTATCATCGGTTCTTAGAAACTTTTCCTACAATTGAGTCTTTAGCAAATGCACAAGAAGAAGAGTTGTTAAAAGTTTGGGAAGGTTTGGGTTATTATTCCAGAGTCAGAAATATGCAAAAAGCAGCTAAACAAATTATTGAAGAATTTGGCGGTGAATTTCCAAGTACAATAGAAGAAATTCAAACGTTGAAAGGAATTGGACCGTATACAGCAGGAGCGATTGCTAGTATTGCTTTTAATTTGCCAGAACCAGCAGTAGATGGGAATTTAATGCGTGTCATAAGCCGATTATTTGAAATAGGATTAGATATCGGGAATCCATCTAATAGAAAAGTATTCCAAGCAGTTGCAGAAAAAATTATTTCAAAAGAACGGCCTGGAGACTTTAATCAAGCATTAATGGATTTAGGGTCAGATATTGAGTCACCAGTAACTCCGCATCCAGAAGATAGCCCAGTAAAAGAATTTAGTGCAGCCTATTTAAACGGAACAATGCATTTATATCCAGTGAAAATTCCAAAGAAAAAGCCTGTACCAATCAAGTGGCAAGCATTTGTCATTCAAAATGAAGAGGGACAATATTTACTAGAGAAAAATACTTATGCAGATTTATTAAGTGGCTTTTGGCATTTTCCTTTAATAAGAGATTACACTCCAACTGATAAACAATTGAGTCTATTAGATGAGATTGCTGAAGAAGTTGAAGATTATCCAAATAAAAATATTCCATTAGAAACGCAATTTGAATCGATTTATCAACTAAAAATTCAAAAAGATAAGAAGTTGCAAGGCACAGTTAAACATATTTTCAGTCATCAAAAATGGGAAATAGAAGTAACAATATACGAAGTTCAAGAAAATTACAGAATAGAAGAATTAAGTGATAGAGAGTTAAGATGGGTAGAAGCACCAGAGTTTCGTAAAATGCCATTTTCTAAAGTACAAACAAAATTATGGGAGCATGTATCAGGGCAACTCGAGAATAATAAATAGTAGATATTCACACACGCGACGAAATGTGCTATACTACAATCGAGAATGAATGTAAAGAAAAGGGAGCTTTTCTAAAATCGATATAGAAGGTTGGACTCGTGATGCAAAATCCAAGAGAAGGAGAATTCATCACTGTCAAGAGTTATAAACATGATGGCAGTCTTCATCGTACGTGGAGAGATAGTATGGTCTTAAAAACAAGCGACCAAGCAATTATCGCTTGTAATGATCATACTTTAGTTACTGAAGCGGATGGAAGACGTTGGCTAACAAGAGAACCAGCATTGTTATATTATCATAAGCATTACTGGTTTAATGTAGTAACCATGATTCGTCAAAAAGGAATATCCTACTATTGTAATCTTGCTTCTCCCTATGTATTAGATAAAGAAGCGTTAAAATATATTGATTATGATTTAGATATTAAAATATTCCCGGATGGTGAAAAAAGACTATTAGATGTCGACGAATATGAACAACACCGCCGACAAATGCATTATTCAAAAGAAATTGATCAAATTTTGAAGGCGAATGTTGAGATTCTAGTCGATTGGATTAATAATAAAAAAGGTCCGTTTTCACCAGAGTATGTTGACTTATGGTATGAACGTTATTGCCAACTAACCTATCGTAAACAATAACTCAAGGTAGTGTGAGTAAGAGAGTGTTTTGAAGTGAATGCTTCAAAACACTTTTTTCTTAAAAATATAAAAAAAGTTGTAAAAAGGACTTGAAAAGTTCTTCTAGCTATGGTAAATTATAAACACTGTTAACGAACGTTCGCGTTTGAAGCGATTACGAAAAATAAATTTTAAAAATAATTTAAAAAAGTTGTTGACAGAGAAAAACACCTATGATAATATATAGGAGTTGTCGCGATAAGCGACGTTGACCTTTGAAAACTAA
>NZ_CAURVV010000068.1:0-5308 GCF_963528315.1 uncultured Granulicatella sp. | reverse complement strand
TAAGAACATAATAATGATTCCTAGTGGCAATGACTTTAAGAAAAGTTCCTTAAAGTTTCCGTGATGATGGTGGTCATGCCCTCCGTGCCCACTGTGGTCATGCCCACTGTGCCCGCTGTGATCATGCCCATTGTGCCCGCTGTGATCATGCCCACTGTGATCGCTGTGATCATGCCCAGCATGATGTACTTGATGTTGATCCTTATGGTCTCCATGTTCATCTGTAATTCCATGCTCGTGTTTTAACTTATCCATGTTGTCATTATTCATTTTAAATTCCTCCTTATACTTAATGATGATGTAAATGACATTCGCATTGTCCTTCTGGACAATTGCAATCCACTTCTTCTACTGCGAAAGATTTTTTCATCTCTAATATTTTTTCTAGTCGATCTATATCATCGAAGCTTAAAACATGATCTTCAATGATGCTTCCTATTACATTTCCGACTTTCTTATTGCAAATACGGTTAAAAATATCTTCTGCATAATCCCTTACGGCTTCTTTCTCTTCAATATTGGCAGTGTAAATAAACTTTCTACCTTCTTGCTCTGTATTTAGTACGCCTTTTCCAACTAATCGACCTAAGATCGTTTTGATAGTGGATTGTGTCCAGTCCATTTTTTCTTGCAATACGGAAATGACTTTTTTACTAGTTACTCGATCATTTGCCCAAACTACACGCATGACTTCCCATTCTGCATCTGTGATATAAGTATTAAATTCCATTGTGCTCATTCTCCTTTCCTCCCTAATTGTCTACAGATGTAAACAAATATGTTCAAACTAAGTTTACAACTGTAAACTAATTATGTCAAGTCTTTTAATAATAGAAATTTTTCAGCAGACAAACCTATGAAAAAATTGACTACAGATATCACATATTTGCCTTTCGGTCCTAAACGATTATATTTATCTTCCATTATGGATTTACATAATGGAGAAATCATTGCTTACACAATTTCCTCAAAACAGGATACTAAGTTTGTATTGGATACATTAAATCAAATTGATTTACCTAAGGATATTCTACTACATAGTGATTAAGGCAGCGTTTATACTTCTGCTAAATACTACAATCTATATAATTCAAATTGTAGAAAATTATATCAAATATTATAATGAAAAAAGAATCCAACAAAAATTGGACTACCTGTTTCCGATATTCAACCGGAAACAGGTAGTCCTAGAGTGTTTTTATTAAATTCTCACTTTTTGGGGTC
Organism: uncultured Granulicatella sp.; assembly: GCF_963528315.1. Lineage (GTDB taxonomy): Bacteria > Bacillota > Bacilli > Lactobacillales > Aerococcaceae > Granulicatella. Next base: position 4,084 of record NZ_CAURVV010000068.1, on the reverse strand, counting down.
AGTCCCTTCCAACCTTCAATCCTTTATAACACTAATAATCCAGCTCCAATAATCCCATTGTCTCCTTTAATCTTAGAAACAACCATTCGTTTCAACACATGTTTTTGTTCAGCATGTAATCGAGTTTCTAAAATTTCTTTTACTAACTCAATATAGTCCGGATTATAATTGGATACACTTCCTCCAAATACAATGACATGTGGATCTAGTAAACAAACCATCGCATGTAAACTACTAGCGATTCCACTCGCTGCTTGACGAATAATATCAGTTGCAACGGCTTCTCCTTGACGCCATCTTTCGAATACATCTTTAGTTGTCACTGAATCATCTTTATATAATTCTTGAGCTTTCTTTTGAATCCCTACCCCTGAACAAGCTTCTTCTAAACTCATCCATTGACCAAAGAAATGAACTGGAATAAATCCAATTTCACCTGAGAATCCTGCCCCTCGAAGAATTTCATTATGAACAATATTAGTTGCTGCAATCCCTGTTGATAAAGTGACATACGCAAACATTTCTTTTTCTGTTAAATTTTGAAGACGATATTCTGCATAGGCAGCTACTTTTACATCATTATCAATTTTTACTGAAATACTTCCATAAACTTCTTGTAATCTTTTAACAATTGGGAAATTTGGCCATGGAATATTATTTTGGAAAACTGCTACTCCATTCTCTACATCTACTTTCCCTGGCAAACCAATTCCAATACCTTCTATCTCTTGAATTGGAAATGGATGTTCATTTAACTCTTCATTTATTAATCGAACAACTTGTTCAAATAATGTTTCAGCACTTTCGACTTCACTAGGTGCTTGCCTGCGACTCACAATTTCTCCCTTTTCATTAATAATAGCAACAGCTACTTTTGTTCCCCCAATATCAACACCAATCGATTGTTTCATTAAAAACCTCTCCTTTATTTAATCGTTTTCATCGTTATTGTAGCCTGGTTTAAAGTTTTTTGCAATGTAAATTTTTAAATAAAAGAAAAGACCTTCTATAATTAGGAATATTATAAAACAGTCCTTATATAGAAAGTCAAAATTTAATCATTTTTTCTGAGATTTAATTTCTGTGATTAAGTCATTTAAATCATCTTCACTAAATTGATATTTTTCACCACAGAAATGACAAACAATTTCTGCTCCATGATCTTCATCAATTAAATGTTGTAAATCCTCTACACCAATCGATAATAAACCTGCACTAAATCTTTCTCTAGTACAAGGACAATGAAATTCTACAGGTAATTCTTCCAATACTTTAATATTTTCTTTACCTAATAAACGGTTTAATAAATCAATTGGTTCTTCTTGTTGGTCAATCAATTTTGAAACAAGAGGCATTTCACTAATACGTCGTTCAATTTCTACAATCGTTTCTTCACTAGCTCCAGGAAGTAATTGAATCATAAATCCACCTGCAGCACGAACGGATTCATCTGGATTTACTAAAACAGAAACACCAACTGCCCCATTAATTTGCTCTGAAACAGCTAAATAATAAGTGAAGTCCATTCCTAATTCACCATCAACAATTGGAATTTGTCCAGAAAAAGGTTCCTTCATTTGTAAATCCTTTATAACAGTAATCGTTCCGTTTGTACCCACAACGCCACGTACATCTAACTTTCCTTTTTCATTTAAAGGTAAGCTTACATGTGGATTTGAAATATAACCTCTCATTTGACCTAAACCATTAGCTTCTGCCATAATTTTTCCACCAGGGCCATCCCCATTGACTTGAACCGTAATTTTTTCTTTTCCTTTTAAACTTGTCGCTAATAATTGCGTTCCAATCATCGTACGACCTAATGCTGCTGTGGCTGCACTCCAAGTATCGTGACGTTTTTGCGCTTGCGATACTGCTTCAGTCGCTACAATCGCAACTGCTTTTACTTCATCATTAAAAGCTAATACTTTTAATAAATGATCCTTCATTCTTCATTCCCTCTTTCCTTCATAAAAGAAAAGTGGGAAAGAAAAGCGTTGACTTTCCCTTCTCACTTTCTTGTCATTATTCTAAATCATCTTTTGAATCAGATTTTTCTTCAGAGTCATCTTGTTTTGATGCTTCACGTTTTGCTAAAGCTTTTTTAGCTTCTTCAAAACTAGCTGCTTCTGCTTCACTTGGATACTCTTCTTCAACATCTTCTGTTGGCATTTCTCCAGTTTCAAACAACGCTTTAATCGTACGTTCGTCAAGAGTTTCTAATTCTAATAATTTTTCTGCAATTAATGTTAATTGATCTTTATGTTCTTCTAAAATTTGTAACGCTTGTGCATAAGCTTCTTTCATAATAGAACGAACCGCATTATCAATTTCAAATGCTACTTGATCAGAATAAGCTTTTGTTTGACCATAATCACGTCCAATAAAGACTTGATGATTCCCTTCATATTGAACAGTTCCTAATTCATCATACATTCCATATTCTGTAATCATACTACGAACAATTCCTGTTGCTTGCTCGAAATCATTACTTGCTCCAGTTGTTTTCTCATTAAAGATAAACTCTTCAGCAGCACGTCCACCAAGTAAACCAACCACTTGTTCGAATAATTCCTTTTTAGTCATTAAGAAGCGATCTTCTTTTGGAAGCATAATCGCATATCCGCCTGCACGTCCACGAGGAACAATCGTCACTTTATGAACGACACGAGCATCACTTAATACCATTCCAACGATTGTATGACCAGCTTCGTGGAAAGCAACCATTTTACGTTCTTTTTCACTAATCGCACGATCTTTTTTCGCTGGACCAGCAATGACACGGTCATGTGCTTCATCCACATCTAATTTGTCAATCGCTGTTTTATCTCTTCTTGCAGCTACTAATGCAGCTTCATTTAATAAGTTTTCTAATTCAGCACCAGAGAAACCTGGAGTTTGTTGAGCAATAACTTTTAAGTCCACTTCTTTTGCTAATTTTTTATTTCTAGCATGAACTTTAAGAATTGCTTCACGTCCTTTTACATCTGGACGACCTACTAAAATTTGACGGTCAAAACGTCCTGGACGTAATAAAGCTGGGTCTAATACATCTGAACGGTTTGTTGCAGCAATCACGATAACGCCTTCTGTTCCTTCAAAACCATCCATTTCAACTAATAATTGGTTCAGCGTTTGTTCACGTTCATCGTGACCTCCACCCATACCAGTACCACGTTGACGACCTACAGCATCAATTTCATCAATAAAGATAATAGCTGGAGCATTTTTCTTCGCATTTTCAAATAAATCACGAACACGGCTTGCCCCTACCCCTACGAACATTTCCACAAATTCAGAACCTGAAATTGAGAAGAATGGGACATTCGCTTCACCAGCAACTGCTTTTGCTAATAAAGTTTTACCTGTCCCTGGAGGGCCTTCTAATAACACCCCTGCAGGAATACGTGCTCCAAGAGCTGTAAATTTACGAGGATCTTTTAAGAATTCTACTACTTCTACTAATTCTTGTTTTTCTTCTTCCGCTCCTGCTACATCAGAGAAACGAACTTTTACTTTTTGTTTGTTTTGATCTGTAGCTTTCGAACGACCAAAGTTCATCACACCACGTGGGCCACCTTGTCCCATTTGGCTAGATAATAAGTTAAACATTAAGAATCCAAAAATCCCTAATGGCACAACTAATTGTAAGAAAAGTGATAACCAAATTCCTGATTGACTTTCAGGAAGAGTAGTAATTTGAGTTCCTGCTTGTTGTGCAGCATTATTAATTTCGGTTACAGTTCCATCATTTGGTAAAACTGTTGTTTTGAAATTTGATGTTTTAGAAGTTCTCTTATCAAATATCGCTAATCCTTTAGAGGATGTATTTGTATTTTCTTTTGCTTCTTTATATTCTCCTGTAATAGTATATACAGAGTTTGCATATTGCATTTTAATTTCTTTAATGTCACCTTTTTTCAATTCTTGAACGAATTGTGTATAACTAACTTCTGTCGTTTGTCCATTAGAACCTTGATTAAACCAAGAAACTAAACCAACAATTGCCACAAAAATCATAATATACATTAGTCCATTACGAAATATTTGACGATTATTATTTGTATTCATTTTGCCTCCTGCA
>NZ_CAURVV010000067.1:0-5546 GCF_963528315.1 uncultured Granulicatella sp. | reverse complement strand
ATGGCTTGTTGTTCTTCAATACCTGGAATATTTAATTCCAAGCTAGAAATTATCATTTTATTTAAACCACCACGTGTTCCATCACCTGATGAAATTAAACGTAACTCATCATATCGTCTTCCTAAATCTGTATATAAGAATAAAAAATCAATATTACTACTTGTTTCAATCGCTGCAATTGATTGATTTGTGGTTAGTGGTATCTTATTTATTGCTACTCTACCTCTAGTTTGCCCCTGACCTGCTAAGGCAATTAAAACTGAATTCTGCTTAACCCATTTTGCACTAGAATTTTCTAGTCCAAGGCAAGATATCATTTCTTCTGTTTCATTTAAAATCTTCTTATTAATTTCTCCTGAAGACATCCATGGAATCTCTTTTGGATTCCAGAATTCCTTTACACCAGTTCTAGGTGTTCCACCAGTTATAATTCTACAGTTGTCTCCTAATTTAACAATTTCCCACTCACCTTCAAATCCATCCAAACGAATCTCAGGAACGGTCTGTCCAGCTTTGGGAAACATTTTTGAGAGCATGGTCGCCTTGAGAGATTGGTAATTAGCGAGATTTTCCTTGTAGCTAGCCAGAAGGTCGTCGAGGGTGCGGAAAAGAGAGCCGACGGCGGATTGTTCTTGAATACTAGGTATATTAACCTTTAACATCGCTATGTCACTAGCATTATATGAAGGTAGGGCGCCGATTTGTGTATACTTGGGCAAATTTATCGTTTGAAATAATGTTAAACCAAAATCTTTATCCCATGATTCATCGAAAGAGTAGCTCATAGTATTATTGTCAATCAGAAAAGGTTTAGTAACTAACCGTTTTCTATTTAACATCAATGCAGCACCAACTTTAGCAAATATGATAGCTGGAGTTTCATTAATAACTTTCCAACTATTTTTCATAATTTGCTCCTGTGTAACATAATTATTTGCATTCCTCATCTCAGTTTCATTTCCAATATTGTTCATATCAGAAACCTTAAAAAATGGAATCCCTTCTGTACCACCTTGCTGACTATCTGGAAAACCTATTCCTGATTTAAAACTTCCAAGCTGACCCAATTTATAATTATCCCATTTGTTATTAAATTTTTTTAATCTTATTCTGGGATTACTCTGTTTCATCATTTAAATCTCCACTAAAATATATCTAACAATACCATGGCATACAATGAGGGATTCCCCCATTCTTATAGGGGGTAACATGCTCTTTACAATAATGGTAAAGATCTAGAATTCTATTATCATTTAAATAGGATAATAACGCTCCTAAATCGTCAAAATTTTTATCATCAAAAAAGAACAGGGGTGGTAATAAAGCATCTTTATTTTCACTACATACGAACAATTCCAATGCCAAAAAACCATCAGAATACCCCCGATCATAGTAAGCTCTCAAATATTCATTTTCACTCATTCTTTGGTTATATAAATATAAATAACTATGAGCAACGTCATGAGTATAATTTGGAATTAATATTCTTCCTGATTTTTCGTCTGCTATAGAAAACTGAAAAGCATGTATCAAACCATCTTGGTAAGCTATTGTCAATAATAGCTCAGGATACTCTTGCAAAATTTCATGAAACTTTGCATCATCCATCCAACTTAAGTGTGCATTTATCAAAATTTTATTTGCTTCTTCTGCAAAACGATATACCTTACTGTCAATCAGAGTTCCTTGCTGAATAAGTTCATTTTTCAAAGATTTAACAAAAAATGTTCCATCAGTAATAATCGGAATTATATTTTTAGGGTGCTTCTCCAACCACTTTTCATCAATTGTAACTAAATAAAATTGATTTGCAAACTGTCCCAAATCATCTGAAAGAATCTCAATAATTTTATTCAAATCTTCATCACCGAAAGAAAAACCTACAAATACTACTGTTTTTGTTGATAATATAGTTTTTAACCTATCCCCAATAGGTTTTGTTGACAATTTTTGATAGCAATTTTCATAGTCTTCCTCAGTTGCAATAATTGAACCTATATTTTTTATAGAACCATGAATTTTAAAAACCCTTTTTTCAAACGTATCCCACAGAGCAACGTCTTCATTGTAAATAATTGGAAACATATCACAATTGTCCTCAAACAAAGTATCCCAATTTGTTGTTATTACAGTTCCAATCTGTGGAATTTTAGCAACTTCTTTGTGAAATTCTGAAGCAATGCGATATAATTCCGGAAAGTTTTCTATCATTTGAAATCTGCTATTTATCCTTTTAAATAGTTCTTTTCTACCATTTACAACATTTTCACAAAACAAACTCATTAATTTAGAAAAGGATAGATTTTCATCTACTTCAATATGATTTTTAATTACCAACTCATCTTTTATATCAGTATAAAATGAAGTAGGCATAACTTTTTTTGACTCCGTACTTATACCTGCACCACAGAATAATACTAAATCTCCCTTAATAACTGCCTGGATGACATCTTCAGGCAACATAAAATCCTTAGCATTATTACATTCTTTGCAACCTTCAATAAATTTTCCTTTAACTTTTACCATCATTTTCACTCCACAATTCAGTCAAAATAACATCATCACTATTCGGTCTAATTATCTCTTCTTTATCTACTTTCACAAATACTGGAACTTGAATAGCATTACCAGTAATTATAACCTCTCCTTTACCTAAACTAGGAATTTTATTAAAGGATGTTTTATCCAACGTAGGCATAGTATTTACCAGCATACGTAAATCATTATCATTAACCAATCTATGGATGAAATAATTATGAACTTGTGAAAGAATAGTCGGTGAAATATCTGCCGGTCGTTGACTAGATAAAGTTAAGTAGAAACCAAATTTTCGTCCTTCCTTAATTATTTCTTCAAAAATGCTTAATCTATAGTCCTGCCAAGTATCTCCTAAAGAATGATTTTGGGCGTTCAAAATATTATGAGCTTCATCAATAATTAAATGACTAGTGCATGTAACATCGTTTCCAGCTATCTTCGTTTTCTGTTGATCATAGATCATCTTAGAGATAAGCATAGGAACTAATCTAGTGATTTCCTGATTAGCGTGTACGAGGTTGATAATATTCAGACTAGAAAAATCATCTTCTATACTTTCTTTAACTTCAACAACTTTTTTCAAACTGTTTAAGGCTGTATCAATCCTGTGAAACAAAGGGTTAATATGTTCAATATTCGTTGATTTCCAAGCTGATTGGTGTACTTTCTGAAAATCAAAATGAAATTTTAATTTATCAAATTCTGATAATTGGTTAAATTTATCTTTTAAAGCCTCCTCTATTTCATCAATTTTAAGATACTTTATTTCAGAATCAGGAATAGGCGTATTAGGATTAATAATATATTTATTGGCACCATTAACTACTGTATAATAAGATTCTGTACTGTAGTTATAATACAAATTACTTTTTAAGACATTAAATAAATCATTATCAATGTACTTCTCTGAAATAGATATCCAATTATCTTTAGAATCTAGACTTGCAGAATTCCCAGTAGTTAAAACCCTTTTCAAGGTTCCTACTACAAAACGGGCAATACTCTCACCATTAAACTGTCTTTCATTCCAAATTTTAAGCGATTTTCTTAAAAAAGGAACTTGTGTGGCCGAAGTTGCTCCGAATAGAATTGACAAAATATCTGGATCAAATAAATAATCTGAGGTTATAGGAAGTTTAGTTGTTGTTTGATTTTTAGTATTAATTTCAAATACTCTTTTTTGATTGGTTACACCAAAGCTATCATCTTTTGTATATTCACCATTAAAATCAATAACATAGAATTTTGAATACTCTAAAATCTTCTCTCGATAGTCTGACCGAAATAATTCTAAAAATAATTTATGCAATGTATTAGACTTACCACTACCAGTATTCCCAAAAACACCAATATGAGAAGCAAAAATTTTATTAATCGATAATGGAACAACTTGACCTTCTAAGATTGATTTTCCTATAGAAATTGTTGGCTCAGATTCATTAATCCCATATATTAATTCTAAGTCCTGCTTTGAAGTAATACAAACTTCATTACCAATCATAGGTACATATTGGCTCGTCACTTGAAACACGCCATTTTCAATTACACCTTTTGTTTTTAAATGAATGATTCGATTTATAGAATTCTTTGAAAAACGATTATCAAATTCTGTACTTCGAATTGTATTTTGCTGATCAGCAACTTTTTCAGTAACAACAGAAGCGATAATTTTTACATTATTTTGCAAAATTGTCAAAAATGCACCAATTTTTGCACCTTGTAAAATATCTCCATACCATAAATACTCGGCATCATTAGATAATTGATACATTCCTACTTGAGAAATATCACCATCAACACCTACGATTACACCTAATTTTTTCACAACTCGGTTCATTATACTTCTTAATCCTCAATGATAAATAACTTTGTTAGACTACTTATATCAAAATTCCCACTTGTACTCAAAGTGTTCTTGTTTTCGACTTCTAAATCAGATGGTATCACTATCTGAAGATTTCTAGGAATATTATCAAGAGATAAGTTCTTCTTAATAACATCAAAATCGCTATCAGCATAACAAAAAATATAAATCATTAATTCTGGATTCTTTAAGGCTCTCCTTATCATCTTCGCAATATGATCATCTTGAAACGAGAATCCTATAACAATTAATACTGATTGTGGTTTGTCTAGCTCTAGTTGGAATACTCTTAACATATCATGAAAATGATTGTTAAGATATGTTTCCTGTCCTTCAAGTCCCGTAGGTCTAACAACAACTGGGTGATTGACAGTACACGTTCTTATTAAAATCTGATTATTTTCGCCTTTTTCCCAATTCATAGAGCCGTGAGGTTTAATTAAAGAGATTGAAGGAAGCTCATTTAAATAATTTTCATTTAATCCTCTATATGCTACACTTTTATTATAATTAGAACTATCTAACACTTTATAGAAATAACCATTGGCCCCATCATTAAATATGAGGTTATCGTTTTTCATTAATAAATCCAAAGATCTTTCAATAAATAAATCATAATTTGTGGTAAAAATATTAACATTCTTTGAAACCGTTCTGGAATTCGAAGTATAAAGTAATGCAATTATTTTTTCTAAAAACTTTATATATCGTTCTAATACAAAATCAATATTATCCTCAAAGGCGATAAATTTGTTCAGTTCAGTAAAATAATCTGTTGAGTACAAAGTCTGCCTATCTATATTCTCAACAAAGTACTTTATTCTATCATTATGATTAAAAGGTAAAAAAGAACTAACTTTCCATATATGATTCTCTAAATTAGTATTTGCAACTTCTTTACTTACAGGCATACCTTTATCATCTTTTGAAAAGAAATTCATTAAAGGAATTGCTGGATATGATACTCCAGAACCAATTAAAATATTCAAATTCTTTGTTAGAACATTTCTTTTAAATTGTTCAATGTTAAAGTCCGACACTATTCATTTCTCCTTCTCCTACCTCCCAACCCTCAACGGTTCAATCACCTCTTCGATCAGTTGGGTATAGGCTTCTTTGATTTGTTTTTTGTAGCTGAGTGGGT
>NZ_CAURVV010000066.1:0-6209 GCF_963528315.1 uncultured Granulicatella sp. | reverse complement strand
CATTTTCTAGCACAAAATACTTCGGTCTAACAACACTAACTACCTCAAAAAAATATTTAAATAAAAAATTACGTGGATCATCCATTATTTTTCTTTTCCCTTTTTGAGAAAATCCTTGACAAGGTGGTCCCCAAACAATTACGTCTATATTTTTATACTCATTAAAAACATCATCAATATCTAATTTTGAAATATCTTCATTAATTATTTTCACTTTAGGATGATTTTTTTTATAAAAATTAGCTATAGAATAGTCAACTTCATTTGCTAAAACAATTTCAAATCCTGAGTCGAAAAATTCTTTAGATAGTCCACCAACTCCAAAAAACAAATCAATAACTTGTCTTTTCATCTTCTACCCTCATATTCGCTAATTTAGCATATTTTTCTTCTAATTCAACACCGATAAAATTTCTATTTAATCTATGGCTTGCAATTGCAGAAGAACCGCTTCTTAGAAATGGATCTACTACTAAATCGCCCTCATTTGAAAGCAATCTTATAAAATGTTCGAATAATATAATTGGCTTTTGTGTTGGATGTTTACCTAATTTCTTTTCCCTAGCAGTCGTGACAGATGTTTCAATATAGTCTAGAACCAATTTACCTTTATTATTGAATGTTCCTGTTTTTGTTTTATAAGTAAAATATATCCAACACTCATTTGAATTAACAAAATGTAAATTCATATTTCTAGGTATTGGATTTGTTTTGTGCCAAATTCCAGTGGTTTTATAATAAAAACCAAATTCATTTGCTATTTCAACAAGAGTTTCAACCCTTAATATTGACATAAAAACTATCATGGAAGCACCATTCTTAAGTATCCTACTTAATTCTTTAAAAACAATCTCATATGGCCTTTCCAATCATTAAAATCTAAATCATCCCAACCAGCAGCACCAAAAAAATTAGAACGCATTTTTTATAGATTTGTATCTCTCCCGTTCATGAAATTCGCAATATTATATGGAGAATCTGTAATAATTAAATCAACCGTAGATGAGTCTAACTTCCTCAATTCTTCTATGCATTCTCCATTTATTATTTCAATCATTTTTAATACACTCCATAATTTCTGATATGTCGCAATCCAATGCATCACAAATTCTGAGCAAAATATCGGTAGTTACATTCTCACCATTCTTTAATTTATAAAATGTACTCCTACTTACATTTGCTTTTTCCATAAGCTCATTATGTTGCATATCTAAATCAATGAGTTTTTTTAATAACCTTTTATAACTTAATTCCATATAACCTCCAAGATTATTTTTTCGATAGCTAATCTCGTACATATATACATTAAAAAAATACTTATGTTTGTTATTACATACAAATTTATTATAACATTAACTATAGGTTATTTTTAATCAATTGATACATCACTTTAAAAAAGCAAAAAAATAAAGGCCGTCCGGAGACTACCGATATTTATCTCTCTGCACCTTTGCTATGGTCTTTCTTATTAGACTTAGTTTTGTCATCTATCTTAAAGCTTTTTATTTGACCTAATATAGAATTTTTTCCTCATCATCATACCCTCCAACTTTTGAGTATAAAAATAGACAATAGAGTTTTTAATTTCTATCGTCTAAGATTATCTAATATTTATTTTTCTTTAAATTGATTTTATTGTATAGTTTAATAATTCTATTAATCCAATTATAAAAATCATGACCACCCGTTAGACGGGTGGTCATGATTATACTAATTCACTTTTCAAATAAGCATCTACTAAAGCTTCAGTTGCTTGAATTGATTTAATATGAGTTCTTTCATAGGAATGACTTGATTCAATTCCTGCTCCTAATAAAGCATGTTTGACATCTGCTCCTGCACGCATAGCTGCTGAAGCATCACTTCCATAAAATGGATAAATATCTAATCGATAGTCAATTTCTTTTTCTTTTGCTAATGCTACTAAATGTTGACGTAGCGTATAATTATAAGGACCAGAACCATCTTTCACACAAATAGAAACAGTATATTCATCTGTTTGTTGGTCGTCTCCCATTGCACCCATATCGACTGCTAAAAATTCCACAGCATTTTCAGGAATGCTACTATTCGCCCCTGTTCCTGTTTCTTCAATACAACTAAACATAAAATGAGTCGTTACGGGCAATAGAACATTCCACTCACGATAAGTTTTTAATAAATTTAATAAAATAGCTGCACTAACTTTATCATCCAAGAAACGACTTTTTACAAATCCAGTTGAAGTAATCGTTGTGCGTGGATCAAAGGAAACAAAGTCTCCCACTTCAATTCCATAACTTCTTGTCTCTTGTTCAGAATTTACTTCTAGATCCAAACGAACTTCCATATTATCTTGCGTACGTTCTGCTGTACCAGCATCTTTATAAACATGACAACTTGTTTGATGAATTAAAATCGTTCCCGTTACACTTTCACCTGTTGAAGCAATATGAACAGTACAGTTTTCTCCTTCAATCATATTCCATGGATAACCACCAATTTTATCTAATTTCAAACGACCACTTGGTTTAATGGCACGAACAATCGCTCCTAATGTATCAACATGGGCAGTTACTACACGACTACTCGAATTGTCCTTCCCTTCTACCGTTACGATAATATTCCCTTTTGGTGTTCTTTTATAAGGGTAACATAATTTTTCTAGAGTTTTCATTAAGTACTCTTGTACTCCTACTGTATATCCCGTTGGAGAAGGGACTGCTAATAATTCTTGTAGATATTCTAATGTTTGATTCATGTATAAATTCCTTTCAAATAACTTCTAAATTCCTACCATATCTCGGTAAAGTTGATGTGCATAACTATCCGTCATTCCTGAGATAAAATCAGTTGCCAATAATAAGCGTAAATATAATTTTTCCACTTCAGATTTACCTTCTGCAAAATAATGATACGAACGTTTTTGACTTTCTGAAATGATGCCAATTTTCTTCAAATCAACATAATCTAATCGACGGTTTGTATCATAGGCTACTAATGGTGGAACAAAACTATCTAATAAATACGTTAAAGTAGAATAACCTGAAATTTCTAACCGTAAAATACTCTTATGATCATATATTTTATCTTCAGAAATTTTTCTTAAATGCGTATATAATTCATGCGCACTAGAGTCCGATAATAAATCTTGCTGATACTCTCCATTCATAATCTTCTCATAATGAAGAACGAAAGACTCTGTCGCTGCATCGATTAACATTGTTCTTAAATCAACAAAAAATTGATTAATACTAAAAATTTCCTCATCAATGGTTTCTAATATATTCACGACTTTTTTTGAATGCGAAGAAGTTTTATCCTCTTTTAATACAGAATGTAAATATTCCTTTACAACAGCAAATCTTAAAACACCTTTTCCAATGGCATCCTCCATATCTGCAATTAAATATGCAATATCATCTGCAGCTTCTAAAATAAACGTCAATGGATGGCGATTTTCTCCTGTTCCAGTAATCGAAGTAATTTGACGAAAAATATCTTCTTCAGCTCTGAAAAATCCTACTTTTTTAGACGTAATTTTCTCAGATTTTGGCTGATTAGAAGCTCTTGTATATTTTAAAATTGTATTAATCGTCGCAGGAGTTAAATCTAATCCATCAAAGTTCCCCTTAAAATCATGTAACTTCGTTACGATTCTTAGTGATTGTGCATTCCCTTCAAAATGATAAAAATCATGTACATAAGGACTCGCTAAAAATTCTTCTGCCACATCTGAATGTTCTGCTAAAATTCGTGGTAAATTTTTCTTAAACCATTGTCGAATAATATCTTCTCCAAAATGTCCATAAGGAGGATTGCCAATATCATGTAATAAACTTGCACATTCTACAATTCGAGCAATATCACTTTGATGCTCAATCATTTCTTGTTTGCTGGAATCTGTTTCGGTCAATGAATCTTGTTGCAACAATCGTACAATTTCACTCACTAATGTTCTTGCAATCATTGCTACTTCTAAAGAATGTGTTAACCTTGTATGAATAAAGTCTAATCTTTCTAATGGAAATACTTGCGTCTTATCTTGTAATCGCCTAAAAGCGGGACTTGTTACAATTCTTTTATAATCATCATCAAACTCGTTACGATGATTTGAATCTTTGTCTGAAAGACGAGTAGTTGCCAATAAAGTTTTCCATTCCATGTCATCACTCCTTTCCTCTATCTTAAACCAATTTACGAAACATTTCCATCTTAGAAAGAAAAAAGAGTAAAGTATTCGACTACTTCACTCTCTAATGATTATTTGGATAAAATCAATTCTTCTCTCATATGAATATCGTGTAATTCTCGTTTAAAGAAAAACAGACAAAGAACTAAAGAAATGACATCTGATACTGGAGTAGCAAACATCATCCCCTCTACTCCAAAAATATAAGTCATCAGTAACATGACAGGTAATAAAATCAATAATTGTCTTGCTAATGATAAAAATGCTCCCGTTTTTGCTTTTCCAATTGCTGGGAAAAATGTTGTAATTAAAATCGTTATCCCATTAATTAAAGTAAATAGCATAAAGTATCTCATATAACGAATTCCAAATTCAAAATACAAATCATTTCCATTACCGAATAGTTGAATAATTTGTAAAGGAAAAATTTCAAACACTGCCCAAGTAACAAATGAAAGTCCAAATCCTATTTTTAACGCTAGAAAAATCGTTTGACGTACTCGCTCGTAATATTTTGCCCCATAATTATATCCGACAATCGGCTGAACTCCTTGCGTCATTCCAATAATTAGCGCAATAAAAATAACAAATACTTTAGAAACAATTCCACCAACTGCAATTGGAATTTCACTTCCATAAATAGACATAGCTCCATATGTTTTCAATAAATTATTCGACACAATTTGTACAATTAAAGCTGAAATTTGGAAAATAAATGAAGTTAATCCTAGAGCAGCAATTGCTTTTACTTGCTTCATATGTGGAATAAAATCTTCCCATTGAAATTTCACGGAACGAAATTTTGGAATATAAGCAAATAATAATAATGCTGAAACCATCTGACTGATCACCGTTGCCCAAGCTGCTCCAGCTATCCCCATTTGAAATACAAAAATGAAAATTGGGTCTAATACTGTATTTAAAACAGCTCCGGCAATTATCGCCATCATTGAAAAAGTCGCTCTTCCATCTGAACGTACAAGAGGATTAAATCCTGTTGAAAATAAGAAAAATGGAATTCCATACGCCGTAATGCGAGAATACTCCATGGCATAATCAAAAATTTGATCTGTTGCTCCAAATAGTTGCATTAATGGTGCTAAAAAGATTTGAACAAGCAGGCAAACTGCAATTCCCATCACGATTAATTGAATGACCGCTGTACCTGCAATTTTTCTAGCTTTCTCCACTTCTTTTCGACCTAATTCTAAATTAAAATTAGATGCAGCCCCTACTCCTGTCATTAATCCTAATGCTAAACAAATCGTTGTAATTGGAAAAGCAATATTCGTCGCAGCATTTCCTAAATATCCAACTCCTTGTCCAATAAAAATTTGATCAACGATGTTATATAAGGCATTGACGACATTAGCAATCATTGCCGGAATTGCTAATTGCATCAATAGTTTTTTGATGGGCTGTGTTCCCATCGGGTTTTCAATAGTTGTCATGAATGAACTCCTTTCAATTAACTACAAACAGAAATATTGTAAGGCTATTTAAAATGCTATGTCAATGAAATTTGCTTACTATTTAACAGTAGTTATCTTTTTCTATTTTTCCAAACTCTTTCTATGATACTTAAACTACTCGATTTGTAAATATGGTTTCTTGAAATAGTAGTATCTCGTAATCTAACAATCTCTGGATGATTTCTCACATCACTTTGTTTCCAAGAACTATAATTAATTCCTAATTGTTCACACATTTCTTTTGTTGTTAAGTTTTCCTTGCACATTGTCATTTTTTGATATCCCAATTTTTGTAACAATTTATCAAATCGTTCTGGATTTTGTTCAATTACATTAAATACTAAATCTTCTACTTCCATAAATGTTATTCCCTTCTATTTATCAGATACCTTATTATAATACCATTTATTAATAAACAATGAATAGCACATTGTGAATGATATTATTGAGGAACCTTCCCAAACTTTACACTCATAAGTGCTTCAGCTATAATAAACTACAAAGATTGAGTCAATTTCTTATAGGAGGAAAATTATGGATTGGTATGATTATATGATAAACGCATC
>NZ_CAURVV010000065.1:0-6443 GCF_963528315.1 uncultured Granulicatella sp. | reverse complement strand
CCTTGATAAAGTCCTTCAAATCCAAGACTTCATTCAAAAAGTCCATGCGCTTATGAAAGAGCGAGTCTGGTACATCATAAATCTCCTTCAAGACCGTATAGGTCTCTTGCAGGGCCAAATCCCACCATAGCTGGGTACGTTGTCCAAAAACAACCCCAATATCCTTGACATAATCTTGGCGATTATCCTGCGGAATCTTGCCATTAATCCGACAAAAACCAGATGTTGGTTTCAAAATTCCTGTCAGCATTTTAATGGTTGTCGACTTCCCAGCACCATTGGCCCCAATAAAGCCTAAAATTTGTCCTTTTGGAACCTCAAAGGTCAAATCCTTGACCGCTTCAAAGGTCTGCTTTTCAGGATGAATAAAGGAGCGCAAAGCCCCCTTCAATCCCGGTTCCTTAACTGTCTTCACAAAATTTTTCTGAAGATGTTCCACTTCTATCATTGCCATATCTATCTCCCTATGGTAAGGAATAGCAACATTGTATTTTTGACTACAAATATTCTAAATCCTTACTTTCTACACCTTCTCAATATTATTACAGAAGGCTTTATACCAACCTATTATAGCCCAATAAAAAATAGAATGCAAGCGTTTGCCTAAAGTTTATGGAATTGAAAATTTTTCTCATAAAATGATAGTTTTAATCCAATATTCTGGCTTAATAGTTCCCTTAAAACATCAAAAAACCCACCCAATGGGTAGGTTACGAATTGTAAAAAGCAAACGATTTTGATCAATATGATTCACTATTTAATCAAAGAACTAATCTTTCATAATTCTTTTCACAATCCCATTTCTATCAATTAGAAAACAATCTGGAAAGGTCATTTGCTCCCATTTTTCATAATCAAAACTGGAATCAAAGTGATGTAGTAGCATTCCTATCAAATTCCCGTGTGATCTAAGTAAAATCGTTTTTTCTGATATCATAGACATTCATTAGATGTCTATTAACTACGAATTTTTGACTCATGGATGTTAGTAATTCATTTTCCTTTTTGTAAACAGATTTTGTGAAATACAAATGTGGAGACTAAAACACAAGAATGAATCTAAAAAGCCAATATTATATTATTTTAGTTTTTCAGAATGTTATTGTACGAAAAATAGGTTGTGTATATAAGATTCTAGTGACTTCTGAGATTAGTCTAGCATCTTACTTTCTAAACTATAACAATGGTTTGTTTAAAATACTTTCTAATGTATCACTTTCTTCTGTAATCCTTTCTTCAAGTTGCGCATCTCTCCATCTATCATAGGCTTCATCCGCATATAAAAAGCTATTGTATTTCTGTTGCAGATATTCTTCAAGATTTAATTGTAAACTGGAATAATCAAATTCCTCCACTTTGATATCATCCCATTGATAAATATCCGTTAACTTTTCAGTTAACTTTTCTTGAAATTCTGAAACCTGTCCTTCAACTTCCCAATCTAAATCAAAGCCATCTGGATCATTAGTAAAATCAACGTCTTCCTCGTCCAAAGTACTTCTACTGTCTAAATAATCTTGGAGCAACTCAATTTTTTTCTGTCTAAAAACGCTATAGCAGTACATCTCTTTTAAAGAACCTTCTTGATAATCATCATTTTCTATACTTACCTCATAAATTATCTTACTTATTGTATTTACAATAGCATCTAGTTCTTCCGAATCAAGATAAGGACTTTTTACTAGCTTATCTAAAACACTTTTATCGTCAAGAATACTCAGAAATACTCTTTTCATTGCTTTATTATCAGAAAAATAAATCTGACTAATAATATTACTCCACCCATTCTGATAAATATTTAAATTATTCCGCCCATCATATATTCTCAGCAACTCCTCAAAATCAGTCTTAAATTTTGAAAATTGATTTAAATATATAATGGATAGGATTTTTTCGCCAATAAAATCATCTTTATCTTTGAAGTTGTTCCAATCAGCTAATAGTTTACTAAAAAACATATTCTGTGTGTCAGTTAATTCACCTAAAATATAACTACCGCATCCTTTACATAATTGATGAAGATAAATAGAATTCTGAGTTAATTTTTGGGTTATATTGGGATACTCTTTTAATTTATCATTTAAAAAGTCAATAATACTAGGATTAAAAAAGTCCACCTTACTTATACTGTCAAAGCTTTCCTTTGTAAAAGCTAGCCATGAGCCGTCTAGTTTTTTTAACGATTTTTTAAAATCAAATATTGAATTAAGTTCCAAAGTATGAAGTGAATTTATTAACCACTCTTCTTCAACAGGATAAGCATCGAATTGTAATAAAGAAAATAGCAAATATTTCTCTTCAATCTTTAGATTATCGAATAAATTATTATAAAGCTGATTGGGATGGTCAAGATAATACATTACATAATCATAAAAACTTCCGCTAGCTTCCTTGAAATTATTTGCTATTAATTCTATTGACCTAGGAAAATAATTTCGGTGTCGTACAATTTTCTTCCAATCCTTGCCAATAAGATTGTTATATTTTTCTACAAGTTCTACTTTATCGGCACTTGTAAGATATTGTACTTTTCGTTCAAATACTTTCCTGAAAATGTAAGCTCTGTCAATATCAGAATACTTAGATAAATCAATGATAAATCTTCTTTGCTCTGTAAATTTTTCATCTATTAATTTTTGAAACTCAAAATTTATCAGTGTTGCATCTTGAAGAATTTGAGTACGAGAGTTTAAACAAATAAAAAGGTTATTGGTGTTAGTAGAGGCCGAATATAATTTTTTTATATCTTGTAATACCCTCTCTCCAACATCAAACTCATTACGCCCCAAGAAGTCATCAAAAACGACAAAAAGATTTCTATCCTCATTATCTAGATAATTTTCATTATATAATCTAAGAACTTCATTAATATCTTCTACTCTACGCATAATGATATCAAAGATATTCTTATTATTATTTAAAAATAGATTTCCAAGCATTGAACAAGTCGTTGTTTTACCAATTCCAGCTGGCCCTTGAATTAATAAAATATGCTCCCTTTGTAAAATATGATAAGCTTCTCCTAGAAAACGTGTTTCAACAAAATAATGAGCATCAAAATCTGAAAAATAGTCTTTTGATTCCGCTTCTATATTTTTCAACTTAATATTTCTCAATACATTTGTTATATCTTTCTCCAGCAATCCATACTTTATAAAAATCTCACTATATTCTTTATGTTGGGAAAGAGTTGTTAACGTAGAAGAGAATATAATATAATCATCAGTTGGAATAGCATTAGGAATTATTGTATCTGCGTAATCACGTATCTCCTTTAAGTTTGCAGGAGATAAGCCCATACTTGTAACAATAACATAATTGAAATCATTTTTCCAACCATATTTTTCTTTAGTCAGAGCAATCTTATCAATTTCCTCTTTCAAAATTTTTACAGCTGTAGCATGATTTTTTGTTACCTGCCAGCGTTTAGCTTGGATAACGAGAGACGGAGAAGCAATATCATCAATGCCGTCAATACCATCATCCCTTCCTTCCTTAAATCCATGTAAACTACTATTATCAAATTTTTTCTTTACAATTTCAATGGCAAAATTTTCAAAGTCTGATGTAGTCATTCCATCAGCACGAATACCAATATCCATAGTTCTCCTAATTCTACAATCCCTACAAATGTTTAATCACATATTATGCTTCGGACTATTCTATGTTCTTCTTATTCTTTCTTTAGTAAGACTAATAATATTTGGATACCTATCATTCAGTTCATCAAGATATCCTGCCTCTAAGCCGCATAAATCCTCAATTAAAAAATTAGGCAACAATTTATTGTATACTCTATAAATATCAGCAGATATGTCCATCACAATTCTATTTTCCACTAATAGCTCTACTGACTGTTTTAAAGATAGAGGATTGCTAATCAATTTTGTTGAATCTAAGGGCTCATTTTTTCTCCAACCTCTGTAACTAAGTTTCTTATACAAGTTTGTATACTCATTAGAATCTATGATATTCAATGACTTAGCACGCATTATCATCATACTAATTGAAACTTGCCAAATTCTTTTTAGATACCTGTAGTACTCTAGATCATTTTCATGCCCAATGATAGAAGCTTTAAACGAATCCTTTGGCAATAGAAATTCAGCCGCAAACTCATTCGCTTCGTCTTCCATTTGCTTATATTCAATTGCTCCCATGTCTTGAGGCGACTTACAATTTTCATGCATTAACCAATGTCCTAATTCATGAGCTAAACTAAACTGCTGACGATAAAATGAATACTCTGTCCCTTCTAACATAACAACATAATACTCATTATTATTTACTTTAACAGCTGAACCAAAAGCATCAACTTTATCACTCTGAGTGTCTATTCTAGAAATAACAAAACCTTTTTCTTCCATCAACAACGACAAGTTATCAATTGGTCTATCTCCAAGTTCCCATTTCTCTCTTATGTAGCTTGCGTATTCTTGTGGAGTATAGTCTAAACCAGAAAGACCCCAGTCAAGATTTGGAAAATCAATAAATTCTCCCAAGTAATCTCTTATTAAAGCAACATAATTTTTATTTATTTCTGCAGGCATTTTTTCTGTTTGAGTCGCTGTGTAACGACTTCTAAAAAATGTGCCTGTAGAACTTAAGCTAAAATTATCATTTCCAAAAAAGAAATCTCTCGGAAACTTTAATTTCTTTTCCAATATTTCTAACGATTCTTCACTTGGCGTTGCTCTTCCTTTTTCATATTTAGAAACCATTTGTTTTGAAACGTTTAAAAACTCTGCAATCTGAGTAATACTTTTTTTGTTAAAAAGTCTTGCCTCTTTTAAGCGAGCACCATTAAAACTAATCTGAAGCATTATTTACTCCTGTGTTATATAAAATATCATAGTTTAGTATTCTCTTCCTTCTTTTCAACAGGAAGACTTACATGCTTTTGTGACTCCAATTGTTTCTGTACGTCAGATTTCAATGCAACAAGAGGTTTCTCAGGATTATTTTCACGTCCATCTTCTTCAAGTTTTGTAAAATCAAATTCTGTGATATTTACAGCATCAATAAATTCACAAAAGGCATTTACCTGATTAACAATCACTTCTTTAGTTTTTTTATCAAAGGTAACAACCCTAATCTCATCAATCGAATTATAATGATCTCCCAATAATTTCTTCGCTTGTTCAATTTGTGAATCACTCAACCCATCATCATCCAGATCATTAAATAATTCAATGGATAGTTTACCGTCTTCTTTTCCATTTAAATGAGAATTTTTCGCACGTGCTATACAAGTAAGATAGTGATGCTTTTCGTATTTATCAGTTACATCTTCAAATCTTTTCTTCATCATAAAAACATATAGAACACCCTCAATAATTACTCCTTTTGCCGTCCACAGAGCCCCCATACACATAGTGGGTGATATTAAATCATTTACTTTGGCGGTATTTACAATATCACGATAAATAAAATCCCAAGTTAAAATTGGTTGACTATTCTTAGTTTCAAACTCATTATCATAAAATATTTTCTCAATATCTCTCTTGTGACTTGTTGAAAATACTTGAGAAAACTTAAAAATTTGGGTTGGTAAATTTTCCATAGAGTACCTCGTTGAATTTTATAGTCTTATTTTAAGATTTTCTTTCAAAAAAGTCAACTATTATTGGTTTTTATTATTATTTTTTATCTCTCTTATTTAGATACTTTTGCTACTT
This sequence comes from uncultured Granulicatella sp., assembly GCF_963528315.1. Taxonomy (GTDB): domain Bacteria; phylum Bacillota; class Bacilli; order Lactobacillales; family Aerococcaceae; genus Granulicatella. The sequence goes on along the minus strand of NZ_CAURVV010000065.1, from coordinate 765 downwards.
AGGTCACGAAACTAGAAAAATCATATTGTTATTTTGAATGAAAGTTCTATCATTAATTTAGCTACTCTGTATTCCTAAAAATTAGGTGTTCCAATTTACTTTGGGAAAGACAGTGATTTCCTTTGAAAACAGGTGTAAAGCTGTTATATTCGTTCGCTAAGGGTAATCTTAGAATCATTGTAAAAAATTACTTTCGTTTAGCAATTTAAGATTGGCTCTTCTACAGTATATTCGCTATATATCCAGACACCAAAAAACCCACCCTCATGGGCAGGTTTCTATTCTATATTATTCAGCTAGATTAAGCTTTACCTTCTGAACCGAATACGTCGATACGTTCTTCAACTGATGCTTGGATAGCTTTTACACCGTCAGCCAAGAATTTACGTGGGTCGAAGAGTTTCTTCTTGTCGTATTCTGCTTCGTTTGCTTCGTAGTCACGAGCAAATTTACGAGTTGCGTTAGCGAATGCGATTTGGCATTCAGTGTTAACGTTAACTTTCGCAACACCAAGTTTGATAGCTGCTTGGATTTGGTCATCAGGAATACCTGAACCACCGTGCAATACGATTGGGAATCCTGGAAGAGCTTCTGTCAATTTCTTCAAGTGGTCAAGGTCAAGACCTTCCCAGTTTGCTGGGTAAGGACCGTGGATGTTACCGATACCAGCTGCCAAGAAGTCGATACCAGTTTCAACCATTGCTTTAGCGTCTTCGATTGGAGCCAATTCACCTTTACCGATGATTCCGTCTTCTTCACCACCGA
>NZ_CAURVV010000064.1:0-6903 GCF_963528315.1 uncultured Granulicatella sp. | reverse complement strand
TAGTACAGGAAAATTTGAGACCTTAGGCTCAAATTTTAGCAATGAGACTCGCATTTGCGAGGCTGCTTGCGTCCTCCGCTACTTACAGGGAAGTCATATAAAAATTATTTAGAAGGTGTTTCTGAAACAACTTCAAGTTGGTATAAAGCAGATTTAGAATCTTTATTACCAATTTCAGAGTTCATGAATTTCACACGTTTATTCACGGCAGTTACTGAATCACCAATTAAAGTTGGGAAGATGAACGCTTGATCGTGAACATATTTTTGCCATTCTTTGTAGAATTCTACATTTTTAGCATCATCAAATGCATCAGTTGAACTGATTTTAGCCATGATATCATTACCTTCTTGGCTTACGAAACGAGCGAAGTTGAACTTAGCAGCTTCACCGAATAAGTTAGATGGGTTTGGATCATAACCTGTTCCCCATCCACCAGCGAACATATCGATTTCTGGATCATCAGCTTGAACTTTTTCATAGAATACATTTGATTCAAGAGTACGGCCAGTGTAAAGTTTTACATCTAAACCAATTTCTTTCCACCATAATAGATATTGTTGGATTAATGATTCGTTTGCATCGTCACGAGTACGTGCTGCAAAGTTAATAGATAATTTAGAACCATCTTTGTTTTCACGTAATCCATCTCCATCAGTATCTTTATATCCAGCTTCATCTAACATTTGTTTAGCTTTTTCTGGGTTATAATCAAATCCTTCTTGATTTGCATTGTAAATATCTTTGAAGAATGGGATGATGATTGAGTTTGTTCCACGTTGTAAACCATGGTACATACTTTCACCAGCTGCATTAATATCTAATGCATAAGCTAATGCTTGACGTAAAACTGGATCTTTCATTTTAGCATTTGGATCAGTGATATTTTTACCTTGTTCTTTATCGTATTTACCTAAGTGGAATGCGATATATTCATATTGAGAAGCAAATGAACTAATGAATGAAACGTTTGTTAAATCTTTGTATGCTTCATATTGCGCACTTGGCATTGAAGCAACATCATAGTTACCAGCTTTCATTTGAGAAACAATTGTATCTGGAGAAACAACTTCCATTACAACTTTATCTAATTTAGCACGACCTTTGTAGTAATGTTCGTTTGGTACTAATGTTACAGATTCACCAGGTGTAATTGATTCAATCTTGAATGGTCCAAGGCCTACACCTTTATTTCCACGTACATAGTCACTCTTTTCCCATTCAGCAACTGGAATAGTTGAGAAGATATGTTTTGGCATTACATAGTAAGGTAAAGCACCACCTGCTAATTGCATTGATGGACGCATTTGTTTGAAGTGAATTTTCACTGAGTAGTCATCTAATTTTTCTACCCCAGAAATTGAGCTAGCTTCACCACTGTGGAATTTATCCATTCCTTCAATATTTTGGTAGTTTGCATTATAACGAACACCTGTATAATCTTTATTACCGATAGCTTCAATTGCAAAAATATAGTCATCAATTGTTAAAGGTTGTCCATCTGACCATTTATAGTCTTTTGAATTTAATTTAATTGTTGCAGTTTTACCTTCAACGTCAAATTCAATAGAACCCAAACCTGTATTTGTTAATTTACGGTTTTCATCGTATTCAAATAATGTAGTATCAATTTGAGATGTAATAGATGAATCTGTTGAATCAGATGCTAATTCATCCATGAATAATCCTTTAAATGGAGATGCTGAAACTAATGCATATTTTAATGTTCCACCTTTAATTGGTGTACCTTCGTGAGTTACTTCAGATGCATATTTAGTTTTTGGTTGTGGAGTTCCACCTGTTGTTGTAGAATCACTTGATTGTCCTTTTCCACCACAAGCTGCTAATGTTAAAGCTACAGCTGCAGTTGAGAAAAATAATAGTCCTTTTTTCTTCATATTTCCTCCTGACTGTCAGACCTATATCAGAATTGTCTGACAATTAAATTAACTTCCTATACTTTAACAGTTTCTTAACAAAAAAGCAATCATTTTTTCTTAATTTTTTTCATTTTTTTTATGAAAATTTTATCATCTGTTATTTATCCTTTAGTACATCTATGTTTAAACATAAAAAAAGAGACGAAAAACTCGTCTCTTCTAGTACTATTCTTATTTATTTAATGGAGTTAAAGCAATAAATGCTTCAATAGACTCTGCTACTTCTGCTAATGCTTTCTTCCAGAATTCTGGAGTACTTACATCTACTCCTAAAACTTTAGCAGTATCTTCTACACTTGATACAGTAGTTGCACGAAGTAATTCTTGATATTTTTCTACAAAGCCTTCTGGTTGTTCTTGATAAATGGCATATAATCCTTTAGAGAATAATCCACCAAATGCATATGGGAAGTTATAGAAACTTAATCCAGTGCTATAATAGTGCGGTTTACATGCCCACATATATGGATGTAAGTAAGATTGATCTAATCCATCACCGTACGCTTCTTTTTGTGCAGATAACATCATTTCTTCTAAATCTTTAGAGAACATAAATGATTGTTCACGATTTTCAAAAACAGCTGACTCAAATAAGTAACGAGAATAAATATCTACAATAATTTGAGTAGTATCTTGTAATTGAGATTCAATTAATGCGATTTTTTCTTCATCACTTGCTTCTTTAATTGCTGTATTCATAATGATATTTTCATTAAATGTTGAAGCTGTTTCTGCAACTGGCATTGAATAATCTTGGTTTAATGGACGGTGATTTTCAATGTGTAGTCCGTGATATGCATGTCCTAATTCGTGCGCTAATGTTACAACGTCACTTAATGATCCAGTGAAGTTCGTTAACACACGTGATTGTTTAATCATTGGTAAGTTTGCACAGAATGCTCCCCCAACTTTTCCTTTACGAGGATAAAAATCAATATAGTGTTTATCAAAGAATTCTTCTGTCATTTCTGCTAAATCAGCTGAGAATGTTTTGAAGTTTTCAATTAAATAATCTTTTGATTCTTCTACTGTAAATGTACGACTGCTGTTTCCAACAGGTGCAAATAAATCATAGAATGGTAATCCATTTTCATGACCTAATAAAGCTGCTTTATGGCGTAAATATTTTCTAAAGTTTGGTAAATATTCACGGATTGCTTCTAATAGTGCATCTAAAGTTTCACGACTCATACGAGATGCTTCTAAAGTATGTGCTAATGGAGATTCAAATCCACGTAATTGTGAAGTTGTTAATACTTCTTTTTTAATATGGTTTAATGAGAAAGCAATTGGTTCTTTAATCGCATCATACATTTTTAACTCTGCTTCATACGCTGACTTACGTACTTCTGCATCGCTATCATATGCTTTTCCACGAATTTCACTTAAAGTAACTACTTCGCCTTTATATTCGCCTTGAGCACTTGACCACATGAAGTCGAATAATTGAGACCAAGCTTTTCCGCCACTAATCGACATTTTTGCTAAAACTTCTTCTAACTCATCACTTAATAAGTGAGTCGCATCTTTTTTAGCTTCTTCAAAATAATAACGATATTCTGCTAAGAAAGGATCTGTTGTAATATCTGTTTGAATCGTTCCTAAAAATTTTGAAACTTTCGCATAAGTAGCTTGTAAATCAGCTGAAACTCCTGCTAATTGTACTTCTACTTGTGTCGCTGTTTCATGCGTTGTATCTGTCGCTAATGTTAAATGAATATAATTATATAAACGACCTGTTAACACTGTTGATTCATCTAATAATTTTACAACTTGTGTAATTCCTTCAATAGAATCTTCTAATGTTAAACTTTCAAATTTTCCTTTTAACGCTTTATAAGCTTCTACATCTTGTTTAAATTCTTGACTTTCAAATGATGGGTATAAATCTTCTAATGTCCATTCATACATCTTTCATTCCTCCTCTTTTTTCCGTATCCTTTATTATACTGTATTTAGTACACTTTTTCCATGATAGAATTAGTTTTTCAATGATTGTACTGGAGCTGGAATTCGTCCACCACGGTTGACAAATAAGTCACAATTTCCCTCTTTAACAGGCATAATTGGAGCATATCCTAACAATCCACCAAATTCTACAGAATCTCCTACTTTTCCACCAGGAACAGGGATAATACGTACAGCAGTTGTTTTTGTATTAATCATTCCAATAGCAGCTTCATCCGCAATAATTCCTGAAATTGTAGTAGCAGAAGTATCTCCCGGAACAGCAATCATATCTAATCCTACGGAACATACCGCTGTCATTGCTTCTAATTTATCTAATGTTAAAACGCCGTTTGCAGCTGCTTCAATCATTCCTTCATCTTCTGAAACTGGAATAAATGCTCCACTTAATCCTCCAACTGCAGAACTAGCCATCATACCGCCTTTTTTAACAGCATCATTTAATAATGCTAAGGCAGCTGTTGTACCATGAGTTCCTGTAACGGATAATCCCATTTCTTCTAAAATACGAGCGACTGAATCCCCTACTGCAGGAGTTGGCGCAAGAGACAAGTCTAAAATTCCAAATGGAATTCCTAACATTTGACTAGCTTTTTGACCAATTAATTCCCCAACACGAGTAATTTTAAACGCAGTTTTCTTAACGATTTCTGCAATTTCTGTTAATGTTTCAGCTTCATGATTTTCAAGAGCAGCTTTTACAACCCCTGGACCAGAAACTCCAACATTAATGACCGCATCTGCTTCTCCACTTCCATGGAAAGCTCCCGCCATAAATGGATTGTCTTCTACTGCATTACAGAAAATCACGACTTTGGCACAACCAAATCCTTCTGGAGTAATTTCCGCTGTTTCTTTAATGATTTCTCCAACTAATTTCACAGCATCCATATTAATTCCTGCTTTTGTAGAACCAATATTGACGGAACTACATACGATATCTGTTACTTTCATGGCTTCTGGAATTGAACGAATTAACACTTCATCTGATGGACTCATTCCTTTTTGAACTAAGGCAGAAAATCCACCAATAAAAGATACGCCAATTGCTTTAGCTGCTCGATCCAATGTTTGTGCAATTGAAACATAGCTATCTGCTTTTGTAGCTGCTGCAATTTGAGCAATCGGTGTGACAGAAATACGTTGGTTAACAATTGGCACACCATATTGCAGTGATAATTCGTGAGCTGTTTTCACTAAATCTTTTCCGATACGAGTAATTTTGTTGTAAATATTTTGATTTAACACATCGATATCCGGATGAATACAATCATGTAAATCAATTCCAATAGTAATTGTACGAACATCAAAATTTTGTTCTTTTACCATCGAAATCGTTTCTAAAATTTCACTATGTTGAACCATTCCTTCACCTAACCAATCCGATGCATCGCTTCAAAAATTTCATGATTTTGAATACGAATATCTAATGCTAAAGTTTTTCCTTGTTCATGAATATAAGGAGCCAATTCTACAAATGGCATTTTACTTGTAGATACATCTACTAAGATTAACATTGTAAAATATTCATCCATAATTTCTTGAGAAATATTTACAATATTAATATTTTGTTCTGCTAATAATTTTGATACTTCATAAACGATACCGACACGATCTTTGCCGACAACTGTTACGACTGCTTTCATTTTCTCACTCCTTTAATAAAGTTGCTTCTATTGTATCGAATTTTCAAAAAAAATCCTAGTCAAAACTATAATTCCTTTTTCTTCTTTTTATTTCCAAGAAGTTTTAGTGTATACTACAAGAGAAGAAGAAAAGGAGACAGTTATGAAATACGAAGAATGGTTACAATTATTTCCAAATTCTAAAATGATACATCACATCCCAAAAGATGTAAGAGATTATGTTATTCCTTTGGAAGAAAATACTTATTTACAAATTCCTTATGAACAATTAACGAATCGTGAATTAGCTTTATTAGAAACCTTAAAAAAATCTCCACCAAAGGTAATAACCCAACTTTCACCTTGGCAACAGTATTTAGAACAAGGGGGACAATGCCCTTTTCAGTTGGAGAATCTTCAACTGATTCATGTTTGTTTAATTCAAAAAAATGAAGATTTTAATGAACAAGAATGGTTGGAGATGATGCAAGAGATTTTCGGAGATGTCATCACGAGTTTTTCTTGTTTTCCAAAGCATTATACGATTGTTCGAAAAGCGGATGTTGAGACGATTTCGACTCAGGAGTTGCAAGCAATTCATGCAACGGTTGAAGAAGATTTTGCGATTTCAATGAAGATTTTCATTGGAAATGTTTGGAAAATGTCAGAAGATATTCCTGGGATTTATCAAGCGGAGAAAGCTTTATTTGTGACGTATTTGCATGAGTCGAATAAGCAGACTTGTTTGGCTTTTGCGCCGATGGTTTTATGGGGATTTGCACAGAAAAAGTTAGATTTTTCTCCTATTCCCGAGACTTTGTATCAGCAGATGGTTCAAGATGAATTTCCTGATTTGATTGAGGCGTTGTGGCAAGAGCGTGGGACTTTAACGAAGGCGGCTACTCGTTTGTTTATTCATCGTAATACGTTACAGTATCGGATTGATCGTTTTGGGCAGTTGACGGGATTGGCGTTGAAAAATATGGACGATCTGACTCTCTGTCATTTTCTTTTGATGCAACAGGAATACTAAAAAAAACTCCACCATTCCTTTGATAGTGAGGTCGCAAGTAGCCACCTTCGGTGTCTCATTGCTAAAAATCAAGCCTCGGTCTTGATTTTTCCCTATAATATTAGCCTTTCATAGCTAATATTACTTTCACTATAAAGAAATGGTGGAGTATTTTTTTATATCCATATTGTATCGGGGCGTTTTTATTAAGGGAATTACGTACATAGTGAGGACGCCAGTAGCCAGCTTTGCTGTCTCATGGCTAAACTTCGAGCCTTGGTCTCGAATTTTATTTGAAACAAAGTACGAAAAAAAGACAAAAAGATACTACCTATGCTATAATGTAAGTGGAAAATTT
>NZ_CAURVV010000063.1:0-7017 GCF_963528315.1 uncultured Granulicatella sp. | reverse complement strand
GTCACATAAACATCCTGCTGATCACGATTCTTATAATGTCTCGAATGAATACGACCCTCAATTCCTAAACGATCGCCCTTCTTCACAAAACGCTGAATCCGATCCGCCATCTTCCCAAAAGCAATCACCTGAATAAAATCCGTCTGCTTATCCCCATCATTCTGTCTATAAATATTCTGCACTGCCAAAGTATTTCGACAAACAGAATTTCCCTTCTCAGATTGATGAACAGCGACGTCCTTAATCAGACGACCAATTAATGAAACATGATTCATTTTTCCGTACCTCCATTGAATGATTAAAGAACAAATTGTTCTTCACTCTATAAGTACGAAAAAAATCACGAAAAATATTTTTTTACGAAATATTTTTTCTTAAATTTTCTGCAAATTCAGAAATTTTTCTCAAACGATGGTTTACTCCCGATTTTGAAATCGAACCAGATGGAATAATCTCCCCTAAGTCCTTCAAACTAATATCTGGATTTTCTTTTCTAACTTGTGCCAATTCAAATAATTTTACTGGCAAAGCCTCTAATCCAACTTTCTCCTCAATAAATAAAATATCTTCCATCTGACGGGAAGCTGCATTGACTACTTTATTAATATTGGCATTTTCACAGTTCACTAAACGATTCACCGAGTTTCTCATATCTCGTACAATACGAATATCTTCAAATTTCATCATTGCATTCGCTGCACCAATGAGCGCTAGAAAATCCGCAATTTTTTCTGCTTCTTTTAAATAAGTAATAAATCCATTTCTTCTCTCAATCATTCTGGCATTGAGCCCAAAAGCATTCATCATGTCACAAATGTCTTCATTATGTTCTTCATAGTTTGAATAAATTTCTAAATGATAGCGACTCGTTTCAGGATTATTCACGGATCCTCCTGCTAAGAATGCACCTCTTAAATAAGAACGCATTTTCTCTTCATTATCACGAATCTCAAGTGGAATATGTGTAATTAATTCCAAATTTTCCATAATACCTAAATCACTTAAAATTTCCTTAGTTCCTTGTTTTAACCGTACAATATACACATTATTTTTCTTCAATTTCATTTTACGGCGAACAAGTAATTCACTTTCAATTTGATAATGTTGTTTTAATAATACGAAAATACGTCTCGCAATCGCAGCATTTTCTGTTTGAATATTTAATACAAACTGACGATTAAATAAACTCAAAGACCCATTCATACGAATCAGTGCTGCTAATTCCGCTTTTGCATGTTCAATATGTACTTCTAATTGTGTTAATTCTTTTTTTGTTTCAGATGCAAATGACATAATAACCTCCTTTCCCTATACAATAGGAGTGGGAAAGAACAGTTGCTCTTCCCCACTTCTTTTTCATTAATCATGTTTAACACTTCGTAATAAAGTAAATAATTCATCAATGACTTTTTGTCCGTCATGATAGACACCATTTTCTCTTAATTTAAGAAAATCTGTCGAAATTACTCGGCAACCTTGGTCACGTAATCCTTGGAAATCATATTTTACTTGATATAAATATTCTTCATGCTTCTGTTGATTTAAATATTCATCTGGAACAGACTCCGTATTCACTAATACCGTATCAATAAATCGTTCCCCTAAATGCTCATGTAAGACACGAACATGATCACTATCTGCAAAATGTTCTGTTTCTCCTAATTGCGTCATAATATTACAAATATACACAACTTCTGCTTTTGTTTCGCAAACAGCTCGTCCAATATCTTCAATCATTAAGTTTGGTAAAATACTTGTATATAAACTTCCTGGTCCAATAACGACCATATCTGCTTCCATTATCGCTTCAACAACTTCTCTCGAAGCAATTGGTTTACGGTTTTCATCGTAAGTATGAACACTGACATGCTTAATCTTTTTACGATGTTTCGCTAATTGAGACTCTCCATCTACAATCGTTCCATCTTCAAATTCTGCTCTTAACAATAATGGTTCTTCTGCAGCAGGGTAAACATGTCCTTCAATACTCATCATTCTAGAAAGCAGACGAATTGCATCAAAAATATTATTTCCATGCATTTCTGTTAAAGCAGCAATAATTAAATTCCCAATCGCATGCCCTGCGAAAAATTGATCATCCGATTTAAAACGATATTGGAAAATATCTTTTTGCAAGGAATTCATTGGAGATAATGCACATAAGCAGTTACGAATATCTCCTGGAGGCACAACGTTAATATAGTCTCGAATAACTCCAGAACTTCCTCCATCATCGGCAACCGTTACAATCGCAGTTACTTCAGCATCTTGTTTTCTTAAATTTCTTAATAAGACAGGTAATCCTGTTCCTCCACCAATGACGGTAATTTTAGGACCTTTCTTTCGCTTCTTTTCTTGAGGCTCTACTTCAAAAATCACGAACGACCATTCCCTTCTTTACGTTTATCTTTATCTCGGTGAGAAATCGTTACATGATAAGAATCAGACATTAATTCTTTTCCTGTACGTTCTGTTAATGCAACAGAACGATGTTGACCACCTGTACATCCAATCGCAATCGTTACACTTGATTTACCTTCTTTTTTATAACCAGGAATAACAAAATCTAGTAATTCCATAAATTTATGATAGAAAGTTTTTGTTTCAGGTTGACTCATGACATAATCATAAACAGCATGGTCTTGCCCTGTTAATGGTCGTAATTCCTCAATATAGTGAGGATTTGGTAAGAAACGAACATCCATTACGATATCCGCATCAATTGGAAGTCCGTATTTAAATCCAAATGATACAACTTGAATCGTAAAAATATCAGTATCTCCATTTGAGAAAGTATGCATAATTTCCTCACGTAATTTTCTTGGAGAAAGCGTTGTTGTGTCAATGACTTTTTGAGCACGAACTTTAATATCTTGTAATAATCGACGTTCTGCAATAATTCCATCATACACACGACCATCACCAGCTAATGGATGAGTACGACGAGTTTCTTTATAACGAGAAACTAATGCATCATCACTCGCTTCTAAAAATAAAATTTTCGTAGTAATAAACGAAGTATTATCTAATCCACTAATCGATGTCATAATTTCATCGAAAAACGCTCTTGAACGTAAGTCGATGACTAATGCTATTTTTGTGATTTTTCCAGATTCTTTTACTAATTCCCAAAATTTTGGTAATAAACTTGGTGGCATATTGTCAACGCAAAAATAGCCCATATCCTCAAAGCTTTGCATTGCTACTGTTTTTCCAGCACCACTCATTCCTGTAATGACCACTAATTCTAATTGATCCGCCATGTGTCATTCACCTCTCCTATTTCGTTCTCTCTATCATAACATATCCGGGCGTTCCATGGGAAATTTTAAACGCTTTTCTCTCCTTTTAAGCCCTTGTATCTAACTTATCTTGCTGTAATAAAATTTTTAAAGTTGTTCCTTCTCCAACAACTGATTCTACGGATAATTCTAATCCTAAATTTTTCGCAATTTCATTGGATAAATATAGACCTAATCCTGAAGAATGATAATTCATTCTCCCATTAAATCCACTAAATCCTCTTTCAAAAATTCGTTGCTGGTCAGATTCTGCAATTCCGATTCCTGTATCTTGAATACATAAATAAGGTCCATCTAAATAAATCGAAATTTGCCCACCTTTATCCGTATACTTAATGGAATTTAATAAAATTTGTTCTACAATAACACTAAACCATTTTGCATCTGTCACTATCACTTGCTCAATAGCATCATAAGATAAACGAAGATTTTTATAAATAAAGAACGTCGCAAACTTCTTCAAAATTTGACGAATTATACTGTCCAAAGAATGTTCCCTTAATACTAAATCTTGATGAAAGGTCTCCATTCTAACATAATGCAAAACAAAATCGGTATAGGTCGTAATTTTAATTAACTCTTGTTCTAATGGACTTTTTTCAGGAAGAGTTGGTAAAGCCTGAATTAATAATTGACTCGAAGCAATACTTGTCTTAATTTGATGAATCCACATGGTATAGTAATCTAATTGCTCTTTATAAGCTTCTCTTTGTTGAAATTCAGCTTGTGCTAGTTGAGTAGCATAAGCCTCTAAATTTTCTAATAGAAATTGTTCAGACGTTGTCCACTCTTTTTTGCTTTGAAGCAATTCTTTCCAATTGGGATTTTCCTTTATTTTTTTATACTGAAGGAAATCATTTATACACCAAGTAGCTAAAAATACTCCTGAAAAAATTAGCACTAGCAATATTAAATACAACATCCATTCCAATGCATTAAAAGCAAATCCAAAAACTAACCATAAGCATAAAATAAAAGCGATATACACTAAAAAATGTTTATGACTGAATAGCCACTGTTTAATGAACTGTCTCTTTTCTTTACTCATTGGAATCCACCAACCCATAACCAATTCCTTTTTTAGTCGTAATAAAATTCACTAGGCCGCATTCTTCTAATTTTTTACGAAGACGGGCAACATTAACGGTTAACGTATTATCGTCAATAAAGAAATCACTATTCCATAATTCCTTCATCAGTTCATCTCGACTTACAAAACTGCCGACTCTTTCAAATAGCACACGTAAAATTTGAAATTCATTTTTTGTCAAATCAATCACTTGTTGTTTATAAGTAAATTGAGTCGTTTTTAAATGTAGCGTCGTACCCTTATATTCAATCCAATCTTGAGTTCCGACAAATTCATATGCACGGCGGAAAAGCCCTTGGATTTTTGCCACTAATATCGGCATTTCAAAAGGTTTTGTAATATAGTCATCTGCTCCCATATTAATCGACATGACAATATCCATTGGTTGTTGGTGAGAAGATAAAAATAAAATCGGTACATTCGAAATTTTACGAATTTCTTGGCACCAATAATATCCATTAAAAAATGGAAGAGTAATATCTAATATCACTAACTGAGGATTCACTTTTACAAAATCATCCATTACTTTATTAAAATCTGTTACACATTCTACTTGATAATTCCATTTACTTAATTCCTGAGCTACAGCATCACGAATAATTGGTTCATCTTCCACAATCATCACCGTATGCATCCATTTCACCTCAATTTCTAAACATTCCTATACACCTTGATTGTATCACGGAATAAATAAGAAAAAAACACCTTCCTTTAGTAGCTAGGACATAAAGGAAAATGTTTTTTCATCATTGTTTAAAAAAATTATTTTGTAATTGTCTTGAAGTTTTGGTTCGTTGTAGCTTCTAATACAGGATGTTTTTTCATATAATCCGCAATTAATTCTGTCATATCAATTTGAACTTCACGTACAATTTTTTCTGGTTTAAACATGGCATAATTCCCGCCACCTACTGCACGATATTGGTTTGTTACAACTTCTAATTCATCCGTATCTTTAACAGGAGCTCCATGATAGTCTAATCTCGTCACTCGTTCACCAAATGGTTTTGTAAAATCAAGCGTATACTCAATACCTTCATACATATCATAATTATAATACTGTGGTTTTGGTTCGATATATTTTGGATTAAATTGAACTTGTCCATCTTTTACAATAAAGTAAGTCGCAACTCTTTCTAATGCTAAACGTAAATCTTCTCCAGAAATTTTTAACACTGCTAAAGTATTTGGATAAATGTAGTTTGTAATCACATCACGCATTGCAATTTTAGAACCAAATCCTCGTCCTTCATTATTGAATAAAGCTGTTCCCGAAATATCTGCACCAGTTGCTTCCATTTGAACTTTATTAATAAATTCAATATAAGGATGCTCGACTAATCTTGCTTGTTGAGGATCTGTAATCGTCATATCTCCAACAACAGTTCCTACTGGTGTGTCTAACCAATCTTCAACATCTGCTTGTAATTCTTCAAACATTTCTAACACTTTAGGATCTGCTTTAACTCCCGCTGTTTCATGTAATTTCGCTTGGCTATTAACAACAACATAACGGTCGCCTTCTTTTTCGACTTGTAAGCTAATCTCACCTACATAAGCTCCACGGTAACCAGGTTGAATAACAGGAACCCCATTTACTTTTGTCGCAATCACACGGTGTTGGTGTCCTGTTACAAGAGCATCAATTCCAGGTACTTTAGTTGCAATGGCATACCCTTCATTTTCTCCTGTTAATAATTCTGTAGGTTCACCAGTTTCTAAGTCTGATTCAAATCCTCCATGGTAAGTCACCACTACGATATCTGCTTTTTCTCGCATTTCTGGTACATATTTTTGTGCAGTTTCTAAAGCACTAACAAAGGTTAAATCTTTAACAGTTGCAGGTTGTTCCCATTTTGGAATATATGGAGTTGTTAATCCTAAAACGGCAATTTTAACGCCTTCTTTTTCGATAATACGATAAGGATCTCCAAATACTTGCTCTCCTGTTTTAGAAAGAATATTCGCACAAATAATTGGATGATTGTATGATTCAATCGCTTCACGTAAATAATCTAATCCATAGTTAAATTCATGATTCCCTAAAATTCCTAAATCATATTCTAAATAGTTTAATACTTTCGTTAAGTCGTTAGCAATATGATGACCTTGTTTACGAACATAATAACTCAATGGTGAACCTTGAATAAAGTCTCCATTTTCAATTTGAACAACTGGTCCTTTTGCTTCAGCTTTAATTTTTTTAATAATCGTTGCAGCTTTAGCCGTACTAAATCCTAAATCTAAATTTCTTTTAGCATAGTTTGTAGGCAATACATATCCATGCATATCACTTGTTTCAATAATTTTGATTTCCATTTTATCCCTCATTTCCTTCTTTAGTCACAGTCCATTGTAACATATAAGCCGTAAAATATATAGATTTCTATCATAAAACAAAAAAAGACTTCCTATAGCAGTACTTCAGCAATAAAACCGTCAGGTTTGATTACATCCTAATACTACTATTAAAGAAGTCCACTCTCAGACGTACTCTAGTATACATCCGTAAAATAAGAAAAGACTTCCTATAGTAGTATGAGCAGTATCAGCCACATTGGCTGATACTGCAGGAAAACTCCAAGACGGTTTCACCGTCTTACTCATGACAGAAACAAAATTTGG
>NZ_CAURVV010000062.1:0-7050 GCF_963528315.1 uncultured Granulicatella sp. | reverse complement strand
CAATTTCTTATAGGAGGAAAATTATGGATTGGTATGATTATATGATAAACGCATCCAAACAGTCACGTTTTAATGCGAGTCACTGGTTTCGATATTTACGCAAAGTTATTTTTGAAGACTATTCTTATTTAACAGACGAAGATGTCGAGAAATTATTAAACTCCGAAGAACTTACTCATTTTCAAAAAGTGAGTTTAAAATATGCTGTCCAAAAACATAGCCCTACTCATGAATATGTTATTTCATTAAATAAACCCGCTAAATTAACGAATGTTCAAAAATTAATGGAGAAATACAAACATGGATAAAATGAAACCTGTCTTTGAAGCCTTAAACCAAGAATTATCTCAAAAAAATCTTTCTTTAACGATTATTTGTGTTGGTGGTTATGTGTTAGAATATCATGGCTTGCGAGCTACTCAAGATGTAGATGCATTTTATGAAGAAACTCATCAAATCAACGAGATAATTGCTCGTGTTGGTCAAAAATTTAACCTAAATACTCAGGAAGAACTATGGCTCAACAATAATGTAGCAAATATGAATCAACAACCTCCATTAGATTTATGTGATACCTTGTACTCCTTTACTCACTTAACCGTACTAGTTGCACCAATTGAATATGTACTCGGAATGAAAATGATGAGCGCTCGAGAGCAAGACTTAAAAGATATTGGGATGATTATTAAATTTAAAAACTTCCGTTCCCCTTTCGATACCTTTGATACCTTGAAAAAAATGGGCTTTTCTATGATTGATTTTTCAATTCTATTAGAAGGATTTAGCTACGCATACGGCATTGACTGGTTAGAAGAATTTTTCAGAGAAAACCAAGAACAACTTCAAAACTATTATTAATCACCCTAAAGACAATTTCTCGTTTAGAAGTTGTCTTTTTTGCATGTAAAAAATCCTGTCGGTGATTTCTCACCAACAGGATTTGTCGATCAACCATTAAATTAATCTTCTAATGGACGAGAGAAGTTCGCAATTTCACGTTGAACACGTTCTAAGTATGCTTCAATTGTCATTGAAACAGTTTCTTTTGAACCATAGCGACGAACTGTTACTGTTCCTTCTTCTACTTCTTTATCCCCAATTACTAATTGATAAGGGATTTTTTGTGTTTGAGAAGCACGAATCTTGTAACCCATTTTTTCATTACGATCATCTAATTCAACACGTAATCCTAAACTCATCATTTTTTCTTTTAATGCACGAGCTGCATCATAATGATGTTCTACACTTACTGGAATAATAGTTGCTTGAACTGGAGCTAACCAAGTTGGGAATGCTCCTTTATATTCTTCGATTAAGTAAGCTACAAAACGTTCTGCAGTTGATACTACCCCACGGTGGATAACTACTGGACGGTGAGTGTTATCTCCATCTTCACCCACATAAGTTAAGTCGAAACGTTCTGGTAATAAGAAGTCTAATTGGATTGTAGACATTGTTTCTTCTAAGCCCATTGCTGTTTTGAATTGGATATCTAATTTTGGACCATAGAATGCAGCTTCACCAATCGCTTCAAAATATTCTAATCCCATTTCATCCATTGCTTCTTTTAACATTGCTTCTGCTTTGTTCCACATTTCATCATCATCAAAGTATTTGTGTTTATCTTCTGGATCACGATAGCTTAAACGGAAACGATAATCTTTTACATTGAAATCTTTATATACTTCACGAATTAAATCAAGGATACGTTTGAACTCGTCTTTAATTTGATCTGGACGAACAAATGTATGTCCATCATTTAATGTCATTTCACGTACACGTTGTAAACCAGATAATGCTCCTGATTTTTCATAACGGTGCATCATACCTAATTCGGCAATACGAATTGGTAATTCACGGTAGCTGTGAATATGGTTTTTATATACCATCATGTGGTGAGGACAGTTCATTGGACGTAATACTAATAATTCGCCATCTCCCATATCCATTGGAGGGAACATATCTTCTTGATAGTGTGCCCAGTGACCTGAAGTTTTGTATAAACCTACATCAGCCATTACTGGAGTGTACACATGTTGGTATCCAAGAGAAATTTCTTTATCTACAATGTAACGTTCAATTGTACGACGAATTGTAGCACCTTTTGGTAACCAGAATGGTAATCCTGAACCAACTTCTTGGCTAATCATAAATAAGTCTAATTCTTTTCCTAATTTACGATGATCACGTTCTTTTGCTTCTTCACGCATTTTCAAGAATTCTTTTAAGTCTGCTTTATCAAAGAATGCTGTTCCGTATACACGTTGCATCATCTTGTTATCAGAATTTCCTCTCCAGTATGCTCCTGCAAGAGATAATAATTTGAAGACTTGAATACGTCCTGTTGAAGGTACGTGAATTCCACGACATAAGTCTACGAAATCTTCTTGTTGATAAATAGAAATTGTTTCATCTTCTGGTAAACCATTAATTAATTCTACTTTATAAGGATCTTTTGCAAAAATTTCTAACGCTTCTGCACGGCTTACTTCACGGCGTACGATTGGATAGTTTTCTTTTACAATTTTCATCATTTCAGCTTCAACTTCTGGAAGAGCATCTTCTGTTAATTGATTTGGCATATCTGTATCGTAGTAAAATCCTGTTTCAATTGCAGGTCCTACGCCAAAGTGAATTCCTGGGTATAAACGAGTTAATGCATGTGCTAATAAGTGCGCAGTTGAGTGACGTAAAATCCCTAATGCATCTTCATGATCTGGTGTTACGATTTCAATACTAGCATCTTCTGTTAATGCACGATCTAAATCGACTAATTCTCCATTTACTTTACCTGCAAGTGCTTTTTTTGCTAAGCTCTTACTAATATTTTCAGCAACTTCTTTCACTGAAATTCCTTGTTCAAATTCTTTTACAGCTCCATCTGGAAATGTAACTTTAATCATTGACATTGTTCTCCTTCTTTCCTTTCAAAAATGCTTAAAAAAACAAAAAAACCATAGTTTGCATACTCATACAAACTATGGGACGTTATTTCTACGTGGTTCCACCCAAATTCATTCGTTTTAAACGAATCTCTTAAACGGACTAACGCTCCGCTACGCCTTGCCATACTATACTTCAAACAAGGATTCAAAAGTGGTAAAACTATCTCGGATGAAGTGTTCCACCAACCCACTTCTCTCTATTAGATAACCAGATAACAGTTTCTTGTCTTTTTCATCATTTTCAAAATATTTAATTCATTAGTTATTCTACCACTATTTTTATAAAAATCAAGAAAATTGTTTCTTTTTTTGAAAATTATGAATAGCGACGATTTTCTCCATCTAAGAAAATTTCTTTCGATAAGAAACGAACACGTTCAATCAAACGTTTCGCTTTTAACAATTCTACATCTCCACGATTAGAAACACTTAAATGTTCTTGTAATTCTTCAATCGTTAAATTAGATGAAAAGAATGTTGGTAATTCTTGCATCATACGATATTCCAATACAATCATTAAAATTTCATCTCTAAACCAAGCAGAATTTGATTCTGCTCCAATATCATCTAGCATTAAGATTGGCGATGTTTTTAAAACTTCAACCTTTTCTTCTAATCGATTTGCGCCAATTGCACTTTTCAATTCACTCGATAAGCTTGGAACATGCACTAAAGTTGTTTCAAATCCAAGTTGAGCTAATTCATTTGCAATAGCTGCTAAGAAATACGTTTTTCCAACTCCAAATGAACCCACTAAATAAATCGCACGATGAAATTCATTTGGCTTTGCGGATAATTCATTAATAAATTTCAGTGAAGCTTGAAAAGTTTCTTGACGCTCTTTTGTAATATCTAAAGAATTTAATGTCACCTGTAATAAATTTTTAGGCATATTAATGGCATGGATTCGATTCGTTAAATCATGCTGCTGTTGTTTTTGGATAAACTCTTGAGTTGGACGATACACAACTTCAACAAAACCTTGGTTAACCCTTAATAGTGGTTCCATCCCTTTAATATATGTTTCCACACCTTGGATACGAGCATCACGCTGTTGAATATATTCCAATAGGGCTGAATAGCTTTTTACTAAATTTTCTTGCGGAATTTCATCTTGATGTTCTTGTAAAAATTGTTGAACTTCTTTATCTTGTAAAACTTCTGCTACAATTTTTTGATATTGTTGTTGAAATGCTGTAGTAGCCGTTTTATTGCCAAATAAATCTTGCATTCCTTCCATCACTATTCTCCCTTCACTTGTTCAGAATTCCCACTTGTTTTCAATTGAGAAAGCTGTGCTTTTAATAATTGAAGATTTTCATCATCCAATGGACTTTCTTTTGTTTCATTTGGTTTCATCGCCCAGTCAGGAACAGAAGCCACTCTTCCTTTCGGAGCATTACCATAATATTTTTTACCTGAGTATGATTGTAGTTGTCGATTTTCAATTTTTTCTTTACGACTAGCTTTAAATTCTTTATCTCTTTGACGAACTGCTTCAATAGCTTGTTCAGCTGTTTGCATCCCTTTTTGACTCCAATCATTCGCAATCGTATCCATTAAATTTTTATTAATCGTTGGATTATTTTTAACGACTAATACGTAATGAATTAAAATATTAATGACTTCAGATGGAATCGTTCCTACTTGAACTAAATCTAAAATAATTCTTTGTTCTCCATTTGAAACATAGCCATTTCTTTGTTGCTTAATACTTGTCATAAAGTCAAATGGCGTCATTTCTTTTGCTAATGTAATTAATCGTTGAATCGCCTGAGGTAAATGAGTAGACGTTGAAGTTGTTTCTTGTTGTTCTTCTACAACCCCTTCTGAAACTACAGGCATACTTTCTTCTTTCGGAACAACTAAAGTTACAGTAGATTCCTCTTGTTTAGGAGCTGCTAAATGCTGATTAGCATTAATAATAATCGAATATAATTCCTTTTCATCGATTTCACCCGTAGATAAATCCGCAGCATAAATGACATATTGCGCAATTTCTCTTTCTGTTAACCCATAATATAATTGGAAGCTATTTAACATTTGCTTCACTTCATCTGTTAAAGCCTGTTCATGAACAAATTGACTCTTTAACAAGTCCGTTAATAATTCCCAATCAATATTAGAATTTAGTACTAATGATTCTTGTTGCTTCACATCTTTAATCATTTGTTTTTCTTGAGCGATATTTCGCTTGTACTGTGACATATTAAAAGGTAATTGGAATCCTTCTTGGAAAGTACTGGTAACATCTTGACCATAAGGAGCCTTTTCCTTTACACTAAAACGTTTTTGTAAGATTTCAAAACGTTGATGTCCTACTTGATTCACTAAAAGTGTCGACAATAAAGCATCTTTGAAAAATAAATTTGGACTCGCTGGTGCTTGTAATTCAAATGTATATTGAGCACTAATCGATTCTTCATCTTCATAGCGATAGGTTTTTAATAAGCCAACTGATTCTAAACGGATTCTTGCTTGATAAAAATCTGGAATTCCCATATTTACTAAAGCTAATAAATCTGCCAATCGAATGACATCACTTTGATAGGAATTCGGAGAAAGCTCACTAAATAAGACTAAATATAAAGTTGAGGCTTGAACCCCTAAAAATGGTACATATAATTGCGTCACAAATTGTAATTCACGTTGTGTCAGCCAAACTTGCTGAGTTACTTGAATACAATCACGTGGATTCAACTGACTCCACTTTATTGATTTCTCGTCCATTTGATCCTCCTATTATGATTTACTATCTTTACGATCCATTTCAAAAGACATTCTCTCTAATTCTTTTAAGAACATTTTTCTATCGGTAAATTGACGGTATACACTTGCAAAACGAATATAAGCAATATCATCAATTTTAGCAAGGTAGTCCATGACCATCTCTCCAATTAACATACTTGAGATTTCATTTTCTCCTTCTTGATTAATCGTATGTTCTACTTCATTCACAATTTGTTCTAATTGACTTAATGGAATCGGACGTTTTTCAGCAGAACGAACTAATCCATTTAATAATTTTTCACGATTAAACGCCTCGCGATTTCCATTTCTTTTAATGACTAAAATCGGCGCTTTTTCTAATCTTTCAAAAGTTGTGAATCGATAACCACATTCATCACATTCTCTTCTTCTTCTAATTGAACGACCATCGTCTGCTGGACGGCTATCAATCACTCGTGAACCATTAAATTTACATCTTGGACATTGCATGACGATGTCCCCTTTCTTCAAGTTTTTTCTTATTGTAGTATATCATTTTTCGTTTCTACTAGCCACTGTTCAACTTGTTGATATAACTGCTGAACCGTGCCTTGATTATCGAATAAAACTGTCGCTCGTTTCCGTTTTTCTTCAATGGATAATTGAGAATCGATTCGAGACAGTGCTTCTTGTTTTGTATATTGATTTCTCTTCATTAATCGCTCTAATTGTAGTTTTTTTGGAATATAAACAACGATAATTTCTTCGCATAATTCTTCATAATGTTTTTCAAATAATAGGGGTAAGTCTAAGACAATCATGGTTTCCCCTTTTTGACGATACTCTTCGATTTCCTCTAAAATCATGATTTTAATGAGAGGCTGTAATAGCTCATCTAGTTTTTGACGGTTTTCTGCATTTGAAAAAATTAATGCACCTAATTTTTGACGATTTAAGCTTCCGTCTTCTTCAAACACATCACTACCGAAAGCTTTTCTAATTTCTATAGCGCCTTGACTATTGGGTTCAACTACTTTACGAGCAACTTCATCTGCATCAATAACAGGAATTTTTAATTGTTTTAAATAAGAAGATACCGTAGATTTCCCAGAAGAAATCCCACCTGTTAATCCAACAATTTTCATAAAATTCCTCCTTATAGCTCTTTTGTTCTATGTTAGATGAAAACAAAGATTCATGCAATAAAAAACTATGTAAGAGAAACAAAAAAGAAAATCCCAGTAATTAAAACCTTTGCTACATTTTGGAAATTCCATTTCTAACTCGAATACGTACATATCTTATGATGGAAAACAAAAAAGGAATTTCCCCGTAGCAGCAGTGAGGCTGGGCAAAAAGTCTCAAAAATAGAAGAAAGCACTATAAAATTCTGAAA
>NZ_CAURVV010000061.1:0-7086 GCF_963528315.1 uncultured Granulicatella sp. | reverse complement strand
CATAATAGTAGCCGAAACTCGGCTACTATTATTAGGAAATTTCGAGACCAAGGCTCGAAATTTAGGCATGAGATAGCAAGCTTTATGCTGCCTTCCTTTGCTACTATTTTGGAAGTCTTTCGTAGTCAACGATAGTTTTTTAACTCTCTCTGTACATCTCTCTTGATATCTTTTTGTTTTAACGCTTCACGCTTATCATAGTTTTTCTTACCTTTCGCAATCCCAATCAACAACTTGGCAACTCCATTTTTAATATAAACCTTCAATGGAACAACCGTATTTCCCGCCTGTCTTACCTCTTGCTCAAGCATTTGAATTTGCTTCTTATGCAACAACAACTTTCTCGTACGAAGCGGATCATGATTGAAAATATTCCCCTGCTCAAACGGACTAATGTGAACCCCCACTAAAAAGGCTTCCCCATTTTTAAAACTACAATAACCATCTTTCAAATTCATTCTAGCTTGACGAACCGATTTAATCTCCGTTCCCGTTAACACTAAACCTGCTTCAATCGTATCTAAAATCGTATAATCATGATTCGCCTTACGATTTTGTGCTAAAACTTTATTATCTGTTCCTTTTGGCATCCGAATTCTCCTTACGAATGTTTTTTTCTACGCTTTTGCTTTGCTTGCGCTTTAAAATGTTGTCTCCCTTTATTTTTAGAAGACTTCTTCGATTTGTTACTTCGACTTTCTTTTTTCGCAGCTTTCTTTAACGCTTCTTTTCCTTTAGTTGGACGTTTGTTTTGAGTAATCAAATCTGCATTATCCACTGATAAAATAAAATCAATTTCATGCGCTTCTACATCGACTTTAATTAATTTTACTTTAACACGATCTCCGATTCGATAAGTTACTCCTGTTCTCTCACCAATTAAGACCATATGACTTTCAATAAAGTTAAAGTAATCTTGATTCATATGCGTAATATGCACTAAACCTTCTACGGTATTTGGCAATTCCACAAACATTCCGAACTTAGTAACGGAACTAACAATTCCTTCAAACTCTTGTCCAATCTTATCAGCCATAAATTCAGCTTTTTTCATCGCATCTACTTCACGTTCTGCTTGAACTGCTAAACGTTCCATTTTGCTTGATTGATCCGCAATTCTCTCTAGCTTAGAAGCATTTAATTCCTCTTGTTGCTTCGATAGGAAACTTCCACTTCCTTCGTATTGACGAATCATACGGTGAACAATTAAGTCTGGATAACGACGAATCGGTGAAGTAAAGTGAGTATAATCTTCTGCAGCTAATCCATAATGTCCAGAAGGTGTAATATCATATTTAGCTTGTTTCATAGAACGTAGCATCATAGTCGATACAACTGCTTCATAAGTTTCCCCTTTAACTTCATCTAAGGCTTTTTGCAGTTTTTTCGGACTAATGGTGTCGCTCGTTCCTTTAATATTAATGCCAAATGCTGTGACAAATTCTAAGAAACGTTGCATTTTTTCTTGTTGTGGTTGTTCATGGACACGGTAAATAAACGGAACATTTTTTCGTTGATAATGCATCGCAACTGTTTCATTTGCTGCTAACATAAAGGATTCAATTAATCGTTCTGCAACTCCACGTTCACGAATTTGAATATCAATTGGGGCACCTTGTTCATCCACAATAATTTTTGCTTCATGTGTTTCAAAATCAATCGCTCCACGTTCTTTTCTTCGTCTTTCTAAAATATGATGTAATTCTTTCATATCCAACAACATTTGCTGAATTTCATCTGGAATTTCTACTTCTTTTTTCTCATACAATTCATTCACTAAATTATACGTTAATCGCATATCTGAGCGAATGACACTTGGGAAAATCTCATATTGATAAATCGTTCCACTTCGATCAATTTCCATACGACAAGACATCGTTAGTCGTTCTTCATGTGGATGTAAAGAACAAATTCCATTTGATAATCGTTGTGGCAACATTGGAACAACACGATCTGTTAAGTACACACTTGTTCCACGTTCAAATGCCTCTCTATCAATAGCTGAATTTTCCGTTACATAATACGATACATCCGCAATCGAAACAGTTAATTCAAAGGTTCCATCTTCACGTTTTGTAAGTGCAACAGCATCATCCAAATCTTTGGCATCTGCCCCGTCAATAGTCACGGTTAATTGTTCACGTAAATCTTTACGCCCTTGTCGATCTTCATCTGTGATAACTTCAGGAACAAGATTTGCCTGGTCTATCACTTCTTGTGGAAATTCTGTTGGAATATGTAATTGTTGTAAAATCATTAAAATATCCATTCCAACGGCATCTTTATAACCAATTTCTTTGACAACAATTCCTTCTAATGAAGAACGATTTTTTTCATTCGTATATTTTGTTAATTCTACAATGACAACTGTTCCATCTACTGGATGTAATCCATTTGGACGAATTAAACAACGAGTACCTGCTAATTTTTTATCTTTGACAACTACTTCACCGCAATACCCTGTATCTTCTGCAGTTTCTGAACTAAAGCGAGTATAAATCCCTACCACTTGAGTCGTATTTCGTTGAATAATTTGGACAATTTTCCCTGTCGCAGAGCGTTGACGATAGCTATCGGCTGGTTCTGTAATCACTAATTCTACTTCATCCCCATCCATTGCACTCATTGTATCTCCACGAGGAATGAAAATATCTGGTTCTCCTTCGACTACTGTGACAAATCCAAATCCTTTGTCATTTGCTCGATACGTTCCTTTTAATGTTTGATTTAAAGGATTTAATCCAAATTTTCCATTTCGATTTAGTTCTAAGACGCCCTCTTCTTCTAATGCGGCTAATTCTTTCACTAATATTTTAAAATCTTGAGATTGATTCATCCCAAAATGTTCACTAATTTCTTTTACATAAAAACTTTCTGGTGCATATTCTTCAAAAAAAGACACCAAAACTGTTCTCAATGATTCTCTCATTTCTTACCTCCATTCTTGTTGGTTTAAAAATTCTAATACAGATTCTTGAAATTCTGCTTTTTCTTTTCCTACTGTAATGACATGCCCTGATTTTTCAAACCAATGAAAATCAACGGCTGCATTCACTAATGCTTCTTTCATCTCAATAGATACTTCTGGATCGACTAATCGATCTAATTCCCCTTGCGCAATATAAAAAGGTCCTGTCACTTGTTCTAGTTTTTCTGCCACTTTAGCTGAAAAATCATGTAAATCTAATAATTGTTGTTTTGCTTTTTTTCCTAATGTGAACATTTCATCTTCACACATCCCAGAATGAGTAGCAAAAGCTATAAAACTCTTCAACAAATCTGGTAATTGCGCATTTCTTTTTGAAACAGGAGAACAAAATGTTCCCGCAATTTCCACTAATTGATCAGTTGCCAGTGCTGCTGCCATAATTCCACCCATCGATAATCCTAGTGCAGCAATCGTTGAATACCCTTGACTTCTTACAAATTGTACCGCTTGTTTTGCATCTTCATACCATTTGTCTGGTGTTTCTTTTAAAATTTCACACGCATTTGAATGTTCATGTCCACTAAATGCTGGTACATAAACTGCATAATCATGACGATGTAAAAAGGAAGCTAACATTCTCAGATCTGTTGGTTTCCCAGTATATGCATGAAATAATATAACCGCCCGTTTATTTGTTATTTCTTCTAACCAAATTGCTTCCAAATTGTCCACTCCTACCTTAAATGAATATTTTTATAATAGAAAAACACAATGTCTTAGAGATACTCCTTCAACATTGTGCTTAATCATTTTTATTTTGATGAGATGTACGCTAAGGCTACTGCTAAAATCATAAAGATTGCTCCTAATCCAACAGTCACTCGAATTAAGAATGCTTCAAATCCACGTGCTTTTGTTTTCCCGAATAATTGCTCAGCACCGCCTGATAATGAATTTGCTGCATTTGTTTTCGATGGTTGCATAGCTACAATAATAATTAGTAACACACTAATAATAATCATCAATGTTAAAATTGTTTGATACAAAGGATCTTCCTCCTCTATTAATATTCTTTTCAATTCTACCATAAATATAGTGTAATTACTACCAATTGCCCTTAAATTCTTTATTTAGAGATGATTTTTTAAGCATCAATTCCCAAACTATATCACTTTCGTGATATAATGAACGTAATATGAAAAGGAGGTTTTTATGAAAGGTTTAGTATTTTTGGACTTGGACGGAACACTATTAAATAAAAAAGGCCAAGTCGACCTTGAAGTCATAGAAGCGATTCAACAATTAAAGGAAAATGGGTATGAACCACTTCTAGCAACAGGAAGATCTCCTATCGAAGTTTCGGAAGTCATTCAATCTACGAATATTCATTCTGGAGTTTTTATGAATGGACAAGTAGTGATTTTCAAAGGTGAAATTTTAATTAATCATGAAATTCCAACAGAAACAATTGAAAGACTACTCCAATTTGCGAAAGAAAATGGACATGGCATGACGTGTTATAATGTTGATGCTTTTAAAATCATTGAATCAGTCCCGTTTGCACAAGAAGCCTATGCATATATTCATACACCAACACCAGATGTTGTTCCAGCATTTTATAAAGAACAAGTCGTGAATATGATGCTCTTACTTTCAAGGGATAATAATGATGAAGCTTACCAGCAAGCTTTTCCAGAGTTAAGATTTATTCGAAATTTCCCATATGCGATGGATGTCATTACCGATGGAAATTCTAAAGCAACAGGCATTCGAGCATTAATACGTACCTTGAATAATAAGTCTATTACTACCTATGCCTTTGGAGATGGTGCTAATGATTTAGAAATGTTCCAAGAAGTCGATATTGCAATTGCCATGGGAAATGCCATTCCATTATTAAAAGAAAAAGCAGACTACGTCAGTGCAGATAATGATAAAGGTGGAGTCATTCAAGGATTAAAACATTATCATTTAATTTAGGAGGAAGTCATGTCACTTTATGAAATAGAAGTACCTACAATAGATGGAACAAGCACATTAGAAGACTATAAAGGGCAAGTATTACTTATTGTCAATACCGCTAGCGGATGTGGATTAGCTCCACAATTTGCCCAATTACAAAGCTTATACGAAACATACCACGAACAAGGATTTAGCGTTCTAGGATTCCCTTGTAATCAATTTGCCAACCAAGAGCCATTAAACGCTAAGGAAGCTGCTTCAAGTTGCCAATTCAATTATCAAGTCACTTTCCCAATGTTTGGAAAAGTACTCGTGAATGGCCCAGAAACGCATCCATTATTTAAGCTATTAAAAGAAGAAACAAAAGGACTATTTGGTAGTTCGATCAAATGGAATTTTACAAAATTCCTTGTAGACGCATCCGGAAAAGTCGTTGCTAGATTCGCCCCAACTACTTCTCCATTATCCATTGAGAAACAAATAAAACAATTATTAAATAAGGAGTGTTAATATGAATACAGAAGAAATTTTAAGTATTTTAGAGGAATTAGAAGTAGCCATTTTTGCTACCGTGGATAAAGACGGAAAACCTCATTCTCGTCCAATTCACATCGGCGTTGCCAATGAACATGGAGTTTTCTTTATGACGAGTCCAGAAACTCATTTCTACAAACAATTACAAGAAAATCCTAATGTCGCAATTGCAGCATTTTCACACGATGATTACTTAATTCAAGTGATTCGTATCGAAGGAAAAGTACGTGAGCTTGGAAAAGAAGGATTAGAAGAAATCTTAGCAGGAAATCCATTTGTTAAAAATGTATATCCAGATGATCAACAACGTGCAGGAGTACAAGTTTTCCAACTATACGAAGGAAAAGGCTTCTACCACAGCTTAACTCAAGGACATAAATATACTTTCAGTATTCAAGGCTAATGACTAACTAGAAAAGGAATCCTCCTACGAGGGTTCCTTTTTTTCTTCCATCCAATGTGATACAATGAACGTATCGTTTTAAAGGAGAGATATTTTATGAAAAACTATAAAAAATTCTTAACTCATTCTATTTTATTCGGAAGTCTATTTATTCTTGCTGCAGGATGTCAATCAACATCAACTACAAATAATACGACTACAACCACCGCAACTACAACTGCTGCAAAAGAAAAATCTACTACTGATTTAATTGGAAAAGCTTTGCCAAACTTTGCATTTGAAACAGCAGATGCGCAACAAAAAACTCCTGCAGATTTTAAAGGGAAGAAAATTGTCTATGTCGCTTGGGCTAGCTGGTGTCCAGATTGCCAACAAGAACTTCCAATTTTAAATGAATTAAGACAAGACTATCAAGACTCTGTTGAATTTGTTTTAGTCAACTTACTTGTTAAAGGAGAAACACCTGAAAAAGCCCAAGCCTTCTTAAAAGAGAAAGGACTAGAATTCAACTATTACTCAGACAAAGAAAAAAGTTTCCAAAAAGCTTTAGAAATCCATTCAATTCCAACCATGATTTTTGTGGATCAAGAAGGAAAAATCAAAAATGTTATCGATGAAGTAAAAGATAAAGCAACGATTGAAGAAGTATTAAAATCATTATAGAAATGCAAAAAGGATGATGGGCACTGCTCATCATCCTTTTGTTATTTAAGAATTCAGTTTTTATTTGTCTTCTTTTTTACCTTTTGGTGCTACTAATCCTAGACCTGCTAAGATTGATAATACAGCTGGAGTAAATACTGCAAACTCCGCTGAACCTGTATTTGGTAATTCTTGTTTTGCACTCTCTTGAGCTTTTGGAGCTTCAGCAACTGGTGCTGCTACAGCTGGTTCCTCTGCTGTTTTTTCAGCTGGTGTTTCATTTGTAGCTGTTTGAGCTGAATTTGCTGAAGTTCTTGGATTAATTCCTGATGGATTTTTAGTACTTGGAGCTTCTTGAGCTTGTTCATCTGCTGCCTGTGTTGATTGTGTTGGTGAAGCTTGCGTTTGTGTACCTGTTGCTGTTTCTAATGTAGATAAATCAAATTCTGGAACTTCATTAACTGGAGCTTCTTGTCCATTTGAAGATTCAACTTTATCTGATTTAGGTTGTTCAGCTGGTTTAGTTTCATCCTTTGGAGCAGGTTTAGTAGTTTTTGCTGCTTTTTTGTTTGCTTCATCTAATTCTTTTTCTGCTTCTTTTGCAGTTAAGCCTTCT
>NZ_CAURVV010000060.1:0-7101 GCF_963528315.1 uncultured Granulicatella sp. | reverse complement strand
CTCATCTTTTAAAGACTCATCTTTTAAATACGATTGAACTTTCAAAATCACTTGTTCCTCACGTCCACTATCTAAAATCGGAATATCGTTGTCTAATTTAATTTTCGCTACTTCTTCGACTACATTTGTACGTTCTTCAAATAACGCAACAATTTGGCGATCAATAGAATCAATTTTTTGACGTTGTTCTTCTAACATAATACCTTCCTTTCTTACATCCATAAAGTTCCTAGTGGATACCCAATAGCAACGGCACTTACAATACTTAACACTAATAACCATCCACCATATAAAAAGGCATCTTTGGAGCTCGTCCATCCACTACCTACAGAAATTGCGACATAAGGCATTGCTGGTGGAGTCATATACGCTAAACTTGCCATAAACCCAATTAAACAAGCAACAACCGCTGTATGAATTCCTAAATCCGTACTAGCTGCAATCGTTGTTAAAACAGTTGTTACAACAGAAACCGTTACTAAATTTGATGAAAAATTCGTTTGTAATCCTGCCCAAATGACAAAGACAATAACAATCATCATCGCACTCCATTGATGGAATAAAGGAGTTAGTCCACTTTCAATTAAAGGTAATACACCTAATTCTGGTTTCGTTAATAAAGTTCCTAAACTTAAAGTTGCTCCGACTAATAATAAACTTGGCCAGTAAACACCACGCGTTAAAGCTTCTTGAATTGACATTAACGGTTTTCCATCTTCATGAATACAAGCTAATAAAACAGCTCCAATCATTGGCGGGAATGCCATTCCAGCAGATTTTAAGAAAGCTGCAACGCTCGGCGATAAAATCCCTAACCACTCTGGAATAATCCATAACGTAATCACAATTGAAAAAATAGAAACAATCCATTTTTCTTTTTTCGTTACCGCAGGTAAATTTTCCAAGGATTCTAAACTTTGGAATGTTACTTCTGATAAATCTAATTTCCATAAGCGATGTAAACTTGCCAACATTCCAACAAAAATAGAAATTCCTGCCGGCATCGCAAGTCCCATATATTGGACATTCGAAATACTGATACCAGTTGCTGTATGATACAATCCCATTGCCGTAATTGCAAAGACATGATTAATCGGTGTCATCGCTGTTCCAATCGCAATCGTAGAAAATAATGTAATTAAAATAAAGGACGCTTGTCGACTCCCTTTTTCTAATCCAAACACTTCCATCATCTCTTCATAAATGGGAAAGACAATCATAAATAAAATCGTCGGTGAAATAAACCAACTAATGACTAACACTGCCCCCAGAAAAGCTCCTAAAAAATGACTTGGACTTTTCTTCGCAAAATTCGTTTTTAAAAACCACCCGACTAACCGTTTCAAAGCAGGCGTCTGTTCTAAAGCATACGTCACAATAAAGGTAAATAATAAAAATACAAACGTGCTATTCCCAAAAGAAAGAGAAAACACTTGACTATACGTTACTTTCGGAAGCCATCCTAGTCCTAATAAGATTAAACATAAAACACTTGGCCAATCGATTCCAACAAATAACCATAATAATAAGCAACTCATAAAAATTGCTAATAAGGCAAAAGCACTTCCCGGTATCGCTAATAATTGCCAATCAAAATGTGAATTCATCATCGCAAGAACAATAAAAAGGATACTTAACACTATTGCGCCAGTTTGAAACAAACTTCGCGTTTCTTTTTTCATATTCTACTCCTCAACTTTCATTTATTCCGCTATCCATCCTACCGTATTTTTCTGCAAAATACTAGTAAAGCTATCATTTCGATTATAATCGAAATCAAATCCGTTTTAATCACTTTTATCGACTATGGTCTCAATCGTTTATGTTTTTGAAATTCCTCAGAATAACAAAAAAACGATAGAGTACTTCCTCTACCGTTTTCTGTTCTTATCTTTAATTTTCTAATTCAATCTCTGGATTCAGTTGGTAACTTTTTCCATAGTCATCTCTAATCACAAATTTATAATCCACTAAATAACGGCGCATTGTAGCAAAATCATCATATAGCTCCTTAATCTTCTCATTCAATTCTTTCTCAGTATAAGTTTCTGAATGATTCTTTAAATGATTATAAATAAATTCAAAAATTTCCATTTTATTTTTTTGTTTTTTAGGAAGAACCGTAATTTTTCCATCCTTCATAAATCTAGAAATATTTTCCTCTTTCATACGATAAAGCCTCTAATCCTTATTCATATTTTTGTAAAGTTTATACTAAATACAGTAAAAGGACAAGTGAATTTAATAAAATTTTTCCACAAAAAAACTTGTTAGAAATGGCAGTTATTTCTAACAAGTTCTGGGTAGTGGATTTCTTGAGTTATTAAATTTATTGTTTTTCTAATTTTAATACTTTTTCAACTTTTTTATAAAGCATTAACGATAGTACACTGCTTA
Organism: uncultured Granulicatella sp.; assembly: GCF_963528315.1. Lineage (GTDB taxonomy): Bacteria > Bacillota > Bacilli > Lactobacillales > Aerococcaceae > Granulicatella. The sequence goes on along the minus strand of NZ_CAURVV010000060.1, from coordinate 4,704 downwards.
AGCCAAATTTTAATACATTAAATGGTAATAAGGCAAATAGCATCAATGTCCATAAATTTGTGACAAATGGGTTTGTAGTAGCTGCAAGTGCAACAATTTTTTCAATTGGGAAATGCATCGCTGTTGCATATAATGGGAAAATTACAAAATAATTTGCTGTTAACAATACTACTGTTGCAGTAGTTGTACCAATCACTAAACTTGTAATCGCCCCTTTGAATGTACGGTGATATTTATAATAAAATACCGCTGGTAACATGAAACTTAAACTTCCAATTAAGTTAACTGTCTCGCCAATTCCAAATGTTGTTGTTCCATTTAAAACAAAGTTCAATGCAACTTTTACAATTGCAATATACGCACCATATAATGGTCCTAATAAATAACCTCCTAAAATAACAGGTAATTCAGAAAAATCCATTTTAACAAATGGTGGAATAAATGGAAGACTAAATTCTAATAACATTAGAATCGTACTTAACGCACCGAATAGTCCTACTAAAATGATTTGTTTTGTCGCATAACGTGACACTGTTTTTGCATTTGTACTCATCGTACATCTCCTCCTTAACCGGGTGAAGGATCGGATGGTTTCTCACATTCTTGTTCCATTTCATTTGTATAACTGCACGAAAAAAATGCAGCAACAAAATGGTCTACATTTCATCGCTGCATTCTTATATATCAAATTGATTGGTATCTTCGAACGTGAAATATAACCATTTTCTCTCATCTAGACTATCACTATCGGTTCTGGAATTGCACCAGATCATGCCTTATTTGGCTCGCGGACTATACCGCCGGTAAGGAATTACACCTTGCCCCGAAAATGTTATTTTATAAACAAAGAGTACCATACTTTTTTTTACATGACAATAGTTCTGCTCAATATACTGATTGAATCATCTAATTCTCTAAATAAAGGAAGATTCATAAAAATTTATACTAAAACTTAAACGATTATTTCACCCATTCACCAGCTGCATTGACTTTATATCCGTCAATAACTTCATTTTTAGCCATGTAACCAGCTGATTTTAAGTAATACCATTTATGATTTAACTCAATCCATTCTTTTTGAGCTAATTTTCCATCTTCTTTTACATAGAACCAGCTTCCATAATGAGTATCATAGATCCATTCATTTTTAGCCATATATCCACCAGCATTTAAATAGTACCATTGGCCATTCGTTTGAATCCAATCATTTTCAACGAAGCGTCCATCTTCTTTCACATAGAACCAACTTCCATAATGAGTATCATAGATCCATTCTGCTGAAGCCATTGCTCCTGAATCTGCAACATAATAGTCGCCAATCCAACGATTTTTAACCATTACGCCATTTTCATCAACATAGTACCATTTATTTCCTGTTTTAATCCATTCTTTCTTAGCAACTGAACCATCTTCTTTTTTAAAGATCCATTGCCCATCTTTTAATTCCCAAGTATTTTCTTTAGGAACTGTTACAATATTATTTGTTGTTGAAGGAACTTCTGAATAACTTGGTGTAGTAGTTCCTGACTGTGTTGTCGTTGTTTCATGTGTTGTTGGAGCTTCTGTAGTTGGACGTTCAGATTCTGGAATTTCTTCTAATTTAGCATGTTCCTTATTCCATAAGAAATTACTTACCCAACGATAAGAATGTAATGTATGGAATTTATTAGTAGGATTTCCTGAGTATAAGAATAGCGGTTGATTTTCATATTTTCCTTCAATCGCAAGTACTTGGCCTGCTACTTGTTCATTTTCTTGCCACCATCCAGAAATAAAGTGATCTTTTTCTTTTGCAGTAATTACTGGTTTAAATCCTTCTGGAATGCTAGAAATCCACATTCCTGATCTAGAATAAAATACATCATCTTTTTGATATCCACTTGCAAGAGGATTTTTATCATCTACTGTAACATTAAATAATCCCTCATAACTCTTATAACCTGGAGCAAATGTCACTTCAAAATTTGGTAAAACTTCTGCACTTTGTAAAGTCCATAATGCTCGTTCTCCACCAAAAATCATTGTAGGTTTTTTACCAAGAACTGTTTTATCATAACTTCCATTATCTAATATGACTGCATCCGCTTCTTCAAGAGTATCCACAACATCAAATCCCATTTGTTTTAAAGATAAACTAATCTCTGAAGGAGAATCATATCCTAAATCTTCATTTGGATTTCCTGGAGCATAAACTTTAATTGGTTTTAAAGCTTCTCCAACAGGTTTCTTATATAATGGTTCGCCATAAATTGAATATTGTGCTAACACTTGTTCAAAATCACTTGTTGAAACAATAAAACCATCTTCTGTTGTATAAACTTTTTTTCCTTCATGAATTAATTTATTAATCGCTTTAATTCCCGCAAATGAATGATTTACTACTTTATAATAAGGTGCATTATGATCAATGGATACTCGTGGAGCTACTGATTGACTCACTTCTGTTAAAGCCCCTTCAAATTTACCTTTTTCAAAGATAGGAACTGCTTTAAACCCTCTCATATCTGGGAAGTTTGCAATCACTTCAGCGTACATTTCTTTCCAAGCTGATTCATTTGTTCCTTGGTATAAAATATGGTTTGCAAAACCACGTTTTGCTTGTGCCATGTCAATGACTAAATCGCCTTTTTTATAGTCACCTACATCTTTTGTCAATTCTTTTACTTCTACACCATTTCTCTTGAAGTATTCCACCATAGAAAAAGCTTGATCTGTATCATTATCTTTAGATGGAGTTAGTGGAAGAACGTAATAATCTGGGAAGTAAACATCTCTTCCTTTTTTATCACGACCAACTACTTTTTGATCCGGACCAATTAAATAGTTCTCAGCCTCTTTTGTTTCTGTTTTATGGATTCCTCTACTAAAGAAGTTTAGTTTATTTTCAAATAAACGGTCTCTATTTTCATTTAAATAGTTAATTGATCCTAAAACACCATATAATCCTGCACGATACGCATCTTGATTCGCAGCAGGAATTTCCATCGTATGCCCTAAAATCCCTTGATATACTGCATAAACTCCAGTATAGCCAGATGAAGAATCATCCCATCCACCAGCTGTATATTCTTCGTTACCTACTCCAGGTCCTTTTAAAAATTCTTCTAATGGAATTAAGTAACTTGGTTGATTTGAATTCGCAATACCTGCGTTCCCCATTGCATGGGCATTTTCTCGTAATGCGGATGCAAATAAATCTAATTCAAAGTTAGGATCATGTGGTGGTGTAGCTGGTTCAATTAAAAATGATTCTTGGTAACCATGAATATCTAATAAAGCTAATGGATTCCATTTATTAATTTGAGTAATAACAGAACGTGTTTCAGGATTTGTTTGGAATCCTGCATCACGGTTTGGATCAATTCCGTTTGCAAATGAACGTGTATTTAAAATGTCTCCATCTGGATTTTCAGTGAAGTCAAAAATGAAAATAAAATGTTTTAATAATTCTTCTATATTTAAACGTACATCTTTTGTCATTTTATTTTCTTTATTCGTACCTTCCCCTACTAATGTTTGGAAAGAAATGGTTTCTTTTGTTGCAAAGTCTCTAAATAAATCTGTTACAATATCAATTCCTGGTTGTTCATCCGCATGTGTATTATGAACAAAAATTGGTAATTTATAATTTAATTTTCCTGCTTTTAATTCTGCTAATAATTTATCAGGATTTTTTAACATTTCAGGAGTAATATGATTTAAATAATCATCAATGGCAGCTTGATTTTCAGCAACAATCCCCATCTTCATATCATTTTTATGCGCACTTACTCCAATTGTTTCTAACGTAACTTGTCTTCCTGCATGAGCATTACTTCTACTTTCTTCAATGCTTTGGAGCATTTCCTCATGAGTTTTAAAGCTCTCGTAAGGGCGGATTGTAATTTTCTTTTTAACAACTACTTTACCGTCTGTACTCGTACCTTTTAACTCATAATCCCCAATATAATTACGATATGTTCTTCGCGCATTAACAGGCCAACGTTTGTCAACTTTTTCTCCAAACATACTATGATACGTGATTTTTAATTGAGTATTCGTTCCTGAAATTTCAAACATTGGTTCTCCAACAAAGCCACCATTTTCTTGTTGTAACCAAGTTTTCCATTCTGCAATTGGTTTTACTCCATGCTTTTCATTCCCAAAAGTCCATGTTAACTTCGACCAATCTTCTTGTGAGATATCTAAAGTTTCTTCAAAACTTGCATTTACTGTTTGATATACTTTATCATCTTTTAACGTTACTACTCCATCTTTAGCCTTCGCTGTTACAGCTTCTGGCTGTGAAATGGTCGTTGTCGGTTGAGTAGAAGTATTCGCCTCCTCTCTAGAAAACACTGGATTGACTACAAGCATCCCTAATAATAAAGTTGTCGACAATCCCGCAATAATTTGATGTTTCAAATTTTTACGTGCCATATTTCCATCCCCTTTAAATTTGATACCTTCATTCTAGCACTAGGGTATTTTTATGTAAACGCTTTAAACGTTGATTTTACCAAACTTTCACGGAATTCTTATCTATCTACCGCCTTTTCTCATAATCCATTAGTTTTTAATACGAAAAAGACTTTAGAAACTACTAATTCCATAATTTCTAAAGTCTTTCATTCTAATTATTTCAATACTTTCTTCAAATATTGTCCTGTAAGGACGTCAAAAGCAAAGTAAAAATAGGAAACTGACGAAGTCTTAGATGAAGAC
>NZ_CAURVV010000059.1:0-7883 GCF_963528315.1 uncultured Granulicatella sp. | reverse complement strand
TGCATATAAAAAATCCTGTCGGTGATTTCTCACCAACAGGATTTGTCGAACAACCGAATTTTAGCCAAGAGACACCATAGGTGGCTACTGGCGACCTCACAACAAAGGGATTTTTTCTTCTTGTATTTTATTCCGTCATTTCCATAGTTATTAGTTGCAAGGTCATAGAAGATTAGGTACACTGTCATTTGTATATGAATGAAAAGGAGTTAAGGAATGAAAGAGTGGAAACAAGCATTTAAATTATCATTACCAATTTTCTTTGGATATTTATTTTTAGGTATTGCCTTTGCCATTTTAATGGTCCAAGATGGTTATTCTGGTTGGTGGGCAATTTTCTCGAGTATTTTTATGTATGCAGGATCAATGCAATTTGCGATTGTCAGCTTCATGAATGCGGGATTAGGTTTAGGAATGATTGCGATCATGACCTTATTGATTAATGCTCGTATGATGTTTTATGGCATTAGTTTTATTGAATTATTTAAGCGATTAGGATGGAAGGCTTTCTATTTAATCTTCGCCTTATCTGATGAAACATTTTCAGTTATGGTGGGGATGAAGCAAGAGGAAGAAGGAACGTATTCTGATAACGTTCATGTCTACCTTGCCTTTTTAAATCATGTGTACTGGGTATTCGGAACAATGGTTGGAGTTGTTGCAGGTAACTTTATTCCGTTTTCTGCAAAAGGAATTGATTTTTCAATGACAGCATTATTCGTTCTAATTGTTGTGAATCAAATTATGCAAAGTGATCGTTACTATTCGTTCTTAATTGGTGGAAGTAGTGCCTTATTCTGGCTAATTACCGTTGGACCAAAATACTTTTTATTACCAAGTTTAGCATGTACAGTTATTTTATTAATGATCATTTTTGAAAGAAATATGAAACACAAATTGAAGGAGGAAGTATCTAAATGACACCAATGATGATTTTTTTAAGCATGATGGTTGCAACGATTGTAACATTTGGATTGAGATTATTCCCCTATGTGATGTTCCGTCATCATGATGTATTACCTCCTCGACTACAATTTATTGCGCAAGTACTCCCTAAAGCGATTATGACGACATTAGTCATTTATTGTGTTAAAGATGTAGCATGGACACAAGCACCATTTGGGGCAGCAGAACTCATTAGTATTGCCTGTGTAGTAGTGTTACATTGGTGGAAGCAAAATACTTTACTAAGTATTTTCGTCCCAACCATGATTTATATGATTTTAATTCAGATTGTATTTGCTTAAATAGTTTTTGAAAACTCTTGAGGTCTTATTAATGGCTTCAAGAGTTTTTTGCGCTCCATTTGAATTTCTTTCAGCAAAACACTACCATTTCAAAACATTTGTTGTTACACTAATAGAAGATGAAATAGAAAGAGGAGTCACATGAAGTTATTATTTGTTGGAGACGTTGTTGGTGCTCCAGGTCGTCAAGCAATTGAAGATTATTTACCAAAATTAAAGAAAAAATATAAACCTCAAGTAACGATTGTTAATGGAGAAAATGCTGCGAATGGAAAGGGCATTACGGAGAAAATTTATAAGCAATTATTACAAGCAGGAGCAGATGTTGTGACATTAGGAAACCATGCTTTTGATAATCGTGATATTTTTGAGTTTATTGATGATGCTAAGAAAATGGTTCGTCCAGCGAATTATCCAGCAGGAGTTCCAGGACAAGGGATGGTATTTGTCAAGTGTAATCAAGTGGAAGTGTGTGTGATTAACTTACAAGGTCGTGTCTTTATGAATACATTAGATGATCCATTTCAAGTGATTCAGTCACTTGTTGAAACAGCTCGCAAGAGAACGCCGATTATTTTTGTAGATTTTCATGCAGAAGTGACGAGTGAAAAGCAAGCGATGGGTTGGTTTTTAGATGGAAAAGTAACAGCTGTCATTGGAACGCATACTCATGTACAAACGAATGATGCCCGTATTTTACCACAGGGAACAGCTGTGATGTGTGATGTGGGAATGACAGGCCCTTATAATGGAATTTTAGGAATGGAAAGAGAAGCCATTATTGGTAAATTTTTAAACCAATTACCAACACGATTCGAAGTGTCTGATCCTGATGATGTGCAATTATCCGCTTGTTTTATTGAATGTGATGATGCAACTGGAAAAGTGAAGAAAATTTTACCGATTAAAATTTCACCAGATCAACCATTTATGGAATAGCCTAAAGGAGAAAATTTTACGAATGCCTCAAAAAACGAAGAGAACGCCCATGATGGAACAATATTTTTCAATCAAGGAACAATATCCGGATTGTTTATTGTTTTATCGTTTGGGAGATTTTTATGAATTATTTTATGATGATGCGCTAGAAGCTGCACGTATATTAGAAATTACATTAACTAGTCGAAATAAAAATGCAGAAGATCCAATTCCGATGTGTGGAGTTCCTCATCATTCTGCTAAAGAATATATTCGAACATTAATTGAATATGGAAAGAAAGTTGCCATTTGTGAACAATTAGAAGATCCTAAATTTACTAAAGGAATGGTCAAAAGGGATGTTGTCCAAGTTTTAACGCCTGGGACGTATACGGAATATTCTCAACAACATGCGAATAACTATTTAGTAGCCTTAAAACCATTATCGAAAGATTCTTATGCTTTAGGATATGTTGATGTTGCAACAGGGGAATTAAAAGGGACTCGTGTGCAATCGATGGAAGAAGTTCGTAGTGAATGCTCGAGTTTAAAAACGAGAGAATTAGTCAAAGTAGGAGATTTTTCTTCTGAAGCATTAGAAGAAATGTGTTTGTATTTTGATATTTTACAATCTACCTTACAAACCGAAGAGATTCAAAAAGGAAGTTTCGATGCGTTATTAAAAGATATCGAGCAAGAAGATGTCTATGAAGTTCTGGAAGGTTTATTATCTTATCTAGCGAAAACTCAAAAGAAAAGTTTCACTCACTTGCAAAAAGCGTCTTACTATGAACGAGACTTTTACTTATTCATGAATTATGAAGCAAAACGAAATTTAGAGTTAACAAGTACGATTCGTACGCAACAAAAACAAGGTTCGCTTTATTGGTTCTTAGATGAAACTCAAACAGCGATGGGAGCTCGTTTATTAAAACAATGGATTGAAAAACCATTAGTGCTCCAAACTGAGATTGAAGAACGACATGATTTAGTAGAAAGCTTAACACAACACTATTTTGAACGAATCGATTTTATTGAAGCGCTAAAAGGTGTGTATGATTTAGAGCGAATTGTTGGGAAAGTTTCATTTGGAACAGCCAATGCGAGAGATTTATTACAATTAAAACAAACCTTGGCGAAAGTTCCTGTATTTAGAGCGATTGCAGATAGTTTGAATCATCCGAAATGGCAAAAGTTAAAACAACAATTACATGCGATTCCAGAATTATATGAGCGCATTGAAAGAGCCATTGATGAAGATGCACCAGTATCTTTATCAGATGGGAATATCATCAAAAAAGGCTATCATGAAACATTAGACCTTTACCGTGAAACAATGGCTCATGGAAAAGAATGGATTGCTCAATTACAACAATCAGAGCGAGAAGCTACAGGAATTAAGTCCTTAAAAATCAGTTATAATAAAGTGTTTGGCTATTATATTGAAGTGACAAAAGCCAATCTATCTCAATTAGATGATAGTCGCTATGAACGAAAACAAACATTGAGTAATGCAGAACGTTTTATTACACCTGAATTAAAAGAAAAAGAAGCATTAATTTTAGAAGCAGAAGAGAAATCAAGTTTACTAGAATATGAATTATTTGTGGCTGTTCGTGAAGAAGTGAAAACTTATACGGAACAATTACAAGAATTGGCAAAAGCAGTTGCTACGATTGATGTGTTGCAGTCGTTTAGTACAGTCAGTGAAGCGTATCAATTAGTAAGACCTACGATTTCATTAATGGATCGTTCGTTAGAAATTATTGATGGTCGTCACCCGGTTGTTGAAAAGGTAATGGGACGTTCTAGTTATGTACCTAATTCGATTCAAATGACACCGGAAGATCATATTTTATTAATTACAGGGCCAAATATGTCCGGGAAATCAACGTATATGAGACAGTTAGCGCTATGTGTGATTCTTTCGCAAATTGGTTGTTTTGTTCCTGCGACAAGTGCGAAAATTCCAATTTTTACGAAAATTTTTACACGAATTGGCGCCGCAGATGATTTAATTTCAGGTCAAAGTACTTTCATGGTAGAAATGATGGAAACTAATACAGCACTACGTCAGGCTGACCAAACGAGTTTATTATTATTTGATGAAATCGGAAGAGGGACAGCAACTTATGATGGGATGGCTCTTGCTCATGCCATTATTGGCTATATTCATGAACATTTAACTGCAAAAGTACTGTTCTCAACTCATTATCATGAATTAACAGCTTTAAGTGATACGTATGAAGATTTGAAAAATGTTCATGTTGGAGCGATTGAAAAAGATGGGGAAGTAGTTTTCCTTCATAAAATTATGGAAGGGCCAGCAGATAAGAGTTATGGAATTCATGTTGCTAAATTAGCAGGATTGCCTTCATCATTATTAAGTCATGCGGAAAATATTTTAACAATATTAGAAAACAATTCGCAAGCACAGGTTAGTCTTCAAGAAAATGCTGAGGTGGAACGTAGAGTGGAAGACGTAGAAAGTAGTGCTACAGTTGAAATTCCACGTGTCGAGTCAGAACAATTGGACTTATTTACAAGTAATAACGACCAAGAAGTATTAGAGGAGTTGAAATCCGTTCGAGTGATGAATTTAACGCCACTTCAAGCGTTGCAATTTATCGACCAATGGCAAACAAGACTGAAAGGGTGAGTCTATGGGGAAAATTAAAGAATTAAGTGCTTTATTAACCAACCAAATTGCAGCAGGGGAAGTTATTGAACGTCCGTCTTCTGTTGTCAAAGAATTATTGGAAAATGCAGTAGATGCTGGTAGTACAAGAATTGTCATTGAAATTGAAGAAGCAGGATTAAAACTCATTCGAATTACCGATAATGGATCAGGGATGAGTCGAGAGGATGCTGTCTTATCGATTCGCCGTCATACAACGAGTAAAATTTATTCGCCTGAACAATTATTCCGCATTAAAACATTAGGATTCAGAGGAGAAGCTTTAGCAAGTATTACGGCTGTTTCAAAAGTGACCTTAACGACTTCAACTGGAGAAGACGTAGGAACTCAGTTAAAAGTGGAATCAGGAAATATTGTAGAAGAAACGCAAGTACCTCCGTTAAAAGGAACGACCATTGAAGTTTCAGATTTATTTTATAATACACCTGCTCGTTTGAAATTTGTTCGCACACTGCAAACGGAAATTGCTCATATTACAGATGTTGTGAGTAAAATTTCTCTAAGTCATCCAGAAATTTCGATTATTTTAAGAAATGAAGGAAATGAATTAATTCGTACAGCAGGAAATGGCGACTTACGCCAAGCAATTGCGGGGAATTTAGGCCCTACTAATGCTCGTAAAATGTTAGCGTTTACTGGGGAAGATGATGACTTCAAAGTTAGTGGCTATACTTCCTTACCCGAATTAACAAGATCGAACAGAAATTATATTTCGATTTTTATCAATGGTCGTTCCATTCGCAATATTGCTATCTCTAAAGCAATTGTGGCAGGATATGGTTCTACTTTAATGGTGGGTCGTTTTCCAATAACAGTGATTGATATTGAAATGGATTTCCAATTAGTCGATGTCAATGTGCATCCAACAAAGCAGGAAGTGCGTATTAGTAAAGAAGTGGAGCTATCAGCGCTTATTCAAAAAGCGATACATGCGTCAATCCAAGGAGTGCAACGGATTCCTGAATCATTAGAAGATTTACCATTTAAGCGGAAAGTAACGGATACTTCAATTGCTCGTCCAGTAGTGGAACAAGAAACATTGAATTTTGACTTAAAACCTGTTCAGCCGTCCATTCGAGTTGAGACTCCGAGCGAGTGGATTCAAGAGGAGGAGACTCCTTCGTATATGAGTGAAGAGGTGAGTTCTGAAGCTTTACCTTTAGAAACTGAAGGGAGTCCATTTGAGAGAGAACCTTCTGAAAAAGTAACAGAAGAAATTCCAGTACAAATAACGGTTCATAACAAAGAGGACTGCGAAGATTGTCGAATCGATTTTCATCAAGAAAAAGCGAATTATTGGAAATTATCACAAGATTTGGATGAAGAAAATTTTGAAACTGATTTTCCAGAATTACATTATTTTGGACAAATGCATGGGACATATTTATTTGCGCAAAATGAAAAAGGTTTATACATGATAGACCAACATGCTGCTCAGGAACGCATTAAATACGAATTTTTTAAAGTTTCCATTGGAGAAGTAGCGCCTGTCAGTCAATCATTAATGATTCCGATTGTTATGGAATTTTCTAAAAAAGAAGCGTTAAAATTACAAGAGTCCTTAGAAATGATTCGAGAATTTGGTATTGAAATCGAACCATTTGGAACGCATACGTTTCAAATTCAGTCTCATCCTAGTTGGATTAAGCAGGGAGAAGAAAAAGAAATCATTGAGGAAATTATTGATTTAGTTCTCTCGAATCAAAAAGTAACAGTGGCTCAATTGCGTAAAGCGACCGCCATTATGATGAGCTGTAAAGGTTCGATTAAGGCGAATCATCGTCTAACAACACTTGAAGCGGAACAATTATTAGTGGACTTAGCAAAATGTAAAAATCCGTATAATTGTCCTCACGGTAGACCAGTATTAGTTCATTTAAGCAATAAAGATTTAGAAAAATTATTTAAACGAATTCAAGATCCACATCAATCGAAGTGGAAGTTTGAAGATTAGGAGGAAGAAAAATGTCAGATTTTTCAAAAGAAGCATTAAAACAACGATTAACAGAAATTCAATATGAAGTGACACAAAATGAAGCGACAGAACGTCCTTTTTCAGGAGAATATGATGAATTTTTTGAAGAAGGAATTTATGTAGATGTTGTGAGTGGTGAACCATTATTTAGTTCAAAAGATAAATTTGATGCAGGTTGTGGTTGGCCATCATTTTCAAAACCAATTCAAAATACAACATTAACAGAAAAAGAAGACCATAAACTAAATCGTGTTCGTACAGAAGTTCGTAGTCAAAAAGCGGATTCTCATTTAGGGCATGTATTCCCAGATGGTCCAGAAGAATTAGGTGGATTACGTTATTGTATTAATTCTGCAGCATTAAGATTTATTCCAAAAGCAGATTTAGAAAAAGAAGGATATGGAGAATTTCTTCAATATTTTTAAGAGAAATGGAGTTAGAAAATGAGTCGTACTGTTCATACTGAATTGACTAATATGTGTATGATTTATGACCAAGAGGGAAATGTTTTAGTGCAAGAGAAAAATTTAAGTTATGCACAAGGATTAATCTTTCCTGGAGGACATGTTGAACCAATGGAATCGATTGTAGATTCGACCATTCGAGAAATAAAAGAAGAAACGGGTTTAACGATTAGTCAGTTAGAGTTTTGTGGAATCAAGGATTGGATTCGACCAGATGGAACACGTTATATTGTCTTTTTATACAAGACGAGTCATTACACTGGTGAACTCCGTTCTTCTTCTGAGGGAGATATGTTTTGGATTTCTTTAGAAGATTTGAAGAAGAGAGAACCATTATGGCATTTGGATCAAATGTTAGACATCTTTGAACAAAAGGGACCTACTGAATTGTTTTTCAATTATGGGGATGAGGAGTATATTCCGGAATTGAAGTAGGACAGACTTTTTATACGAAACTACGAAAGACTTTCTAAATATAGTAGCAAAGGACGCAAGCAAACCCTTTGGGTTTCATTGCTAAATTTCCAGCCTTGGTCTCGAAATTTCCTAATAATAGTAGCCGAGTTTCGGCTACTATTATG
>NZ_CAURVV010000058.1:0-8037 GCF_963528315.1 uncultured Granulicatella sp. | reverse complement strand
TGCATATAAAAAATCCTGTCGGTAATTTCTCACCAACAGGATTTGTCGAACAACCGAAACAATCAGAAATGTTCGTTCCATGCTTTCGTTATTTTTTCAGATTATGCTTCCATTAAAGCTTGATTTGCTGTAATAATTGCTAATTTATAAACATCTTCTTCGTTACATCCACGAGATAAATCAGAAATTGGTTTGTTTAATCCTTGTAAGATTGGTCCAATTGCTTCAAAGTTACCGAAACGTTGAGCAATTTTGTAACCAATATTTCCTGATTGAATTTCAGGGAATACGAATACTGTAGCTTCCCCTGCAACTGGTGAATCTGGTGCTTTTTGTTTACCCACACTTGGTACTAATGCAGCATCAAATTGTAACTCTCCATCAATGTTATAATTTGGTGCTAATTCTTTTGCAATACGAGCAGCTTCTACTACTTTTAATGCTTCTTCAGATTTTGCAGAACCTTTAGTTGAGAAACTTAATAAAGCAACATTTGGTTCAATACCAAATAATTCAGCTGTTTTAGCTGATTCAACAGCAATTTCAGCTAATTCTTGCGCATTTGGATTAATATTAATAGCACAATCAGAGAATAAATATTTCTTAGATTTATCACTATTAATCATGATAAATGCACCACTTGTACGTGATACACCTGGTTTAGTTTTAATAATTTGTAACGCTGGACGTACAGTATCTCCTGTAGAGTGAACTGCACCAGATACTAAACCATCAGCTAATCCCATGTATACCATCATTGTTCCAAAATAAGTAACATCTTTTAATAATTCACGAGCTGCTTCTGGAGTTGCTTTTCCTTTACGACGATCTACAAAACTTTCCACTACTGCTTCAAAGTTTTCATAAGTTTCTGGATTAATAATCGTAATTCCGTTTAAACTAAATCCACGTTTTTGAGCTACTTCTTCAATTTCAGCTCTATCTCCTAATAAAATAGGTTCACATAATTCATCCGCTTTTAAACGAACAACTGCACCCAAAATACGAGGTTCGCTTCCTTCAGGGAAAACAACTTTTAAGCCTTTCCCTTTAATTTTTCCTGACAATTCTTCAAATAGTTCCACAACTATCCCTCCAATTATTTTCTATAACTATGATACAACAAAATTCTTCTAAAAAACAGTACTAAGTTGAATATTAAGAGAATATTCTTCAAATTTTCATATCTGTTATAGTCTAATGATTAACACAGTTAAAAAGAAAGACTTGTTTACACTCTTTAAACTTGTGGTATACTAAACTTATTAAGTTTTAAAGGAGATTCATCATGCGAGAATACGCTAAAAAATTGATGGATACTGCCATGCTTGCAGGTCAAATTATGTTAGAATGTAATGCAGAAAGTTATCGTGTAGAAGAAACGATGAATTATATTTTATCTACTTCTCATTTTGCTACTTGTGAAGCCTTTGCCAATGCAACAGGGATTTTTGCAACTTTAGACGATGACTGTATTGATTGTATTACTGAAATCCGTCGTGTTCCAAATAGAGATACAAACTTAAATCGAATTTATAAAGTCAATAGTATTTCTCGTCAATTAGTCAGTGGAGAAATTGATATCGATACTGCTTATGAAAAATTTCAAAATTTAAAAGAATCAGATTATCCAGCTTGGTTGAAAAATGTTGGGCTAGTCATTATGTGTGGCTGCTATGCTGCGCTTTATGGAGCTACTTTATTGGAAATGTTTGTTGCAGGAATTGCAGCCATTGTCCTCCCATTTGTCTATAAACTTGATGCAAAATTAGGACTTGGAATGTTTATCACCAATTTAATTTCAATTATTCCAATGGTCATCATTATTTGCTACTTGCAAGAAACTATATTTCCAAATATTCATATCGGTATTCCGATTATTGGATCAATCATGCCTGCAGTTCCAGGAACAGCTATTACAAATGCTATTCGTGATACTTTGCGAGGAGATTATAATTCCGGGACTGCACGAGCTGTAGAAGCTGCTGTTACTGCTCTATCCATTTCTATAGCAGTAGTCATTGGTCTATTGATTGGAGGAGGTGTTAATCCATTATGATGTTTCAAGTCATTAGTTCAGTTATTGCAGTTTATTTTAGTAGTATTGTATTTGAAGTTCCAAAACGATTGATTAAATACACTGCTTTAATTGGTGGAATTGGTTGGTGGATTTATCTCTTATTTCTAGAGAGTGCTGGAATGGAGCTTTCTACATATTATAGTGGTCTAACTGTAGCTTTTCTTTCCCACTTAGCAGCAAGATTTTTTAAAGCTCCAGTAACCGTGTTCTTTATTCCTGGATTTTTCCCACTAGTTCCCGGAGCTGGAATGTATCGAACTGCTTATGCATTTTTAACGGGAGATTCCATTAAAGCTCATTATTATTTATCAAGTACAATCTCCGTAGCAGGTATGATTGCTTTAGCGATTTTTACAGTCGATTCTCTATTTAGACTTCACTCAATATGGAAAAAACATACAAAAAAAACGTGATACTTCGTTAGTATCACGTTTTTTTGATTATTCGAATCCACCTACAGTGATTACTTCATCTGTTGGAAGAATAATTTCTTGTTGGTTTGAATTTGGTTCTTCAAAAGTTGGTACAACTTCTGGAGTTGCTTCTGGTTTAATTAATTGTTCATTTTTCTTAGCACGACCAGCTAAAATTGTATCAATTGATGGTGCAGATACTTCAATTTTAGAATGGCTATTTAATAATAAATCCCACTCTTCATTTTTAATCATTTCTAATTGAGATTCCACCATAATTTGTAATCTTTGACGGAACATACGTGTTTCTTTCTTCAACGCATCTGTTTCACGATTGATTTCAGTTGCTTTTTCTGCAGCTTCTTTTAATAATCTTTCAGCTTCTTTTTCAGCTTCAAAAATAATAATTTCCGCATCTTTACGTGCATTTTCTTTCAAACGATCTGCAGCTTCTTGAGCTACGATGATTGATTTATTTAATGTTTCTTGGATTGAATTGAAGTATGAAACTTTTTCTTCATTAAATTTCACACGTTTTTCTAAATCTTTGTTTTCACGAATTAATTGTTCAACCGTACGAATGACTTCATCTAAATAATCGTTTACTTCTTCAGGATCATATCCTTTAAATTTTGTAGGAAATTCCTTATTATGAATTTCGATTGGTGTTAACATAATTCCAACTCCTCTTATTTGTTTTTCTCGAGCAGACCTATTTCAAGTTTTATTTTATCCTTTTTTGTCCGTCCCTCAATATTTTTTATCTGTATTCTACCATACCCTCTTATGGAAATAATATCAAGTAATTCTATCATAAAATCAGGACGAATTTCTTCAGCCCAATTAACTTTTACTTTATTACTCTCTACTAATTCCTTTGAGCGCTGTCTAGATATATGAAAAATAGATGCAATTAATGTATCCAATCGTAATGAAGACACAATTGCGGTTGTATATGTCCAATGATCAATCGGTAAAATTAATTCTGTATATTCTTTTACTTCTATTCGAATACTAATTTTTCCAACTTTTTGAAAATTTTGTTTTAAATAAGGTAACATTTGCTTCGTCAGCAATAATTGCCAACGAATACCATCAGAAATAATATCTCCTAATTGGTCACGGTCTATCCCTAAGCCTACCAAAGAACCGAGGATTTGTCCATGACTAATTGAAGAAAATTTAATTGGATAATGAATTTCTATCAATTCAACATCGAATTCTTCTGTTATTGGTGCATAAAAATCTGGATAAATCATACATCTTTTTCGTTCCGCAGCAATGTATCCACCTTCAAACTGAAAGTTAATCTCATCATATTGACCAACAATCGCTTCAACAATAAACTGTTGTCGCGGATCTAAAAAGGGGGTCAATATCGGTGCATACTGTTCTTGACAAGAAACGACCCAAGATTCTACTTTTCGAATAAAATCTTGTTCTTCTTTTCTAAAATGTTGAAATATAGACGTATCCATAACTATCACCTATTAAAATATAAATTTAACAATCTGAATAATGCCTAGTTTTAAAAATTGTAAAAATAAAATTCCAAAAATAGCTGAAAAACCAAACATTCCAATTCTTATTTTATCAAAATAAGATAAATATGGTTCACAAGCTGCTTGAAGCCATCTAGCTAATTTAGTATTTTGCGCTTGCGGAAACCAAGTTAATACAACATAAATTGTAATTAACAATATATAAAGATCAATTGCCCGTAATAATAAACGGATTAATTGAAATAATAACATATCTTTCTCCTTAACATAAATATATTCCCATTAAATTAATAAGAAGAATCCTCATCCTCAACAAAAGAACCTTGCACTTGATAATTTGGTGGAGAACAGATATAAATATCCTCTCTAATTTGTTGGACATCTCCATTAATGGCATAAGTCACTCCCCCTACAAAATCAATGACTCTTTTAGCATCTGAAACTTCCATTTTTCTAAAATTGATAATTACCGCTTCACCTTTTAGTAAAGCATCTGCAATTCTTTCGGCTTCAGTATAAACAGAAGGTTCCATAACAAAAATTTTTGATACTTTTTTATTCTGTTGGGCTTGTTGAAAAGAAACGACATTAGACGGTGTTCTACGATATTCTTGAACATTTGATGAATCATTTCCTTCTTCATACATTTCTTCTTCTACCTCATGATAGTCCTCATCTGGATCTAAAAATGTTTTAAATTGATTCCAAAACCCCATACTACTCCTCCTATTCAAACCAAGCAGTACCAATTCTAATAAAGTGTGCTCCTTCTTCAATTGCAATGGGATAATCTTGACTCATCCCCATGCTTAATTTAAGAGGAGCTTCAATTTGAAGTTTCTTAGAAATTTCTCTTAATTCACTGAAATATTGTCGTAGTTCTTTCTCGTTCGCTTCAAAAGGAGCCATTGTCATTAAGCCTATAATTTCAATGTTTGGATATTGTTTTGAAACTTTAAAGGTTTCAAAAACTTCTGAAGTTGTAAAGCCATGCTTCGATTCTTCGCCTGAAACATTCACTTCTAAAAAACATTTCAATGGTGAATCTAATCGTTTTTCAATCTCTTCCATAATCGATAGACGATCAATCGCATGAAAATATTGAATTCGATTCACAATTTGCTTCACTTTTCTTTTTTGTAATGGACCAATTAGATGCCAAACAATATCCTCTTGTGGAAATGCTTCTTGACGTTCTAATAACTTCTCAACACGATTCTCCGCAAAATGCCGAAATCCAAGAGAATAAACTTCTTGGATTTCTTCATTCGTACGATTTTTAGTTACTATAATTGGACATACTTCTTGTACATCTCTAGAAACTTTATCGCATGATTGTTGAATGCGAGTGACAATTTGTTCTGCATTACTTTTAATCATGGTCATTAGTTTCTGTTTCTTCTTCTAAAGAATGGCGGTGTGTCTAAAGTATCATCAGATTCATATTTTGTTTCCACTGGAGCTTCTACAAAACTCTTTTGAGCAAATGGTGAATCTGTTTCTGTTGTTGTTTCACGAACAGTTGCTTCACGACGAATATCCCAATCTCCAAAAATATCTTTTTCAGGTTGTTTTTCTTCAACTACTGCTTTTTTCTTTGGTGTCACTTGTTTTTCTTGGAATGTTTGAGGATTATTTCCAATTTCTTTCGTTGAAGCAGGTGTTGTAGGCGTTAATGTTGGACGGCTAGAACGAGCTACTGACTTTTTTGTACCTTTGTGTTCTTCATCAATACCAGTCGCAATAACTGTTACAATTACTTCATCTCCAAGATTTTCATTAATAGATGTACCAAAGATAATATTTACATCATTTGTTGCAGCTGCTGCTACGATATCAGAAGCATCTTGTGCTTCAAATAATGTTAAATCAGATCCACCTGTAATATTTAATAAGATTTGTTCTGCTCCATCGATTGATACTTCTAATAATGGAGAAGAAATAGCTTTTTTAGTTGCTTCTGCTGTACGGTTTTCACCACTAGCAACCCCAATACCCATTAATGCAGAACCTTGATCTTTCATCACTGTTTTAACATCAGCAAAGTCTAAGTTTACATAACCAGGTGCGATAATTAAATCAGAAATACCTTGTACCCCTTGACGTAATACATTATCTGCTTCACGGAAAGCTTCTAACATAGGAGTCTTTTTATCCACGATTTCTAATAAGCGATTATTTGAAATTGTTACTAATGTATCCACATTAGCTTTCATTTGTGCAACACCTTCTGCTGCATAACGACCACGTTTTGGTCCTTCGAAACTAAATGGACGAGTCACAACCCCAACAGTTAATGCTCCTAATTCTTTTGCAATACGAGCTACGATTGGTGCTGCACCAGTACCAGTTCCTCCACCCATACCAGCTGTAACGAAAATTAAATCCGCTCCTGATAAAGCTTCACGAATACGTTCTTCACTTTCTTCTGCTGCTTTTAAACCGATATCAGGTAATGAACCTGCTCCTAAACCTTTTGTTAATTTAGGTCCTAATTGAATTTTAGTTTCTGCTTTTGAATTTGCTAAAGCTTGTGTATCTGTATTGGCAACAATAAATTCAACGCCTTGAACGCCTTCAGCAATCATACGGTTAACAGCATTATTACCTGCTCCCCCTACACCAATGACTTTAATTACTGCGCCTTCTAAATTTGTATCAAATTCGAATTCCATTCTTTTTCCTCCTTAGATTCGTACTAGTCTATAAACATTTTGAAGAAGTTTTTCACTTTATCTCCAAAATTTTCTGATTCAGTTTCTTGTGTTGATTCCACTTCAGCTTTTGGTTTTTCAACTGGTTGTGGAGCAGTTTCTGCAACTGGACGGCTAGGGCTAGCTAAAGGTGTTACTCTTGTTTCAGTCGTTAACTTACCTTTTTGTGCAATACGATGCACATCATCTAATGATGCAGCATATTGAATTAATCCCATACTTGTTGCATAAATTGGATTTCTCATTCCCATTTGTTCTGGAATATATGTTTTTACATTCACTCCAAAAATTTCTTGGGCTAATTCAAGTACTCCTGCCATAGAAGATGCTCCCCCTGTTAAAACGATTCCTCCAGGTAAGCTTAAAGCATCTACTTGATCCAAAGCACGTTTAATTGTTTCAAAAATTTGAACTTCTCTCGCTTCAATAATTTCTGATAAATAATGTTCATCCACTTTAACAGGATCTTTTTTCCCAATTGTTTCAACTGGGAAGAATTCTTCATCAGAAGTTTCAGTAGAAATAGCATAACCATACTCACGTTTAATACGTTCTGCATTTTCAAAACTTGCATTTAAAATAACTGAAATATCTTTTGTAACAAAATCTCCGCCTTCTTGATCAACATAAGAGAATTTTAATTGATGATCATGCATGACTGACGCACTCGTTTGTCCGCCACCCATATCAATTAGAATAGTACCAAACTCACGTTCACCTGCTGACATTGCTACTTGGCTAATAGCAAGAGGTTGAATGACCATTTCTTCAATATTTAATCCTGCTTTATCAATACAACGTTTGATATTATGAACAATTGTTTTTGGTCCAGTAATCATACTTGCGTATAATTCTAATCGAACACCAATCATTCCACGAGGATCTTTAATGCCATCGAATCCATCTACGATAAATTCTTCTGGAATTACTGAAATAATTTCTCTTTCAGGAGCAACTGAACGAACTTTTGCTGCTGAAATTACATTGTGAACATCCACGTCTGTAATTTCACGATTTTCGCTTGAAACAGCAATCATGCCATGGCATGGTTCAATCGAAATTTGATTACTTGGTATTCCTACGATAACATCTTTAATTTCTATATTTGATTTTTGTTCTGCTTGTTTAACGGCTTTTTTAATAGATTCTACAGTTTCATCGATATCTACAATTACTCCTCGACTAAGTCCTTGAGATTTTTCATTGCCGACTCCAATAATGTTTAATTGTCCACGAATATATTCAGCAACAACAACTTTAATTGAAGTGGTTCCAATATCTAAACTCACATAAATTCCTTGATTTTTCACGTTTATTGAAACCTCCTA
>NZ_CAURVV010000057.1:0-8071 GCF_963528315.1 uncultured Granulicatella sp. | reverse complement strand
GAGAATTCTATAATCAAAAATTAGCTGAGTATGTAACATTAACAAAGAAAAATCCAGAGTTAGCTAGAGCATCACGTTTGATTAAGCTCTATAACTTTTGCCCCAAATATTATAATTCAATTGTATTCCCAATCTATTATGCAATTTGGAAATTCAAAAATGGCATTAAAGAAGTAAAGGTAGATGAATAAAAATAATTGAGAAGGAAATTATTTTATGATTAGTGTAATTGTACCCGTTTATAATGTGGAAGAATACATAGAAGAATGTCTAGAAAGTATTCAATATCAAACTTATACAGATATTGAAGTCATCTTAGTAAACGATGGTTCAACGGACAGCTCAAAAGAGATTTGCGAACGATTTTGCCAGGCAGATAGTCGCTTTAGATTGATTAATCAAGAAAATAAAGGTCAAAGTGCAGCCAGAAATCGTGGGGTTAAAGAATCCATTGGCGAATACCTCATGTTTGTCGATAGTGATGATGTTATCAATAAAAACGTGTTAGAAGTACTACTTCCTTACATGAAGACGAATGTAGATATCGTAGAATGTAGAATGACAAGAAATAAAGAAGAGTTCTATCTTAATAAGATTTCTACAATTGTATTCGAAGGAAACGCTAAAGAAGCAATTCTTAATTGTATTGAGTTTAAAGAAGTGAAGTTTTGTCCCGTTACAAAATTATATACAAGAGAAATTGTTGAAAAGATTCCATTTTTAGAAGGATATATTTATGAAGATGTCTTTACAGGAATTAATTATCTAAAACATATTCGAAAAATAGTAGTTATTGATTATATTGGTTATTATTACCGTGTTCATGCAAATAGTACTATGACGAAATCCTTTAATGAAAAAGATTTAGATATTTTTAAAGTGGGAAATCAGTTAATAGATTCTTTTAAAGATGATGAAGATATGCTTCCTTATATTGGATATTTTATGTTTTATATAGGTCATGGACACTATTTAAAAGATGGGATAAATAAGAAGAATCCATATGTCGATTTATATGAAGATTTTATTCGAAACGCTGCTTTTATAGCAAAGCAATCCAAGGAAGTTGTCCAGAAATATCGTTTATTGAGACTGTACTTATTTGCTCCAAAATATTATACAACTTTTACTCATCCTATTTATATAGGTTTGCAAAAGAGATGGATTGCTGCTAAAAAAGTAATGAATCATCTAAACGATAAATTACATATAAGAAAAAATTGAGTATTTAAATAAGTAGGATAATACAATAAATTTAAAAGGAAATGTTAGAAAGAATATGATTAGTATAATAGTTCCAGTTTATAATGTAGAAAATTATCTGGAAGAATGTTTAGAGAGTATAAAAAATCAAACGTTTACAGATATCGAAGTAATATTAGTTAACGATGGATCTACTGACAACTCAAAAGAAATTTGTGAGGAATATTGTAGGAAAGATTCTCGTTTTCACTTAATAAATCAGGAAAACCAAGGGCAGAGTATTGCAAGAAATAGAGGCGTTGCTGAGTCTACAGGAGAATTCATTATTTTTATTGATAGTGACGATATAGTAAAGTTTGATTTGTTGGCGCAATTAAAGAAGTATATGTCTGATGGAATTGATATTGTAGAATGTAATAGAACCGAGGATATTCATTGTTTAAATTTCGAAGAAAAAGTAATTGATGTTAAAGAATTGGATTCAAATGAAGCATTATATGAATGTTTTAATCATAGAGTAAGTTGGAGCCCAGTCGCAAAACTCTATCGTCGTGAAATAGTGGAGAAAGTTCCGTTTTTAGAAAATTTAATTTATGAAGATTTTTATACTGGAATCGTCTCTTTAAAATATATTCATAAAATGAGAAAAATTGACTATATTGGTTATTATTATCGATATCATACTTCTAGTACGATGAATCAAAAATATTCAGAAAAGAATCTTGATATTTTTAAGGTTGGCGAAAAATTATTAGAGGAATTTAGAGAAGATAATTGGTTACCTTATGTAGGGAATATGTTATTTTTAGTCGGTATTGGTCATTTTAAAAAGTATCGTATAAGAATTGGACATCCCTACTATCAGTTATACATTGATGCAATTCATAAATATGCTGAAATAGCTAAGGAATCATCCGATATTTTCAATTCCAGTAAATTATTAAGATGGTATAGTTATTCACCAAAATATTTTTTTAGTTTATATTATCCTTTGTATTTAAAATATTTAGACATTCGAAAAAAATGGAAAATTTAATAGGAGGCTATTTATGATTAGTGTCATTGTACCTGTTTATAATGTTGAAGAGTATCTAGAAGAATGTTTAGATAGTATTCAATGTCAAACATATACAAATTTTGAAGTGATATTAGTCAACGATGGATCAACAGATGCTTCAAAAGAAATTTGTGAGAGATTTTGTAGGCAGGACAGTCGTTTTCATTTAATCAATCAAGAAAATAAAGGATTAAGTGGTGCAAGAAACCGTGGTATGAGTGAATCCCAAGGTGAATTTATTACTTTTGTAGACAGTGATGATGTTCTTAAAGAAGATATGTTGGAACAATTGATAAAACAGGTTACCTCAGATGATATCGATATTGTAGAGTGTTGGTATACGAATGATCAAAAAGAATTAGCAATCCCTTCACCAGAAAAAGTAAAAATTATTTTTCAAGGGAATACTAAAGAAGCTTTAGTTTCTTTATGTAGAGATAATATTGTTCGTTTGAATGCAGTTGCTAAACTTTTTAGAAGAGAAGTAATTTTCAATTTTCCATTTTTAGAAGGTTTATTTTATGAAGATGTTTATGGAGGAATTGGAATCTTAAAACAGATTCGTAGAATGGTGAAAATCGATTATATAGGATATTATTACCGTGTACGACAAGGTAGTATTATGAATCGAGAATTTAATTTGAAAAATTTAGATTTATTTACAATATGTGATAAAGTCGAACAATTATATGAAGGAGATGTAGAGCTACTTCCATACATTCATCGTCGCTTGTTCCATTTAGTCTTGATGCACGTTGTCGATTATCATATATTCGAGGGGAATCCATATCAAGAGAAATATGTGGAATATTTGAATCGATACTCTAAAAGTTCAAGCCCATCATTTTTAATGAGAGCTTATCAATTATTCCCACAAAATATTGTCTTCATTTCAAGAGTTGTTGGAGCGATTCAATGGAGATTTGAAAAATATATTATAAAAGGATTATGGAAAGGGATGAAGTAGCATGAACTATTATTTAAAAGAAAGATATGCTGAAGCTAAACATGCAGGATCTAAAGCAAGATTAGATGCTGAAAAAATAATGTTAGAAGCAGGCTATCAACCTTTTTTCTTAAATAGTCATTCAAATGCTGTTCCTTTAACAAAAGACGATGTAATCGTTCTTCAATTTCCATTATTATGGCATTCGTTAAAAACACAAATTTTAACGAGATTTTTGAAAAATAGAAAGTTCAAAGCTTATTTACTCATCCATGATATTGAGTCACTTAGAAATAGAAAGATAAAGACATTTAAAGAGTTTAAACATTCCATTATCTATTTTTTACAAAATAAAACAGTACTGGAAAAAGTAGATGGTATTATCGCTCATAATGATAAGATGAAAGCAGAATTAGTGAGATTAGGAATTCCAGAGAAGAAGATTGTTGCATTAGAAATCTTTGATTATGTCATTCCTCATTATGAAGAGAAGACAACTTATGAGAAGAATACAGTTATCGTTGCAGGAAATTTTGATATTCGAAAAACAAAATATGCAAGACAATTACCTGGAATTCCGGAATTTTCTATTTATGGAATCAACTTCGAAGAAGAGAATCTTCCTTTGAATGTTCATTATAAAGGCGCTTTTTCTCCTGATGAACTTTCTCATCACCTTCAAGGTGGCTTTGGTTTAGTTTGGGATGGAGATAGCCCCTATACTTGTAGTGGAATGTATGGAGAATATTTAAAGATGAATAACCCGCATAAAGCTTCTCTTTATTTAGCCTCAGGGTTTCCAATGATTGTATGGAGCCAATCTGCTTTAGCTGATTTTGTCAGAAAAAATCAATGTGGAATCATAGTTGATTCATTATTTGAAATTTCAGAATCTTTAGATTCTCTTTCAGAAAATGACTATCAAGAGCTAATTAAAAATAGTAAAAAAATCGGAGAAAAAATTCGTGATGGGTATTTTCTAAAAACAGCTTTAGAAAAGTGTGAAAGGAAATTGTAGCCTATGAAACTACAAACATTACGAGAAAAAATCATTCGATATTGTCAAATCGTAAAATATTATGGAGTTAAGCAGACAGTAGCTTATTATCTTGCGCAACAATCTGAGACGAAGTTCTATGATTTTCATAAAAAGATTCTTTTAGATTTTGTATTGAAATTACGTAAAGAAGCTCAAATAGATGAATCGAGTAATGAGAACGAAGAAGTTGATACAGAGTTTCCAAAAATTATTTGGACAATGTGGCAACAGGGAGAAGCACAAATGCCTGAAACGGTAAAAGCTTCACTGAAGACAATTAAAGACTTTGCCAAAAGAAATGGTTGTGAATGTTATTTATTAACGGATGAAAATCTTGCGGATTTCATTAATATTCCTGCAGATATCACCGAAAAATATGAGAACAAAGAATTATCAGCTGCACATTATTCAGATATTATTCGTTTTAGTTTGTTATACCAATATGGTGGAATATGGATGGATGCAACTTTATTTGTCTCGCCTTATGCAACTTTAGAAATATTTGAAGGAGACTTTTTTACTTTGAATCATCCACCTATACACACGGATAAAATAGAACGAGCTATTGGTGATTTTAAATGGTCAGGTTTCTTTTTAGCAGGGAAAAAAAGGAAGCCATATTTTAAACATATTCTGGATTTATATTTGTACTATGTCCGTAAATTCCCAATTTTTATTCATTATCTAATGATGGATTTTATTATTTTATCTGAATATAAGTGTAATGATGAATTTAGTACATTAGTCGATGGGTTACCAATCTTAGCTTTTGCTGAGGAAGTATGGTTTTTAAGAAATCATGCGAATGATCCTTTTGATGAAAATGAATGGAGAGAAGTGTTAAAAAACACACCAATTATGAAAACAACTTATAAAATTAATAAAGAAGAGTTAATTCTTAATAGTTATTTACATAAACTTTTCCATGGAGAATTAAATGAATAGAGGGAATGCATGAAAAAAAGTAGAACAGAATTTGCCACTTTGAATACGACTATAGCTCTTGCGCTTCAACCTTTTCAGGTAATTCTTGGATTTGTTAACCGAACAGTTTTTGTGAATATTCTTGGAATTACTTATTTAGGATTAAGTAATTATTTATCTAGTTTAGTATCAATTTTGTCTCTAGCAGAATTAGGAGTAGCTGGAGCTATTAGTTATGCTTTATATGCTCCATTAGTGAGAGAAGAACATGGAAAAGTAAATGCTTTTATGATTCTTTTTAAAAAATTATATCGAATCATTGGTGTATCTATTTTTGTCTTAGGAGGTATCTTATCCTTATTTCTTCCTCATTTAATTAAGGATTATACGATTAATGATGAAGTCTATTGGATTTATTTTTTGTTTGTATTTAATGCTGGTTCCAGTTATTTCTTCTCATACAAACGAACATTACTGTATGTCGATCAGCGAAACTATGTGATGACGTTAATTGATTTTGGATTAAACACTGCAAAGGTATTATTGCAAATTGCAGTGATAGTTTTAACTCATAATTATATTTTCTATTTAATGATTAATATTATCGTGAATATTATTGGAAATATTGTGATGTCACTGATGGTAGATCGATTATACGATTATTTGTATAACGAAGAAATATCTCCAATTAATCAAGAAGAAAGAGAAAAATTTATTCGGAATATTAAAGGCAATATCATTGGAAGTATTGGAGAAACGGTAGTATTTCAAACGGATAGTATTTTAATGGCGAAATTTATTAGTTTAGCAACGATTGGGATTTATGGAAATTATACCTATGTTTTAGGATTTGTTTCTATGATTTTAAACACTGCTATTAATTCGGTCGTTTCTTCTGTTGGAAATTTAGTTCATTCAATAGATAGAACAGTAGAAGATAAAATCCATTTTTTGAAAAAATTTCAGTTTATTACTTTTAGTTTGATTTATTTTGCAAGTATGGGATATTTACTATTTATTCATCCGTTTATTATGATCTGGTTAGGAGAGAGTTTTTCATTTAATCGTACGATTGAGATTCTAATTGTTCTTCATTTTTTCTTAACCTTTTATAGAAGACCGATTTTAGTCATGATTTCAGTGTATGGCTTAAGTTATGAGCAAAATAAAAAGGTAATTGTAGAGATTATATTAAATATCGTTCTTTCACTGTACTTTTTAGCAATTTTAGATTTAGGAGTATCTGGAATATTGTTAGGAACGATTGTTTCAACTTTATTGACATGTACATGGTATGAGCCTTATAGTGCGTTTAAGTATGGATTAAAAGCTTCCTCAAAAGAATATATGAAAACAATGATGCAACATTTTATTGTGGCTGGATTTAGTTTTACAGTAATTAGCTTGCTAGAATTTTTTGTTTTTACATCCCTTGAATTGAGTTTGAGTATTGTGATTAAAATTATTTTATATATTACTGTTTTGAGCGTGTATATTTTCTTATTTAGAAATCATGAAGGTGGACGACAAATTATACTGATGATTCAAAAAGTATTAAAGTTTAAAAAATAAGGAGAAAATCAATGAAAAGAATTTTGGTCTGTGGGTTAGTTCCAGATATTGGTGGGTTAGAAAAAATTATTATAGATTTTTATAATCATATTGATACCAATGAATTTGAACTGGAATTTTTACTCCAAGGTCCTGAAGATGTTGACTTTAGTGAGCATTTTAAGAAACTTTGTCAAAAGCCGATTATTGTAAATCGAATTCCAAAGTTAAGACCTCATATTCAGCAATCGTTAAAAGAATGGGATCTTTTCTTTAAGGAAAATGCACATCGATATGATATTTTATGGTCGAATCAAAATGGTTTAACTCATCTAGAATTTTTAAAATTAGCGAAAAAATATGGCATTGAAAAAAGAATTGTTCATGGACATTGTGCTATTGCCGACAAATTTTACCGTTTTATTCATCCGATTAATCGACTTTTTGTTGGGAAGTATGCGACGGATTTTTGGGCTTGTGGAACAGAAGCGTTGAATCATTTTTATCATGGAAAAGAACGAGAAAAAGCCTTAGTGATTCATAATGCGATAGAGGTAGAAAAGTTTTTATATGATGAAGAGAAAAAAGTGCAACTTCGACAGGAATATTGTATTCCAGAAGATTGTTTTGTAGTAGGACAAGTTTCTCGTTTATATGAAAAACAAAAAAATCAAAGTTTTTGCATTAAAGCCTTTTCTGAATTAGTTAAAAAAGAACCGAATTCTCGTTTAGTTTTTATTGGAAGAGGAGATACTGCTTTTTTACAAAATATAGCTGAACAATATGCAGTAGCAGATAAAGTGATTTTTACAGGATTGAAAACAAATATAGGTGAGATGCTCAATTTACTTGATGTATTCTTCTTCCCATCTCATTTTGAAGGATTACCGATTGTATTAATTGAAGCTCAAACCAATGGATTACCCGTTATCACAGCAAGTCACTTGCCGAATGCGAAGATTTTAGAAAATTTCGATAATTCTTTATCTTTAACGGACTCACTTGAAGAGTGGGCAGATAAGATTTTATCTGTTCGTCATAGTCGAGAATTAGATACAGAAAAAGTGAAGAAAAAAATTGATCAAGCAGGATATGAGATTGAATCCGCAACTCGGAATTTAGAGAAGTTATTTAAGAATTAAAATGAAAGATGGTTTAGTAACTGAATATATAACTAAAAAACGATTAAGAATATAAAATACAAGAAGAAAAAATTCTTTGTAGTGAAAGTGAAAAAATCTAATTTTTAATAGATTTTTTTACAAGGTAAAATTCGAGACCAAGGCTCGAATTTTAGGCTCATCGACAAATTCTGTTGGTGGATCAAATTTAACACCAAATTAAGTCTTTA
>NZ_CAURVV010000056.1:0-8668 GCF_963528315.1 uncultured Granulicatella sp. | reverse complement strand
AAAAAAAGCCTTGATTTACAAGGCTTTTTCCTGTTGTATTTAGATGCCCCCTACATGGATTTGTAAGAACTTTTCATATTGAAAATAAATAAAAATGTTGAAATATAGCTGATTTTAGAGAAATACTTTTAGGTGTTTTCAATGTCAGGATTTAAAAATGGGGCAAAAGTGGGGCAAAAATAACGAATGACTCACATTTGATGATTTTAGATAAAAGTATGGGGGAGTAAGTGAACAGAAGAGTTGCTTACTCCTTTTTAAAATTTATATATGCTTTTTGTTTTACAAAAAAATAGAGTAATTATGATTTGGTTATTTTTTAGTATTAGAATTGATTACATAAGAAACGGAGGAACATTATATGGAAATTATGCTTGAAACAAGAAATTTAACAAAGAAAATCAAAAAACAAATGGTACTTGAAAATATATCAATTAAAGTAGAGAAAGGAAAGATATATGGACTATTAGGACCGAATGGTGCTGGGAAATCAACGCTATTAAAAGTAATTACTAAAGTTATGAATTGTACATCAGGGGATATTTTTTTTGAAGGAAAAAGCATGTGTACACAAGATTTAAAAAAAGTTGGAGCTATCATAGAGCATCCTGCCATCTATCCAAATTTAACAGCATACGAAAACTTAGAAGTTTTAACAGTATTATTAAATATTGATAAAAGAAGAATTGATTATGTGTTAAAAACAGTTGGGTTAGAAGACACAAATAAAAAATTGGTAAGAAATTTTTCATTGGGGATGAAACAAAGACTTGGAATTGCAATGACACTAATAAATAATCCAGAATTATTGATACTTGATGAACCAACTAATGGACTAGATCCTTTGGGAATTCAAGAGTTAAGAGAATTGATAAAAGAGTTTTCTAAAAAAGGGATTACAGTCATTATTTCAAGTCATATTCTGAGTGAGATTCAACAGATAGCAGATAAGATAGGGATTATTAATAATGGGCATCTCATTTATGAAGCTAATAATTCTGATGAGATGGATTTGGAAAAATTGTTTTTAGAAATGATAAAAAAGGATGTGAAAAATAATGATTAGTTATATTAAAACAGAGTTAATGAAAGAAAAAAGATCTGCTAACTTAAAGTTAGGAATTATTGTGCCTATAATTTTTGTTTTATTTAATATAGCTATGATTAGTTTGATGGGGGAAAGCCCAGAAGGAAAAAGTTACATATTGGCAACTTCTTTTAATTGGTATCCACTTTTAATTCTCCCAATAGTTTTGAGCTTACTAGTTGTGAATATAAATGTTAAAGAAAAGAGCGAGCATATTGTTTTACAAAAAAGCAAAAATCTAAGTTTTACAAAAATAGAATTGGCAAAAAATATTATTATTGTAGCTGAATTATTTATTATTCTACTAATATCAACAATATTAATATTTACTGTTGCGACATTTTTTCTAGGTGAAAAAATATCGCTAAGTCAATTAATTATAGCTACTATTTGTCTTTTTATTGGAAGTTTACCGATCGTTGCTTTATCTTTTTTGATATATGGACTTACAAAAAAGAAAGCTGTTCTTATATTGTTGAATTTTGTGTTGACATTCCCATCGGCTGTGATTGCAGTAACAAAAAATTGGATTTTATTTCCATGGTCATATAACTTGCGAATGCTTAGTCCAGTTGTTGGAGTACATCCAAATGGGACTTTTCTTGAGACTGGCTCTAAACTAATGAATATGGATGCAACATACTTAGGATTGCTTTTAAGTATTGCGGTCTATGTAGTCGTATTAACATTAAGTCTTTTAATTAACAACAAAAGGAGTAAATGAAGTGCATAATATGATATCGTCATACTGGCTTAGAAGTAGAAGGACACCAGTAAGACTAATGACTTTTTTATGCCCAATCCTATTTTCTTTGATTTATGGTATTTATTCGATGAATTCAAAAGGATTAATAGGGAAAGAAATGGGAGTGTTCTTTTGCGCATATATAATTTTAGCAAATTTTTCAATGTGTTTTTATATACCAATGATATATGAGGTTGATAAGGTAGCTGGGAATTTTGCAAATGATTTAAGGACTGGGATTAGTAGGAAAAAAATATTCTTTTCTAAATCTATTTATATCTCTATATTACTATTTATAATTGAATTTATATCTATCTTGGTAATGATATTAGTCGGGTTTGGAAAAGTTGAGTTTAATTATATAAGTACAGTTTTATGCTTTTTGATTGGTACAATTATGCTGATGCCAATGATTCCTGTTTATCAATTTTTAAGTTTGAAATTAGGTTTTTCTGGCAGTATACTAATCGGAATTTTTTTAACATTATCAGGTATTTTGTTAGGTACCACAGAATTAGGCGGTAATATTTGGTATTTATTACCTTTTGTTTGGCCGATAAAACTTATTTTTGCTTATACAAGTCATGAAGTTACAAGTCATGATATTTTGATGTTTTTAGCATTATCAGTAATCATTACTGTATTGTTTATAGGCGTATTTAATATTTGGTATAATAGATGGGATGGTATTAATAAAATGGAGGAGTAGAATGAACTTATTAATCATAGATGATGATAAAGATCTATTACGACTTTTAGAGTTGACTTTTAAAAAAGAATATAATGTTGACCTTTGTGATTCAGCTGAAAAAATTGTTCCTGAACAGCTGGTTAAATATAATTTGATTATTCTTGATGTCATGATGGATAAAATGGATGGATTTGAGTTTTTATCACGATATAGAGAATTGATAGATGCACCGATTATCTTGTTGACGGCTAAAAGTTTTGAAAAGGACAAGATAGAGGGATTTGCCTTAGGTGCAGATGATTATGTTACAAAGCCATTTTCTGTATCTGAAATAAGGGCGAGGGTTGCAGCACATATTAGAAGAGAAAATAGAGATAAGCACAGTAGAATAATTGATTATCCAATTTCTTGTGACTTATTGTCTAAAAAAATATATTTCAAGGAAGATGAAATTACTCTTACCAAAAGTGAATATAAAATATGCGAATTACTTTTAAAAAATAGAAACCAGGTTTTTACTAAAGAAAAGATTTATACAACAATTTATGGATATGATGCTGAAGGTGATAGTTCAACTTCTATTACAGAAAGAATAAAAAAAATAAGAGAAAAATTTGCTGGATTTCATATAGATCCAGTTAAAACTATTTGGGGAGTAGGTTATCAATGGGAACTAAAAAAAGTTTAACCTATTTAATTAGTAAATTTGCAATTTTAGAATTGTTTTTTGTACTATTTATGAGTTTATTTTCCTATATGCCTCTAAACATCTTAATTAACACTGGGGTAGTATATCCTGCAAATTATGCTGAAAGGCATTCTGATACAGTAAAATATGAGTTTCAAAAAGAGAATTGGGAAATTGATAAAATACCATTTTTTTATGAATATCAATTAAGAGATAATGGAGAAATTATAGAAAATACGATTGATGAACGCTATAATCAAAAAATAAGTGAGGCATTGCAAAAAGGAAAATCTTCAAAGGAACACATAATAGGTTCAGATGTATTTAAGGCTTTTAAAAATGGTAATAAAGATTTGATCATAAAATATAAAATTAGTGCTATACCTACCAATCCAAATGTATACAAAATAATTGGAAATTTTGAATTGGTGTATTTTACAAGCATGTTTTGTCTATGGCTAATTGGGTTTATTTATTTAATAAGTAATTTGACAAGGAAATTAAGGAGTGAAATTAGAAAGATATCCAAGGCTAATGAAAATATTGAAAAATTACAATTAGAATTTGAAAGAGAGTATTCTGATTATACAGAAATTTCAGGAGTGTTAGATTCTATAGATAGTATGGCAAGGAGCTTAAAGGCATCATTAGAAAAACAATGGAATATGCAGATGACACAAAAAGAAATGATTCAATCGATTACTCATGATGTGAGGACTCCGATTACTCTAATTAAGGGGAATATAGAATTATTAAAAGAAGATCAAGAAAATGTTCTTGAAAGAGCAGAAGATGCTTTAAATGGTGTGGAGAGATTGGAATCTTTTTTAAAAAAACTAAATGAATTTTCTGATTTGATGGAAGCTCCAAAGGAAGTTGTATCAAAAGAAGTTTTAGACGATTGGATAAAAATTGTGACTAGTATTTGTAAACTTAAGGGTTTTAGCTTGTCAATTCTTTCGTCTGATGAAAGTAACATTAAATTAGATAAAAATTCAATTGCTATTGCGATACAAAATTTAGTAAATAATGCAATTGAGAACTCTTCAGTGGGTTCTACGATATTTATCGGTTTTTATGATGATATAGATGATTATACTATTGTGGTCAGGGATCAAGGTGATGGATTTAATAATGATATTCTTTATGATCTAAGAGAAAAATATGTATCAACGAAAATGTATGATAATAATATACATGGATTAGGGCTTTCAATTGTTATGAAAATACTTGAAAATAACAAGGGACAATTGTTACTAAATAATTATGATGATCAAGGTAATGGTGCTGAAGTTAAAATGGTATTTAAAAAGTAAGCATATTTTAAAAAATTAATAAATCTGGTTATCAAGGGGATAAATTTTCGTTTCTGAGATAGTTCCTAATTCTGAAAGTGATGAATTAAATCAACTATCTTTAGTGTCTTTTATAGATCGTATTGAGATTGGAGAGGATAATTCAATTAATTTTGTCTTCAACAATATTGAAACAGTGAACCTGCTTCAAGTAACTGGAAGAACTGAAGAATAAGATTATACAATAGAAAAGCGAGCCTAAAACTCGCTTTTTTTATTTAATCTAATAGGTCCTTATTTTCAATTAAGAGTTCTAGTGGGGATTTATCTCTTGCTACAATAAAACCGGGTTCATATTGGGTATGAAATGTTCTTTTCTGAGAAGTTGGATCAATATACAATTCATCTCCATCTTCTGTGTATAGTTGGTTGCCTCTTGTTAGGTAAAGTAAATCCTCTAAGTACTGTCCATCAGTTTGTAGAAAATGTTCGATGTATTTGACAGCCTTTAAGATTTCACTTACTTTATCAGAGTATTCATTAGATTCAAGAACACTCTTTTCTAACTCAATCTCTTTACTAGTTCCAAATAGTTGGGTTGGAGTTGCATTAAAATATTCTGCTATCTTATCTAAATTTGCAAAGGTAGGATAGCTTTTTTGTTTTTCATAATCAGAGATGGACTGTTTACCGATTCCTAAATCTTCCGCAAGTTGAGTTTGACTTACTCCTTTTTCTATGCGTAGTCGTGCCAAATTGGGTCCAAAATTTTGAATAATAAAGGTCATGATAAACTCCTATGTTGTATTTTAAACTTATTCTATCATCTATAAACTTACAAATCAAGTTTTTAGTTGACTATTTAAAATATTTTTTATAAAATATATTTATAACTTATAAATAAGTTATAAACGATACAAAGTAGCTCGTAAGTTTAGGAACAGTGAGTGAGGAGGAAGTTGAGGACGAGACTATGACTTATGACTATTCGAAGCCTTGGTGCTAGAAATTGTGTGGACAAGGTCAAGGGACGAGCCTGACGGGAAGTCAGGCGAAGTCCTGCAGACTGGCGTCCAGACAATTTCTAGCCAAGCAAAAGCTGGCTATTCTAACAGCCAGCAAAAAGGTACACTTAGGGCAACGCCCAAAGAACGACGGAACGAGCAAACGTTGATTTGACGGTGTTTCTGAGGCCTAAAAAATCTAAAAGAAGGGGGGACAATTTTGTTGGTTTCTATACAAGATTTAAGAAGCATTCAAGAACGATGTGATGTAGGAGAATTAGTACAGCGGTTAGATGTCAGTATTGATAGACTAACGGTTATCTGGGATACAGACATTGGTTCCCTAAGACAAATTTTTAAAAATCTGAAACAGGCAATAAGTACAAGAGTTGATTCATTTGAAATACATGATAACGTACGAGATGATGTATTTACTTTAGCTAAAGATTTTAATGAGTATGATTCTATCAATATTATATTTTTTCAATTAGCCACTTATGGAGGTGAACAATTGATTCGGATTGATTTCAATCCTAACACTTTAAAAGAATTTGATGGAATGAAAGTATGGAGGCAATTAATGTACTTTGCCAGATTGAATTCATTGACGGTACGTTTGTCTCGTTTTGATTTGGCATTTGACATTTTCAACAGGCCTGAAATCGTTAATTTGCAACATATTAAAGGTGGTGTTACCCATAAGGTCTTCTATGGTAGAGGGGGTGAATTAGAGACGAAATATTGGGGTTCTAGCGGTAGTAATGTACAAGTTAGGTTATATGATAAGAATAAAGAAATCATTGCTCACAAGCGCGATGAGAAGCTAGATTTGGCTGTAAATCCGTTTTGGTGGAGACTGGAGTTCCAACTTAGAACCAAAGCGATTGGTGAGGAGATGGTCCAAGATGTTATGAATCGACTTGATAATTTCGGATTTTATAAGCTAGAACATATTCGAGTGGATCAAAGAGCATTTACAATTATCTTTCTCAACAATCCTGAACTGTTATCATTGGCTTTTCCAAATTTAAAATCAGACAGCATCAAAAAGAAAAAAACAAGAGTCCGCAAACTATTGAGAGAAGAAACGAACCAATTTGCGGAAGAATTAAAAGAAGTATTAATACAGAATCTCCCTAAATTAAATGCAGAATTACAACTACTTGTAGGCGAGTTTCTGAATTTAGAAAATAAATAAGGAGGATAACTATGGACAATAATTTAATTAGTAACAAAGAATTAATTGAAATGGGCTATCGCCCTCATACAGCAAATGATATCATTCATCAGGCAAGAGAATTACTTGTATCACGAGGCTATACATTTTATAATCGCAAACGTTTGATGGTTGTTCCCAAAAGTGTTGTAAATGAGATTCTAGGAACAGAGGTGGCGTAATATGGCAAGTGTTCGTTATCGAAAGCGAGGAGATAGTAATTTATGGACCTATGAAATTCGTAACGAAGGAAAAACTGTTGCTCATAATAGCGGTTTTAAAACAAAAAAACTTGCAGAGTCAGAAGCTGAACCGATTCTGCAAGAACTTCGTTTAGGAAAAAGAATTTCTAGAGATATTTCTCTTGTAGATCTGTATCAAGAATGGCTTGAACTAAAAATTCTACCGAGTAGTAGGTCGGAAGAGACAAAGAGAAAATATCTTCTCCGTAAAAACACAATTGAAAGATTATTTGGAAATAAAAAAGTCACTCAAATTCGTGCGAGTGAATACCAAAGAATTATGAATAAGTATGGACAAACAGTTGGTAGAAATTTTCTTGGTAGATTGAATACTGGGATTCATCAGAGCATCCAAATGGCAATTGTCGACAAAGTTCTAATAGATGATTTTACACAACATGTCGAGTTATTTTCATCCAAAGAACAACAGATGACGGAAGAGAAATATTTACATACCGAAAAGGACTATCTGGATTTACTTTTAGCAGTAAAGAGAAAATTTGATTACCAACGTTCAATTGTTCCTTATATCGTCTATTTTCTATTAAAAACAGGCATGAGATTTGGAGAGTTAATAGCGTTAACTTGGAATGAAGTTGACTTTGACAGAGGACTGCTAAAAACATATAGGAGGTTTAATACCCTTTCTCATAAATTTGTCCCTCCAAAAAATAAAACGTCTATTCGGATGGTACCGATAGACGAAGAATGTATTAAGATATTACAAGTCCTAAAAATTGAACAGGAGAAGGCTAATAAAGAGCTAGGAATCAAGAATAGGTATAAAATGATTTTTCAGCATTATGGATATATTCACTTGGTACCAGATATTGCAAGTGTCAATAAAGCTTTGAGTGTTCTTTTAAATGAATTAGATATTTATCCAATTATCACGACAAAAGGAGCACGTCATACCTATGGAAGCTACCTCTGGCACAAAGGATTTGACCTTGGAGTTATTGCAAAAATTCTAGGGCATAGAGATATTTCAATGTTAGTAGAAGTATATGGACACACTTTAGAGGAGAAAATTTTTGAGGAATTTAATCAAATCAGAGATGTCTGGAAAGATTGCTCATAAAAAAATGTGGGGCAAATGATGGGGCAAATCAGTTATAGACAAGCAAAAAAGCCTTGTAAATCAAGGCTTTTTAGTCATACTTTCTATGCCCCCTGCAGGGCTCGAACCTGCGACCCATAGATTAAGAGTCTACTGCTCTACCAACTGAGCTAAGGAGGCAAGAGAAAAAGCTGTATTGGTGCCGGACCTTCACGATTTGTATTGAACCCGCGCAATTAAGCAGGTGGGCAACTCGCTCTAACTGAAGCTGTTTCCGTGTGAGACGGCCTACATGCTGTTAGAAGACTTTTGTTTCCCTAATAATACAAAAAATAGTCGGTCAACACTTAAGTGTGAAGTCGTACACCACAGCGTTTCTATAATTATAATACCATAAATTTTGAAAAATTCAAGAGAAAAATGTGATTTTTTGCAAACGATGCCATCATTTTTTTAAGTCATCAATCTTATCCTTGGTCAT
The DNA here is from genome assembly GCF_963528315.1 of uncultured Granulicatella sp. Classification (GTDB taxonomy): domain Bacteria; phylum Bacillota; class Bacilli; order Lactobacillales; family Aerococcaceae; genus Granulicatella. Next base: position 159 of record NZ_CAURVV010000056.1, on the reverse strand, counting down.
TCCAAGGGCTCGCTCGTATTTGCCATTCTCATTAGGAGTGAAATAATTGGCATCTTTAATCTTGTCAGGCAGATAGTCCTGCTTGACCCAATTGCCAGGATAGGAGTGAGGGTAGAGATAGTCCTGTGCGTTGCCCAATTCCTTGCTGCCGGCATAGTG
>NZ_CAURVV010000055.1:0-8881 GCF_963528315.1 uncultured Granulicatella sp. | reverse complement strand
TAGAAGAACAAGAACGTGCAAGTATTACTCGTATTATGAAAGTAAAAGATATGGGACAAAAATCTTAATGAACAATAATGAAACGAGCATCTCGCAAACAGAGATGCTCGTTTTTGTTGTCGGACTATTTTCCGGTTTATTAAAGAAAAAACACAGATAAAAATGAGGAGAAGATTATAATTTGTTGAGGAAGTGATATTTTTTCTGCTTTGGCTTGTTGTTCGACTTAAGTTTATGATAAGATAGTAGAAAGCTTTAAAAAGAATGGAGTTTTGAGACGATTATGACAAAAAGAGGATTGTTAATCGTTTTATCTGGACCATCAGGCGTAGGGAAAGGAACAGTTAGAGCTGCAATTTTTTCAAAAGGGGAACAAAAATTTGTTTACTCAATTTCAGCCACAACTCGTAAACCACGAACAGGTGAAACAGATGGAGTCGATTATTTCTTCAAGACAAGAGAAGAATTTGAACAAATGATTCAAAATAAACAATTATTGGAATATGCTGAATATGTTGGGAATTATTATGGCACTCCACTAGAATATGTAGAAAATACATTAGCAACAGGGAAAGATGTGTTTTTAGAAATTGATGTACAAGGTGCTATTCAAGTTCGTGAATTAATGCCAGAGGGAGTGTTTATTTTCTTAACGCCACCTGATTTAAATGAATTAGAAAGCCGTATTGTTAATCGAGGAACAGATTCTGATGAAGTAATTGCGAAGCGTATGAAAACAGCTCGTGAAGAATTAGAGTTGATGAAGTATTATGATTACTCTGTAGTGAACGATACAGTAGATAATGCAGTTCAAAAAATCGAAGCAATTATTCAAACGGAGCACTTGCGAATCATTAGAAATTTAGATACTATAGAAGAGTTAGAAGAAATACTGGATGAAGAGTAGAAAGAGGTAATCTATTATGATGTTATATCCTTCAATTGATAAATTATTGAACAAAATTGATTCAAAATATTCTTTAGTAATTTTATCAAGTAAAAGAGCTCATGAATTACACCATCATGAACCACAAAAATTAGAAGACTATCAATCAGATAAAAATGTTGGCCGTGCGTTAGAAGAAGTTATCGCTGGTGAATTAGGAATTCGTGAAGATAGTATTCCTGAAGAAGTTTAATGATGAAGAAACCTTGAAGTGGAGAAATCCCTTCAAGGTTTTTATTTTTATAAATAAAATTTAAGACTGAATAAATGGTTTTCTATTTTTTGAAAAAGATGATACACTATTCTTATGATGTAAATTGGGGTAAGTATACCTCTAAAGAGAGGTGAAATCATGTTTGCACAAGTAATTGTAGATGTACCAGTAAAACAAGTGAATCGACCATTTGATTATAGAATTCCTGCAATCTTCGAAGGAGAAATCGAAGTGGGAATGAGAGTTGTTGTTCCATTTGCTGGAAGAAGTGTGCAAGGATTTGTTGTTTCAATTCGTCCAACATCTGATTTTGATGGGGAATTAAAAGAAATTGAAAGATTAATGGATCTTGAACCTGTTCTCTCAAAAGAAATGATTGAATTAGGAGAATATATGTCCAATCATTTATTCGCCTTTTTAATTCACTGTTATCAAACAATGTTGCCAGCGATGTTAAAAACAACAACAAGAAAGTTATTTATATTAGAAAATCCCCAAGAGCAAGAAGAAATTTTTCAAAGAATTTTTAATGGGCAATTAGAAATAGAAGTAACGGATGAAATGCCAAAGGAAATTTTGGCAGAGTTACTACGTTTAAAACAAAAAGGAATTGTTCAAACAAAAACTTTAGTAGAAGACCGCAAACAAATAAAAACAGAAGATTGGATTGTATTATCGTATTTACCTGAAGAATATTTGGAAATGATGAAGCAAGTTCCAAAAAATGCGGCAAAACAATTAAGATTTCTAGAAGGCTTATCTAGTTTAGAGAATACAGAAATTGCGAAAGCTGAATTTATGACTCGCTTTAATGTTGTGCAAGCAGATGTGAAAAAAGCTGTTGAAAAAGGTTGGATTTTTTTAGAAAAAAGAGCAGTAGATAGAGATCCTTATGCGGGGAGAAAAATTGTCCACTCTAAACCATTTGAACTAAATCAAGAGCAAAAACAAGTCTTTCAACAAGTGTTAGAAGAAGAGAGTGATGAAACCTCTCATGTTTACTTATTGCAAGGCGTGACAGGCTCAGGAAAGACAGAAGTGTATCTTCAATGGATTGGAGAAGCCATTCAAAAAGGGAAAAGCGCTATGATGCTTGTTCCAGAAATTTCATTAACCCCTCAAATGGTTCAACGATTCAAAGAACGATTTGGGAATCGAGTAGCTGTTTTACATAGTGGGTTGAATCCTGGAGAAAAACATGATGAATGGCAAAAAATAAAAGAAGGTCGAGCAGACATTGTTGTTGGAGCAAGATCTTCAGTATTTGCTCCATTAGAAAATGTTGGCATTATTATTTTAGATGAAGAACATGAGAGTACTTATAAGCAGGATGATACTCCACGTTATCATGCGAGAGATATTGCGATTTGGAGAGGAAAATATCATCATTGCCCTGTCGTACTTGGAAGTGCAACTCCAAGTTTAGAATCTCGAGCAAGAGCAGAAAAGGGAGTTTATCGTTTATTACGGTTAACAAAGCGTGCTAAACATCAACCATTACCTCAAGTTCATGTTCTTGATATGAAACAAGAATTTTTGGCACAAAAAGGAAGTTTCTCCAAACGTTTATTACAAGCGTTAGAAGACCGATTAGAAAAAGGAGAGCAAAGTGTGTTGCTCTTAAATCGAAGAGGATATTCGTCCTTTATTATGTGTCGAGATTGTGGTTATGTATTGGAATGTCCAAATTGTGATATTTCTTTAACGCTTCATATGGATACAAAAGTGATGAAATGCCATTACTGTGGGCATGAAGAAGGGATTCCAAATCACTGTCCGAAATGTCATAGCCGACAAATTCGTTATTTCGGAACGGGAACTCAAAAGCTTCAAGAAGAATTAGAGCAATTATTACCAACTGCGAGAGTTATTCGAATGGATGTCGATACAACTCGTAAAAAAGGACAACATGAAGCGTTGTTAAAACAATTTGAAGAACAAAAAGCGGATATTTTAATTGGAACACAAATGATTGCTAAAGGGTTAGATTTTCCAAATGTCACTTTAGTAGGAGTCGTCAATGCAGATACAGCTTTAAATATTCCGGATTTTAGAGCGGCAGAAAAAACTTTTCAATTATTAACACAAGTAGCAGGAAGAGCTGGTAGAGGAGATAAGGCTGGAGAAGTATTTATTCAAACATATAACCCAGATCATTATGCGATTCAATTAGCACAACATCACTATTACGAGGCTTTTTTTGCTCAAGAAATGAAAATGAGACATCTCGCTCATTATCCGCCTTATTATTTTACAGTAATGATTACAGTTTCTAGTGAACAAGAATATGCTGCACAAAAACAGGCGTATGACATTAAAAAGGTATTGGAAGGTAAACTATCTTCTCAATCTGTTTTATTAGGACCTAGTGCGAAATCAATTGCTAGAATGAATAATCGTTATTATTATCAATTAATTATTAAATATAAAAAAGATCCAGTATTAGATATTTTATTACATGAGGTCTTAGTCAATACTCAATCAACACCGCAGTCAAAAGTAGCGGTATCCATCGATGTAGAACCTCAATATTTTTTATAAAGATAGGAAGTGGAATTTTGAAAAAAATCATTTTTATGGGAACACCCGAATTTTCAACAAAAGTATTAGATGCTTTAGTTAGTTCAGAAGAATATGAAGTGATTGCGGTTGTGACTCAACCAGATAGACCAGTCGGTCGTAAAAAAGTGATTACGCCATCACCCGTGAAAAAATATGCATTAGAACAAAATATTGCTGTATATCAACCAGAAAAATTAACAGGTTCAGAAGAATTAGAACAATTAATGACATTAGATGCTGATTTAATTGTAACAGCTGCTTATGGTCAGTTTTTACCAAAGAAATTTTTAGAATTTCCAAAACAGGGTGCTGTCAATGTTCATGCATCTTTATTACCAAAATATCGTGGGGGTGCACCGATTCATTATGCTATTATGAATGGGGATTCTCATACAGGTGTAACGATTATGAGAATGGTTAGCAAAATGGATGCGGGAAATATTTTATCACAACGCTCGATTCCAATTGAACAAATTGATGATGTAGCTTCTATGTTTGAAAAATTAAGTGTGGTAGGTGCAGAATTATTATTAGACACATTACCGAAAATTTTTGATGGAACTATTACTGAAATTGTACAAGATGAAGCATTCGTAACGTATTCTCCAAATATTACACGAGAACAAGAACAAATTGATTGGACAAAAGAAGCAAAAATGGTAGATTGCTTTATCCGTGGTTTACGTCCTTGGCCAACTTCATTTACTGTATTAAATGGTGAAAGAGTGAAAATTTGGCAAGTGAAGGTAGTTGATCAAACAACTGCTGAACAACCAGGAACATTATTTAAAGAAAATCATCATTTGTATGTAGCATGTGGTAATCAAACCGTATTAGAAATTATTGAATTACAACCTGCAGGAAAAGCAAAAATGAGTTCAGATGCCTTTATGAATGGTTTTGCTTCTGTTATTGAAGAGAAAGCTTGCTTTGAAGAGGTAAATCATGGATAAGGTCAGAAATGCAGTTGTAGATTTATTAGTTCAAGTGGAACAAGATCAATCTTATTCAACGATTAGTTTGAAAAAGGTAATTGAGCAACAAAAATGGACTGCAAAAGATAAAGGTCTGTTAACCGAATTGTTTTATGGAACGATTCAACGAAAAATGACGATTGATTTTTATTTAGCCCCTTATATTCAAAAAGCAAAGAAAATTCAACCATGGGTGAAACAATTGCTAAGAATTTCCATTTACCAAATGGTGTTTTTAGATAAAATTCCAGATCGTGCAGCGATTTTTGAAGCAGTACAAATTGCGAAAAAACGTGGACATCAAGGGATTGCAAAATTCGTTAATGGCGTACTTAGAAATTTCCAAAGAAATGATTTAAGAAGTTTTGAGGAAATAAAAGATGCAGATGAAAGAATGAGTGTACAGTATAGTATTCCAAAATGGATGTATCAATTATTTAAAGAACAGTATGGAGAAGAACAAGCTCAACAAATTTCTGAGTCTATTTTAACAGCCCCAAGTGTAAGTGTTCGTATTCAACCAAATCATTTATCGCAAGAACAAGTAAAACAACTTCTATTAGAAGAAGGAGTTCAGACTAGAGAAAGTGCCTTATCGAGTAGATGTTTAATTGTTGAAGAAGGTAATGTTTTTCAATCGAAAGCTTTTGAGCAAGGACTTATTACGATACAAGATGAAGCTTCTTCTTTAGTTGCGCAAGTTGCTAATTTAGAATCAACGGATAAAGTGCTTGATACATGTGCAGCACCTGGTGGAAAGACGACGCATATTGCCAGTTATTTAGATGCTTCAAAGGGCGGACATGTAGATGCCTTAGATTTATACGAACATAAATTAAAGAAAATTCAAGAAAATGCTAAAAGACTTCAAGTGGAAGATTGCATTTCGATGAAAGTATTAGATGCCCGTAACGTTCAAGATGTCTATCCAGCCGAAAGTTTTGATGCAGTATTTGTAGATGCACCTTGTTCGGGGCTAGGATTAGTTCGTCGTAAACCGGATATTAAATATACAAAAGAAGTACAAGATTTAAAAAGTTTAGAAAAAATTCAACTAGAGATTTTATTATCTGCTTCAAAAATGGTAAAATCAAAGGGTAGCCTAGTATATTCTACATGTACAATTAATAAGGCAGAAAATAGAGAGCTGGTTCATCAGTTTTTAGAAGTGAACCCAGCATTTGAAATTGAATCGATTGGAAAATGGATTCAGAAAGATTCAGAAGATATTACAATATTACCAAGTGACTTTAATAGTGATGGTTTTTATATTTGTAAATTAGTGAAAAAATCTTAAACAGTGAGGAGGGATTGTATGAAATTTGCGATAAAAAGTGATGTTGGTCAACGAAGAAAAGTAAATGAAGATGCTGCTGGCTACTTTGAAAGCAAAAATCACATCCCGCTCATGATGGTCTGTGATGGAATTGGTGGACATAATGCGGGAGAAATTGCTAGTTCAATGGCATTAATGTCGATAGGTCAATCGTGGGAAAAGACTAATATTGAAAATATGGAAGAAGCATATCAATGGATTGTTCATAAAATTGAGGAAGCTAATGATGATATTCTTACACGTTCTACTCAATATGAAGATTTATATGGAATGGGAACAACTTTAGTAGCTGCCTGTGTCATTGGAAATCAATTAATGATTGCCAATGTTGGAGATAGTCGAGCGTATGTTTTGAGAAACTTCCAATTAAAGCAATTAACGGAAGATCAAAGCTTAGTGAATGCATTATTGAAATCTGGAGAAATCACTCCTGAAGAAGCTGAAAATCATCCCAATAAAAATATTGTGACACAATCATTAGGAGTAACTTCTGCTGTCGAAATTGATTTTGTCAGAATGACTGTGAAAGATGAAGATATCTTATTATTATGCAGTGACGGGCTCAGCGATATGTTGTCATTAGAAGAAATAAGAAATGTTTTAAATCATTATTCAGATTTGGAACAACAAGTGGAAAAAGCTGTTCAAGCAGCTAATGAGTCAGGTGGTCGTGATAATATAACAGTTGCGATTGCAAAAATTCACCTTAGAGAGGAGGAAGCCTAATGCTAGAAGCTGGTAGAACATTAAATGGACGTTATAAAATTAAATCTTTAATTGGAACTGGCGGAATGGCTGCGGTTTACCTTGCAAAGGATTTAATTTTAGATCGATTAGTTGCCATTAAAGTATTACGATTGGATTTTCGACAAAATGATGATGCAATGAGAAGATTTAGAAGAGAAGCATTATCAGCAACTCAACTAACTCACCCAAATATTGTAGGAGTTTACGATGTTGGACAATCACAAGAAATGAATTATATTGTGATGGAATATGTCGAAGGAACAGATTTAAAAGATTATGTAAGACAAAAAGGTGCTTTACATCCAATTGAAGCTGTTCGTATTATGATGCAAATTGTTTCAGCGATTGCAGCTGCACATCAAAATCGCATTATTCACCGAGATATTAAACCACAAAATATTTTAATTGATAAAGAAGGAAATGTTAAAATAACAGACTTTGGAATTGCGGTTGCTTTATCAGATACATCCTTAACTCAAACGAATACATTGCTAGGTTCAGTACACTACTTATCGCCAGAACAAGCAAGAGGTGGAATGGCGACCATTCAAACAGATATTTATGCTTTAGGTATTGTGTTGTATGAACTATTAACAGGAAAAGTTCCTTTTGATGGGGAGTCCGCAGTTTCTATTGCGCTGAAACATTTCCAAGAACCATTACCAACGATAGTAAATCCAACTGCAATGGTTCCTCAAAGCTTAGAAAATATAGTTTTAAAAGCTACTGCAAAAGATCCCATGCATCGCTATAAGAGTTGTTATGAAATGTTTCAAGATTTGAAAACTTGTTTAGATTCTACGAGACTATATGAAAAGAAATTTGTACCGGCAAGTTTTTCAGGAGAAACAAAAGTACTAACACCAATTCATACACAAAAAGTTAAACCAATTCAAACGAGTAAAGAAATACCAGTTGTAGAAATGGATGAAGAGAAACCAGTTAAAAAGAGACGTAAATGGCCGTGGTTGTTTCTTCTTTTATTGATTTCAATTATTGGAATTATGGCTTTTGTATTCTTGCAGTCTAGTCCAAAAGAAGTACAAGTACCAGATGTAACGAATTTAACGGAAGCTGCCGCTAAAACAAAATTAGCAGATGCCAAATTGAATGTTACAGATGTAATCCAAGTGAAATCAGATGAAATTGAAAGTGGAAAAGTCATTGAAACAAGTCCAAAAGCAGGAAGTACTGTAAAAGAAAAATCAAAAATTACAATTAAAGTAAGTTCAGGAAAAGAAGCTGTTACGATGAAAGATTATCGTAATAAAACATATGAAGCTGCTAGAGATGAATTGAAAAAATTAGGATTTACAGTAGAAAAACAAGAAGAAAATTCTGATAGTGTAGAATCTGGAAAAGTAATTTCTCAAAGTATTGCTCCTAATCAAAAGGTAGAGGGAAAAGATCCTGTCATTACATTAGTAGTTAGTAAAGGAGAAAGCTCTATTAAAATGGCAAACTTAACAGGTTATACAAGAGCAGGAGCCATTGAATATGCAAATTCAAATAATTTAGCATTAACCATTACTGAAGAAGAAAATGAAGCAACAGCAGATACAGTAATTAGACAATCAATAAGAGAAGGAGCAGAAGTGAAAAAAGGAACTGCACTTACAATTGTATTGTCAAAAGGTAAAAAAGATCACACTGTGACAAAACAAATTACAATTCCATATCAAAAAAATGGACAAAATAACGGGCAGAAAACGCCAAATAAAATCTCGATATATATCGAAGATGCAAAAAATCAAATTTCTAATGTGTATAATACATTAGAAATAACTGAGGATACTACAGTGAATTTAACATTCACACTAAGTAATTCACATCCAACAGGTAACTATAAAATTGTGAGTGATGGAAAAGTAATTTCTTCAGGAAATGTGCAATAAAAGGAAAGGGCTGTAGTTCAAGACTACAGTCTTTTTTATTGTAGTCAAAAATATAAAAAAAGTTTTAAAAAAGACTTGCAAAGAATAAAAAGCTATGGTAAATTATAAACACTGTTAACGAACGTTCGCTTTTAAAGCGTTTAAAAATAATTTAAAAAAGTTGTTGACAGAGAAAAACGACTATGATAATATATAGGAGTTGTCGCG
>NZ_CAURVV010000054.1:0-10328 GCF_963528315.1 uncultured Granulicatella sp. | reverse complement strand
GAAGTAGACGATTTTTCTACCAACACGATTTTTAACCATAAAAAGACACCTCCATATGCATTTGATAATATTGTACCAAATTCAACTTGGAGGTGTTTTTATTTAATTCTCATTTACGGAGGTCACTTCAATGTTGTTTCAGCCTTTTTACTTACTTAAAAAAAGATGAGAGTTTAAAGAAAAAATTCTAGTATGTGAAGAATTTTAGTATTTTTCCTTATAAAAGCGTGCTATTTTAAGGATTACGATTTTCAGAAAATCTATAATATGGTATACTTCTACTATGTGACAGTCTAGACATCGGCTGTTAGACGATTAGATGATAAAGAAGGGAAATGAATAAGGTGTTTGAAAAGTTATTAGATCGACTATCAAGTTTTAAGGGGAAAACTGAAAAAATCTATCGTCATGATTTATTTTTAGAAGAGGAATTATCTCCAGCGCAATATTGGGAATACTCTGATAAATTAGCCTATTATTTACAGGAAAGATTGCAAGATAATCGTCAACCAATCGTTGTTTATGGACATAAGCATCCAATGATGCTCGTCTATTTCTTAGCCTGTGTTAAATCAGGACGTGCATTTTGTCCAGTAGATGTAAATACACCCATTGATCGAGTACAAGATATTATTAAAACGGTACAATCACCAGTTGTATTAACAAGTGAAGTAATTGAGTTAGAAACTCCATTATTAGATGTTTCAGCTACTAAAGAAATTATTCGCACAACTTCTGAAAGTATCGATCCTAAATATTATGTAAAAGATGAAGATATTTTTTATATTATTTTCACTTCTGGAAGCACAGGCAAACCAAAAGGGGTTTCGATTACGTATGATAATCTAAATCATTTCTTAAAATGGTATACAGGTTATTATACAAATAAAGGTCCACAAGTATTTTTAGGGCATCCGCCATTTTCATTTGATTTGTCAGTAATGTCTTTATGGCCATCGCTTTATATGAATGCGCCATTAATACAAATTGATAAACAGCATTTACAAGATTTTAAGGTTTTATTTAACACATTAAAAGAATCAAATGCTACGGTTTGGATTTCAACACCGTCATTTGCAGAGATGTGTTTAGTTGATCCAAGCTTTAATCAAGAATTATTGCCACAAGTCAATCAATTTGTTTTCTGTGGAGAAAAATTATTCGCCACAACTGCGCAAAAATTATTAGATCGTTTCCCAAATGCTGAAGTCGTAAATACCTATGGGCCAACAGAATCTACTGTAATGATTACATGGGTATCAATTACAAGAGAAATTTTGGAACAGTATCCAAATAATTTGCCAGTCGGTGTGATTAAACCAGGAACAACAGTTACGATTGATGGAGAACAGAGTGGAGAAATTATTATCCAAGGGGATACAGTTGCGAATGGATATTATCAAAATCCAGAAATGACGCAGAAAAGTTTTATTATCCCTGAAGTTGGAGAACGTAGCTATAAAACGGGAGATTTAGGTCATTTTGAAGGAGAATTATTATTCTGCGAAGGACGTATTGACTTCCAAATCAAATTACATGGACATCGTATTGAATTAGAGGATATTGATAATAATTTATTGAAAAATCCAAAAATTCGCCAAGCTGCAACGGTTCCATCTTATGCAGAAGATGGGAAAATTAAATCTATCATTTCTTATGTAGTTTATACAGAAGAAGTTGAAAGCCGATTTGCAACGGGTAAATTGATTAAAAAAGATTTAGCGCAATATGTTCCAGAATATATGATTCCTAAAAAAATCGTCTTTTTAGATGAAATGCCATTAAACAATAATGGTAAGATTGATAAGAAAAAATTAAAGGAGTTATAGAATGGAGTATTTTGATGGCTTAGATTTCTTTGGAACATTGTTTTTTGCACTGATTCCAGTAATTCTCTTACGATTATTTGAAAAATCGGTTTATTGGATTACTTTTGTTCTATCAATTGGAATTGCGATAGCAGTCTTTAAAGAGCAACCGAACCATTTTATAAACTTAGTCATCTTTATTGTAGAAACTTATTTATTAGTTCGATTAGGCTTTCATTTTAGAGATAAGAAATCTACGAAATATCCTATTATATTTTTTGCGAGTTTATTATTAATTGCCGCAAAAACAGTTATTGTATTGAAAGTTTCTATTTTTGGATTTTTGGGCATTTCTTATATGACTTTCAAAGTGTTACAAATTATATTTGAAACATATGATGGAATTATAAAAGAACCAATAGGTTTGATTGATTATCTTCAATTTTTATTATTCTTCCCAACCATTAGTTCGGGACCAATTGATAGAAGTAGAAGATTTATGGAAGATATTCATCAGACAATTCCGAGAGAAGAATATGTTGAATTATTAGGAACTGGATTATTTAGACTATTATTAGGATTAGTTTATAAAGTAGTTTTATCTGGACTATTGTATTTAGCAATGAATCATATTCCACATAAAGGGTTGTTATTTACAACGGTTTCCTATATGTATTTGTATACATTTTACTTATTCTTCGATTTTGCAGGATATAGTTTGATGGCAGTCGGTGTAAGTAATATTATGGGAATTCAAACGCCTATGAACTTTAATAAACCATTTTTAAGTATCGATATTAAAGATTTCTGGAATCGTTGGCATATTTCGTTGTCAACATGGTTGAGAGATTTTATTTTCTCAAGAATTGTAATGAAGTCAATGAGACATAAATGGTTCAAAACTCGTTTAACAACAGCAATGGTAGCGTATATGCTCAATATGATATTCATGGGGTTCTGGCATGGGCTTTCATGGAGTTATATTATTTATGGTGTGTATCATGGAGTTTTAATGGCTGGCTTTGAATGGTATCAGAAGAAATCTAAATTTTATAAAAAATATAAACAGAAAACAGCTTATAAGGTTGTCAGTTGGTTTGTAACCATGCATTTAGTGATGATTGGTTTACTCATTTTTTCTGAGAAACCATATGAATTTATTATAAAATTATTGACGAAATAATAAGAGGTGAACATCATGTTAGAAGAAAAAGTTTTAGCAATCATTGAAGAAATTTGCGAAGATGATGTCATTTATGAAGAACGTGACATTAATTTAAAAGAAGAAGGTCTAATGGATTCGTTAGCTTTTGTGGAATTATTAGTTCGAATGGAAGAGTTTGGTATCGAAGTAGCTCCAACAGAAGTAACTTATGAAGAAATTGATACCCCAAATAAAATTATTCAATATATCGAAACTAGGGTGAAACAATAATGAAGAAAATTAAGGCCCTAGGAATAGCCTTGGTACTTGCGTTACTTACTCTTGGGGTATATGTTCATGTAATAAATCAGAAATTAGCAGATTATTATCATGTAAGTGATAATAGTATTCGCTATAATTTCGAATATACCAAATACAAAAGTAGAGACATTATAAAAGATAATATAGATGATAAAACTTTAGTAGTGTTTGGTTCGTCTGAATTGAGTACTCCAAGTAATTATCCATTCCATATTAAGCATCTTTTTAATTATGATGATTTTCATATTATGGCTGTAGGTGGAGGGAATTTTCAAAATATTATTCAAGCTTCAATGTTAGGTTCATTATCGGATAGTATTCCTAAACAAAAATTTATTTTAAGTGAATCATTTATTTGGTTTGATCAATATGGAATGAATCCAAAAGCATTTTTAAGTCGTGTATCGAATGAGCATGTGTACTATACATTGAAGAATCCTAAACTTAGTCATGAGACAAAAGAGAAATTTATAAATCGTATATTAGAATTATCCAAAGATAATAAATTTGTGCATCAAAATTTTGAAAGATACAAACGTCGATTATTGGATAATAAAGGAACAGTATTAGATGATTTATTAAATTGGTTCGATGTGGAAAAATATATACTTAATAATAAGATTGCCTTTTATTTTACAGGGAATGTTAAACCAATACCTTCTAGTGGAGAGAAAACTCCTCAGTATGATTGGGCTGAAATTCAAAATAAGTATTTAGATGAAGCAAAAAAAGCAACAGATAATAATGAATTTTACGTTGAAAATCGCCAATATAATGCTGAAATTAAAAATCGTAAAGAAAAACTAAAAAATAAGTACTCTAATTATAAATATGATCAATCAACAGAATATGATGACTATGCATTAGTATTACAAATGGCTAAAGAATTAGGGTTAGAAGTAGAAGTCGTTAATTTCCCAATTAATGGACGTTGGTATGATTATATTGGTATTGGTAAAGATCAAAGAGAGGTTTACTCTAAAAAGTTAGCAGAAATTACTAATTCATATGGATATAAACTTATGGATTTAACACCAAAGGAATATGAACCTTATGTTATGTATGATACGGTTCACCCTGGATGGAAAGGATGGCCTGAAGTTGCTGAAGAAATGTATAAATTCTATCAAAAAGATTAGTGAAAAACATGAATTATTTGTATGGACAATGGCATTTTATGTTTTATTTCTAGTATTAGGCTTATATCTACTTCATGCAGATTTTTCAAATGTAGCAGAATTTGTCTACAGTGCTTTTTAAAGAATATAAAAAACCACACGATTTTTGTCGTGTGGTTTTTGTTTTAGAATTGAATATTTAATAACTCTAACATTTCGTGATAAGCTTTTTCAATTCGTTGACGAGTTGTTTCATCAACAGTATTTGCGTATTTTGCACCTGGTAAATAATCTTCTGCTAGAAATACTTGATAATCATATGCTTGATAGCCTTGGAATGTACGATTAATTGGAGTACGAGAAACCCATGTTGGATGAGCTTGTACGCTTGTTAAGGTTGTTTGATTGCCTTCTTTTTGAATCGTAATATCCATAATGACACCACGCTCGGTCCAAATTTTATCTAATGTTTCAATTCTTTGGTTAGATAGTAAGTTCCCCATTGAATAAATGATGAATTTCTTTTGCCCATCTTTTTCGATAGTTTCAGTAGGTTCAGCAACGTGAGGATGCCCTCCAAATACAACATCTGCTCCCCATTCAATCATTTTATGATAAGTGTCGACTTGAGCGTCAGTTGGTGTTAACTGATATTCTACTCCCATCTGAGGCATAATGATTGTAAAATCAGCGATTTGTTCAGCTTTTTCAATTTGCTCTTTTACTTTATCCATGTTTAAGTCATATAAATGATTATCGTAATCTTCTTTAGAAATACTTGCTTCAATTCCGTTGAATCCGTATGAAAATCCTAAAATAGCGACCTTAATCCCGTTTACTTCTTTGACTAAAATTCCTTCATTTGGATCTACCTTTACTCCGAAAATATCTAAACCGGCATTTCTAAAAGCTGTAGCTGTATATTTTAATCCACTAATTCCTGTATCTAAAATATGATTATGAGCTAAGTCTAAAACATCATATCCAGCATCTTTAATACTTTGAACAACTTCTTCAGGGGCATTAAAAATCGGATAGCCGGCTAAAGGTCTATCTGGATTAATCGTACCTTCAAAGTCTCCAAGAGCTAAATCAGCTGAAGAAACGAGTGGAGTAATTTGCTCGTAATCATTTTTGAAATCATAGGTTTGTCCATCAAAGGCACTTCCATAAACAATGTCATGATATAGCATATCTCCACTAGCTGTAATTCTAGCGGTATGGACTTCCTTATCTTCTGAAGCGGTTGAAGAACTTTGCTGATTTGTAGATACATTTTTAGTTAATAGCTTATTTTCATTATTAATAATTGATGGAATATTTAAAATGAAAATGACAATAGCGAGTGAGGCTATTGCGATAAAAGCAAATAATAGTTTTGCGAAACGTGCTTCTCTAACTGCACGTTTATGATATGAACTGTTTTGACGTTGGTTCATATTAATCCCTCCCAAATTGTTTATACTATCACTATTATAAAACAAATTAGGAAAATTTCTATAAAAATTCTAAGAAAATTCTTATATTTATTGAAATGATAATATATGAAATATTATGAAAAGAAAAATAGATTATGAAATTATTTCATAATAATATTCTAAATAACTAGCTATCGAACGAATTTTGGGGTATAATAGCAACGTAAAAATAAATACTAGGAAACTAGTATAAGGAGGAAATTTTAAATGAGTCGTTTAGTAAGTATGACAGAAATGTTGAACAAAGCTAAAGAAGGTAAATATGCCGTAGGTCAATTCAACATCAATAACTTAGAATGGACACAAGCTGTTCTAACTGCTGCTCAAGAAGCAAAATCACCAATCATCTTAGGAGTATCTGAAGGTGCTGGTAAATACATGGGTGGCCCATTAGTAGTTGCAGCTATGGTAAATGCATTATTAGAAACTATGGATATCACAGTCCCAGTTGCATTACACTTAGACCATGGTTCATCTGTAGATGTATGTAAAAAATATATTGATGCTGGTTTCAGCTCAGTAATGTTTGACCACTCTCATTATCCAATTGATGAAAACATTGAATTATCTAAAGAAGTTGTAGCTTATGCACATCCAAAAGGTGTTTCTGTAGAAGCTGAAGTAGGTACTGTAGGTGGTACTGAAGATGGCGTAACAGGCGGAATTAAATATGCTGACTTACACGAATGTGAACGTATGGTTAAAGAAGCAGGTATTGATGCTTTAGCAGCAGCTTTAGGTTCAGTTCACGGAACTTATGCAGGTGAACCTGTATTAGGATTTGACGAAATGTTAGCTATTTCTGAAGCTACTGGTGCTCCATTAGTATTACACGGTGGATCAGGTATTCCAGAATATCAAATCAAAAAAGCAATCGAACGTGGACATGCTAAAATCAATGTTAACACTGAATTACAACAACAATGGACTGCAGCAGTTCGTGCTAAATTAAATGCAGATGCTAATGTTTATGACCCACGTAAAGTTATCAAACCTGGTTTTGATGCAATCGTTAAAGTAACAAAAGAAACTATGGATATCTTCGGTTCAACTGGTAAAGCTTAATTTTAATCAGAGAAGAGATTCAAAAGGCGAGAGAAATCTCGCCTTTTTTGTTCGAAAAAAGTAGTATTTTAATAGTATTTAGAGTAAAATGTTTCTAAATGAAATGAAATTTTATGATAAAAAGGAGAGAAAAATGAAAGTAAAAAAAAGGATTACAAAAGGGGCAAGATTTTATTTACTCTTTAGTTTGGTTACCATTTTCATATCTTCTATTACTATGCTAAAAAATGTTGTTAGTTATACTGAACCAATTGAAGAGATTTATATTAATCAGCCTTTTAATGAAAAGGAAGAAGATGAGGTTCAAGTAATTCGAATTTATGATATCGAAAAAGTAGAATTACCAAATGAAAAAGAAGTCTTTTATATCATTGAAGATGAATTAGGTTATCATATGTTAAAATCAGTAAATGATAAATTAGACGAGCTTGCAGAGGAAGCTAGCAAACTGTCAAAAGTAAGACCATTTGATAATAAATTAATTTTATTAAAAATAAGAGTCGTTCCTGAATTTACATATGGAAGAAGAGGAAGAAAAATTGTAAAGATTTCTCCAGAAATGCAGCAGGATTTTGAAACTGTTTTTCAACAAAGTAATTTAGCGAAGAAAAAAGAAAGAGAAGCGAAAAATGATACAATTTTAGGGTATATCTATCAGGTATCATTCCTAAGAACAGACATCTATTTTGATGAATTTGATAAGTTTGATTTATGGATTGAAATGGGAAAAGATTTAATTTTTCTTATTGTGGGATTAGGATTTTTAGTAGCAGCTGGAAAAATTATTTATCATAACTATAAGAATTATAAAGAATTATTCGAACTGTTCCCAGAAGTTCAAGGTCATATGAATCTTTTAGTGGAAAACGCCGAGTATGTTTCAAAGGATTTTGCTTTATTAGTTTATAAAGGGCATATTATTATTCATGCGGATGAATTTTATTTTGAATCATTGAATAAAATTCGTGGTATTCGTAAGTTTAAGAAGAGTTATAAAGGAATTGGAGAATATTACTTACGAGTGAAATATAAAAACTCTGATGTTCCTTATGAATTATCGATTGGACACTTTGCAAGTAAGAGACATGTTGATGACGAAAAATGGTTAGAGGAGAATTATAATATTCTTGCGGAGTTCTAACAGTAAGATTTTCCTATACTCGTAAATAAAGGTTATATAAGAATATAAAAGAGACAATCGGTGGTTGAAGGACAATTATCAATTAGCCAATGATTTTCGTAGGTAATCAAGGCCATGAGTTACTAATGAGTGACTTATGGCTTTTTTTGTAAAAAATATATAAAATTAAATATAAAATTCGAGAGTTTTGACAAATAAGTACAAAATCGTGTATGATAAATTATGTTTCTGAAAATAAATTGCTAAGAAAGGTAGCAACATAGGATAGCGCCAGGCTTATCATTAAGAATGATAAGTGACGAGGATTGAGTTTATCGAACGATTCGGCGGGTGACTCAAGGCAGTGCAGTCTACAGCAATATACAAAAATCTCTGCGGGGATACAAAATTTTTGCATGCACCAGAAACAATGAAAAATTTGTTTGAAGGAAACCCTTCATTAAAGGAGACTATATATATGTGTGGAATTGTAGGATGTATTGGAGATAACCGTATTCAAACGGTCATTTTAGATGGATTAGAAAAATTAGAATATCGTGGATATGATTCAGCAGGATTATTTATTGCAGATGCTGATGGTACAACACAATTAGTAAAAAAAGTAGGACGTATTGCCAACTTGCGTGAAGCAGTGGATGAATCAGTTCCCGCTTTTGCAGGAATTGGGCATACTCGTTGGGCAACTCATGGACCAGCAACAGAAAATAATGCTCACCCACATCGTTCTCAAAATGGACGTTTTACTTTAGTTCATAATGGAGTGATTGAAAACTTTTCTGAATTAAAAGAAACTTATTTATCACATGTAAACTTCCAATCTCAAACAGATACAGAAGTTGCAGTGAACTTAGTAGAATATTTTGCAGAAAAAGAAGGTTTATCTGGTAAAGAAGCTTTCCGTCGTGCGTTAAAAGAAATTCGTGGATCATTTGCATTCGGTTTATTAGATGAACAAGCTCCAGGAGTATTATATGCCGCAAAACATAAAAGTCCATTATTAGTTGGAGTAGGAAATGGATTCAATGTTATTTGTTCAGATGCTATGGCAACTATTTCTCAAACGGATACTTACTTAGAAATTAAAGATGAAGAATTAATTACCATTACAAAAGACAAAGTGGAAATTGAAACAATTGATGGAAAAGCAGTGGAACGTGCACCATTTAAAGCAGAATTAGATGCAGATGATATTGAAAAAGGTGCTTATCCTCATTACATGTTAAAAGAAATGGATGAACAACCTGCCGTATTACGTCGTATTATTAAAGAATATACAAATGAAGCTGGTGAATTAGAAGTTCCTAGTGAATTATTAGAAGAAATTGGACAAAGTGATCGTGTTTACGTTGTAGCTTGTGGGACAAGTTACCATGCTGGATGGATTGGAAAATATTTATTAGAACAATTAGCAGGAATTCCTGTTGAAGTATTTTTAGCAAGTGAATTTGCATATCATCAACCAATTTTATCTGAAAAACCATTCTTTATTTTCTTAACACAAAGTGGAGAAACAGCAGATAGCCGTCAAGCATTAGTAAAAGTGAATGAAAAAGGTTACCCTTCATTAACGATTACAAATGTTAAAGGTTCGACTTTATCTCGTGAAGCAACTTATACATTATTACTTCATGCAGGACCAGAAATTGCAGTAGCTTCAACAAAAGCTTATACAGCACAAATTACAGTAATGGCTGTATTAGCAGAAGTATTACGTCGCACAAAAGGACGTCCTCAAACATTTGATATGAGTCATGAATTAGCCGTTATTGCTTCTGCAATCGAAGGTGTATTAGACGAAAAATCTGTTGTAAAAGAATTAGTGGATCAAAACTTATTAGATACAGCGAATGCATTCTATATTGGTCGTCATTTAGATTATTATGTAGCAATGGAAGCAGCATTGAAATTAAAAGAAATTTCATATGTACAAACTGAAAGTTTCGCAGCTGGAGAATTAAAACATGGTACAATTGCCTTAATCGAAGAAGGCACACCAGTTATTGCTTTATTAAGTGAACCAGTAGTTGCAAGCCATACAAGAGGAAATATCGAAGAAGTAAAAGCACGTGGAGCTAAAACAATGGTTATTGCCATGGAAGGAAGCGAACGTGAAGGAGACGATATCGTATTACCAAAAGTACAAATGGAATTAGCACCAATTTTAAGTGTTGTTGTGACACAATTGATTGCTTATTACACATCTCTTGGTAAAGGATTAGATGTTGATAAACCAAGAAACTTAGCAAAATCTGT
>NZ_CAURVV010000053.1:0-10996 GCF_963528315.1 uncultured Granulicatella sp. | reverse complement strand
TCAGTCAAAATCGGGACGTGCTTTCTTCTATTTTTGAGACTTACTGCCCAGCCTCACAGGAAATTTTGAGACCTAGGCTCAAAATTTAGCCATGAAACCGCAGGTTTGCTGGCGTCCTTTGCTACTTTCAGGAAATTCCATTAAATAAATTTTTTACGACGAATGCGCTGCACGCTAAACGCCATTATGATATATAAAACGGTAAATAAAACAATCATTCCTAAATGGAATGCATAACTAGAAAACTCTGTTGAAGAATTGCTCGCTGCAGAAGTCACATAATAAACAGGGAAGAATTTAGCAATGTTTACTCCATATGAACTTACTAATTCTAAAGGAACAAAAATTCCGGATAAAAATGCCAGCCCCGTTCCCAAAATTGTACTTGCAGCTGAATAAGCATATTGATTCTCGCCAATTACTACTGCACAAAGAAATGACAAAGCATAAGCTGAAATTGCCGACGCTGTACTTAATAATAAAATCTTCAATGCTTGAGAACTTGCATAAAATTCAGGAGCTAAAATCCCTACAAAAAGCAGATTAATACCAACAATTAAACCTACAATCGTTAACCCTGCTAAAAATTGTTCCAACATCACTTGACGCTCATCTTTCATTGCAATCGCAATTCTCTTGGCAACTTCTTTCCCCTTCATTTTAGAAAAAATCGTACCAAATAAATAAATGAACACTGAAAAATAAATAAATGGGCTATAGGCAAAATAAATTTTACCAAATTGTTCTTTAGAGTATTGACTGGATACCGCTTCCTCTTTAGAAAGAATCGTTACTGTTACTTCTTGATCTATAATCTTTTCAATTCTTTCTAGAATAAAATTCCCTTCTTTTTTCAAAGCAACTGCATATCGAAGATAAGAATTTACATACTCACGAATTAAATGTCCCGATAATGAATTGGAGATTTCCATCTCAACAACTTCTTGTTCTTTGTCCAATTTTGAATGTACATCACTTGGAATCCATAATCCTGCATCTACATCTCCTGCATAGATAGCTTCTTTCATACTTATATCACTTTTTGTTGTTTTTTGTACTTCATGTTTCTTTTGAAGAGTTTGAATCAATTGATTAATGATTTCATCAGTTCCATTCGACTCATCTTTTATCATCATTTTAATAGAAGTATCTTCAAAATTACTTGTTTCCTTCTTTCCAGAAATTTGAAGTAAAGCCATCCCCATAAAAATAACTAAATAAATAATGCCATATATTTTGTAACGATTCGCAAGTTTTAAAAAATACTTATAAACTGTCATAACGTGTTCTCCTTAATCTCCATAATGCAAAGACCATTAATAGAAGTGTATAAATTCCAAGTAATCCAAAAATACGAGGCATTTGTGTCCCCTCATTTAAACGGTTTAATTGATAAAATCCAGACATAATCAAAGCTACCGGATTATACTGATTCACCCATGGAAGATGGCTATTCATAAATACTCGTATACTACTTCCCATTAAGCCTGCAATAGCAGATGCAATCATATTGGTCATTAATGCTACTATAATCCGTCCTTGTATACTCAACTGTTGCAGAGTTCCTATTAAAATTCCAAAGGATAATCCAAAAACATTTCCTATAAGCATTAATAAAATACTACCTGTCCAATCCGTAAATAACTGTAATTTTAAAATTTGAGTCATATACACTAATAAAAGGGCATTCGAAAGCACATTTAACGTTAATCCTGTAGCAAAACTGTAAATCAGAAATTTCCATTTACTAAATGAACTTCCCATAACTCTTCGTCCCACTTCAGATAAATTACCATTCATATATGCTACACAAACAACTCCACTAAAGATAGAATACATTGCAAAACTTGCTAGACTTGAATAGAACATCATTGTTCCTTCACTAACATCACTCTTTGTTTCTTTAATCCAACTTTTTTTAAAATCAATAGTGGAGGCACTTTTTCCAAGAGATTGAACTTGTTTGATTTGAGTGACCACATTTTTCAAAACACTTTGTGGAACACCGGATTCTTTTGCCACTACAATATCTAGATTATTTTCAACAAATCCATCTGCTTTTTCTTCAAGCGTTAACTGCTTTCCTTCTTCTGCTGATGCTACATCAATAATTTCAAAATTTTCACCTGCTTGTTCGAATACAAAATGAAAAGGATGATCCTTAGTTATCGCCACTCGAACGGGATTTAATTCCTGATGAATCACACTAGAAAGAGATAAATAAAAGAAAGTCGTTAAAATCACTGGATAACATAATACCCAAAATGAAAATGCAAAATCTTTTACCGTATTTTTAAATAAATACTTAAATAACTTTAGAAATGTCATCATCTATCACGAAGTCCTTTCCCAGTATATGCTAGAAATACATCATCTAAACTTGGTTGTTCACTATATAAACGGACATAATTTAACTGCAATTCTTCAATCGTATTGGCTACATGCATTAAATGATTGTTCCCTTTTTTAAAATGAAATTTCAACTGTTGCTTTTGTTCTTCCATTACTAAAATTTGAGGAATTTGTCTTAATCGCTCTAATTGTTCACTTGTTGGAATCGTTGTTAATTCTACTTGAATAATTTCTGAAGTAGTAATCGATGCTTTTAATTCTTGAGACGTTCCAGAGATAATGCTCTTTCCTTTATCCATAATCACAATACGATCACTTAATCCATCCACTTCATCTAAATAATGAGTAGTATAAATAATGGTACTGCCTTTTTCATTTAATTGACGAATTCCGTCTAAAATAAACGAACGACTTTGAGTATCCACCGCAACAGTCGGTTCATCAAAGAAAATTAAAGAAGGTTTATGGACGATTCCGCAAGCAATATTTAATCGGCGTTTCAATCCGCCACTTAACTTTTTAGGTAGAAATTTACGAAAATCTTGTAATTCTGTAAATTCAATCGCTTCTTTTACATATTGTTTTCGCAATGTTGAATCTGAAATGTATAGTCCACAAAAGAAATCAATATTTTCTTCCACTGTTAAATTTTCTAAATAAGCTAACTCTTGTGGTACAATTCCAATTTGCCCTCTAGCTTTAGCAGATAATGGAAATTGATTTTCTCCTAATACGGTAATCTCTCCACTATCAAATGTTAAAAATCCTAGCATACAATTGATTAAAGTAGTTTTTCCACATCCATTTGGACCAAGAAGTGCTAATAACTCCCCTTTTTGAATCTCAATTTCAAAGTGATTTAATGCCATTAAATCTTTATATCGTTTCACTAACCCTTTAACTACAATACTTGTTTCCATATTTTCACCTATCCTTTCATCACAATCTTAGTATATAAAATGTCTTCACTCTTACCTAGTGTCAAATATCATCATCTGCATATGACATTTGTCATATTTTTATAGAATTTTGTGACTTTTGCAGTTATACTACAATAAAAAGCAGATTGGAGGGATAGTCTTGCGTACATTCATTGAAAAATCATTATTTTTTATTCTCATCAGTATTTTTTTAGCACAGGAGAATATTGAACTGATGACAATTTTTCTAGGATTTTGTATCTATATCCTCTCTCTTTCGCCTTATGTCAGTTCAAAATTCATTTCATCAATTGCATTAGGGATTTCTGGATTTCTTTGTGTTCTTTATCCACAGACTGGACTTTATAGTGTACTATTCATCATGCATGCGGTTCATTTATATGGTTTATGGGGAATTTTTTCTGGGGGGATTTTAATTTTATATCCTAATTTATTTACCCTTATTCTCGGCAGCATTGGCAGTTATATCATATTACAAACTCAAAAAGATGAAGCTTTTCAAAAGAAAAATTATCAAATCCAAAATAATTTAGAACTAGAACGCTTAAAATTAATACAACGACAACAATCAAATTCTGAAGAAGTTTTAAAGCAAATGGAAATTGCAACCTTGAAAGAAAGAAATCGGATTTCTCATGCATTACATGATCAATTAGGACATACTTTGAGTGCTTCTATTATGCAATTGGAAGCTCTACAAATTATTACGACTGAACCCGTTGTGGAAGAAAAATTAGAACATTTATCAAGCATTTTACAACAGGAAATGGATGACATTCGATTAACAATTCATCAAATGTATGATGACTCATTCTCACTTTCGCAAAGAATGGATACACTCCTTCAACCTTTGAAAGAAAAAGCACAGCTAAATTTTACAAATACTATCTCAGATAGTATTCCTATTAATGTAAAATATGATATTTTAACGATCTGTAAGGAATTGACAACAAACTTTATGAAACATTCTAATGGAACGCAAATTCAATTATTCCTTTTAGAACAAAAAACAACTTACACTATTGATTATAGAGACAATGGTGATCGTCCAACGAATACTCCCTCAGGCATGGGACTAACCATGATGAAGGAATTAGTGGAAAAACATAATGGAGATTTTACACTTCAAATAAAAAATGGATACGAAATTTTTATTCGTATTCCAAAACAGGAGGCCTCTCATGATTAAAACGATTCTTATCGATGATGATTATTTAGTGTTACAAGCATTAGAAACCATCCTTTCTGCCCAATCTCATATTGAAGTCGTTGGTATGGGGAGTAATGGAGCTGAAGCGATTCAACTATATCAACAACATCAGCCTGATTTAGTATTAATGGACATTCGAATGGAGCCTACTTCTGGGATTGATGCAGCTAGTCATATTTTACAAGAATATCCTGAAGCAAAAATTTTATTTTTAACGACCTTTCAAGATGATGAATATATTACGAAAGCATTAGCACTAGGTTGTAAAGGTTATTTATTAAAGCAACATATTAAAGGCATTATCCCTGCTATCGAAGCGGTTATGAATAATCAAATAGTATATGATTCAACAATCGATATGCCGGTTAAAAAAGTCTATCAAAGAAAAACAAGCAAACTTCTGAATGAACGTGAAAATGAATTATTGTATTTAGTAGCAGAAGGATACAATAATAAAGAAATCGCAGAAAAAATGTACCTAAGCGAAGGCACCATACGAAACTACCTCTCCTTACTTTTAGAGAAATTAAACCTAAGAGACAGAACCCAATTAGCGATTTATTACTATAAAGATTTGGTAGAATGAACTATTAATGACGAAACAAAGACACCACAAAGTGGTGTCTTTTTAATATGCCATTATAAAAAAAGGAATTTCCTCGTAGCAGTAGTGATTGAAACGGCACAGCGGTTCCAATCACAGGAAATTTTGAGACCATAGGCTCAAAATTTAGCCATGAGATCGCAGGTCTGCTGGCGTCCTTTGCTACATATCGGAAATTCCATTTCTATCTACAATACGTCTTCCATCTTATGATGGCAAACAAAAAGGAATTTCCCCGTAGCAGTAGTGATTGAAACGGCATTAGCCGTTCCAATCACAGGAAATTTTGAGACCTCAGGCTCAAAATTTAGCCATGAAACCGCAGGTTTGCTGGCGTCCTTTGCTACATCTTGGAAATTTCATTAAAAAATTTATTTATATTATAAACGATTGTTCAACTCTTCTGCTAGTTCTTCAAATCCTGGCTTCCCTAATAAAGCAAACATATTTTTCTTATACGCTTCAACACCAGGTTGGTCAAACGGATTCACACCATTTAAGTAACCAGAAATACCTACAGCAATTTCAAAGAAGTAAATTAAATGACCTAAAGTATAAGCTGACATATCAGGAATCGTTACAACAAAGTTTGGTACTTGACCATCCGTATGCGCTAATAAAGTACCTTGGAAAGCTTTTGTATTTACAAAATCCATTGTTTTACCTTGTAAATAACCTAAACCATCTAAATCTTCCTCAGTTTCAGGAATTGTTACAGTTTCATTAGGAGTACCCACTTTAATAACCGTTTCGAAGATATTACGTTGACCTTCTTGGATATATTGACCTAATGAGTGTAAATCAGTTGAGAAGTTCGCACTTGAAGGATAAATACCTTTCAAATCTTTCCCTTCAGATTCACCGAATAATTGTTTCCACCATTCAGAGAAGTATTGTAAAGTTGGCTCATAATTAATTAATAA
The DNA here is from genome assembly GCF_963528315.1 of uncultured Granulicatella sp. GTDB lineage: Bacteria > Bacillota > Bacilli > Lactobacillales > Aerococcaceae > Granulicatella. Next base: position 4,966 of record NZ_CAURVV010000053.1, on the reverse strand, counting down.
TTCAGTCACTTTACCTTTACGGTATAACACATTTCTAGCTACCGCATATTGATAAGCTTCATTTTCTTTTAAGTTTGGTGAGCTATAAGCCACACGAGCATCTTCAGCCCCTTGCATTAACGCATCTACATCTGCACCAGTTACAGCAATTGGTAATAAACCTACAGCTGTTAATACAGTGAAACGTCCACCTACATCATCTGGAATAACAAATGTTTGATAACCTTCAACATCTGCTTCTGATTTTAATGCTCCACGAGCACGGTCAGTTGTTGCATAAATACGTTTAACCGCTTCTTCTTTACCATATTTTTTAATTAATAAATCTTTAAATACACGGAACGCAATTGCTGGTTCTGTAGTTGTACCTGATTTAGAAATTACGTTTACTGAAAAATCACGGTCTCCAATTAACTCAATTAAACCATGTAAGTAAGTTGAGCTAATGCTATTTCCTGCAAATAACACTTGAGGTGTTTTACGTTGTTCTGCTGGTAAATAGTTGTAGAATGCATGATTTAAGAAATCAATTGCTGCACGGGCTCCTAAATATGAACCACCGATACCAATAACAACTAATACTTCAGAATCTTCTTGAATTTTTTTAGCTGCTTCTTTGATACGAGCAAATTCTTCTTTATCATAGTCACGAGGTAAGTTAATCCAACCAGTGAAATCTGCACCTGCTCCTAATCCCTCTCTTAAATCTTTGTCAACTGCTGTTACAGTTGATTGTAATTGATTGATTTCTTCTTGATTAAAGAAACCTAATGCTTTGGAATAATCAAATGAAATATGTCCCATGATGAACCTCCTAAAAATTTCTTCTTCTATTATATCAATTTTTCTATCAAATGAGTACTACTATGCTTTATTTTCTTTCGGCTTTACAAATTTTTCTTGCGCCTCTTCAATCCAATACGGCAATTGATGCGCTAAAGATGAAAATCCAATTGGAGGAGTAAAGCGTTTCTTATTTCGCTTAATTCTCGTTGGTGTAGAAGGTACATCTAATTTTTCTAATGCACGAATTGATAAACTAATTTTATCGGTAAATTCATCTACATCAATTACTTTTGCAGTTACTTCTTCTCCAATTTTTACAAAATTATGCACATTATCCATATATCCATGCTTACATTCAGAAATATGAATTAATCCTTGTGTTTCTTCATCCAATGCTAGAAAAATTCCATAAGGCTGAACTCCTGTCACTTTAGCAGTAATCACATCTCCAATGCGATACGTCTGTGTCATGTTCAACCCCTACCTTTTCACTACTGTCGTTGATTCAATCACAACATCTTCTAATGGACGGTCTTGACCATTGCATTTAACAGATTCAATTTTTAATACAACGTCCATTCCTTCAACAACACGACCAAAAACGGTATGACGATGATCTAACCAAGGTGTTCCACCATCTTTTGCATAAGCTTCAACAATTTTTTCTGGCCATCCCATCTCTTTTAATTGCGTTAACATTTGAGCAGGAACATGTTTCGCTGTTACGATGAAAAATTGTGAACCATTTGTATTTGGTCCAGCATTTGCCATTGAAAGAGCTCCGTAAAGATTAAATAATTCTTTTGAAAATTCATCTTCAAATTTTGGACCCCAAATCGATTCTCCACCCATACCAGTACCAGTTGGGTCTCCACCTTGAATCATAAAATCTTCAATCACACGATGAAAAATCACCCCGTCATAATAGCCATTTTTCGCATGTGTCACAAAGTTTTTAACTGTCTTAGGTGCACGCTTTTTAAATAATTCTAAAGTAATATCCCCCATATTTGTATGTAAAATTACAACAGGGTTTCCTTTTAATTGTCTTCTTAATTGTGGAAATATAACCATTTTCCCCTTATTCTTCCCTTCTTTTCTAAGTTTTATACTGCTTCAATTAAACCATAAAATGCCTTTTTTATCAATTTATGGACGAAGTTTCAACTTACTCTTCTCCAACAGAAGCAACGATTTGTGCCCAATAGCGATCCACTAATAAATCTTTCTCTGGCTTTGCTTTTTCTAATTGCTTTTCTGCAATTTTTAACAGTTCTTCTGAAACTGGAATAAAATGAGAAATTTTCTTTCCATTTACAATATAAATTCCTACTCCTGCTTCTTGTTGGTTACTAAAAAGAATACGATCAAATACAATATTTTTTTGCAACATTCGATCTACACAGTAATATTTTACAATTTCAATAATACGATCGTCGTAACCTTCTTCCGCAATGCATAACTTTTCAAAAAATTCATCACAACTTCCCACATAACGAACTGCATATCCGCTATCTAAGAAATCTTGATTCGTTGTTTGATCATCGATTAATACTTGTTGTAATTCTTTTTGCATTTCTTCTTCCTTCGGATAGAAATGAATCAAAATTTTCTTATCCATATCTTGGTAATTCAAAATATATGGAATAAAGTATTTTTGCCCACAATGTGGACAAGTACATTGAAATACTGTTTGATTGATTAATTTTTCTTTTAACTCTGGAGTTTCAGTCACATTTACATTTTGATAAATCGTATAGTCAAAAGACTTTTGACATGTTTCACAGTGAATTGGGACTTGATTGACTTCTGTCATGAATATACCTTCTTTCGAATTCTACTGTGCCTAGTATACCACGCTCGTCAAAAACTTTCCCCTTTTATTTACTGTTTTTTCTTTCCTTATTTGGTATAACGTTTGAGAATATGGTATAGTATAAAGGACTAATTAGGAAAGAGTGTATATATATGACTATTTTTGAAAATTATCCTTTAATAGCAGCATTATTATCAATATTATTTGCACAATTTGTTAAATTTCCAATTGCATTTTTCACAAGAAAAAAAGGAGCACATTTATCCCTTATGACAAGTACGGGTGGAATGCCGAGTTCTCACTCTGCAGCCGTTACTTCCCTTATTACAGCTCTTGGATTGGAATATGGATTTGCTTCTCCTCTTGTAGCAATTGCCACAACATTTGGTGTGATTGTCATGTTTGATGCGATGGCGGTTAGACGTCAAAGTGGTGAACAAGGAATTTTATTATCTCAATTATTTGAGGAACAATTAAGAGATGAATCTACAAAATTATCAGAGATTGAAATTGATGATGATGAACCGATTCAATTATTTAATACAGAAGAAAATAAAAAATTAATTATTAAGAAATATCTTGGACATAAGCCCGTAGAAGTATTTGGTGGAGCAATGACAGGAATTGTGATTGCTATCCTATTACGCTTCTTATATTTCTAAGAATGGAGAATGAAATGACAACAGAAATCGTAGATATTGCCATTATTGGTGGCGGACCCGTTGGATTATTTACAGCTTTTTACGCAGGACTTCGTCAAGCTAGTGTAAAAATTATCGAAAGCCTTCCTCAACTTGGAGGACAACCAGGAATGTTATATCCTGAAAAAATGATTTACGATATTCCTGCTTATCCTGAAATTTTAGCGGGAGATTTAGTAGAAAACTTAATCAAGCAATTAGATCGATTTGACGCTACACAAATTTGCTTAGAAGAAGAAGCTCTGCAAATTGAAAAGCATGAAGACTACTATGAAATTACAACCTCTAAACAAACACACTGCGCAAGAACCATTATTATTGCATGCGGAAATGGAGCTTTCCGTCCTCGTAAATTAGAATTAGAAGGCGCAGAAAATTATGAAAACAAACAATTGCACTACTTCGTAACGAATTTAGAACAATTTAGAGATAAAAACATTGCCATTTGTGGTGGCGGAGATTCAGCAGTTGACTGGGCATTAACATTAGAAAAAATTGCGAAAAAAGTTAGCATCATTCACCGTCGCCCACAATTTAGAGCGCAAGAACATAGTGTTGAATTACTACAACAATCTTCTATTGAAATCTTCACACCGTTCATTCCTGAACGCTTAAACGGAGATGGAAATACGCTTCAATCTGTTACATTCAAACAAGCTCGTGGAGAAGAAGAAATCGAATTAGAAGTGGACGACTTTATTGTCAGCTATGGTATTTCCTCTTCTATCGGATCCATTAAAGATTGGGGATTAGAATTGCAAAGAAATGCGATTATCACAAATAGCAAAATGGAAACAAACCTTCCAGGTATATTTGCCGTTGGAGACATTGCCACTTACGAAGGAAAAGTTCAAATTATCGCAACAGGATTTGGGGAAGCGCCGATTGCTGTCAACCAAGCAATGGCATACATTCACCCTGAGAAGAGAATTCAAACAGTTCATAGTTCTTCTCTTTTCTAGGAATATATGTTATAATGATGTATTCGTTTCCACTTTTAAATTCTGGAAACGTGGAAGGAGAGTTTTTTATGAAAAATACAAAAGAATTACATGAATATGCACTATCACTTCTTCATGAACGTGGAGTTGAATTAGAAGAAATTGCAAAATTAGTTTATTTCTTACAAGAACCATATTTTCCTAATTTAACGCTTGAACACTGCTACAATAATGTTGAATTTGTTCTAAAAAAACGTGAAGTACAAAATGCCATTATTACAGGAATTGAGTTAGATAAATTAGCTGAAAAAAATCAATTATCACAACCATTAAATGATATTCTTACAAAAGATGAAGGTTTATATGGTGTAGACGAAATTCTTGCTTTATCAATCGTAAATGTGTATGGTTCTATCGGATTTACAAACTATGGTTATATCGATAAAGTAAAACCAGGAATTTTAGAATTATTAAATGATAAATCAAGTGGCTACTGCCACACATTCTTAGATGATATCGTAGGTGCTATTGCAGCAGCAGCAGCAAGTCGTGTAGCCCACGGATATCCAGAATACCAAGAATCTGAATTAGATTAATTCAGTAACATAACATTAAATAAACTTTTCTAAAGTATCAAGGACGGCAAGGAAATCGATATTACGATTTCCGGTTGTTCGACAAATCCTGTTGGTGAGAAATCACCGACAGGATTTTTTATATGC
>NZ_CAURVV010000052.1:0-11052 GCF_963528315.1 uncultured Granulicatella sp. | reverse complement strand
TCTGCGACAACAGACTAACGCTTTATCTTTGACAATTTAAAAAATTTTCCACTTATATTATAGCATAGGTAGTATCTTTTTGTCTTTTTTTCGTACTTTGTTTCAAATAAACTTCGAGACCCTAGGCTCGAAGTTTAGCCATGAGACCGAAGGTCTGCTGGCGTCCTAATACTACTATTAAGGAAGTCTAATTAGAAATTATTGGTTCCAAACTGATTGGAATTCAGCTTTAGAAGCTTCTAAAACTTTATCAACGCTTGAACCATTTACATCACTGTAAACTTTTTCTTGAATCTTAGTGATTTCTGCATATGCAGAGTCAGCATTTTCAATTACAGGAATTGAGAATAATTCTTTTTTACCTTCAGCGATTGCTGCTGGAACTTTAGAATTAGAGTTTTTGTATTCAGCACTTTCTAACACTTTAGAAACTACTGGAATATAACCTGTAGCTTGTGCCCAAGTTAATTGAGACTCAGGAGAAGCTAAGAATTTTAAGAATAAGTAAGCTGCAGTACGTTGTTCTTCAGAAGCACTTTGGAACATGTAAATATCAGTACCTTGTTGGATGTTAACTTTCTCAGGACGAGGAGCTACACCATACTCATATCCAGCTTCTTTAGCACCTTTAGCTACGAATGATTCACCCGCAGTTGAACCTACATACATTGCAATTTGTTTGTTAGCAAATGGTCCTGATAAGTACTTATCTGAACCAGCTGTACGGAAGTAACCTTCTTTAATACCATCAGCATAGTAAGAAACTACTTCTTTTGATTCTTTACCAGTGATATCTAATTCTTTATTGAATTGAACACCTTTGTTCACAATACCAGTTGCATAGTAGTTGTTTAATGAGTCAAAACCAGCACCTACAACTTGGTGGTTTGATTTTTCATAAATTGTTTTAGCTGCTTCTTTTAATTCATCTAAAGTAGTTGGTACTTTAACACCATACTCTTTTAATAAGTCAGCATTGTAGAATAATACTTCTGTTGATTTGTTAAATGGAATACCATATTGAACTCCGTTGATTTGAGCACCTTTTAATAATTCTGAACGAATTGCAGCATCATCTTTAATACCAATAGTTGAATTTTCTAAGTAAGGTTTTAAATCAACTAATTGATCTTGATCTGCAGCATTCCATAACCATCCTGGGTATGCTTGAGTAATTGTTGGTAAATCTTTTGGTGAAGTTAATGTAGAGTTAATTTTAGCTTGTAAATCTTTATATGAAGATTGGTTTTGTAACTCAATTTTCACATTAGGGTTTTTAGCCATGAACTCCTCAGTTAATTTCGTTAGAGTTTCCTCTAATTTACCATTTAAGGCATGCCAGAAAGTAATTTTTGTTTCCTCTTTTACTTCTGTTTGAATGTCTGCTTTAGTTTCTTTTTGTGAGTTTGATGCGCTATTGCCGCAAGCTCCTAAAACTAAAACTGATGTTGTCGCAAGTGTCGCTTTTACTAAAGATTTGAATTTCATAATTGTTCTCCTTTTTCTTTTATAGTTTTACAACACAATTTTTTCGCCACGATGTGGCAATATTCTTTCACCATACGGATTTTCCAGTAATTCTGGTTTTAAAGTATGGATAGGAACCAAAAGTTGGGGTTCGATCATCGCAATAATACGGTCTAAATCCGCAGGTTTTGCATGACCTGAACAAGCGATTTTCACAAATTCGATGTGATGTTTCGCTAGTAAATCTAGAAACACTTGATAATTTGGATCAAAGTCACCTAATGGTTGAGCATCACAGTGAAGGTATAGTGTTCCTTCTTGTAGTTTATCAAAATTATCCACTACCTGCCAGAAATACTCCCCTTGATCATCTATTAGTGTTTGATAGGAAACTTCTAAATTAGGATTTAATTCTGGAATCTGATTTGCTTCATTTGAATAATAATAATGAGCATGAATTCCAAAAACTTCTTGTAGTAAAGCTGCCATATGAGCTTCTAATACTACTGTTCGTGGAGATTCTTCAACAATTTTTGCGAAACGTTCCACATTCGCTGGATAGCCATTAAAAGCTATCGGACGGTTTGGATTTTCTTGTTGGAATTGAACCACTTTTTCAATTACTTCTAATTCATTGGATGGTTTTATTTCAGTTGGATCAACTGGCCTTTCAGGGAAACTAATCGTTACCCCTTCCATCATTAGCATCTGCGTATGTTTCGCTTTTTTACAAAACTCAACAGTTGCTTCTGGTATATAACCATGTAATCGCAAATCTCCAGTATACGTAATGAAATGATCTGGAGTTCGAATTAATAAGGCACTTGCACCATATGCATCATGATCTACTGGAACAACTTCGATTGTAATATCACCAACAGTTACAATTGCATTTGGTTCTAAGCCAATCATCTCTCTCGTAAAAGGAGATTTTTCAAACGGTGTTGGTAATAAAAAATCTCCATTACGATTCAAACTATTTAAAATCATTTTTGTTTCTTTTAACGTATACAATGGAATAGCTGGATCTAAATAATTAATCATTCTTGAATGATCTAAGTGAGCATGTGATAAAAATACCGCTGTATTTTCATACTCGCCCGTTTCTTCTCCATCGTACTCATAGCCCAAACGTGGATCATAAACATGATTTAGTTTTGGGATGATTCCATATTGAATCAGTGTTTGTAACTGTTCATTTGGCAAATCTAATTCTGGACGAAACTCTGTTCCGAAGTCAAAGAAAATATGTGAATTCCCATAACTGACTTCGATTACCGTTCCTCCGATTGTTAGAATTCCGCTATGGAATGTAACAACGGTTTTATCCTTTGATACCATTCTTAGCAACCCCTCTAATAATTTCTTTTCTAAATACGAAATAGATAATCAAAATAGGAACTACTGTCAATGTTGCGGCAGCCATTTGTAATTGAACATCACTACCACTTTCAGTCGTGAAGGCTGATAAACCGTTGTTTAATAAACGATAGTATTTAGTGTTTGTTGCAAGTAATGGCCATAGGAATGAATTCCAGCTCATAATGAATGTTAAAATCCCAACTGTTACAAGCGCTGGCTTACACATTGGCACTAAAATTCGACGAATATATTCTAAATCTGATGCACCATCAATTTTAGCGGCTTTGTAGAATGTACTTGGAATCCCACGAAGATAACCATTTAGATAGTAGATATAGAAAATACTAGTTAAAAATGGAAGGATTAAAGCTAGATAAGTATCTAATAATCCTAATTGTGCAATAGTCTGATAATTTGTAAAGATAATTGATTCATAAGGAACCATTAATAATGAAACCATGACCATTGTCACAACTTTTTTATATTTAAATTCTAAACTTGTTAAAGCAAATGCTGCTAATAATGAAGTAATAACTGTTGCAGCAGTTGTAAATAATGATACAAATAATGTATTGGCAAAGTAGCGTAAGAATGGCGCTCTTTGGAATACTTCAAAATAGTTTTGCCATTGTAATGATTTAGGAATTAATGTTGGTGGAATACTTGTTGCTTCCGCATAGGTCATTAGCCCTGTTAAAATCATATAAATAAATGGGAATACGGTAATGATTGATAAAATAACAATCAATGCTAATAATAAATAATTGATTACTTTTTTCATGATTAACCCTCCGCTCTTCTCAAGAATTTATTTTGGAAGAAAGTAGCAATCAGAATAATCACAAATAAGATTACAGTTGCTGCCATCGCAATCCCTGGACGACCTGCTACGTGGAACTTGTCGTAAATATAATACACGGCAGTTGTAGCACTATTGGCAACCCCAGCTGTTCCTCCAAATAATGCATATACTTGCGTATAAACTTTGAAGGCACCGATTAAGTTCACTGTAGATAAGAATGCAATTGTTGGTACTAATTGAGGGAATGTAATTCTCCAGAAGATTTCTTTTTCTGTAGCACCAAACATTTTTGCAATTTTAAAATGTTCTGGGTCAATATTTCTTAAACCTGCTAATAAGATAATAATATTAAAAGCAAGTCCTGTCCAAATACCAAAAATAATTAATGTTGGCATACTCATATTGACATTATCTAACCAGTTCACAGCAGGAATTCCTACTAAACCTAGTAAGAAGTTGATTAATCCGTAACTTCCATTAAAGAAATAACGGAACACAATCCCAATCGCAATTGTACTTGTAACATATGGCATGAAGAAAATTGTTTCAAACACACTCTTATGTTTTACCTTTTCAAAGATAATCCAAGCAATCACAACTGAAATACATAGTGCAACTGGTACTACTACAAATGCATATAAAGCTGTGTTCATTAATGCTTTATGAAACACTGGATCTGCTAAAACTTTTTGATAGTTTGATAAACCTGTATATTGAAGTTTTAACAATGAACCCTTTTGAAAACTCATCCAAAATGAACGAATTAACGGGTAAATATTAAATAATAAAATCACACCTAATGACGGAAGAAGGAATAACCACGCCTTTGGTTGATTCTCAGGATTATATTTTTTCATTAGTATACACGTTCTCCATTTTGATCGAATAAGAATAATTTATGTCTTAGAAGGTCAAATGAAAGTGTGTCTCCTTCTTCAATCTTATGTTCCACACTTACGATTGATTTAATATCTTGTTCTCCTAATGTAAAGTGTAAAATACGTTCACGACCGATTAATTCTACAGCCGTAACAGTTACTGTAAATAATCCATTTTCACTTGGAACTAAATCTTCAGGACGTAATCCTAAGTAGTAATGTCCATTTTCTAATTCTTTACGGAAACGATTTCCCACTAATTCACTTGCTTGTAAAGTGAATGATGGATGATGAATCACACCATCTTTTACTTCAACTTCTGAAATGTTGATAATTGGATTTCCGATAAATTTAGCCACAAATAAATTATTTGGTTCTAAATATAAGTTTTGAGGGTCATCATGTTGTTGAATAACACCTTCATTTAATAAGATAATTTTATCACTGATTGATAAAGCTTCTTCTTGGTCGTGAGTTACGAAGATAGTTGTAATTCCCACTTCTTTTACTAAACGACGAATTTCTTCACGAATTTTTAAACGTAAACGAGCATCTAAGTTACTTAATGGTTCGTCTAATAATAATACTTCTGGTTTTTGAACTAACGCACGAGTAATCGCAACACGTTGTTGTTGTCCCCCTGATAAAGTACCAGGTTTTTTCTCAGCTAATTCTTCAATATTTGTTAATTGCATGTATTCTTCTGCAACTTTTTTAGCTTCTTCTTTTGAGATTTTCTTTTCCCCTACTGTTAATGGGAACATAATGTTCTCTAACACTGTCATATGAGGATATAATGCATAGTTTTGGAACACGAATCCAATATTTCTATCTTTTGGTTCTGTATTAATAACAGAAGATTTTTTAAATTGGATATCTCCACCAGTTGGTTGTAATAACCCTGCAATCATATTTAAAATAGTTGATTTTCCGCAACCACTAGGCCCTAATAAGCAAACTAAATCCCCTTGTTCAATTGAAAAGTTAACGGATTTTAATGCTTCAAAGCCATTATCGAATACTTTATTTAAGTCGATAACATCAATCATGAGTAAACCTCCAAATTTCTTTACTTGAATACATTCTAGTATATCATGTTTTGCGCTTTCATGCGATACAAATATTAAGTATTTTTTAAAAAAATATTTTTTATACGAATTTTTCCGTATAATTCCCGAAGAAAAAAAGCATATAAAAACGTCTCTAGCTTTCACTAAAGACGTTTATTTTTACTATCGATTGATAATTTTGAAGTATTCTCTTGAAGTGATTTTGTAAATTAAGAAGTAAGCAACCATAAAGACTCCCGCTACTGCTAACATTGTTAAAGCAATAATACTTCCTTTAATTCCAAAGATTAACACAATTTTACTTACCATATTATAGGATAACGCAGTGTGTAAGAATGCTGTTAATAATGGTAAGAAGAATACAATTAATACTTGACGATTAATCGATTGATGAATCATTGGTTGATCAATACCGATTTTCTTCAAGATAACATAACGTTCACGGTCTTCATATCCTTCAGAAACTTGTTTGTAGTAAATCACTAAGACCGCTCCTACTGAAAAGGCAATCGCTAATAAGATTCCTAAGAATAATAGGGAACCATAAAATTGGAATAATAATTGAGCAATTTCTATTTTCCCATCAATTCCTCCAGCAATGTCTGATTGTTGATACAATTCTAATTCTTTTTTCTTTTCTTCATCTGTTTTACTAGAAGTATTCCATAATGCAATATAGTTTCTTGTATAAGATCGATGTCCTGCATCGTTTTCTTTACTGTAATATGGAACAACTTTTACCATATCTTCTTCATTTAAAATACCAATATAAGAGTGATCGGTAATATTCGGATTTGCCACCGCAATTTTTGAAAAGTTTTTAATATCAATAATCTGTGCAACTGAAATGGTATTGTCCCCTAATGCTACTTGATTAAATGAAGGTCTCTTTTTGAAACTTTCTTCTCCAAGTAACATCTCTCCTGAGTTAACAGTAAGATTTTCACCTGTATTACGATTATAATCTTCTACCGATACAAGAACGAGCATTGCCTCTGGTAAACCACCTAATTGTTTAAAATTGGTATTTAAGACATTTCCTTCATGATTTCCAGCTGTTAAAATATAAGAATATTCATAAAAATCTGTTACTTTTGAAGAAGCACTTGCCGCTAATTGTTTTACTTCTTTTGAATATTCTGCTACTTCTTCTGGATTACGATACATTCCTCTGAAGTCAAAATCAGTTGGACTTGTTCGATTAATGACTTCCTGCGCTCCAAACTGTAATGAACCAGTCGTTCCAAGAGTTACAAGCACCATTGTTGATAAAATACAAATACTTGCTAAGCCCATCGCATTTTTTCTCATTCTAAAAATTAAGTTAGAAACTGAGATGAAGTTAATTGGGCGATAGTAGAACGTTTTACGATTTTTCAAGAAACGTAGAAGTGCAATACTTCCAGCATCAAATAAAATATAAGTTGCGATAACTACTAATAATACTGCAACAAAGAACCAACCTAATGCTTTAATCGGACTTTCAATAGATTGAGAAATATAATAAGCATATCCTAAAATTGCTACCCCAATTAGTGCGCGAATACTTAAGAAGCGACCTGTTTTTTCTCCTGATTTCTTTTCACGGAGTAATTCTAATGGACGACTTACTCTAATTTTAATCGCATTTAAAATCATTAAGAAGACAAAAATCCCGCTAAATAAAATTCCAATTATAATGACTGAAGCAATTTGGAATTCATATGAAATTGGAACGTTAAATCGCATTGCTTTCAATAATAAAGCAAACGCTAATCGATTCAATAATACTCCTAACACAAGACCAACAATAAGGTTTATCAAAGCAAACAACGTCATTTCAACAACTTGTAACAATTGAATTTGCGAACGACCCAACCCTAAAATGCTATATAATCCAAATTCTTTTGAACGGTTTTTCATGACAAAGCCATTAGCATAAATCATCGTTAAGGTAGAGACAAGTAACATAATCACAACACCAAAACCTAATGCCATAACTACCGTGCTTCCACCACTACTTTGTAAAATCGTTTTATTTGTAGATAGTGCCAATAGAATATAGGTGATAACCATCATTGTAATAGAAGCAATCGAGAACGGAATATAAAGTGTTCGATTTTTCTTTAAATTGGATACTGCTAATGAACTAATTAATTTAAACATGACTCTCACCTCGATTAGCCATTACTGTTAATGTATCAGAAATTGCTTCAAACATTTCTTCATCTGTACGTTCACCTTTAAATAATTGATGATACAAGATTCCATCTTTAATAAATAACACTCGTTTAGCTCGACTAGCGGCTAATGTACTATGCGTTACCATTAAAATAGTTTGTCCATTTTCATTTAAAGTATCAAACACATCTAAAATATTGCTAGAAGATTTTGAATCTAATGCCCCTGTCGGTTCATCTGCTAGTAAGATACTAGGATCCGCCATCATTGCACGTCCAATGGCTACTCTTTGTTGTTGCCCTCCCGATAATTCATAAGGATATTTTTCTAGTAATTTTTCAATTCCTAACATAGTAGCAACAGGTTTTACTTTTTTCTCCATTTCTTGAACAGTTTTCTTCGCTAGTACTAATGGAAGTAACATATTATCTTTCACAGATAATGTTTCTAATAAGTTAAAATCTTGGAATACAAATCCTAAATGATCTCGACGAAATGCTGCTAATGTTTTATCAGGTATATTTTGAATATCTAATTGATTCAATAATACTTGTCCTTTTGTTGGACGATCTAATGTCGCTAAAATATTTAGTAGCGTTGTTTTACCAGAACCAGATTCCCCCATGATGGCAACATATTCACCTTTTTCAACGCTAAACGTAATATCTTTCAACGCTTCTACTTGCATCGCTCCAAATCTTGTATGGTAAATTTTTTGTACTTGTTTTACATCTAATAATGTCATGTCAATTCCTACTTTCTCTTTGATTTGTATTCATTCTATCAAATAAAAGCGATGCATTCCTATATTTTAGCTATCATTTTCCTTTTGTTTCTTACATTTTTGTAAGAAAGAAATTTATTAAATTTCAATGTTTTTACTTTTAAAAAAGCAATAAAAATCGTATAATACATTTATAAAAGTAATGACTATTCATTGCTTAAACAATATAATAAAATGATTAATTTAAACAATCATTTTACTTATTTTTCCTTTTTTATTGATGTGATTTCCGAAAAGAACCTCGTTCTTTTCGTTAATCTTCGCTTTGATTGGCAGAGGTATTCTAAAAATAACAACCATCATACACTTATGCCAGAAACTCTGCCAACAAAGTTTACCCACCTAGCAAATCAGACGAAAGTTTGAATAGTTAGGTGGGTTTTTATATAAAAAATTCTATTAATTTCTCCATAAAAAAGACGAGACTCTCGTCTCGTCCTTCAAAATTCTTCTTATTGTACTTTTAAAATTTGTTCTTTTGCATGAATTAATTGTGTAATCATTGCACAGTATGGAGTTGGAATGCCGTATTCTTGTCCACGTTTCGCAACAAATCCATTTAAGTAATCAATCTCAGTAAAGCGATGATTTTGCATTAAATCTTGGTGCATTGATGGATAGTGTGCACGAACTTTGTTTGAAGCTGTATAAACATAATTTTTCATTTCAGCTTCATCAATTTTCACACCTTCATGATGAGCCACTTCTACGAATTCATGAATAATTTGATCCACAATTGCTTCTGCTGTAGTTGTATCAAACACTTCTCCAATATTCGCATCTAAAATGGCACACGTTGCATTCATTGTTCCGTTTACACATGCTTTTCTCCAAATTGAGAATAATACATCTTCACTATAACTTGCATTTAATCCTGCTTGATTCATTACAGCGACTAATTCTTCTGCAATCGCACGACCGCTTGCTTCTTCTACTGCTTGAATTTCAACAGTTCCTGTTCCGCCTAAACGAGCCACACCTGGACCATTCAATCCTGCAGTCCAAATCGTTACACCCATAATAATGTTTTTACGCGGAACATATTTTTCCATTGTATATTCATGGCCTAAACCATTTAATAAACATACAACTTTTGTATCTTCATGAATAATTGCTTTGATTTTTTCAAGCATTTCCCCTAATTTCATTGATTTTGTAAATGCAATAACGACATCTACTTCCTCATGAACTTCTTCAGGTCTGTAGATTGGAATTTGTAAAGTATCCGTTGTATCTCCATCTACTACTTGTAATCCATTTGTACGAATTGCTTCAATATGCGCTGGCCATTCATCAATTAAGACAACATCTTGTCCTGCTTTTGTTAACATGTAACCAAAGCGACATCCCATTGCTCCAGCACCTGCAATTGCAATTTTCATTATAACTCCTCCTTATTATACCGTTAATTTATAATCTTCCGGTTGAATCCATTGTACCACTTTTTCGAACACATGGATAAAGAAAACATTGAAAATGATTGGAGCCACTACGAAAATGACTGCTACTAATAGAATATTTCCAACTGTCCATCCATTTTCCATTAAGTTTAAAGCATAAATAGGTCCTACTAAACCACTAAATCCAAAACCTGCACTTGCAGGAGTTCCTTGAATAGAAAAGACTGCTGCTAAAACACCTAATAATGCAGAAGAACATAACATTGGTAATAAAATTTTAGGCTTTGCAATCACATTTGCCATTGACATTTTTGGAGATCCAATAAAGTGTGCAATACAAGTTCCTACTGAATTAACTTTTAATCCTGCAACTGCTAAACCAAAACCTGCCGCACAGATTCCTAAGTTCGCTGCACCAGAACCAATGCCTGATAATCCAATTGCTAAACCAATTCCTACAGTCGTAAATGGTGACACAATTAAAATACAGAATGTCATCGCAATTAACATACACATAATAATTGGTTGTAAGGTTAATAAGAATTCCACTCCTTGACCAATTAATGCTGTAATTTTAACAATATATGGTTGAGCAAGTCTTCCAATTCCACCGATAACCACTAATGTAACCGTTGGAATAACGATAATCGAATAAGCTTTTGCTTTATCTCCAATCCACAAAATAAATGCAGCTGCAAGTGCTGCCGTTACACCCATTGTAATAATATCTCCAGTACCAGAGAATACCACGCCTTTAACATCTGGATTAAAGCCAGGTGCACCTCCTGCAAAAACAGTAGCTAAAGCAATAGCTCCTGCTTGAATTGGAGTAAATTTAAAGAAATGTCCTACCATTAAACCAATAATAGCACCCATCATAGTATTAGCCACTTGAGTCGCTTGAATAATTAATTGCCCTTGAGGAAACACTGGTAATAACGCTTTTGTTAATTCACCTAAAATTGCCCCAGGAATTAAAGTTACAACTACCCCTAATGCTAATGCATTTAATACAGTCATTGTAAACTCTTTTGCTGAATAATTTTTATTTGTATCCATATTCATTCCCCTTTCTTTTGAATGGACTCATTATATCATAATCTTTCTGAAAACAAAGCAATATTTTCAA
>NZ_CAURVV010000051.1:0-11180 GCF_963528315.1 uncultured Granulicatella sp. | reverse complement strand
AAAGAGACGACTTATGTCGTCTCAAAAAAAGTCTAACTTTTTGGGGTCACTTCACGTCTTTTATGACGAAGGGATTTTCTTATAATTGATAAAAAATTCCGATTAATATCGTTAGTAAAGTTGCGTACCAATAGAAGAAGGTAGCAATTCGGCTAGGTTTAGCTGTTTTCCTTAGAAGAATATGATATAGAATTGGAATAATTCCACTAATTCCAATTAGAATTAATGCAAATAATGAGAAATGAGTTCCTACTACATAAAAACTAACTGGATATGCAATGAGCCAACATAAGTTGAAAATAAGTGATACAAACATACTCCAAACAGGATAGTCTAGTTTTTCAGGATTATGTCGTTCAACTGATTTTTGTTTAAACTGAATCATGCTAATTCCAAAAATTGCATAGCATAGAAATACTTGGAAAATATTGTTTGTAATTTGATGTGTAATCAAGTAATACATTAAAAAGTTACCTACAGTGAATTTAGCTAAGCTATTTAAAAGTACATGATACGCGTATGCAGGGTGATTTGATTGTAAATGGAAAATCCAACTATGATTTACTCCAACAATTAATGTTGCGATAATTCCAATTCTAATACCAAAAGTTTGTACAAAATAGACAATTGGTAAAAGTAATAAGAAGTTCGTTAAAAGTAGTACAACGGATTGTCCACGTTTTGGAACTTTATAAAATTTTGAATACATCATTTCTTGTAAGTTAATCATAAACAAGAAAAAATATAAAACGAGTATCCCAGAAAGAGGGATAGCATTTGTTTTAATGGCTAGAAAAAAACCTAAAAATGAATAACTGACAGGAGCTAAAAATAAACTCCATAATGGATTCGTCAATTGTTTCAAATAAGGTGATTCTGAATGTGCCATAGAATTTGCGGACATATCAATTACCTCGAAAATACTTTTTGATTTCATGATAGGTAAATTAATCCAGCTTGTCAAGCAGTATTTAAACGATTACATGACATTTTCAAAAAATAAATGTATAAAAAAGAGAAATAATACTAGGAATTTTCAAAAATAATGCTATAATGGTTGAGTCTTAAAAAATATGATATTCCCGAGAGGATGCACAATGTGTAGATGCCTTGTAACCGGAATTGAATGGGGGAAAAACAATGGAAAAAATTTTATTTACATCGGAGTCAGTTACAGAAGGACATCCCGATAAAATCGCAGACCAAATTAGTGATGGAGTATTAGATGCTATTTTAGCTCAAGATCCAACCGCTCGTGTAGCCTGCGAAACAGTTGTTAATACAGGTTTAGTCGTATTAGTTGGTGAAATTACAACAACAGCTACAGTCGATTATCAACAAATTGCAAGAGATACGATTCGCAAAATTGGTTATACTGATCGCAAGTATGGCTATGATGCGGATAGCGTTGCTGTCATGGTTTCTTTAGACAAGCAATCACCTGACATTGCTATGGGGGTTAATGATGCTTTAGAAACTCGTGGACAACAAGAAGAGTTTGGTGCAGGAGACCAAGGTTTAATGTTTGGTTTTGCAACAAATGAAACAGATACTTATTTACCAATGCCAATTTATCTAAGTCATCAATTAGCTTATCAATTAGCAAAAGTTCGTAAAGAAAAACAATTGGATTACTTAGGACCAGACGGTAAAGTTCAAGTAACCGTTGAATATACAACAGACCATAAAGTAAAACGTATTGATACTATTGTTGTCAGTACACAACATGATGAAGAAATTTCTCAAGAACAAATTCATCGTGATATTTTAGAATATGTTGTTAAACCAGTTGTACCAAGTGAATTATTAGATGATGAAACACGTTACTTCATTAATCCAACAGGAAAATTCGTAATTGGTGGACCAGTTGGAGATTCTGGATTAACAGGTCGTAAAATCATCGTAGATACTTACGGTGGATACGCTCGTCATGGTGGAGGAGCATTCTCAGGAAAAGATGCAACAAAAGTAGACCGTTCTGCAAGTTATGCTGCTCGTTATATTGCTAAAAACGTAGTAGCAGCAGGTTTAGCGGATAAATGTGAAATTCAATTGGCTTATGCAATTGGGGTAGCTCAACCAGTATCAATTTCTGTGGATACTTTTGGAACAAATCATGTTTCAGAAGAAGATTTAATTGCTGCAATTCGTAAAGTTTTCAAGCTAACTCCAAAAGGAATTATTGAAACATTACAATTACGTAGACCAATTTACCAACAAACTGCTGCTTACGGACATTTTGGACGTAAAGATGTAGATTTACCGTGGGAACAATTAGATAAAGTTGAAGCTTTAAAAGCTGAATTCTAATAAAAAAACGATTATAACGGAGATGTTATAATCGTTTTTTTACTATTTATAATTCATAACAGTCATTGCAAATTGGAATACGATAACTCCTAATGTTGCTAATAACATAAACCATACAACAACACGAGTAATTTTTTCCATTGTTGAAAGATTACGTTTTTGTTTTTTTCTTGGTTTTCTTGACACTAGTATCTCTCCTTTATTTCAAATCATTGTTAGTTTACATGAATTGTAAGAAATACTCAAGTAGTATAGTAAATGAAAATTTTCTTTGAGTGCAAATAGCTTTCCTAAAATTGTAAATTTTGGTATGATGACAAGGTAAATTTATAAAATATTGGAGGAATTCAAAATGTCAAAACAACAAATTGGTGTCGTTGGTATGGCAGTAATGGGTCGTAATCTAGCATTAAATATTGAAAGTCGTGGTTATTCAGTTTCAATTTTTAACCGTTCATCTTCAAAAACAGATGAAGTGATTGCATTACATCCAGACAAAAAATTAGTTCCAACTTATACAGTGGAAGAATTCGTAGATTCATTAGAAAAACCAAGAAGAATTTTATTAATGGTTAAAGCTGGTGAAGCAACTGATAAAACAATTCAAAGTTTATTACCACATTTAGATAAAGGAGATATCTTAATTGATGGAGGAAATACATTCTTCCAAGATACAATCCGTCGTAACGAAATGTTAGCGAACTCAGGTATTAACTTTATCGGTACTGGAGTTTCTGGTGGTGAAGAAGGAGCCTTAAAAGGTCCAGCTATTATGCCTGGTGGACAAAAAGATGCGTATGATTTAGTAGCACCAATCTTAGAAGAAATTGCTGCTAAAGCTGATGATGGTGCACCATGTGTGACTTACGTAGGTCCAAATGGAGCAGGTCATTATGTAAAAATGGTTCATAATGGTATCGAATATGGTGATATGCAATTAATCGCTGAAAGTTATGATATTTTACGTCGTGTAGGTGGGTTAACTGTTGAAGAAACTGCAGAAGTATTCAAATCTTGGAATACTGGTGAATTAGATAGTTACTTAATTGAAATTACTGCTGATATTTTAACGAAAAAAGATCCTGAAACAGGTAAACCAATGGTTGAAGTAATTATGGATACTGCTGGTAATAAAGGAACTGGTAAATGGACTTCTCAAAGTGCATTAGACTTAGGTGTGCCACTTCCATTAATTACTGAATCTGTATTTGCACGTTATATTTCTACATTAAAAGAAGAACGTGAAGTTGCAAGTAAAGAATTATCTCCAATTAAAGTTCCTGAATTATCAAATACTGAAAAACAAGCATTAATTGAATCAGTTCGTAAAGGATTGTATTTCTCAAAAATTATGAGTTATGCACAAGGATTTGCTCAAATGCGTGTTGCGAGTGAAGAATTTGATTGGAAATTAAATTATGGAGAAATCGCGAAAATTTTCCGTGCTGGATGTATTATTCGTGCTCAATTCTTACAAAAAATTACGGATGCATTTGAACGTGATCCAGAATTGAAAAACTTATTATTAGATAAATACTTCTTATATGTAACTGAATCTTATCAAGAAGCGGTACGTGAAGTTGTTGTGACAGCTGTTCAAGCAGGAATCCCTGTTCCAACATTCTCAAGTGCATTAGCTTACTATGATTCTTATCGTTCAGAAGTGTTACCAGCTAACTTAATTCAAGCGCAACGTGACTACTTTGGTGCTCACACTTATAATCGTGTGGATAAACCGGGAGTATTCCACTTCGAATGGTCACAAGAACGTGAAATCGAACAATAATAACAATTAATATTTTAAATAAGACTACACTATAGTAGCTAGGGCGGCAGCAGCCCCTTCGGGTCTCATGCCTAAATTTCGAGCCTTGGTCTCGAAATTTCCTGTACTAGAAGCCAGGTGGCTTCTAGTACTTGAGCTACTATGGGTAGTCTTTTTGGTTTGAGCATTCATTAATGAAGGGACGTTTAGAAGTTTAATTTATCTGCTTATCTATTCATTTATGAGAATACGTTTAAATAAGACTACACTACAGTAGCTAGGGCGGCAGCAGCTCCTTCGGGTCTCATGCCTAAATTTCGAGCCTTGGTCTCGAAATTTCCTGTACTAGAAGCCAGGTGGCTTCTAGTACTTGAGCTACTATGGGTAGTCTTTTTGGTTTGAGCATTCATTAATGAAGGGACGTTTAGAAGTTTAATTTATCTGCTTATCTATTCATTTATGAGAATACGTTTAAATAAGACTACACTACAGTAGCTAGGGCGGCAGCAGCTCCTTCGGGTCTCATGCCTAAATTTCGAGCCTTGGTCTCGAAATTTCCTGTACTAGAAGCTAGGTGGCTTCTAGTACTTGGGCTACTATGGATAGTCTTTTCTGTTTCTTCATTCATTAATGTGGGGACGTAATCTCTTATAATAAAAAAAGCATCTCTTTTGAGATGCTTTTTTTATTGATGTGATTGTGGGGCAGTTTTTGTTGGTTTCATGAAGACGTGTTGGATTAATACAATCCCACATGAAACTAATACTCCAACAACAACTGCATTAGTAAAGTTATATGGAGATTGTGCTAATGCAGAACCTAAATAATAGGTTACTTGACTTAAAATAAATCCCCAAACAAAAGTTACGAGGTATTTCATTTCGACACCTTCTTTCAATTTCATTATAGTCAATCATCCTAGTTCATACAAGTAAAATTTCTTAAACTTGCATGAATCAAATTGTTTAAAAAACAACATCACAATATTTGTACAAAATTCTATTCAGCCGTTATAATGAATGAGAAGAAATGATAGAAAGGAATCATTATGACATTTACGATTTTACAAGTTACTAGTGGCTATAGCTTACTGAGAAGTACCATTGATTTATATAAATATGTAATGACTGCTAAGGAATTAGGATATCAAAAATTAGCTTTAACCGATGAAGGTGTCTTACATGGGGCAATTGAATTTTATAATTTATGTCGTAATCAAAATATTGAACCTATTATTGGCTGTTTATTCCAATATAAGCAATGGAGAAATGCAGAAGCTTTTTCGTCAATGATTGTTTACGCAAAGGATGAAATTGGTTATCAATCATTAATCGAATTATCAACTCAATATCAAAAATCAAAACTTGTTTCAAAAGATATGGAAAGAATCATAAAGGAAGTTTCCGAGCATTTACAAATAGTATTCCCTCAAGAAAATAGTGAATGGGCATTGGAATGTTCGAATGGGGAAGTGGCTTTTCAACGTTGGTTATTTGAAGCAGAAGAACGATATTTTTCAAATATTTATTTAGGAATTGAATTAAACCAAGCTTTACCAATTTCTCTAGAACAATTAGAAGAATGGACAAAGGATTTTTCTACAAAACTTCTTCCTTTTGTTAAAACTTTCTATTTAAAAGCTGAGGATGATTTTAGTTATCGAGTATTAAAAGCTATTGGAGATGGGGAAACACTAAGTACGACTCAAGCAGAAGTGAGTGGACAATACTATTTACAAGATGAGAAGGCATTAACTCAACATTGGTCGACTGTATTAGAAGGAAAGTTAGTCCGCCAATTACAAGAATTTGTCGATTCATTAAAATGGGAACTCCCAAAGCACCAATTATTACTCCCAAAATTCCAAACCCCTGAAGGAAAAACGAGTCACGATTACTTACAAGAAATTTGTCAGCAATCTTTAAAAGATAAAGAATTAGTAAAAGACGAGTATGAATCACGCCTAAATTATGAATTATCTATTATTCATCAAATGGGATTTGACGATTATTTCCTAATTGTATGGGATATTATGAAATATGCTCATGAAGCAGGAATTCAAACAGGACCTGGACGTGGTTCAGCAGCAGGTTCATTAGTATCTTATTTATTAAATATTACTAAGGTGGATCCAATTGAATATCAATTATTATTTGAACGATTCTTAAATCCGGAACGATATACAATGCCCGATATCGATTTAGATTTTCCGGATAATCGTAGAGAAGATATATTGGATTATGTTAGAAGAAAATATGGGGACAATCACGTTGCTCAAATTGCTACTTTTGGGACATTTGGTAGTAAACAAGCATTGAGAGATGTATGTCGTGTGCTAGGGTTAACCACGGTTCAAGCTGGAGAATGGTCTAAAGCTGTTCCAAATCAGTTAGGGATTAATTTAAAGAGTGCCTATGAACAGTCAAAAAGTTTACAAGCATTAGTGTCTAGAAGTCCAAAAAATCAATTGATTTTTGAAACAGCTTGTCGCATTGAAGGCTTACCTCGACATTTATCTACCCATGCAGCAGGGGTCGTATTATATGATAAGCCATTAACGGATGTCATTCCTTTAATGTATAAGGAACAGCAATTACCAATTACTCAATATACGATGAAATATGTTGAACAAATTGGATTGTTAAAAATGGACTTCTTAGGTTTAACGAATTTATCTATTTTACATGATTCAATTGAATTAACAAAATCAATTTATCAACATGAAATTATTTTAAACGAAATTCCGTTAGATGATGAAAAAACTCTTGAATTATTCCAAGAAGCCGATACAAATGGAATATTCCAATTTGAATCAGATGGTATTCGTCGAGTATTAAAGAAACTTCGACCAACAAATTTAGAAGATATTGCTGCAGTAAATGCCTTATATCGACCAGGCCCGATGGAGCAAATTGATACTTTTATTAAGAGGAAGCATGGACAAGAAGTTGTGAAATATCCGCATCCAATATTAGAGTCGATTCTGCAATCTACTTATGGAGTCATGGTTTACCAAGAACAAGTCATGCAAGTAACGTCTCAAATGGCTGGATTTACATTGGGCCAAGCTGATATTTTGCGACGTGCCATTGGTAAGAAAGATGCTAAAGTCATTGAAACAGAAAAAGCTCATTTTATTGAAGGAGCAATCGAAAAAGGCATTGATGTAGCTAGTGCGACAGAAGTTTATCAATATATTGAGCGATTTGCCAATTATGGGTTCAACCGTTCACATGCATTTGCGTATTCGTTATTAGCGTATCAATTAGCTTATTTTAAAACTCATTATCCACGTGCTTTTTATACTGCGATTTTAAGATTTGTAGGAGATCGTTCTCCAAAATTACAAACTTACTTTATCGAAGCAAAACAAAGAGGAATCTCGATTAAAAATCCATCGATTAATACAAGTTTAGAAGAATATAATGCAACGGTTGATGGAATTTTTATTGGATTAAATGCGATTAAAGGATTAAGAAGAGACTTTATTCAAGAAATTCTTAAACAAAGAAAACAAAATGGTCCATACATTGATTTTATGGATTTTGCATTTAAAATTGGGAAACGATTTTGTAAAAAAGAAGTGTTAGAAGCTTTAATTGATGCGGGAGCTTTTGATGAATTAGGAAAAAATAGAGCGACATTGAGAGCAACCATTGATGCTGTGATTGAAAGTGTGAAATTTCATGGAAGTAATCTTTCTTTAGAACTAAATGAAGATATGTATCCAAAATATTTTGAAGAAGAAGATAGTAATATTATTGAAAAGATCGAACGAGAAATTGCTGTATTAGGATTTCCAGTTTCTGCTTTTCCAACAGAACCTTATGAAATATTGTATAAAGAGCAAAAAGCGAATCGTATTTCAACAATTTATGAATCAAAACCAGTGTCCGTATTAGGATTACTAAAAAATATTCGTAAGACTCGTACAAAAAAAGGTGAACCTATGGCTTTTGGAACGATACAAGATGAAACTGGTGAAATGGAATTTGTTGTATTTTCTGAAGTGTATCCAATTGTTTTTTCATTATTAGAAGAAAATCAATTAGTATTAATAAAAGGGAAATCAAGAAAAAGTCTACAGTCTAAATGGCAAGTGCAAGTTCAGGAAGTATTAAGTTTATTTGAAGTCGAAGGATTAGCACAAGCAGTTTCGATTAAATGTTATATTAAAATCACTGAAAAATTACAAACTAAAGAAGTATTTGATCAAATTAGAAATGTCATTATTAATAATCCTGGAGATACAACCGTTCTTTTATATATCGAAAGTAAAGATCAACTTCTAAAAATGAATTTTAACACAGGATTAGCAGTTGATGCAGAGACGATAAAAGCCCTTTCTTCTGTTGTAGGAGAAAAAAATGTAAAAATTATAAAATAAAAACCTTTTCATTAATGAAAAGAAAAGACATTTTTTAAGAAAAGTGTTAAAATAGGGTAAGAAATTGGATGAGTTCCAAATAATAAATAAGAGGTGAATAGCTTGAAACGTATTGCTGTTTTAACAAGTGGTGGGGATGCACCAGGTATGAATGCTGCAGTTCGTGCCATCGTTCGTAAAGGAATTTATGAAGGATTTGAAGTCTATGGGATTAACTATGGATATGCAGGATTAGTAGCAGGAGATATCCGTAAAATGGAAGCTTCTGATGTAGGAGATATGATTGGCCGTGGAGGTACTTTCTTATATTCTGCTCGTTATCCTGAATTTGCACACCGTGAAGGTCAAGAAAAAGGGATCGAACAATTGAAAAAATTTGGTATCGAAGGTTTAGTTGTTATCGGTGGAGACGGAAGTTACCAAGGTGCAGTAGCTTTAACAAAATTAGGTTTTCCTACAATTGGGGTACCAGGAACAATTGATAATGATATTCCAGGTACAGATTATACAATTGGTTTTGATACAGCGATTAATACTGTATTAGAAGCAGTTGACCGCTTAAGAGATACTGCAACAAGTCACGTACGTACATTTATTGTTGAAGTAATGGGACGTAATGCAGGAGATATTGCTTTATGGACTGGTATCGGTAGTGGAGCAGAACAAATTTTAATTCCTGAGCAAGATTTTGACATTGCTGAAGTAGCAAAAGATCTAAAACGTGGTCGTCTAAATGGTAAAAAACATACAATTATCCTTTTAGCTGAAGGGGTAATGAGTGGCGATGAATTTGCTAAAAAATTATGGGAGTATGATGATGATTTCCACACTCGTGTAACAGTATTAGGACACGTTCAACGTGGTGGTTCACCAACTGCTCGTGACCGTGTATTAGCAAGCCGTTTAGGTGCAAAAGCCATCGATTTATTAAAAGAAGGCGTTGGCGGCGTTTGCGTTGGTGTTCGTGGCGAAGAAGTTGTTTATAACGACATCGTAGAAACATTAGCAAATGGTAAACATGTTCCAAACTTAGAATTATATCAATTAAATAAAGAAATTTCATTTTAATTAAGGAGTAATTTTTTATGAAAAAGACTAAAATTGTATGTACAATTGGACCAGCAAGTGAATCAATTGAAAAATTAACAGCATTAGCTGAAGCAGGAATGAACGTATCACGTTTAAACTTCTCTCATGGTGACCATGAAGAACATTTAGCACGTATTAACAATATCAAAAAAGTACGTCAAGAAACTGGTAAAATGATTGCTATCTTATTAGATACAAAAGGACCTGAAATTCGTACACATGATATGGAAGGTGGAGCTTTAGAATTCTTCACTGGCGATGTATTACGTATTTCAATGACTGAAGTTTTAGGAACAAAAGAAAAAATTTCTATTACTTATCCAGAATTAATTAACGATGTTAAAGTTGGATCTACTATCTTAATCGATGATGGTTTAGTAGGTTTAACTGTTACAGAAATTGACCATGCTAATGGCGAAATCGTAACAGTTGTAAATAACAGCGGTGTTGTTAAAAACAAAAAAGGTGTTAACGTTCCAGGAGTAAGTACTAAATTACCAGGAATCACTGAAAAAGATAGAGCAGATATTATCTTCGGTATTGAAAATGATATTGACTATATCGCAGCAAGTTTCGTTCGTCGTGCATCTGACGTTCAAGAAATCAGAGATTTATTAGAAGAACACAATGCAACTCATATTCAAATTATTCCAAAAATTGAAAACCAAGAAGGTATTGATAACATTGATGAAATCTTAGCTTTATCTGATGGTTTAATGGTTGCTCGTGGAGACATGGGTGTTGAAATTCCTGCAGAGGAAGTTCCAATCGTTCAAAAAGCTTTAATTAAGAAATGTAATGCTTGTGGTAAACCAGTAATCACAGCTACACAAATGTTAGATTCAATGCAACGTAACCCACGTCCAACTCGTGCGGAAGCAGGGGACGTAGCAAATGCTATCTTCGATGGTACAGATGCTGTAATGTTATCTGGTGAATCTGCAGCAGGGGACTACCCAGTAGAAGCTGTTAAAACAATGGCAAGCATTTGTGTACGTACTGAACGTGAATTACGTGGACAAGATAAATTTAAATTAAAAACTTATGATGCATCAGATGTAGCGGAAGCAATTGCTCGTTCTGTAGCGCATACAGCTAAAAACTTAGATATTAAAACAATTGTAGCTGCAACTCAATCTGGTCATACTCCAAAAATGATTTCTAAATATCGTCCAAGCGCAAATATTATGGCTGTGACATACACTGAACGTCAACAACGTGCTTTAGCATTAGTATGGGGTGTTCAACCTTTTGTTATTGATAGACCTGCATCAACTGATGAAATGTTTAAGCTTGCAAATGATATCGTATTAGAAAAAGGATTTGCTGAAAAAGGAGAATTATTAATTCTTACAGCCGGTCTTAAAGTTGGAGAAACAGGTTCAACAAATATGTTGAAGGTTCAAAAAACATTTTAAGAATTCGAAATAGACTCTTGTATAGTAGTAAAGGACGGCAGCAGACTCGCAAAAGCGAGTCTCATGCCTAACTTTCGAGCCTAAGGTCTCGAAAGTTCCTAGTAAAAGTTGCCAATTAGGCAACTTTTACGCTTACTACTATAAGAGTCTTTTCTATTTTGGTTGTTCGACAAATCCTGTTGGTGAGAAATCACCGACAGGATTTTTTATA
>NZ_CAURVV010000050.1:0-11208 GCF_963528315.1 uncultured Granulicatella sp. | reverse complement strand
GCTTCATATACAGTACAATTAGGATGCATTTTTTGAAATAGCTTAGCAGATTCCTTAACGCAACTCATTTCTTTTTCACCATAAATATATAGAACCTGCGCTTTGCTTTCTGTAATAGAATTTTTAAGCCTATATTCTCCCATATATGTTTGATACATAGTCACCAATGTTTTAATCGGAATCCTTGGCATATCCTCCATATAATAGCTTTCTATTTCTTGCGAATAAGCCATATCGGGATAAATTTTTTTCATTAAACTCAACTGAATTTTACTTGCATATTTGCTAAACATAAGTTTTCCGAATAATTTTACAATAATTGTACTAACCCTTGCCAGCTTTGGCTGAGGAATACAAATACTACCGTCTATTATTGCTTTCTGAGCTATATCACTATTTAGCGATAATAACTCAATGGCAATTTGACCTCCCAAAGAAACACCACCCACAGCAAACAATTTTCCATCGCAATAATTTTTTATATAGTCCATAATTTGCTGTGCGGAATTTTCAGTTGAAATATACTCTTTTTGATATTCTTCTCCATGACCATTAAGTGTTGGTAATATCACATGATATTTATCGGATAATATACGCGCTTGCCGAAGATAATTCCACCAGGAATTACCTCCCCCGTATATCAATAATATATGTGGAAATTTTTTATCACCAAATTCATGAAATATCATCTTCCAAAACCTCTACAAACTTAAATTTGTTAGCTAATAAGTTTACTCGCTTACTTATACACTTGATTTATTTCTTTGTTTTCTAAACACGAGACCAGCTAAAAAAGGCTAATGAAGTGCTTTATTACTTTCATTAACTATATATACATAGTCATTGTTTTTTTGAAACCCCTTAACTACCGTCAGTTTAACACATTTTTTTCTTTATTGTAAACATGGACTTTTTTCGATTTACGACCTATCAAACGCCTCTTACCTTACTTCCAAGAATACGTCACATTCACTTGAAAATTGGCTCTCCATAACTCTAAGATTTCTAGTAAGATTGCATAAATCGAGAACATTTCAAACTGGTTGAGCGACTTTTGATAGTAGTTTTTTCATTTCTTCAGTAAACTTTGTTAAAAAAGACTTAAAAGACTTACACTACGTTTTATAATTCAGCTAAACGATGAAAGAAAATTTTTGTTGCGAAAGTAATGGAAGCCACGCCTGGCTTCCATTACAGGTAAAATTCGAGACCAAGGCTCGAATTTTAGCCATGAGCCTCGCATGCGAGGCTGCTGGCGACCTTGCTAACACAAAATTTTCTTTCATCTTTTAGCCTATACGTTCTATTCTCATATAACCAAAAACGCCTAAATCTTTTCATCGATTTAGACGTTTTCCATCAATATATTATGCTGTAAAATCAGACATATTCTTTTTAACAACTTCTCCGCTTGGTAAACGTAGTTCAATAGTTCCATCCATATTAAAGATAACACTATCTAATCCTAATTCGTATCTAGCAGCAAATTTTGCGATTTTCTCTTGTACTGGATCTACTGCTGGTGCTTCTTCTAGTCCTGGTTCTAGTATTGGATCAGTTCCTACATTTCCCGCAGGACTCAACATTCCATTATCTGTTGAATTTTCTGGTTTCACAGGTTTTTCATTCGGTTTTGGAGGCTCTGGTAAAGAATCTGCTGGTTTATTTTCCGTTAGTTGGTTTTCAACTTTCCCAGTAGGCACTTCTGCATTCTCAGATGGTTTATTTTCAACATTTCCTTGTGATGCCTCTCCTGTAAAATCTGCCATATTCTTTTTAACGACTTTTCCACTAGGTAAACGTAATTCAATTGTTCCATCCATATTGAAAATGACACTATCTAATCCTAATCCGTAACTAGCAGCAAATTTTGCGATTTTCTCTTGTACTGGATCTACTGCTGGTGATTCTTCTAGTCCTGGTTCAGAAATAGGATTCTCATTTGGTTTTTCTGTCTCAGGTTTTAGTCCTTCGCCTGTTGGTGTTGAACTTCCTTCATCTTTTCCATTTGGTTTTGAAGTTTCTTCTACTTTTCCAGTTTCTTTTGGTGATTCTTCACCTTTTTCGACAGGTTTAGAAGTTTCTTCTGTTTCATGTCCTTTAAATTGTGATAAAACTCCAGGTTTTTCTGTTTGATTATTTTTCTCTAAAATCGGCACTTCTACAATATAAGATGATTGATTTTCTAAATAAGCATTTGCCATGAAGGTTACCGGAATTTTATTTCCTGCTGTCATCGTAGTTCCTTGATTTAATTTTGGAATAGGGAGTTTAATTTCACCCACTTTGTAGTTATTTTCTAAGTACGCATTTCCATGAAATTCATCAAATACTCTGACTAAAGCATCAGTCCCTTTTGGTACTGCATATTGAGGTTTCACTCTTAAATAAGTATCCCCCGCATGGAATGGATAGAAAATCGTACGGCTTGCCATGTTATAAGCTAATGATGATGGAACTGTAAATCTTCCTTCATAATTTACTTCTGGATAATCTTTTGAAGTAATCGTGTATTTAAATGTTTCTCCTGGTAAATATGGTTTATCTAATTCAAAATTAGCAATATTACCGACACCTTCACCGAATACTTTTCCTGATAATTTTTCAATCGTTTTTCCATCTGGAGTCGTTAGTTTCACCATCATATTTGTTCCTAATTTTTTCTCTAATTCTGGTGGGAAACTGAAGGACACACGTTTATGTCCATTTGCTAATGTAAAGTTTTGGTTGTTAAATGTATTATTTTTCAATAATTTTATAACACTTGCTAATTCTTCACCTGTATAAACTTTATTCCCTTCTTTTTTAGCAACTCCTTCTTCTGGTTTAAAGAGTTCATAATTGCTATGAGAGTGCCCAATTCCAACTGGTTTATGTTCATCAATTGGATCAGCGTGATGGTGATCTCCGTGTGGATAAATAATGGCATTTTTTTCTTTATTGACTACAATACTTTCACGTTTTACACCGTATTGTTTCATAATACCTGCAATTTTTTCTTCGATTTTTTTATCTAACTCACTCATTTCTGCAGGTTTCGTTGAATAATCATGGTGATGTTCCTCTTTAGGTGCCGTTGCAGTCCCATTATAGCGTGCTTTAGCTGCTTCTAGATGTTCTTTTGGAATTAAATTTTCCCATTTTGTATGGACTAATTGTTCAAATGGAATCACATGAATATCTTTCATATTTCCATTATGCGCTACTAATAAATTTTCTCCTGATGTACCAATAATATGATTTCCATCAAATAAAAATCCATCGCTCGTTCTATAATGAATTCCGGCAAATTGTTTTTCTTTTGGCTGTGTAGTTGGAGCTTCAGTGTTTGGTTTTGTTTCAGGAGTTGTAGGTTTTGTTGCACTTCCTCCTGTTAAACCATGTAGTTCCTTTTCTACCTTTTCAACTTTTCCAATCGTTGATGTAACAGTATCAGGCTGTGTGCTTTCAGGATTCACTTGATTTTTATAAATAAAATGGAAGTGGTCACCATGGCGAACTACATAACCTTCTGCTGTTTCACTTACAATATCTTTCTTATCAAATACATACCCATCATGGTCATGATCATCGTGTTCACCTTCGTGCTCATGTTTCTCTCCCTCATGATCATGGTGTTCACTTTCGTGGTCGTGATGTTCAGCAGTTACTACAGGATTTCCTTCTTTATCTTTATAAATATAATGGAAATGGTCTCCATGACGAACGATATACCCTGATTCAGTTTCACTAACAACATCTTTTTTATCAAAAACATAACCATCTTCAACTTCTTCATGATGTTCATGTGCTACTGGATTTGTAGCCATTGTTGTAGCAAGTGTTTGTTGGGCATTATTTTTATAAATAAAATGGTAATGATCTCCGTGACGAACGACATATCCCATTTCATTTTCTTCTACAATGTCATTTGGATTAAACACATATCCGTCATCTGCAGAACTAATGGCTTTCGTAGTAGAAGTTTTTTGTTCATAGATAGCATCTGCTGGTGGAGCTCCGTATACAAAATGATAGTGATCTCCATGTTTTTTTAAGTATCCATTTTCGAATACTTCTCCCACAATTGTTTTTGGTTTGTTTTCTTTTACTTTTTCAGCAATTTTCTCAAATTTTGCTAAATCAGTTTTTGAAATTTCTGTTGTTGTCGTTTCTGATTCTGTTTGCTGACTTGTGTTTTGATTATTAAAAAGTGAACAACCTCCCAATAAAACAAGGCTTGCACTCCCAATTAGTAATGATTTTTTATGAATTTTCATTCTATCTCCCTCTTCTATAAAACGTAATCTTTACGTTTTATAACTTTACACTCCTTTTATCTTTCTGTCAATGTTTTTTGAACACGTAATAAAAGAAAGCAGAAAAATGCTTTTTTGTTTGAGAGGTCGCCAGTAGCCCCTATGGGTCTCTTGGCTAAAAATCGAGCCTTGGTCTCGATTTTTACCTGCAATAGAAACCAACCCTTGGTTTCTATTGCTTTCGCTACAAAAAGATTTTTCTGCTTTCTTTTATATTATTTTTGCGTTTTTTCACTGAAATGTATTAGTTCCTAAAAAATAATTACACTACGTTTTAAAATTTAGCTAAACGATGAAAGAAAAATTTTTGTTGCGAAAGTCATGGAAGTCACACCTGGCTTCCATGACAGGTAAAATTTGAGACCAAGGCTCAAATTTTAGCCATGAGACTCGCTTACGAGGCTGCTGGCGACCTCGCTAACACAAAATTTTTCTTTCATCATTTAGCTCATACGTTCAAACAAAAAAAGACTTCGAAACACTATTACGTTTCGAAGTATATTCATCGTTTTCTATTCAACTACTGTTTTATCTAAAAATCCTTTTAAGAATTTTTCAACAATAAAAGTACCTAAGAAGGCAAATAAAATATTAGACACAGCTACGCCAAATACGCTAGGCCAGAATGGCACTTGTAATGAGTAATACAATGCTGCGGCTACTACAAAACCACACCAAATTCCATATGCAGCACTCTTCACATAAGAATTTTTGAAAATACGGTTAAAAACATATAAACTCACTGACTGAATTAAAAATCCAGATAAAATATCAATCGGTCCAAGAGGGCTTGGAATATTACTAATCATTACACCGATTAAAATCCCTAATGACAATTGCGGTTTATAAAATGGCACACCCATTAATAAAGTTGATAAACGGAATTGAAACATCCCGTAAGAAATAGGATTAATTAATGTTAAAACAACATATAATGCCCCTATTAAAGTATTTTGTGTTAATAATCTAATTTGTTTTTTATTCACTATAAAATCTCCAATCCATTTGCTAAAAAGGCTTTGTTTCGATCAATACAAGTTCCACATTTCCCACATGGAGGATACACGCCATTGTAGCAACTATACGTCAATTCATAAGGAACACCTAATTCGACTCCTTTTGCGACAATATCTTTCTTTTTCACTTGTCCAAATGGAGCTGTCAATCGAACTTTGCCACCACTTCCTAATTGAACAGCCTGATTCATCGCTTCAATAAATTCAGGTGAACAATCTGGATAAATGACTCCTGAATCATCCAAGTGTGCCCCAAAATAAATTTCAGAAGCGCCTTTTTGCATCGCAATTCCTGCTAAGATCGAAATAAAAATTCCATTACGAAACTCCACTTCGGTATTCGCTTCTGTTTGAGTCGCATAATCTCCTGTACTTACTTCCATATCATTTCCAGCATTTAAAGAAGATTTACTTCCAGAAAACACAGAAGTAACATCCAAAATTTGATACGGAACTTTGTAATACGCTGCAATTTTTCGTGCAGCTTCTAATTCCAATTCCTTATGCTTTTGATTATATGAAAATGAAATAGCTTCAACTTGAGGATCTTGACTTAAAGCAAGCGCTAATGCAGTCGAACTATCGACTCCACCACTTAATAATACTAATTTCATCACGATTCTCCTTAACGGTTGTCCACTTTTTCAGGATATAAATCATGATTCATCATACGGTGGTCTGCAACTTGTTCCCATTTAGTTCCTGGTTTTCCATAGTTGCAATATGGATCAATAGAGATTCCTCCACGTGGTGTAAATTTACCCCAAACTTCAATATATTTTGGATCCATTAATTTTACTAAATCTTTCATAATGATATTCATGCAGTCTTCATGGAAATCTCCACGATTTCTAAAGCTAAATAAGTATAATTTTAAAGACTTGCTTTCTACCATGCGTTCTCCTGGAACATAACTAATATAAATTGTCGCAAAGTCAGGTTGACCTGTAATTGGACATAAGGAAGTAAATTCTGGACAATTAAATTTTACAAAATAATCGTTTTCTGGATGTTTATTTGGGAATGATTCTAGCACTTCTGGTGCATAATCATCACGATAAACTGTTTTACTTCCTAAGTGTGTAATTTCTCCCATTTCTTCGTTTTTTCTCATTGTTATTCCTTCTTTCCGGACTATTTAGACATAAAAAAATTCCTGAAAAACACCATCGTTTTCCAGGAATCTATTGATCATTTCATGTTCAAATAAGCCCTAGTTTTGTTTATAGACAGGATGGTTACGAACTGTCTGACAAATATTCTACCATAAATGAAACGGATTGACTAGTCTTGAACTAAGCGATGTATCCATTTTTGTGAATAAACACGATAAAGTCCGACGACTACTTTTGTCGCTTCTTCCATTCCTGCACAAATGACAACTAGAGTAACTGGTAAATGCCACACTCCTGCTGCTAAAAGAGATAATGGGACGCCGACTAACCAAACACAACTCATTTCTAATTTCATTCCATAATGAGTATCGCCACCACCTCTTAATACTCCTACAACAATAATGGAATTAATTGTTTTTAAAACAAAAATAATACCCATCACTTGTAATAATTGTTGACCGAGGCTATACACTTCTGGACTAATATGCCCAAATAATAATAATGTCCATTGTGGAGTTAGACTTTCAATAGCACCAATGATTACACCCGTTATAATGGATAAAATAATAAATCGATTCGCATCTTTTTTTGCTTGATCAATTTTATTTTTCCCAATACTTTGCCCAAGCATAATACTACAACTACTTCCTAGTCCACGGACGATAACAAAGGCTAAGCCTTGAATCGCAACCGCAATTTGCACCGCTGCAGTTGCTTGCGTTCCTACCATCGCATAAGCTGCATTATAAAATACTTGCCCTAACGCCCAGAATGTTTCATTGACAATCACTGGTAAAGTTGTCTTCCAATAGACCGTCCAAAATTCTTTCGGAATCTTTTGCAAATGTCGAATCGGAATTTGAAGTGGACCTTGATATCGTTTGATAACAAACACTAACACGCCAATTTCAATCAATCTCGCTACAACCGTTCCTAATGCTGCCCCTACAACTCCCATTGCTGGCAATCCTAATTTCCCAAAAATAAAAATATAATTGAAGAAAGCATTGGCGACAAAACTACTCATCGTTGCCACTAATGGAACTTTTGGATTTCCGGTACTTCTTAAAGCACTACCTAAAGAAAAACTCCATGCCGTTATAACATATGTTAAAGCAGCTACACGTAAATAGTCACCACCTGCTTGAACAACTGCTGCGTCCTTCGTAAATAATTCTAAAATCCCATAAGGGAATAACATGGCAACAAGCATAAATGCCACAGAAATCGCTGTAGACAACATTAAACTTGCCTGATTAATTTTTCGAACTTGAGGAACATCCCTCACACCCCAATATTGAGCGAATAAAACTGAAGAACCTGTGTTAATCCCAAAACAAATCAATGTAAATAAGAAAAATACCTGATTCGCTAAGCCCACACCCGCAATACTCGCATCTCCAAGAGAGGAAATCATCATCGTATCTAATGTGTTCAAAAATGAAGTTAATAAACTTTGCAACGCAACCGGAATCGCAATCGCAAACATTTGTTGATAAAACGCCTTTGAATTCATCTCATCCTCCTTTTATCATGTATCTATTTCTTCTAAATCATTTTCTCTTAAACTATTCTATACTTTTGATGAATTTCTTTCAAATGATTGTATAACTCCAAACAAAAAAAGGATGAGTGACTCATCCTTTTTTTGTTTGAATTGATTAGATTCCAGGTGCTTCGTTTAGGTGTGCACGTAACATCCAAATGATTTTTTCAATATCGCCTTTGAAACCGATGCAGATATCTTGTGATACATCATCGCCTTCTTCTCCAGCTGTTTCTATACCTTCTTGGTATAAACCTATTAAGTATTCATATCCTACTAATAAATGTCTTACCCATTCATCAATTGAACGTTCGTAAGATGCAGGAATATCTTGAATCTTAGTGTTATCTGCAAATTCACGTAATGTTGAATATGGTGCTCCCCCAATAATGATTAAGCGTTCTGATACTTCGTCTAATTGAGCGTTAATTTCATCCATTAATTTATCCATTGCTGGGTGTAATGTTATAAATCCACGTCCACGCATATACCAGTGTACTTGGTGAATAATTGCTGCTTGTTGGCTTAAGTCAGCTACTAATTGATTTAATACTAATTTTGTTTTTTCTTTTGACATTTGTCATTCCTCCTTTATGAATAAAGTATATCACAGAATAGAATAATTCTAAACTAGAATGCTCATAATTTTTATATTTTTTTAAATAATAAAGAAATAAATAGACTTTTTGCTGTAGCCTTAACAATGAGACTCGCAAGGCGAGGTTACTAGCGTCCCTTGCTACAGCTAGACAAAGTCCAATTTACGTAATTACTGGACAGAATAATTAGGCGCTTCTTTTGTAATTTGTACGTCATGTGGATGGCTCTCTCTCAATCCAGCACCACTCATACGAATAAACTGCGTATTTTCACGAAGCTCCTCTAAATTATGCGCTCCAACATACCCCATACCAGAACGCAAACCACCAATCATTTGATAAATAATATCACTCGCAGCACCTTTATATGCTACACGACCTTCAATTCCTTCTGGAACACGCTTATTCGCTTCATTTTTCGATTGGAAATAACGATCACTCGATCCATTTTCCATCGCAGCTAAACTACCCATTCCACGATATGTTTTAAAACGACGCCCTTGATAAATTTCAAATTCACCTGGAGACTCATCCGTTCCTGCTAATAAACTACCTAACATCACAACATGCCCACCAGCAGCAATTGCCTTTACAATATCTCCAGAATATTTAATACCACCATCTGCAATAATCGCTTTTCCATATTCTCTTGCAACGGTCGCAGCATCATAAATCGCAGTCACTTGTGGTACACCTACACCTGCTACTACACGAGTTGTACAAATCGAACCTGGTCCAATCCCTACTTTTACAACATCCACTCCCACTTCGAATAAAGCACGAGTTCCTTCAGCTGTTGCAACATTTCCTGCAATTAACGTTGCATCTGGGAATGTTTCACGAATTTCTTTAATTTTACGGATAACTCCTGCACTATGTCCATGTGCTGTATCAATGACTATCGCATCTGCTCCTGCTTCGAGTAACGCTTTCGCTCGTTCAAAAGTATCCGAAGTAATACCGACTGCTGCGGCTACTAATAATCGTCCATGTTCATCCTTCGCCGAATTAGGAAATTCAATCACTTTTTCAATATCTTTAATCGTAATTAATCCTGATAAATTTCCTTTTTCATCTACTAGAGGAAGTTTTTCAATCTTATGTCTTTGTAAAATACTTTCTGCTTCTTTTAAAGAAGTTCCTACAGGTGCAGTAATTAATGGTTCCTTTGTCATCACTTCTTCAATTTCAATAGAATAGTCCGTAATAAAACGTAAATCACGATTCGTTAAAATACCAACTAATTTTTGATTGTCAAATGATTCCACAATTGGAACCCCACTAATACGATATTTCGCCATCAATTCTTCTGCTTCTTGTACAGAATGTTTTGGAGTTAAGAAAAATGGATTCAAAATAACTCCACTTTCAGAACGTTTCACTTTATGTACTTCTTCGGCTTGCGCTTCAATCGACATATTTTTATGAATAACTCCTAACCCACCTTGACGTGCAATCGCAATCGCCATTGTTGAATCTGTAACAGTATCCATACTCGCACTCATCAATGGAATTTTTAATAATAAATTCTTTGCAAGTTGTACTTGTAAATCCACATCATTTGGCAGCACATGACTTTCTGCTGGAATTAATAGTACATCATCAAACGTATAACCTTCTTTTTGAAACTTCGTTTCCCACATGGACATAATGGAGACCTCCTAGAATCTGTAATTTTTTAATAGCTACTATACCACGAACTAAATAAAATTCAAGTAGTTTTTCATTAGAAAACGGTTAATTTATGAACGTTTTATATCATTACGAATAAAAACATTCATGTTTTTCATGTTTTTTAATCCACCATTTTTTCATTTCAATATCTGTGCTACAATAAATAATATGAATAAAGGGGGATTATCATGAAAAAAATCATTTATGCAGTGGTAAGTTTAGCATTTTTAACTGCTTGTCACTCTACAACAACAGAAAACAAAACAGAAACGACTCAAGCAACTGCTACAACTGAACAGACTACTGTAACAACTAAAAAAAGTAATGGAGAAGCAGATTTATCATTAGGCATTCAAATGGTTGTTAACAAGAAACATAAACTTCCTGCTGACTATAATCCAGGAGAAAATCCAATTGCAGGAGAAAAAGTTAGAGAACTGATTCAAAAAATGCAAGAGTTGGGATTCAGTATTAGTAATCAATATAGTGGATTTCGTTCCTATGAGTACCAAACTCAACTTTATCAAAACTATGTGAATAAAGATGGAAAAGAAGCAGCAGATACTTATTCTGCTCGTCCAGGATATAGCGAACATCAAACTGGCCTAGCTTTTGATATTTTAAACGGGGCTGGCGGATTATTAGGAGAAAATCCTCAAGATAAGAAAGCTATTGAATGGTTGCATAGCCATGCTCATGAATATGGCTTTATTGTAAGATTCCAAGAAGGAAAAGAAGCAATTACGGGTTATCAAGCAGAAGCGTGGCATATAAGATATGTAGGCGATATCGCAGAAAAAATCTACACATCAAAACAAACACTAGAAGAATACTTTGGAGTAGAAGGCGGCAATTACGCCGATTGATAATGAAAAATCCGTTAATCGGGAATGATTAACGGATTTTTCGGTTGTTCGACAAATCCTGTTGGTGAGAAATCACCGACAGGATTTTTTATAT
>NZ_CAURVV010000049.1:0-11679 GCF_963528315.1 uncultured Granulicatella sp. | reverse complement strand
TCTATGGGATTCACTCCATTAGCAGGGGTTACAATGGGTACTCGTTCAGGAGATATCGATGCTTCATTAGTAGCATTCTTAATGAACAAATTAAACATTACAGATATCAATGAAATGGTTGACATTTTAAATAAAAAATCTGGTTTATTAGGATTATCAGGTTTATCAAGCGATATGCGTGATATTGACAATGCTTCAGCAACAAATGAAGATGCTAAAGTAGCAATGGAAATCTTCGTAGATCGTGTTCAAAAATACATTGGTCAATACATTGCCGTAATGAATGGTGTAGATGCGATTGTATTTACAGCAGGTATCGGTGAAAACTCAATTAAAATCCGTGACTTAATCATTAGCGGAATTACGTGGTTCGGATGTGACATTGACAAAGAACGTAACAACACTCGTTCAGAAGCAATTATTTCATCAGACAATGCGAAAGTAACAGTATTAAATATTCCAACAAATGAAGAAGTAGAAATCGCAAGAGATATCGAACGTCTACGCAAAAAATAAGATGTAAGAAAATCGGAAAGATGCTTAACACTAAAAGTGTTAAGCATCTTTTTTTGTGCTTCAATTTATCTCCAATACCCTTAACATTCTACAAAATGCTTCAAGACTTCCTCCCAAGTTTTTGCATCTATTTCACCGGGAGATACTTTATTAATATATTCTAAAATAATAGGAATGAAAAATTGACAAAAACGAGTAATAGACAGTTGTTCTTTAGTAGAAGACTGATGAATTGGGTAATTTTGGAAGAAGTGCATATGAAATTCTTTGTTACTGTTTAAAAGAGAATCGAAAGTTTGAGTATTTAAAATAGCGGTGGAATATTTATAAGGCAAAATAATTTCTAAGGATTGATCAAAGTATAAATGAAGAGTGTCTCCGACCTTTTGTTTATCAATGCAATGATGATAGCCACACCAATGATGATGATCTGAAAAAGTATAAATAGGAAAATAAAGAAAATCGTCAAAACAATACGGTATCTTTTTACGAATAGTAGAAAACTTTTTCGTAATTTCTTTAGCGAGAGTATAAGAGATAGGGGTGTTTTCTTGTAATAAATCGAATAGTTGAGAGGTTGTTTGGCGCGTGATATACCACTGACCAGAACGGGTGACAATGATGCTGTTGCAGTCGGTTCGAGGGTCATCGCTAATATCGTACAACAAAACAATATCTCGAGTAATTTCAGGAACTTGATGTTCTATACAAGTTTCGAAAATACTAGCATCACAACTACGGTTGAAATCAATAACAATGTTTGACATTATAATTACCTCCCAATGCTTTTTTCTTTTATTTTATAACAAAACCGGCAAAAAATAAATTAAAAAGTGAAAAATATCACAAATTTTAAGAAAAAAATAATAATGAAAGGGAAAAAAGATGAAATTCTACGATTAACATTGAAAATACGCAAAAACGAATTTTGTTTTAATCCGTTATTTATCGTACAGTTTTAGTAACAAGATCTTGTAAAAGCAATAAAGGAGAGAGGAGTATGGAGTATTGGGAAATGCCAGTAGAATGGAGTGAAGAATATCTTCAAACATTTGAACCAGTATTATATTCTGTGTTAAGAGGTTACCATGTGTCGAATACGAATTCAGAATATCAAGACTTACTACAGCTAGGAAGAATACTAATATTAGAAACTTTTCAAAGATTAGGAGGGAATCCTCTAGAAGAACAACGATATATTTATGCAGCCTATATCAAACGAGGGTTTACATGGATTTGTTTGCGAGAATTTTCAAAAGAAAATCAGCAAAAGATGCGAGAATGTAGTGACGAGAGTCTGGAGTTTATGCTAGGAAGCGATATTGATATTCAAGGTCAATTGGAGACGAGTGAAGAATTAGGAAAACTGTACGAATTACTAACTCCAAGACAGAAGAAAACATTGGAGTTGTTCCTAGAACAATCGGATTCTATTAAAGAATTGGCTGAACTTGAAGGACGTTGCAAGAGTAAATATTATCGTGATCGACAAGCAATTCAAAAGAAATATCAACAATGGATTCAAGGAGGAGAGTCAAATGGTTGAAAAAATCAATGAAACATTAATGGGAAATAGTGGACGTTTAGTAGGGGTTGAGTTTGTAGTGATTCATAATGATGCAGGTTCTATGACACCAGAGCAGTATATCGAATGGCTAAGATACCGTGAAAAATCGTTAGGAATTGCCCATTATTATTGTAATCGAGATGCAATTGTGAGAGTGGTAGATACGTATAATATCGCCTATCATACTGGTGATTGGTGGAGTAATATTCGTTCGATTGGATATGAAGTTTGTGAAAGTATGAAAGTCACGGACGAAGAATTTTTACAAAATGAAGATATTACTTTGATGCAAGCAACGGAAGATTTACTCTATTATGGACTCTCTATTACGACGGATACTGTGAGACTTCATCATGAGTTTGTTCCAACTTCTTGTCCGCATAGAAGCCTAGCGTTACATGGAGGAACTACTGAAAGTGTGAAAGATTATTTTGTCATGCGAATGAATGAATTCGCACAGTTAGGAAGCACAGTAGAGGAAATGCTTTCTAGAATGGGAACAGAAGAAAATGAGAATATATCCTATAATGAGGAACCCACACCTGAGGAAAAGAATCCGTTACTTGAGAAAACGAATGAAGACATCGCAGATGAAGTGATTCTTGGATTATGGGGAAATGGAGAAGAGAGAAGACAACGTCTGGAAGAAGAAGGATATGACTATGATGCGATTCAAGAAATCGTTAATAATAAATTAAGTGAACAGGGGTAAAATTCATCCGTTATTTTCTTTTTATAGTGTAGGAAGTCATGACACTACAAAAAAACAAACAGGAGGAAAAGAAAATGGCAAAAGTATTTCAAAAATCAACATTAGAAGTGTTTCATATGGATGAGGAAAGAGGAAAAGCAAAACGAATCAAAAGTTTACCAAATCTAATTGAAACAGCAGACGAAGCAGCAGTAAAAGAAATTGGAGAAGCTTTGAAAACATTGATGAAAGAGACAGTTAGCTATGTAACAGTTGTATCTCATTACCGTCATACAATTGGATAATTAAGAA
This sequence comes from uncultured Granulicatella sp., assembly GCF_963528315.1. Classification (GTDB taxonomy): domain Bacteria; phylum Bacillota; class Bacilli; order Lactobacillales; family Aerococcaceae; genus Granulicatella. The sequence goes on along the minus strand of NZ_CAURVV010000049.1, from coordinate 8,593 downwards.
AAGGAGTGGAAAAATATGACAACAACAAAAGAATTAAAACTAGTGTTTAAAAATGCAGATGGAAAACATAAAAACTTGGTTATTGCTAAGCCAGCAGAAAACTTAGATGAAGCAACCGTCAAAGGGGCAATGCAGAAAATCGTTAACACACATGCTTTTGAAAAAGCAGGAAAAAAAGAGTTTGAAGGAGTAGTATCTGCAGCATATGTAGATCGTACTGTTACTCAAGTCTTCAAAGATGAAAAATAGTTGCAAGTAAAATTCGAGAAAGTCGAAGAGGAAACTCTTCGACTTTTTTCGTGTTGTATCAATAAAGATAGTAGAAACAAACATAAAAATTCTTTATAAAACATAAAGGTTAGAATGACATTTTCGTATAATTACTTTTTATAATTCCTTCTCAGAAAGGTAAAATTTTTGGAAGAAAAAAGGAATCTGTTTAAAAAAATACACGAATCAGAAAAAATCTTTATACATTATATATTTTTCCTGTATCAAACGAAAAAAATAATTTATATCACTTATGCATAAAATGCTTTGTGTTTCCAGAAATTTTTGATAGAATGTATAAATGCAGATAGTGTATTTGCAGTGTATTCGGACAGTGTTAAAAATATAATTATGATTTATTCAGAAAGGAAAAAGTTATGAGAAATAAACGTAAAAAATCGTTTAATTGGTATGGATTAAGACAGCGTTTCTCAATTCGTAAATATCATTTCGGTGCAGCAAGTGTATTAATTGGTACAGCATTAGTATTTGCTGGCGGGCAAACGGCTCAAGCCAATGAACAAGCTTCTTCAGAGCCTGCTTCTGCATTAGTGAAGGATAAAACCGAAGGAAATGGAACTGTTGGCAAAACAGAATCTAATCAAAACACGATTGCAGAAAAAACGGCTCCGACGGAGAAAGAGACAGCAACAACAGCTGCAGCGACTCCAGCAGTGGAATCAACTTCAGTAAAACCTGAAGCAACTACAACAGCAAATCCTACTCCAGTAGTAGAAAAGCCAGAATTAGTTGTTCCAGAAACAGCAGGAGAAGTGGTAGAAAAACCAACTGAAACTCCAAAAGAAACAGCAGAAGAAAAAATTGAAGAGAAAGCTAAAGAAGACACTAAAAAAGATTCTAAAGAAGACTCTGAGAAAAAAGAAGCTGCTAAAGAAGTAGAAAAAGCAAAAGAAGACTTAGAAAAAGCAGTCAACGAAGCAAAAGCTTTAAATACTTCTGCATTAGCTTACGCAGAAAAAACTGTTAAAGATGAAAAAGTAAAAGATGCTTTAATTCAAGCAATTGAAAATGCTAAAAAAGCCATTGAAAAAGCAAATGAATTAGAAAAATCAAAAACAGTTACAGCTGAAGAATTAAACAAACAACGCTCAGAAGTGAATAATGCTTTAGAGGCTGTTTATACAGCAATGAAAGCAGCAGGACATGATGAAAAAGTTTCTGCGGTGTTGGCAGATCCAGCAGGTAGTATGATAAACATTAGCAACCCTATTAATAAAGTTGTTGTTAATAATGTTGGTGATATTACTGAGGAAGAAGCGCGTGCGATTGAAAAAGAAATTCGTACAGCAAACCCAACTTTAACTGCTGATGATAAGATTGAAGTTAAACGAAAAGGTAATACAGGTGCAGCTGTAGCAACTGTAACATTGGCTAATGGTAAGGTAGATCAAAATGGTAGTAAAACATATAATTTTGCTATTGGTGATGTAGCTTATGGTTCAGCTGGTGAGAAAAACTATAGTCAACTTCGTGAAGCAATTAACTGGTTTGACTTCGCTACTGCGTCTATTACATATGCTGATGGAACAAAAGTAGGAGCTGTTGAATACGTTAACAATCCGGCTATGGTTGACTTCACTAGTTCAAAAGGACGTCAAGAACGTGGACGTTTTACAATGGTTCGTACCGTTCTTGAGTCGACTACACACCCCGAGTTAGTAGGTAAGAAAACGAATGATCCTGCATTTTTAGCATCTGGATTAGCTAAATATACTTTGTGGAAAACATATAATGATGTAAAAAATGAAGTACAAAACAACCAATCTAGTGGACGAGGAAATAATGAAATATTCGAAGTTCTTCAAGAAGGAATGCGTTTCGATGTTCCAACTAAGGTAAAAGGTTATACATTAAGTGCTACAGTAAGTTCACTTTCTCGTAAAAAAGTTACAACAGAAACATATACTCTAAATAAAGCTAATGGTGAACCTGAGAATATTAATAGAAGTCCAGTTGATGGTGTTGTTCAACGTGAAGATGTTATTGTAACAAGACAAGATCCAAACTGGAGTCATTTACGATTAGCAGGGTTCGAAACTAAATATGAAGATTCAAATGGGGTAACTCGTGAACGATTAACTGCGTTCGCTCCAGCTTATGATGGTGGTAACGTTGGGGTTAAGTTCCAGTTGTCAGCAACATATAATGGTCGTCCAGTAGCGGTTAATGCTATTGCAGTTGATTCAGAAGATTTAAGTGTGGCGGAGTTCACTCAGTTCGAATCTGATGGTACACCTTGGGAAGAATTCATGCGTTTGAATAAAAATAAAACAAACTCAAAAGGTTTATTCCCTAATAGAGAAGGTAATGGTAACTTTTTAAATACTTTCGACAGAAAAACAAATGCTCCATTATCTACCGGTTATAAACTTTCTGAATGGACGAATAAAACAGAAACAGGTTATGGTAGCCAATTGTTCGGACCTTTTGATTCAGGTGTAAATAATGGTTATGATCTTCCTATAGGACTTTCTCAAAATGTTGAGAACTTAGGGGTTTACATTAATGCCAATGGTAGCCAATCTGCAACAGTCGGTTTCGTTATCTATGATGGAGGGGATGCACCAGCTTCTTATGGTTCAGCACAACATATCATCGGTAACTTTAATAAGGATAAAAATGGAACGCAAGTAACTGCGACACAACCATATTTAGGAGATGTTCCTGCAGATACAGACTTCCGTACAACAATAGCTGAGCCAAATGGAGCTTGGGTACTTGATGACTTAGTAAATTCAGAAGATTATAAAGAAGTTAGTCTGGTTAGTGGAACAACACAGGTTACAAACTCTAAAGGACAAACAGGAACGTATTTATTAGATGGTAAAAACCCTGTCATTCGTATGGCTGATGGAACGCAAGTAGCTATTAAAAATGGTGAAATTCTATCTACAGCTAATACATTACAAGGTGGAGATGGTTTACCAATTAAAGGGTTATATAACCAAGCAACACGTGGTCTTGGTGTAGGGAACTTGCCTGATGAAGGTGAAGGACAACTTCTTGACCCAGCAGTAGCAACTAAATACACTCTACGTCATGCAAGTGAAAATGAATATATTTTGAAAGGTATCAAAGTTAATCGTGGTGTGAATAATGATGTAGCTTATGTTCGTGGCTGGGTTGACTTTAACGGAAATGGTAAATTTGATCTTTACGAATCATCTGAATTAGTAACTGCTAATGCTGATGGAACTTATGACATTACATTTAAAAATACACCGCAATTATTAAATACATCAGTAGATAATCTTGGTGTTCGTTTACGTATTTCAGTAGATAAAAATGACTTAAGATTACCTACTGGATTAGCATCTTCAGGGGAAGTAGAAGACTTCGTTGCGAACGTTATTCACCAACCTCGAGGAACTCGTCATGAAACAAAAGATTATCAAGGGAAAAAACAAGAAGTGAATTTCCCAACTAATGCTATGTTTACTGCAAGTGGTAAAACAATTGAATCTAACTATAAACAATGGGCGCAAATTGATGATAATACAGCACCTAAGATGGTATTAAATGATACAGTTGTTAAATCTGAAGAACCAACAGGTAAAACAGTTGAGGTGAAAGATCACCTAAGTCAAACAATTTACAACGGTACTGAGGTAGTCGTTAAAGATGCGAGAGGAAATACTCTTGGTACAGCTGTTAAAGTATTGAATAAATTAACAGGTAAAACAGAATACTACTTATCTGAATATACTGAATATGATACAGCAGGAAATAAAGTTGGAGTTTATAAACTAAATGAAGGTTCTTCGGAAAACAAAAATTCTAAACAAGGTAGTTTAAGTTTTACAAAAATTACTTTTGAACCAGAAAAAGGGTTTGTAGGTAGAGCTAAAGGGGTAGCTATCCGTGCATGGGACAATAATGGAAGTCACACTGGATGGGAAGCTACAGAAGATACTATTAGAGAATCTTTAACAAGTACTACTTTAGCAGAAAAAGATAAGGTCTTAGAAAATGTAAACAACGGAAATAACGGTGCCAAGTCTATGGATACAAGTTATATTCCAACTGTTATTGACGTTCGTCCAGTAGGAGAAGATACAACTACAGAAGACGTTCAAGGAAAACCACAATCATCTAATCCTTCAATTCCGACAAAAGGAACAGTTGAAACTGTAACAAATGAATCTGTAGAAACTTCTAAACGAGTTGATATTTTAAATACAAGTGAGAAACCAACTTTTGCAACTAGAAAAGAAATACCAGGAAAATTATATACTGAGGATACAAAAGTTGATAAAGAAACAACGTTAACATTAACAGATGGAACAACAGTCACTTATAAACCAGTAGATAAAATTCCAGCAGGAACTAAGTTAGGTAATGTTTCGTCACCAGTTGCCGTTAATGGTACAGGAAATGTAACTGTAAGTAATGCAAGATTCACAACAGGGTCAGTACCAGCAGGTTCGGTATTAGAAGGAGCTTTACCAACAGCAACAGAGGACACGACAGTAATCCGTAATGGGGCTAATGTAGTTGTACCAGCAGGAAGTAAACTACAAGTAGGTGATGAACTTGTTACACCACTTAAAATAGTAGGTGGAGCTCAAATTACAACGTGGAAAACTACTTTTGCTAAAGGAGATACGATCCCAGCAGGAACTCAAACAAGATTTGAAGGAACTCTTGTGAATGAAACTTCTGCAGATCAACTAGTTCCAAAAGGTGGAAGTATTACACTTAATGGGACTACTTACAATGCTAATAATGATGTGATTCCAAAAGGAACTCGTACAACTTCTACTTTCGAGGACTTAATGAATGTTACTCTTCCAGATGCGGTTCACATTGATCCAGAAACAGGTGCAGTTGAGACAGTACATCGTCGTTATACTAAAGTAACTGATACAGAAATCGTTATTGAAAATGAAGGTACGTACACATTAAAACAAGATACTGGTGAAATCACATTTACACCACATCCTAAATTTGTAGGAAAAGGAACTGGAGTAACAAAACAACAACCAGATGTTGACTATAACAATAAAGTAGATGGAGATCCTGTGACTAGTCAGTATGGTACAGACTACGGTAAAGCTACGTATACACCAATCGTTAAACCACAATCAAAAGCTTCAATCACTCGTACAATTCATTATGTATACGAAAATGCTGATGACAATCCATCAAGTCAAGATTCATACAAAGATAATGATCCAATCGTAGCAATCGATAACACACCAGTTACTCGAAAACAAACGATTGATTATACTCGTGATTACAAGATTTTCTCTGAAGCAGGCACAACTGATAAAGAATTAGTAACTGCAAACCAAGTTACAGATGCAACAGGGCATGTTTATAAAGTTGGAGATACGATTCCGGCGGGAACAAAGTTCAATCAAGGTTCAATTATCATCGGTAAATGGACAGCTTCAAGTAATCAAAACTCTAAATTCAAAGAAATTATCTCACCAACAGTTAAAGGATACACAGCTGAAGTAGTAACAGCTGACTTTACACCAAATGCTGAGGGTAAGATGGGACACATCCATAATGGAAAACAACCTGTAGGATTATATACTCCAGTAGCCGATAATACGAAGGATGTTGGAGCATACGAACCATTAGTATCAGAAGTTCGTGCAGACGACAAAGATGACTTCGATATGTATGTTGTTTACAAAGCTGATACTCAAAAAGCTAAAGTAACTTACATCGACTTAGATGCAACAGGGGATGCTCGTATTCTTGAAGTTCAAACAGCAGCAACTGCTCCTACAACAGGGGCGGATGCGAAAACAACGTATGGTGTTCCAGAATTACAAGGTAAATCTCATACAGCGATTCCTTATGCAACAGCTAAAACAATCAAGAAATATGAAGACCTTGGTTATGAATTAGTAACTGATGACTATACAAACAATACTCAAGGTACAGCTATTGAGGGTGGACGTAAGTTTGATGACGATAAAGAAGTAGACCAAGCATTTAATGTTTACCTACGTCACAAAAAAGTTACTCGTAAAATTAAAGATACTCAAGAAGTAACACGTACAATCGAGTACAAATATGCAAGTACAGACGATGTACCAGCAGATAAACGTGGAACAACGGCTGCACCGACAGTGACTGAAACACTTCATTTTGAACGTGACCGTACAATCGATTACACATTAGCAGCTAAAGGATATCCAACAGAATACGCAACTTACAAAGCGGTGTTAGATAAGAGTGGATATGATTCTCCAGAAGAATATGCTGCTCGTGTAGTTTACTACGACCACATTACAAATAAAGCAATCGCAGCAGATGCAACAGATACTCAAAAATCAATTGTAACATTTGGACCATGGACTCCAGTAGGTGGAACATCTAATGATGCAATTACATTATCTGATGCAGAAAAAGCTAAAGATGATAAATTCAACAATGTACCATCACCAAAAGTAGCAGGATACACACCTGATAAAGTAGCTGTAGATAAAACAGCAGAAATCGACGCAGAAGCGGCAGATTACACAGTAGAAGTGTTATATACACCAGAAAAACAACGTGCAACTGTTAAATTTGTAGAATCAGATGCTAATGGAGTAGTTAAAACAGTTTCTAATGGAGTAGATGTTACGGTAGCAGATTCATTAACAGAAACTGGAGCATCAGGTACAAACTTCACTACTCTTAACCAGGCTAAAGTTGATGAAGTTATTAAGAGCCTTGAAGCTAAAGGGTATACATTAGTTTCTGATGGATTCAAAGCAGCTACAGCAAATACTGCATTTGATACTGACAAAACAACTGATCAAGAGTTCGTAGTTAAATTAACTCCTAAAGTTGTGGAAGTACCATCATTCGACCCAACAAAACCGAATAGTGATGACAATCCAAAACCAGAACCAGATCAACCAGTAGACCCTACTAAACCAGATGGACCAAAATGGCCTGCATCTGTGAAAGAATTGAAGAATACTGATACTGTTAAACGTACTGTTAAATATGTATTTGAAAATGGAGCACCAGTAATTGATCCAACAACAGGAAATCAAAAAGTTGTGGAACAAGAAGTTAAATTCACTCGTACTTCATCAGTTAACCTTGTAACAGGAGAGATTACTTATGGAGAATGGACATCTGCTCAAGAATTACCAGCGGTAACATCTCCAACAGAAACAGAGATTCCTGCGGTAACGAACCACATTCCAAGTACGAAAACTGTGCCAGCAGTAACTGTTCAAGCAGAAGGTGAAGACCTTACTGAAACTGTAGTGTACAGAAAAGTTGATTCAATTACAGTACAACCAAACGATCCAACTCCAACGAAAGATCAACCAATCGATCCAAATAATCCAGATGGACCAAAATGGACTGAAGAGTTAATCAAGAAATTGGAAGATGCTCGTAAAGAAGAAGTAACTCGTACAATTAACTACAAATACTCAGATGTAGAAGGTGAACTAAAACCTGCAGATACAGCTAAAAAAGGAACAAATGTAGCAGATGCCTTCACAAATAAAGTAGAGTTCAAACGTGCAATTACAGTTGATCCTGTAACAGGAGACTTCACTTATGGACCATGGAAAGCTACAAATGATGATACTACATTAGAAGGTAAATCAGAACTCCCTAAAGTGGAGGGTTATATTGCTACAGGTGATGTGGACTCTTCTAAGAAAGATGTTAAAAATGTTAATGCGACTGATAAAGATATTACGGAAAATGTAGTCTACAAAGCACTAGGTAAATTTGTGCCAGTAGTACCAGAAGGATTTACTCCTCCTACAATTGAAAATCCACAATATCCAAACTCAGATGATCCATCTAAACCAGGAACACCAACAACTACGATTCCTTACGTACCAGGAACAACACCAGTTGGACCAAATGGACAGCCGTTAACTCCAAAAGATCCGAAAGATCCAACGAAAGGATACGAACCACCAGTTCCAACAAATCCAACTTCTGATACAACAATCATCTATACTAAAGATGGTTCTCAAGTAGCAGTGACACACTTCATCGAAGTAAATAGCGAAACTGATAAGACTGAAAAAGGTGGAGTAGCTACATCAGTTGTTGACACTGGAGACACAGGAAAACCATTCACTAAATCTGCAGATGTAACAGCGACAATTGAAGCACTGAAAGCTAAAGGATATACAGTTGTTGAAAATAACTATCCAACAGATGGTAAGTTTGATGCTGATGCAACAACTAACCAAGAATATAAAGTTCTTGTAACAGTTAAACCTGCAACGGTAAATCCAAATGATCCAAAACCAACTCCAGGAGAACCAATCGATCCAAATAATCCAACAGGACCAAAATGGACTCCAGAGTTAATCAA
>NZ_CAURVV010000048.1:0-11879 GCF_963528315.1 uncultured Granulicatella sp. | reverse complement strand
CAATATCTAAACTCACATAAATTCCTTGATTTTTCACGTTTATTGAAACCTCCTACTAATATTTTTTCATTCACATTTTATAAATAACTATACATTTTCTATTTTACCATATTTCTTGCTTGTTAAGAAAATATTTGAATAATTTTTTTACATTTTCTTTTACTATTGAGCATTAATATCTGGTGTGTAAAAAATTCCGACTTCCATATCAATGGTTCCTGATTTCATTTGTAATTCATTATAAATACTTGGATAATAATTTAATTTTTCTCCAATATCTTTTAAAGTTCCAATCACTTTCATTCCATCTCTCATTCGAATTTGAAGTTTTAATGGTTTCTTTTCTGGATCTACATATTGAATTTGTCGAATCATACTTACTACACTAGGTGAAGTTTTTTCTAATTGATTCGCTAATTGATTTCTTGATTCTTCGTCAAAATTTACTAATTCTGGGTATCCTTCTTTATTAGAAGGCTCCTCTATTTGAATCGTTTGACCATCCACTAATAATTCATTATATTTTCCATCTTCAACATAATAACCAATAGCAGGATTTTCTAAAATCGTTAATTGAATTGTATTGAAACCAGATAGAGTAACAGAAGCATCTTTAATTTTTGGATTTCTTTTTGTTAATCTTTGTTGAATCGTTTCATGTTCAGATAAGATACCCCATATCGTTTTTCCCTTTTTAATCCCGGCTTGTTCTCGGATTGTTTCGACTTCCACTTGTCGATTCCCATATACGTATATTGCTTTTGGTTTTGATAAAGGAGAAATAAAATAAATACTCCAGAACATACTAGCTAGAAAAATCCACCATAAAAATTTCATTTCTAAACGATTAAAATGGAAAAATTGTTTTATTGGTTGAAAAAGATTTTTTTTCGGAATCTCCTCTTTTATCTCTATAGGAGGAGGCGAAGAAGTTGAAGTTTTTTTAAAAAATTTCATAAGACTCCTCCATTTTCTTTCTACATTATTTCATGAATCATACTTGTTAATCTTGAACTTGCATCTGTAATTCCCATCTTCTTAGCAGAAGCAGCCATTGCTTCTTTTTTATGAGAATCTAATAAAATGTCATCAATTTCAGCTAACATTGTTTGAGCATTCAATTCTTTTTCTAAAATCATTGATGCTGCACCTTGATCAACTAATGAACGAGCATTTGCTTCTTGATGATTATTTGTTACATATGGACTTGGAATTAAAATACTTGCCAATCCTAATGCTGTTAGTTCCGTTAAAGTTGTTGCGCCACTACGACAAACGACTAAATCTACATTTTGGAATAGTTGTGGCATATCTTTAATATACGGAAAAACAGAAACATTTGGCAATGATTTTTCTGAATTTGTAATCTGATTGTTGATTTTGTCATAATGCACTTCTCCTGTAACCATTATGACATGATAATTTTTATCCGCAAATCCTTCTAAAGCCTCAACAAACACTTCATTCATTCGCTCTGAACCACGACTACCACCGAAAATTACTACGATTGGTAAGTCTGTCTGAACTCCAATAGAAGCTAAGTATTCAGGATTTTTCTTAATTTCGACAACTTCCTGCCCTCTAGGATTTCCAGTTAAAACGACTTTATCACTGTAAGATGCAAAATCTTTTTTCACATCTTCAAAGCAAATCGCAATTTTATTCACCCATTTTGCTAAAAATTTATTCGTTACTCCTGCAACACTATTTTGTTCATGAATAATGGTTGGAATTTTTAATAAACTTGCGGCAAATAATACAGGCGCACAAACATAGCCACCTGTCCCAATGACAACATCAGGTTTAAATTCTTTTAAAATTTTTCTTGCTTTAATGACACTCGTTACCATATAGTAGGCTGTTTTTAAATTTTCTAATGAAAGCGAACGCTTTAACCCTTCGATTTTAATGGATTCAAATGCATATCCTGCTTGTGGAACAATTTTACTTTCTAATCCACGTTTCGTACCAATGTATAAATATTCTACCTCTTCTTGTTTTTCTAAATATCTCATAAATGCAAGTGCAGGATAAATGTGACCTCCTGTACCTCCGCCAGATACGACAACTCTCATGAATCTTTTCCTCTTTCTTATAAATTCTCTACAACTCGAATAAATTCATCCCCACGAATTTCAAAATTCTTAAATTGATCCCAACTTGCACAAGCTGGAGATAATAAAATAATATCGTTTTCTTTACTAATTTCATAAGCCTTTTTAGTTGCTTCTTCTAATGTATTCACCACTTCAATAACAGGAATCCCTGCAACTTTCGCAGCTTCTTGTAATTTTTCTTTTGTTTCTCCATACAAAACAATTCCTGAAACAGCCGTTAAATCTGGAACTAATTCATCAAAACCATTTCCTCTATCTAATCCACCTGCAATTAAAATAACCGATTGATTTGTAAAGCTACGTAAGGCTGTTTGAGTGGCAATAATGTTTGTTGCTTTCGAATCATTGTAGAAACGTCTCTTATTCACTTCTTTTACAAATTGTGTACGGTGTTTTACACCATGGAAGTTTTGTACTGCTTTTTGAATTCCTTCATTAGTCGCTCCTGCTAATTTTGCAATCGCAACTGCTGCTAATACATTTTCAACATTTTGTGTTCCAGGAACTTGAATCGTTGAAACAGGAATTACCTTTTCATCATTAAAGCAAATGTAATCATCTTCAACTGAAGCTCCAATTTCTAAAACAGTTTTTCTACTAAATGGAACTAATGTTGCGTTTGTATGTCCTTCAATTAAGGTAATCAATTCTGGATAATCGGCATTATAAACTAAGTAATCGTCTTCCGTTTGATTTTTCGTCAATTGAAGTTTTGCTTTAATATATTCTTCTCGTGAACCATGATAATCTAAATGAGCGCTGAATATATTTACAATACACGCAATTTTCGGTTTGAATTGATCAATTCCCATTAATTGGAAACTACTTAATTCTGAAACATAAATATCTTCTTTTGTTGATTGTTCCGCTAATTGAGATAATGGAATTCCAATATTTCCTGCAGCATAAACATCACGTTCAGGGAAAGATTCTTTCAACATCAAGCTCGATAAGGTAGTTGTAGTCGTTTTCCCGTTTGAACCAGTGATTCCAATGATTAAACCTTCTAATAAATGATAGGCAATTTCAACTTCTGTATATACTGGAATTCCTTTTTTCACAGCTGCTTCGACCATACAATTATGGTATGGAATTCCAGGGTTTTTCACAACAAAATCAAAATGTTCTTCTAATAAATCTACTGGATGTGAACCTGCTAAAACACGAATTCCTTCTTCAATTAAACTTTTTGCATCTGGATTTTCTTCTAATGGAATACGATCATTTACAGTTACAATCGCTCCTTGATGTAGTAATAATTTGGCCACAGCCACTCCACTTTTTGCTAATCCAATCACTAATACTCTTTTATGTTCAAATTTCTTTTCATTCAGCACCTAATATGCCCCCTAAATTAATTTCAATATGTATATGGCAGAATAAACTGCCGAAAAATATGTATGAAAAGCTAAAAAGCTTTTCTAAATCAATACTAATGTAATCAATGCTCCGATTAATCCAACTAAACTGAAGACTAAAACGATTTTCACTTCTTTCCATCCACACATTTCAAAATGATGGTGAATCGGACTCATTTTAAACACACGTTTTCCTGTTAATTTGAATGAGGTTACTTGAATAATAACGCTCGCTGTCTCTAATACAAATACAATCCCAATTCCTAGTAAACTCCACTCATGATGAAGCATTAAAGAAATGATTGCTAAACCTGCACCTAAAGCTAGAGAACCAACATCTCCCATAAAGATTTTAGCTGGCTTCCAATTGAACATTAAGAATCCAATTAATCCTCCAACTACACTAAAACAGAAGAATGCAATTTCTACTTGTTTTGAATGTAATGCTAAAAATGCATACGTTCCATAAGCAACAATAGATGTTGATGTCGCTAGTCCATCTAACCCATCTGTTAAATTTACCGCATTTGAAAATCCTGTAATCCAAATGATGGTAAAAATGGCAAATAAGACTAAACTATGTACTTCACCAAAAAAAGGAATATAAATTAATGGAGCACGTCCACTTAATAAGAATAAAGCTACAAAAACTGCAGAACCTGCTATTTGTAAAACAAATTTTTGATGGCTTTTTAAGCCTTGATTTTGTTTTCTAAATACTTTAATAAAATCATCAAAAAATCCAATCCCACCAAAAAATACAAAACCAATGACGCCACTTAATAATGTGAAATTAAAATGTCCGAATAATCCTCCAAGAACTAAACTAACAATTCCAATCATCATTAAGAAGATAAATCCTCCCATCGTTGGTGTTCCGCTTTTAGCCTGATGCCAAGATGGACCATCCTCTAAAGTTGTTTGCCCAAATTGATTCCTACGCATAAATTGAATAAATTTAGGTTCCGCAAATACTGTTGCTAGTAATGTGGCTCCTAATACAAGTAATAATTGTAATGTCATCTTTTTCTCCTTTTTATAACTTTCCTAATAATGATTCTACGATTTCAATTTCATTATAAGGATATTCTACTTCACCAATAATTTGATAAGGCTCCACACCTTTTCCAGCAAGTAGCACAATATCTCCAGCACTCGCTAATTGAAGTGCTTTTTCAATGGCTTCTTCTCGTTTATCAATACATTCATAAGAAACAGAATTCTTATCAACTGTACTTAATAATCCTTCATAAATATTTACTAATGGCTCTGTTCTAGGATTATCTGCTGTAAAGACTACATGGTCTGATTTAGTTAGAGCAATCCTTCCTAATTCTGGTCTCATACTAGAATCACGATTTCCTCCACTATGCCCTACAACTGTAATAATCTTCCCATGTGGAATTTGTGCTAAAGAATCTAATACATTTTCTAATCCATCCGGAGTATGAGCAAAGTCCACGATTACTTGAAAATCTTGTCCTTTATCAACAGATTGCATACGACCTGCTACACCTTGGAAAGCTTTTACTTTTTTCAATATTTCTTCCATCGAAACTCCATAAACAAACGCTACTGCAATTGCAGACAACATATTATAAACATTGAAAATTCCTAGTAATGGCATATCTACTAAGTAACGTTCATCATTTTGAATTACTAGTTCGAAGATTGTATGTCCATTTTCTGTACGAATATTTTCAGCTTTGAAGTCAGCTTCCTCATTAATTCCATAGCTAATCACTTGAACTGGAGTTGAATACTCAAACATTTGAAACTGTTCATCATCCGCATTTAAAACCGCTACTTTTGGCTTAGAATTTTCTCCAACATAATTCCCTAATTGAGAGAATAATAAACTTTTAGCATGCGCATATTGTTCCATTGTTTTGTGTAAGTCTAAATGTTCATGTGTTAAATTCGTAAAGACTACACAATCATAATCTAATCCCCAAACACGGCCTAATTGTAAGGCATGAGAAGAAACTTCCATCAAACAAGTCTCTCCACCAATCTCTTTTAACTCTTGGAAAGTTTCATGCAATGTTAAAATTTCTGGAGTTGTATTATGAGTCTGAATAATTTTTGGACCAATTTTACGATAAATTGTACCAATTAATGCAGTTGGTTTATTCGGTTTTTCCAATAATGCATCTATCATATGAGTGACTGTCGTTTTACCATTAGTTCCTGTAACACCAATCATTTGTAAAGATTGAGTTGGATATCCATAAAAATGATTTGCCAACAAAGCCATCACTCTTGTCACATCTTTAACATAAATTACTGGAGTATCCCCTACTTGATTTTTGATAGATTTACTAGCTACAAAGGCAACGGCACCTTTTTCTTTCGCAGCAGCAGCAAAGCGATGCCCATCTACTGTAACTCCATCAATACAGAAAAATAATGTATTTGGACGAACTTTTCTTGAATCTTGTGCTAAAAAATCAATTGTTACACCTGATAAATTACCTTCAATCTTTTTGAGATAAATTAATTGAGCTAATTCTGTAGCTAACATTTCTAAATTCCTCCTTTTTATTGCGTTAATCGACTATAATCTAACGCACGTTTCATCATTGGATTAAAAATCTCTTTAATTAAAGCACTACCTCCAGCTCCATAAGGGTTATTTTGAGGTTGCTTCAATGTAATATATAAAATATATTTTGGATCACTTGCAGGCGCAAATCCAACTACAGAATAAATATAATTACTTCCATACGAGTAATAAGTTCCTGTTTCAGGATTTACAAATTCGGCAGTTCCTGTTTTCACAGCTATTTCCTCACCTTCAATATCAAACCCATTAGATGTTCCATCTTTCATAGTAGTTGCTTGACGTAAATATTCTAGAGTTTTTTTAGCTGTTTCCGGTTTAATCACTTGCCCTAAAGAATTTTCAGAAAAATTCACTGTAGTATTTGTTGCTGGTCTAAACTCATGATCCACAATTCTTAATTTTTTCATTTCACCTTGATTTGCAATTGCTGTAAAAGCTTGTACCATTTGAAAAGCTGTTACAGAAATCCCTTGTCCAAAACCAGTCGACAATTGTTGTAAATAAGAATTATATGTATTCAATCCAGTAGCTTCATTTAAAAATCCTGATTGCGTACTTTGACCAAATCCAAATAAGTCTAAATATTGCTTCCATTTTTCTACTCCAATTTTTTGAACTACATGAACAAAAGCAACGTTACTTGAGTGAGCTAAAGCTTCTAAATAAGTGATTCTCCCCCAACCAACTTTATTATAGTCACGAACTAAATCTTTAAAAATCTGGATTTTACCAGATTCATACTTTTCATTAGGGTCAAAAACTCCTTCATTAATAGCAGCAGCAAGAGCTAATACTTTCATAGTAGAACCTGGTTCATAAGCTTCATCCATTAATAGATTATTCCACATTGTACCAATGCCTTCTTTTGTTGTTCCATTAAACGTTGGTCGCTGAGTTGCAGCTACTATATCCCCTGTTTTTGGATCCACTAACATCGCTGTTAATTGATTTGGTAAATACTTTTCAGTTACTTGAGAAACTAAAGATTCTAAATACGTTTGCATTTTTTTATCTAAAGTTAAATACAAATCATTTCCATCTTTAGGTTGCTCCGTAATTTTTTCACTTCCTGGAATAACATATCCATTACCATCTAATCGAGATACAAGTTCACCTGGTTTTCCAGTTAGCGTAGCATTATACGATGCTTCAATTCCCATCTTACCAACCAATTGTTCAACTGGTTTTCCATCAACTTGTTGTTCTTCTACATCTGTATATCCAATTAAATGAGATGCAAAAATTCCATTTGGATAATAACGTGAAAGATTTTCCGTAAATTTAATACCGGGAAGTTCTTCTTTTTCAATTTTTTCCTTTGTTTCAACAGAAAGATTTTTCCCTGCATTTCCAAATTCTACTTGGGAAACATTTTTTTGAGATAAGATTTTTTCAATTTCTGGAGCCTTCATATCAATGTATTTTGATAGAACTTGTGCAGTTTTTGAAAAATCTTGTACATAATCTTTTTTTCCTTTATCCCATTGATCTGTTAATACAGCAAACAAAGAATAATTCGTTGCATCTACAGCAATTGGACTACCACTTGCATCATAAATATTTCCACGCTTAGCCTTCAATAGTGTTGTGTGAGTTAATTTTTTATCTAATTCATCTCTCAAATTAACACCATGACTTTGGCCTAGAACCATTATTTTAAAAAAGTGAAAAGAAAAAATGAGAAATAGGAAGAATGCGATTGCCATCAAGCAACGTATCGCAATCTTTCTATTTCCCAAATATTCCTTAAAATTATTCATTTTCATTGTCCAACATTCCTTACGTTATTTTGACCCATTTGTAATCCTTGTTCTTTTGCAATACGATTCACACGGTCATATTGTGATAATTCTTGCGCCGATTGTAATAACGTATCATTTTTTCTTTGCATCAATGTTGTATTAGTTTGTATATCTTGCAATTGACGATTTTTATTCGCTACTAACATTGAGCTAACAACTGTTAAAGTGCCTAATAATACAATTACTACAATTGAAATAATCATATTTCTTGCATAATTAACTTTTACTTTTTCTTGAGGTATAGCCGTTACTACTTTGTCGGAATAAGTATTCGGAAAGGCTTCTTTGACTGTTGTTGTAGAATTTACATCAACGATTTGTTCTGCTAATGCCATCAAAAAACGCCTCCTTTACTAATTATTTCACACGTTCAATCACTCGTAATTTTGCACTTTGTGATCTTGAGTTTTCTTGCATTTCTTCTTCTGTTGGCAAAATTGGTTTTCTTGTAATCAATTTAAAATCAGCACTTTCTAACTGTCCTGGTAAAATCGGTAAATTTTTAGGACCTTGTTCAACAGTGCTTTGTTGTTTAAACATCGTCTTCACAATACGATCTTCTAAAGAATGGAAAGAAATAACACTAATTCTTCCGCCGACTTCTACTAAATCAAAAGCTTGTTCTAGTGAATCTTCCACTGCTGCTAATTCATCATTTACAGCAATACGAACTGCTTGGAAAATTCTTTTAGCAGGATGTCCACCTTTTCTTCTTGCAGCTGCAGGGATACTATCTCGAATAATATCTACCAATTCCCCTGTTGTTTCAATTTCATGGTCTTGTCGAATACGTTCAATATTTCTCGCAATTTGTTTAGAAAACTTTTCTTCTCCATAACGATAAAATATTCGAACTAACTCATCATAACTCCATTCATTGATAATCTCTTTTGCAGTTAATGGTGCAGTTTGATCCATTCTCATATCTAAGATAGCATTTTGATGATAACTAAATCCTCTCTCAATTTGATCCAATTGTGGAGAAGATACACCTAAGTCATACAAAATTCCATCTACTTTTTTGATTCCTAATTCATTTAATTTTTTCTGAATCATTCTAAAATTTGCATGAATGAACGTTACTTTACCTTCATCAATAAATTTTTTTAAACGGATTTTAGCATTATCAATGGCATTCATGTCTTGATCAAAACAATATAAATGTCCCGTTGTCAATTGACCTAATAAATATTCACTATGTCCTGCTCCACCTAATGTACAATCTACATAAATCCCATCTGGTTTTACTTCAAGATTATCCACTGTTTCATGTAGCAATACGGTTACATGTTTAAACATTCTTTATTAATATCCTTTCTAAAATCCAAAATCAGCCATTTGTTCTGCTAATTCTTCAAAATTCTCTTCAGTTTCAGCAATATATGCTTTCCAACGTTCTTCATCCCAAATTTCAATTCGATCGTTCACACCAATTACTCGACAATTTTTTGCTAGTCCAGCATGTTCTCTTAATGTTGGTGTGATATTAATTCTTCCTTGTTTATCAAATTCTACTTCGCTAGCAGCAGAATTGAAGAAACGAGCAAATGCACGAGCGTCTTTTTTAGATTGAGGTAATTCACTCAACTTTTGACGAAGCAATTGCCATTGTTCAAGAGGATAGCCGTATAAACAGCCGTCTAGTCCACGTGTTACAACAAAAGTGAATCCTAAATCTTCACGAAATTTTGCTGGAACAATCATACGTCCCTTAGCATCAATTGTGTGTTGATATTCACCGATTAACATGCAGACTCCTCCTATCATTCATTAATTATCCATAGTTTACCACACTCCCCCACTTTTCACCACTTTTTTATGAAAAAAGTTAAAAAATATTTTAAACCCATCCCTTTTTTATATAAAATTAAAAACACTCTTCATTGTAGAACGTTCAAAAAGACTTATATATCAATGTTTTTCATCAATTTATTACAACCCCACTTTTTTATCCTTACTTTGTATTTTTTAAATAAAAAAAGCACTTAATCAACTGACTAAGTGCTTCTCTAACTATTTCTAAAACTATTAACGGACAACTCCCCAAGAGAGTAATAAATAAAAACAATACTCAATGACTAACAGCAGATGTCCCATTACAAATACCAAAAATTCTAATGAAAAAAATTGATATAAATATTGTCTCAATGAGAATTCATGGTTACCTTTTTTCACTAATAACAATGTTACTCCAATAATACAACTAAATAATATCATCCAAGGTAATTGAGAATATCCTAAAACTACTTGAGAAAAAATTTCAAAACTAACAACTAATAAAGGTAACATTACTTCTCTTATTGTTAGAAAGAATGAATCTGAAAAATAAATTCTTGTTCCAAAATAATATTTTAATACGGCATAACTGGCTATCGTTATGGTAATTAAAAGTGGTGCTAATAAAAACATTCTTTTCTCTCCTTTTCTGACTGTATTGTACACTAGAAACTCTTCTTCGTACAGCAGTTTCCTATTAATAGCAATTGAACCTACCTATTTTCTATCTAAACAACCATACTACATTCCTTTTTTGTTTTTCATAATTGATTGATAATAGCACAAAAAGGCTAGCTTTAAGTTTAACACTTTTGCTAGCCTTCTTTTATGAAGTTATCTTATGCTTTTGTAAAAGTTACTACATAATCATAATGTGTTGCATTTTCTTGATTAATTCCTACAAAATATTCATCAGCAATTTTGTATCCTTTTCTTTCAAGTTCTGCTTTCTTTTGATCAATTTTTGATTTTAAAATAGACTTCAATGTTTGTGCTGGAGCTTTTTGAGGTACTTCAACTTCATTTTTACTATCTAAATCATTGAAGAATCCAGGAATATCTTTCATCCCATCATAATTATAATAAATAGAAACTTTATTTTTTGGTTCATCAGCATTTCTTTCGCGAAGTGTTACACGTGGTTGATACACTGGTGCACTTCTAAATCCTGTATTTTCTGGTGTACTATTTCCATGCCCAATAACATTGTTATCTCCAATATTTGTTCCTTCTGGTCCGTTACCAGATAATCCTGAATTTGTGTAATCTGGTTTACCTTGGTCAACTCCAGGAGTATCAATCGTAATTAAATCATCTGAATATTTCTCCACTGCAGCCGCTTGATCATCTGTAGTTTTTGCTTGTTTCATTTCTTCTTTAGCTTTTTTAGTATATTCTTCTACTTTTAATTTAGCAGCTTCTTTTTCACTAGATGATAGACTACTTGAGTTAATTTCTTCTAATTTCATTTTTTTACGTGACTCTAACTCTGCGCCATTTTCTTCTAAACCTTTTTCAACATCATCTTTTGGTACATTTGGATTATTCTGATTATTTGAATCTGCTGGTGTTTCTGTTGTGCCTGACTCTGCTGGTTTTTCTTCTGCTGGTTGCGATGGAGTTGGTGTTTCTGCTGCTCCTGGCGCTGCTGGTTTTTCTTCCGCTGGTTGCGATGGAGTTGGTGTTTCTGTTGCTCCTGGAGTTACAGGTTTTTCTTCCGATGGTTGCGCTGGTGTTGGTGTTTCTGTTACTCCTGGAGTTGCAGGTTTTTCTTCCGATGGTTGCGCTGGCGCTGGTGTTTCTGTTGCTCCTGGAGTTGCAGGTTTTTCTTCCGATGGTTGCGCTGGTGTTGGTGTTTCTGTTGTTCCTGGAGTTGCAGGTTTTTCTTCCGATGGTTGCGCTGGTGTTGGTGTTTCTGTTGCTCCTGGCGCTGATGGTTGTTCTCCCGCTGGTTGCGCTGGTGCTGGTGTTTCTGTTGTACCTGGCGCTGCTGGTTTTTCTTCTGCTGGTTGCGATAGAGTTGGTATTTCTGTTGCTCCTGGCGCTGCTGGTTGTTCTTCCGCTGGTTGTGCTGGAGTTGGTGTTTCTGTTGTTCCTGGAGTTGCAGGTTTTTCTTCTGCTGGTTGCGCTGGTGTTGGTGTTTCTGTTGCTCCTGAAACTGCTGGTGTTGTTTCCGCTGGTTGCGCTGGAGCTGGTGTTTCTGTTGCTCCTGGAGTTGCAGGTTTTTCTTCCGCTGGTTGCGCTGGTGCTGGTGTTTCTG
>NZ_CAURVV010000047.1:0-12234 GCF_963528315.1 uncultured Granulicatella sp. | reverse complement strand
AGATTTTCTTCTCATCTGGAATCGAGAATGTGAAATCTACCTTTGGATCTTGATTCACAGCTGCACGAAATGTAGTATCACTTTCAATTTTGCTTCCATTACGTGAATCATTAGCACCAGTATTTTCAATTGCATTAGATTCTGATTTTTTCTCAGTGTTTTCCGCTTTGATTCCAACTGTTTCTTTACCTTCAGTTGTATCTTTAGCAGGAGTTTCTTTTTTCTCTAAAGGTTTATTACGTAATTTTGTATTGACTGTTGTAATTAACTGGGCATAAGCACTCTCTACTTCAGAAATAGTGTTTGAAGATTTCGCAATATTTGCTAAAGCTAGTGATTCTCGTACTAATTGAATACTCTCTTCAGTCTTATTCGAATATGCCCCTTGCGCTAATTTAGATTCAATTTCTTGAATATAATTTTGTAATTTTTCTTTTACACCTGTTAATTGTTTATTTTCATTTTCTGATTCTTTTTTCTCTATCAATTCTTTTTCTTCTTTTTTAGTTATCTCATCAACCTTTGTGTTGGCTACTTGAGTTGAATTTTCTTGAACAACTACTTCATTTGCTGCAACAGCACCATTTCCCATAAATAATAAATAGCTGGCAATTGCTACAGACGCAGCACCAAAACTATACTTTCTTATAGAAAATTTTTGAATTTTATTATAATTATTTTTTAAATTTCTCTTATACATATTGGCTCCTTCTTAATCTAGATATTCACATATATAATAGCATATTTTATTAATTACAACAAATTGTATGTATATGATTTTCACAAAAAGATTATCTATAAATCAATATTTCATAATACATTTTTCACAATTTTATAAATATGACATTTTCATTAAAATATCATATTTAATATTGCAAAATGATTATTTTTTCCACCCTATTAATGAATTTTTTATGTAATATAAAAAGGTCGCTTACGAAGAATAGCTTCCTCCATAAACGACTCAATTTTTGTAAAAAAATAAACCTACACATAATGTGTAGGCTTTAATGTCAAAATTATGCTTCTTGAGAAACAACTTCTTTTCCATCGTATTGTCCACATGATGGGCAAACATGGTGGCTTTTTCTTAATGAACCACAGTTAGGGCATGCGTTTAACCCTGGTACTTCTAATTTGAAGTGAGTACGACGTTTAGCTTTTCTAGCTTTTGATGTTTTACGTTTTGGTACTGCCATTTTGTACACCTCCTAATCAATCTTCTTTACATAAAATGCTTTTTACTTTTCAGTCTCATCGGAATCGAAGAAAGACTGTAGAGCCGCTAACCTTGGATCAATTTGTTGTTCTTTTGCAACTGTACGTCTTAAAGACAACTCATCTTGAGAAATCACTTCCCAATCTTGACCACTTGGCATTCGGTCTTCACTCAATTCCTCTGGCGATAAGACTTGTAAAGGAATTGAAAGTAAAATATGATCTTCCACAGCAGGTTGTAAATCTATCCAATCAGTTTCTAACGGAATAACAATTTCTGTTAATTCCTGTTCTTCAAATGAAGTTCCTTTTGGAATATATCGTTCAACAATTTCTATTGACAATGGCACAACCACTGGCTCTAGAGACCTGGATGAAGGAAGTGTGATATCGACAGCACAAGTAAATTGCGCAATGACTGTTTCATTTTGATACACAAGAAAACCTTTCGCTACTGCAGGAGAAACCGCCAAAATCGTATCGTCACGACTCTTTAAGTTGTCTTCTACTTGCATTTCCTCTTCAAAATAAACAGGCATTCCTTGAGAATTTTCAAGTTGTTTTAATGATATTTTCACATTTTTCACCCCTAAAGCAACATAGAGAATTATACTAAGGAATCTCTTGTTTGTCAATGTTTTCTACTTGACAATTGTATATTTCTCCATCATTTTATTTTATAAACTGATTCTACAGATTTCTGACAAAGATTGCAATCATTTTTTATTCAAGCAAACCTTTCATCTCCGGCTTAAACTGCTTAGCAGATTTATAACAAGACGGGTTCATTATATCATAGATGTTATCAAATTTCTTTTGTGTTTCTAAAGATGAATCTGCATAATTTGTAATAAATTCTGTTTCTTCTTCCCTTAAAGTTTTTAAATATAATCTTCCTTTTTCATTAAATCCTAAAACGGTCACTTCTTTTGGTTCACGAATACTTTCAAAATGTTGTTTTACTTGTTCTTTTGTAATTCCTAATAACACATAGATACATAAACGTTGTAGTCTTGCCCAAGTCCATCGTTTATTTTTCAATAATTGAATGAATTCATAAAACGAATTTGCTTGAGGTAAGAATTTTTTGAACCGATATTCAATCCCTTCATCCATTTGATAAATCGTTCTTAATTCTTCCACACTACTTCTTTCTAGTTGATACTTTAACAATGTCCAATACTGTTCCCAGTTATTTCGATATTCATTTGAAGAAACTTCGTTTAAATAAGGTAATTGAGAAAGCAATTGATGATTTCTATCCACTTTTAACAATTGTTTCCGCAATGCAGTACCACTAGCAAACTGTTCATCTTGGATTTTTTCATCTAAATGTCCATTTCCCATTCGTTCAATCGTTATAAATTCCATCGATAGATTGTGCGATAAAATTTCTTTTACATAAGCAAAACCTAATTGTTGATTCGGTTGTTGCATCAATCGATAGAGTGGACTATTTTCTCCAAAATTTTCTTTTGCAACAAGAGAAAGTCGATTCGCATAAGTGAGTGATTTCATTTCATCATCTGTCACATGTTCTTTGATTCGTGTTTGTAAGGTATTCCATTCTTCAAACGCTACTTGATAATCAATGGATGTATCTTCAACCCCAAAAGCAATTTCCTGGCATTTAGCAGCATGCAAAATACCAACGCCTCCAGCCGCAAACCAATCTGTGGCTTGTGTACTTGAAAGTGTTGGTAATTCTAATATCAGATCTGCTCCATTTTCTAGAGCCATTTTTGCACGATGCCATTTATTTTCAATAGCTGGCTCGCCTCTTTGAACGAAATTCCCGCTCATCGCAACAACAATGACATCTGCATCTGTTTGCTTTCTAATTTGTTCGATTTGATAATGGTGACCTTTATGAAATGGATTATATTCTGCAATAATTCCACAAACTTTCATTTAATTCCTCATTTCAATGCAATAAAAAACCAACGTGGAGAAGTCTCTTCAACTTCTGACTCACCAAACTCAGCTTTTACCCATACTTTTTTAAACCCTACCATTTCAAGAGCTTCTTGATACCATTCCATAGGGAAAGTTTGTTCCACATGTACTTCTTGAAAATGCTCAAACAATTCCTTACTCGTTTGAGATTCATCACGGACAAACATATCAATGACATGTTCTACACTTCCAGGTTCCTCTAATTCATAACTTTGCCATAAAAATGCTAAATTTTCACTTGTATAATGATATTGGTATCCTGGAAATACTTCTTGCATTTGATACAGAGAATGCACATCAAATAAAAACAAACCATCCTCTTCTAAATGCTCGTAAACAGTTTTAAAGACTTTAATAGTATCTTCAAACTCCGTTAAATAACAAAGTGAATCAGAATATAATGTAATGGCATCATATGTCTCTAATCCGTCTAAATCACGCATATCTTTTTGAACCCACTCAACGGTTGGGTAAATTTGTTGATACTTTTCTTTTGCAATATCTAACATTTCGCTAGATAAATCAACTCCGGTTACTTGGTAACCTGCATCTGTTAGAAGCGTAGATACTTCACCCGTTCCACAAGCTAATTCCATAACTTTTTGAATATTTCGCTTCGTATACGTGTTAAAAGATTTTTTTGTAAACTTCACCCACAATTGGTATTGTTCATGATCCATTACTTCATCATATACATGTGCAAAGGTTTGATAGGTCATTCTTTTTCACTCGCAATATTCACGATTGGTGCATCATTCCATAATTTTTCTAAATTATAATATTCACGGTCTTCATAGTAGAATACATGTACAATGACATCGTTTAAGTCCATTAAAATCCAACGTGCATTGTCTTTTCCTTCGATGCTTTTTACTTCAAAGCCTTCTTTATGTACTTCTTCTTCAATCGCATCTACAATTGCTTGTACTTGTTTTTCATTTTTCCCATGAGTGATGACAAAGTAATCTGCCAAAGGTGTTAAGTGTCCCACTTCTAATGCAACGATTTCTTGAGCTAATTTATCATCTGCTGCTCTTAATACTACATCTAATAATTGTTTACTACGATTTTCTGTCATACGTTTCCTCTTTCTATTACTAAATAATTATACACTTCTAATGTTCCAGGATATATATACACTTCTTTTTCAATTAAATATTGTAAAGTATGTCTGACTAAATATCGAACTGCTTCATCAATATTATGATGAGCAATGACTCTTGCTTCCTCTACTCCTGGATAATTTCTTCCATCTTCAATCGCATCTGCTACAAATAAACATTTGGATAACAGAGTCATTGAAGTGCCGCCAATCGTATGTTCACGAATAGCGTCTAAAATTTCTTCATCTTGAATTTCTAATTCATCTTTTAAAATTTCTGCACCTACTGGTCCATGTAAAATTTCAGAAGATTGATTTTTAAGTTGTTCTGACAACTGTTTTTTGACCACTAATTCTTGTAATTCTTCTAAGGGTCTTTCCTTTGCATAATCATGAATTAACGCTGCTAAAGAAGCTTTTGTAACATCTGCTCCATATAATGTCGCTAATTCAATGATTTTCTTTTCCACTCTTAAACAATGTTCAAATCTTCTTTGACTCATTTGAGAGCGAACTTGATTTAAAATTTTTTCACGACTCAAAGAAGAATAAGGAGAAAATTCTAAACCTGTCATTCTTGATACAGTCCTTTCTCAAAAATATATTCTTCTACACTTTCTGGAACAAGGTAACGAATACTTTGTCCCCATAACACATTTTTACGAATTTGTGTTGAACTAATTTCCATTTGAGGCGCTTCAATCCATAATACTGGATATGGAGTTTCTTTTGGATAACCTGGACGACAAACTCCTACAAATTGAACTTCATGAACTAACTCATCAATACGATGCCAAGTTGGTAAATAATCTACCATATCGCCACCAATAATAAAGTAATAGTCCACATCCGGATTTTTTTCTTTTAAGAGTTGAATCGTATCAAAGCTATAACTTTTTTCTGGGCGTTCTAATTCAATCGTTTCAAGTTCAAAATGATAATTATCTCGAATGGCTAATTGTGTCATTTCTACTCGATAATTGGCATCTATCGTCTTCTTTTCATCTACATGAGGTGGAATATGGCTCGGCATAAAATAGATTTTATCTAAATTCAATTGAACTCTAGCTTGCTCTGCCATAATTAAATGTGCTACATGAGGAGGATTAAAACTTCCTCCTAAAATTCCAACACGCTTTTGTTTTCCACTAAAATCATTTTGTTTTACTTTTGGACAAAGCTTGATGGATTGCATCATATTATCGCCCTCTTTTTACAAATTCTGCAAATCGAATCGAAATATCACGATTTTTTGGATTTCTAGCTTGTTTATATAATACAATTGTATGACCAATCACTTGAATAATCGTGCTGCCTGTTTGTTCTGCTAATACTTCAGCAGCTTCCTGAGGTTCTTCCATTGTATTTTGTAATAAACTTACTTTAATTAATTCACGTTTTTCAATCGCAAATTGGATTTGTTGAATCATTTCTTCACTTAAACCGCCTTTTCCAATTTGAAAAATCGGTTTAATACTATGTGCTTCTTTTTTGAAAAATTGTCTTTCTTTTCCTTTTAATTCCAATCCAATCCCTCCTTCTTATATAATCGATGGTCGTTTAATGACGTCTACTTCTTTCGGACTCCATACTTCAATGGTTCCTGGTTTTTGAATGGTTACCCATCCTAAACCAGCGATTACAATATCTGATTTTTCTTTTACTGAAAAGACTGTCTTCTGTAAAGCTGGATATTGTTTCACATTATCTCCTGTAGGAGGTGTTAAAATCGTCCCATTATGTCTTGCATAAAAATCATCTGCTTTTTCTAATTTTGTACGATGTAATTCAATCGTTTGTGGAGTGTAGAATGTTAAAGAGTTTCTTTCTCCTTTTGTATAATCCACTCGTACAAGTCCACCAATAAAAATCGTTTGTTCTGCATTTAATTGGAAAGTTTTTGGTTGTAATTCCTTTTGAGGTAATACCTTTTTCACTTCTTTTTCTGCTAAATAGTGAGCGATTTGATGACGGTGAATAATCCCCGGAGTATCGATTAAACTTGATTTTTCATCAAACGGAATATCAATTTGTCCTAATGTAGTTCCTGGGAATTGAGAAGTTGTAATCACATCTTTTGTTCCACCAATACTTTGAATTAATTTATTAATCAAAGTAGATTTCCCGACATTTGTTACCCCTACTACATAGGCATCTTTTCCTTGGCGATATTCATTTATTTTATCTAATAATTCATCAATTTGAATTCGTTTATTTGCACTTACTAAAATCGTATCTACCGGACGAATACCATATTCTTTTGCAAAACGTTCAATCCAGTTTTTCAAACGATTACGATTCACTGATTTTGGATATAAATCCACTTTATTAGCAACGAATAATACTGGATTATCTCCAATAAAACGTTTCAAGCCCGAAATCATACTGCCATATAAGTCAAATAAATCGACCACATAAACAACTAGTGCATCTTCTTCTGCAATTGAAGATAACATTTTTAAGAAATCATCATCACTTAAAGAAGCAGGTTGTAATTCATTATAATTTCTAAGTCTAAAACAACGTTGACAATAAACGGGTTCTTCTTTTTCTAACATTTTTGTCAACACACTTGTTGGAGTATAGCCGATTTCTTCATGATTTTCTGTTTGAATCGTCGCACCACATCCCATACAAAAATAGTGGTTTTCAGTCATGAATTTTCTCCTCCCATTTCTCTGAGTAATTTTTTCCATATAATATCGTTAAGATTGAATTTTCAAAAAATCGATTGATTCTTGTTTTCTTAGCATCTGATAACTTTAAAGGTTTTACAAGTATTGTTTGAATACCAAACGTTCCTGCACCTAAAATATCTGTCAATAATTGATCTCCAATCATCACAATTTCGTCTTTTGTTGCAGTCGTTTGCTTCAATGCTTCTTTGAATCCTTTATGCAGTGGTTTTAATCCTGGAAAGACATACGGAACTCCTAATTGTTCTGCTACTCTCTCAATACGATGCTTTCGATTATTGGACACTAAAATGATTTCAATTTGGTTTGCTTTTAACTCTTGAACCCATGCTTGTAATGTATCATTTGTATCTAATTCATCCCACTCCACTAATGTATTATCAATATCTGCAAATATAGTTTTTATCGATTGCTTTTTTAAAAACTCAATGGAAATGGATAAATAATCTTTAATAAACCACGTTGGTGTTAGTTTAATGGACATATTTCTCCTCTATCTATTATCTTTTTTCAACTCGAACGCCTAATTGATCGACGGTTAATACTCGAATGTTATATTTTCCTAATTCACTTGGTAATTGTTCTTGTAAATGTTGGGCAATACTTGGTGCATTTTCTTTTGAAGATAACACCATTACAGTTGGGCCCGCTCCACTCAAGTACGTACCAATTGCTTCTTTTTCTTTGGCAAGTTTACGTACCGGTGTTAAAAATGGAATTAATGTTTCACGATATGGTTCATGGAATAAATCTTTTTCTACGATTCTAGAAACATTTTTCCAATCTTCTTGCCATAGTGCTGCAACTAATACATTCGAACGGCTGCTCGCTTGTACTGCCTGAGAATAAACAAATTCACTAGGAAGAACTTGTCGACTTGCTTTTGTTGATAATTCAAAATCTGGAATTAACGCAATTCCTTGAATATCCGAGTGGATTTCCTTTTGTAAATAATCTACTTCTTGACTTTCTTCATCATAAGTTGCAACAACTAATCCACCTAAAATAGCTGGAGCTACATTATCTGGATGTCCTTCTAATTTTGTTGCCCACTCAACTTTTTGTTGTGGAGTTAAGTTTAATTTCCCTAATTGATTGGCTAATTCGATTCCTGCAACAATCGCACTAGAACTACTTCCTAATCCTCTTGTCATTGGAATATCACTTTCACACACTAAATGTTGAGGTTGTAATGTTGGGCAAACTGCTAGAGCTGTCTCGATAATTAAATTCTCTTCATTTGTTGGTACAGCTTCTCCAAATGGATGTTCAATTTTCCATTCAATACTTGGTTCTACAACTGTTAATGTTAAATATAAATCAACTGCAATCCCAATGGAATCAAACCCTAGACCAATATTGGCAGTTGTTGCGGGTACAATAATTTTCATTTTTATGCCTCCAATACTGGATAGATTCTAACAGCTTTTACACCATCCACTTGTTGATATGCGGAAACTTTTTCTTCTAACTCAGCTTCTGAAATTTGAGTGAATCGTGTTAATACTGCTTGATTTGGTAACGCAACACCGTCAAATTCTTCTGGGTTACTTGTTTCAATAACAACAGCATAGTCTTTTAATGGAGCTGTCGTTGTATGAACTTTCGTTGCTTTCGTTAATGGTTCAAATGGCACTACTTTTGCATTACGATTTTGTTGTGTTGCAATCATCATGACATCAGCTACTACACTTGTTGCAGTTGGGTGTGAACCTGCTCCTTTTCCGTATAATAAAATTTCTCCTAAAGCATCTCCTGTTACTGAAATGGCATTATTTTCATAAGCAACTTGAGCTAATAAGTGGTTTAAACTTACAAAATAAGGACGAACTTCTAAGTAAACTTCCTCACCATTTGCAACAACACTTGCTAATAATTTGATTGTGTAACCTGCAAGTTTAGCTAATTGTAAATCTGTTTTAGTGACTTGTGTAATTCCTTTTTTAGGAATCGCATCGAATGAAACATTTGTTCCAAATGCTAATCTTGTTAAAATAATTAATTTATAAGTAGCATCATAACCTTCCACATCACTTGTTGGATCTGCTTCGGCAAAACCTTTTTCTTGAGCTGTTTTCAACACTTCTTCATAAGATAATCCTTGTTGACTCATAGAAGTCAAAATGAAGTTCGTTGTTCCATTTACAATTCCGTAAATCGATTCTACTTCATTACTTGCAACATGTTCTACTAATGGACGTAATACAGGAATTCCGCCCCCAACACTTGCTTCATAATATAAATATACATTATTTTCTCTTGCGATTTGAGATAATTCAACCCCATGTTTTGCTAGTAAATCTTTATTCGCTGTTACCACATGTTTTCCAGATTCTAAAGCTTTTTTTACACAATTAAACGCAAAATCTACTCCACCTAAAACTTCTACGATAATAGAAATTTCTTCATCATTTAAAATGTAGTCTACATCCGAAGTAAATGTAATTCCTGGAATTTTATCGGCAAATAATTCTGGTTCTTTTACAAGAGCTTTTTCAATTTGTAGAGAAACTCCTGTTTTCTTTTCAATCGATGCTTGATTTTTTGTTAAAATATGATAAACACCACTACCAACTGTTCCAAATCCTAATAAACCAATTTTTTCTACTTTCATCGTAATCCCCACTTTTTCTTATGTATAAATATTGAAAAACCACAGCACACATTTTATAGGCGCCGTGGTTTATCACAAAGTCATTAATCTTGTAATAGTTCAAAAATTTCAATTGCGACTAAATCAATATCATCAAATTGGAATGTTTGTTTTGTCTCACAATCTTCTAACTCAAAGCTATCCGCTTCTTGATTAAATGTCACAACACATTTTTCAACACCATCTTTTTCAAAACGACGAATTTCAATATCCGTGCTTTGATCCGCCATTGTTTGTAGACGTTGCACAATCGCAACTAGTTGTGAAGGTTTCATGTTGCTTTACCCCTTTCAGCTTTCTTAATTTCTATTCTACCATAAAACTTTTTTAGATTATATGAAAATCCCTTTAAAAAACATACTTTTTTATAAATTTATTCAGGAAGTGTCCAATATAAGTGGATGAGTGCTTGTGTTCCTAAATCTCCGAAACCATCATCACAAACTGTTTCGTATAATTTTCTTGCTTGCAAGGTTGCTGGCAAGAATAATCCCATTCTTTCAGCTTCGTCAATTGCAATTCGTAAATCTTTTAAGAAATGTTTTGCAAAAAATCCTGGACTATAATCTTTCTTCAAAATTCTTGGTCCATAATTCGACAATGACCAGTTAGCGGCGCTTCCTGCTCCAACTGTTTGAAGTACTTTTTCTAAATCTAATTCAGCAGCTTTTGCATAAACTAACATTTCAACTAAGCCTGTCATCGTTCCAGCAATCATAATTTGATTCGCCATTTTAGTATGTTGACCAGCTCCATTTGTTCCTTGTAAGGTAATTGTTTTTGAAAAAGTCTCTAAAATAGGACGTACTTCTTCTAAAACAGACTCCTTACCGCCCACCATTGTGGATAATGTACCATTCTTAGCTCCTAAATCTCCTCCAGATACTGGAGCATCTAATGTCTCACAAGAATATTTTTCAGCTTCTTCTGCAATTTTCTTCGCCAAAAAAGGAGTACTTGTTGTTAAATCAATCAGTATTGTAGATTTTTGTAAACCTTGAAAAATTCCTTGTTCCCCAAAATACACTTCTTCTACATCTGTTGGATATCCTACAATCGTTAATACAACATCGGATTGATTTGCTACTTCTTTTGGAGTATCTGCCCATTTAGCTCCAGCATCGATTACCGCTTGCGCTTTTTCTTTTGTTCGATTATATACTGTAACTGGATAACCGGCATTTAATAAGTGCTTCACCATAGAAGACCCCATTACGCCTGTTCCGATAAATCCTATTTTCTTCATTCTTCATTCTCCTTATCATCGTCATAGATTTTGAAGAAATTCATCTTTTCTAACCAAGTTTTCGTATTTTCTTTATCATGTTGATAATGACTAATTGCATCTTCATAAAAAGCTTCTACTCTTTTAGCAAATGTTACAGAAGAAATTTCTTCTAACAATTGATTTTGTAATTCCTGAACTTGACTAGAAGATTGTTTACTACATTCTAAATAAGCTAATACACTTGAAGCAATATCTTCATCTTTTTCAAATAGCATTCCTAATTCTGGTTTTGTAATAAATTGTTGCAAATAATCATTTTTCTTTGCAATAACTGGAATTTTATTGACTAAAGCTTCTAAATAAGTCAATCCTTGGCTTTCAGACTCAGAAGCATTTACGTATAAATCAGCCATTTGATAATATTGAGATACATGTTGATGCTCTACCTCACCTGCAAATTGTACATATGGAGCAATTCCTAATCTTTCCACTTGTTTTTCCAGTTCTTCTTTTTCTGGACCTCCACCAACAATACAACATTTTACTGAGGCATCTTTTTCTAAAATAGTAGGCATTGCATCTAATATTGCCGCAATATTTTTTTCTTTCGATAAACGACTTAAGGATAATAGTACTTTATCTTCTTTTGTATAGCCTAGCTTTTCACGTAATTCTTCTGCAACTTGGGGATTCATTTCTGGAATTTCAACACCTGTTGGAATGACACGAACTTCTTGGTTCACTCCATAAGATAATAATTTATCTTTTGTCATTTGACTTGGTGCAATCACTCCACGAGTTTGATTACAAAAGTTTTTTGAAATATATGCCACATGACTTGGTCTTAAAATCTTTCCATTTGCAATATAATGTAAATATTTTTCATACATTGTATGGTATGTATGGATTGTTGGAATCCCAAGCTTTGCTCCTAAAATTTTCCCAAGTAATCCTAAACTAAATTCTGTTTGAGTATGGATAATATCTAATTCGTATTCTTGAGAAACTTTATAAGCTTCAATAAAGCCTTGAACGGCAATTCTTCTTTCTTTAAATGAAAACAATGGAATACTTCCTAAGCGAACGATATTCCATTCAGGCATCGTAGCATTTGGATCGGTTGTTGTAAAAATAATAACCGTATGTCCGAGACGTTCTAATTCTTCTTTCAATACTCGCACAGACGTAGCAACACCACTTACTTGAGGGAAATAGGTGTCTGTAAAAATCCCTACTCGCATAAGTTCCTCCTTAAATATCTCTATTGGTCTTTTTATTCGTTCTAATTCTTTCACACGTATCTCTATTATATACGATAGTCCAATATCTGTCACGAAGTACAAGAAAATATAATACAAACCAAAGACTTCCCATAGTAGCT
>NZ_CAURVV010000046.1:0-12642 GCF_963528315.1 uncultured Granulicatella sp. | reverse complement strand
AAAGGCTTAATTTGGTGTTAAATTTGATTCACCAACAGAATTTGTCGATGAGCCTCTATTTTGATGGATAAATATGAGAGAGCGTTTTGGAACAGAATTTTTTTTACTAGTAAAGGTCGGCATGAAAATTCTTTTTCAAAAATAAAAAAACTCTTCGTTTTAAAAACAAAGAGTTCATCATTGATATATTATTAAAAAATTCGATTACGATAGAGGCTGACTACTTTTCCTAAGATGGTTACATTCGGTAAGATAATTGGATCGAGTTGATCGTTTTCTGGTTCTAAGCGAATATGGTCAGATTCTCTATAAAATCTTTTGCATGTAGCAGTATCTTCTTCGGTCATGGCAATCACAATTTCACCATTAGAAGCAGTAGATTGTTTTCGTACAATTACAGAATCACCATCAAAAATTCCAGCATTAATCATACTGTCACCTTTAATCGTTAACATGAATAAATCTTCTGCATCTTGTTGTAAGTCTGGTGGAATTGGAAAGAATCCATTTGCTTCTTCGATTGCTAAAATAGGAGAACCCGCAGTAACTGTTCCTAACATTGGAATAGCAGTAGCTGTAGCTCCGATTGCTTTTAGTCCAATTTGTGTTAATTCAATCGCTCTAGGTTTACTAGGATCTCGTTGAATGTATCCATTTTTTTCTAAACGAGAAAGGTGGCCGTGTACAGTTGAAGTAGAAGAGAGTCCAACAGCATTACAAATTTCTCGAACAGTTGGTGGATAACCATGTTCTTTAACTTCTTCATATATAAAACGTAAAACATCGATTTGTTTTGAATCTTTAACATTTGACATTGAATCACCTTCTCTGTATCTTTTTACGTTATCATAGCACAAATTGAATATTTAATCAAACAAACGTTCGTATGCCAGGATATTTTCTTTTTATGCAAATAATGGTATGATAAAAGGGTAATGATAGAATTTTAGAAAGGAAGTCTGATATGTTAGATCCTAAGAAAATTGAGAGAATTAATGAATTAGCTCGTAAGAAAAAAACAGTTGGATTAACTCAAGTTGAACAAGATGAACAATTGTTATTACGTCAAGAATATTTAGAATCATTCCGTGGAGGAATGAGAAATCATATTGAAGGGTTAAAAATTGTTGATGAAGAAGGAAACGATGTAACTCCTGACAAATTGAAACAAATTCAAAGAGAAAAAGGATTACATAATCGTAATGAAGAATAGTTTTTAATTAAAATAGGGAATGAATAAAATAATCATTTGAATAGGAGTGTTAATATGTTTGATAAAGTAGATCAATTAGCAGTGGATACGATTCGTACAATGAGTGTGGATGCCATTCAAGCCGCAAATTCTGGACATCCAGGTTTGCCAATTGGTGCTGCTCCAATGGCTTATGTATTATGGTCAAAATATTTAAAAGTAAATCCAAAACAATCTAAGTGGGTTGATCGTGATCGCTTTGTTTTATCAGGTGGACATGGTTCAGCACTCTTATATTCATTATTACATCTTTCTGGCTATCAAGTTTCAATTGAAGATGTAAAAAATTTCCGTCAATTTAATAGTAAAACTCCAGGACACCCTGAAGTTGGCCACACTGATGGAGTAGAAGCAACAACTGGTCCTCTTGGACAAGGATTTGCTAATGGTGTAGGGATGGCTATGGCTGAAGCACATCTAGCTGCAACTTATAATCGTCCAGGATTTCCAATTGTAGATCATCATACTTATGTGATGTGTGGGGATGGAGACTTAATGGAAGGTGTTTCTTATGAAGCAACTTCTCTAGCAGGTACTTTAAAATTAAATAAATTAATTGTGTTATATGATTCAAATGATATTACATTAGATGGAGAATTATCAAAATCATTTAATGAAAGTGTAAAAGACCGTTTTATCGCTCAAGGTTGGAATTATATCCGTGTTGAAGACGGAAATGACTTAGATGAAATTGCAGAAGCGATTGAAGAAGCACAAGGTGAAACTGAAAAACCAACTTTAATCGAAGTGAAAACAATTATTGGATATGGCGCTCCAAACCAAGGAACGAATAAAATTCATGGAACTCCTTTAGGAGAAGAAGGCATTAAAATCATGAAACAAAATTATGGATGGAATTATGCCCCATTTGAAGTTCCCGAAGAAGTAGCCCATCGTTTTGATAAATTATTAGTTCAAACAGGTGAACACGATTATCAAGAATGGCAAGAATTATTCGAAGCTTACCGTAAAGAGTATCCAGAATTAGCGAAACAATTCGAAGAAAGTTTCTCACAAAAATGGGATGTTGATTGGAAAGAAATTTTACCTAAATATGAATTTGGTAGTCCCGCAAAAGCTTCTCGTGTAACAAGCCAAGAAGTGATTCAAGAATTAGGAAAACATATTCCTTCATTCTGGGGAGGATCAGCTGACTTATCTTCTTCAAACAATACTATGAATAAAGCAGATACTGATTTTGAAGCTAGCAATTATGCTGGACGTAATATTTGGTTTGGTGTACGTGAATTCTCAATGGGTGCTGCATTAAATGGTATTTTATTACATGGTGGTACAAGAGGATATATTGGTACATTCTTTGTATTTGCAGACTATGTAAAACCAGCAATGCGTGTAGCAGCGCTTTCTAAATTACCAACCATTTATGTTTATACGCATGATTCAATTGCAGTAGGTGAAGATGGCCCAACTCATGAGCCAATTGAACAATTAGCAGCCTTCCGTGCAACTCCAAATACAAATGTATTTAGACCAGCAGATGGAAATGAAGTTGCTGCTTCTTGGAAAACAGCTTTAGAAGATAAAACTAGACCATCCTTATTAGTTTTATCAAGACAAAATCTTCCAGTATTGGAACATTCATTAGAATTAGCTTTTGATGGAGTTAATAAAGGGGCATATGTTGTGAGCCCTCAAGAAGGTGAAGTTCCAGAAGGAATTCTGATTGCAACTGGTTCTGAAGTCAGTCTAGCTGTTGAAGCACAAAAAGTTTTAAGAGAAACAGGACATGATGTTTCAGTTGTGTCAATGCCAGCGATGAATCGTTTTGAAGAACAATCAAAAGAATATCAAGAATCAGTGTTACCAAGTTCAGTTCGTAAGCGTGTTGCTATTGAAATGGGGGCAAGCTTAGGTTGGCATCGTTATGTAGGATTTGATGGTGAATTAGTAACGATCGATAAATTCGGGGCATCTGGTAATGGAAATACTGTGATGAAAGAATACGGATTTACAGTTGAGAATGTAGTGGCAAGTTATTTATCATTAAATTAATAGAAGAACATAAAATGACTTTTCAGATGTAGGGGATACCTATGTCTGAAAAGTTTTTTGTTTTTTAGAAAAAAAGGATAAAAATAGAATGAAAAGAATTATTCCGAGTTAATATAGAAAAAATTCATTTTGCTGTGAAAAAATAAACAAATTTTTAAAATTTTAAGGTTTTTAAGTTCTATTATTCTTTTATTTGTTTTATAATGAAGTTTAATGAGAATGGAGGTACTGTGTTTTGAAATATAAAAAGAAATATCCTAGTAAAGCCAAAATAAGATTTCAATGGGGATTATTCTTTAGCTATATTTTGCTATCCATTATCTTATTAATTTTAATGTTTAGTTATAAAATTTTAGCCTTTCGATTTTTAAATGTGATAGTTGCCTGTATACTGATTTTTATTTCAGGATATAGTTTCAAACAATTAACCTCAAAAAAATCAAAAAAGAAAACTAGAATTTTACTAATGATTGGGAATGTATTAAATATTATTGCTATATTTTCGATTTATCAATTTATTGAATTAACCAATCGAATGAATGAAACCTCAGCTACTTCTCATTATGCTATGAGTATCGCTGTTTTAGCAGATAGTTCAATTTCTGAAATTAATCAGTTAGATAAAGTTCTAGCTCCCCTGGAGTTAGATGAAGATAATATTTTGAAATTTATGGATGAAATTAAACAGAAACAAAATAAAACATTAGAGGTAGAAAAAAATCATTCATATCTTGATTCATATAATAGTTTAATCAATGGTGAAGTAGAAGCAATAGTACTAAATGGAGCTTTTGAAAACATCATTGAAACAGAGCACCCAGATTACTTGTCAAAAATCAAAAAATTATATGTTAA
This sequence comes from uncultured Granulicatella sp., assembly GCF_963528315.1. Taxonomy (GTDB): domain Bacteria; phylum Bacillota; class Bacilli; order Lactobacillales; family Aerococcaceae; genus Granulicatella. Next base: position 8,522 of record NZ_CAURVV010000046.1, on the reverse strand, counting down.
AAAAATAACGAAAAAAGTTAGTGGACCTAAAATCAATAAAGGAGATAGCTTTAATATTTATGTTAGTGGAATTGATACCTATGGTCCTATTAATGAAGTTTCTCGTTCTGATGTGAATATAATTTTAACGGTTAATACAAAAACGAAAAAAGTATTAATTACTACAACGCCTAGGGATTCTTATGTTCCAATTGCTCTAGGTGGTAATGATCAAAAAGATAAATTGACTCATGCAGGACTTTACGGTGTAGATGCTTCTATTAAAACATTAGAAAATCTCTATAATATCGACCTTAATTACTATGTTCGATTGAATTTTACCTCTTTCCTAAAATTAATTGATTATTTAGGGGGAGTCGATGTAGATAATGATAAAGCATTTACAGCAAAACATAATGGACAATATTATGCTGCTGGTAGAATTCATTTGAATGCTAATCAAGCATTGGGATTTGTCCGAGAACGTTATGCATTATCAGATGGAGATCGTGATAGAGGACGGAATCAACAAAAAGTGATTACTGCGATTATTCGAAAATTAACGTCTGCTGAAGCTTTAACGAATTTTAATGATATTTTACAAGGAATTCAAGATTCAATTCAAACGAATATGCCATTTGTAACAATGATGAATCTTGTGAACAGTCAGTTAGAAACAGGTGGTCTGTATAGTGTCGAATCTACAGACTTAACGGGAGTTGGAAGTATGGATTTACCATCATATGCTATGCCAAATAGTAAACTATATATGATGGAAGTTGATGAAAATAAATTACAATCGATTAAAGATGCCATGAAGGCTATCATGGAGGGAAGATAATTTGATAGATATTCATTCGCATGTGATTTTTGCTGTTGACGATGGACCTAAGACGATTGAAGAAACTAAAAGTCTTTTAATTGAAGCTTATAATCAAGGTGTCCGTACGATTGTTGCAACATCTCATCGTAGGATAGGAATGTTTGAAACACCTGAAGATAGTATAGAAAAGAATTTTAAAAGTGTTCAAAAACTTGCTAAAGAAATAGCATCAGATTTAACGATTTTGTATGGGTCAGAGATTTATTATTCTAGTGAGTTAATGGATAAATTAGAGGAAAAGGTAATTCCTAGTATAAATGGAAGCTCTTATGTGCTAATAGAGTTTAGTCAAAACGCAAAATTTTGGGAGATAAAAACAGGTTTAACGAATATTCTAAGACTGGGATTTATTCCAGTTCTCGCTCATGCAGAACGTTATCAATCTTTGGAAAATAATGAAAATTATTTGAAAGAATTGATTAATATGGGATGTTATGTTCAAATTAATAGTTCAAGTGTGTTAAAATACAAATGGTTTTGTGATAAAAATAAATTGTTTAAGAAAAGGGCAAAATATTTTTTGGATAGAGATTTAGTGCATTGTGTAGCAAGTGATATGCATCATCTATCAAAGAGACCACCTTATATGAAAGAAGCATTTGAGATTATTTCTCATAAATATGGACGAAAAAAAGCAAAAGAGTTATTTGTAGATAATCCTAATCGGATAGTTACGAATCAAATGATAGAATAAAATTAATTATTTTACGAACATTATCGATGATAGTTTAATCATTGTAAAAGTTGTGAAATGACCATGAAAGAGGAAATTATGTGTACTTATAGAATTATAAAAAGAGGGATTGATTTCTTTATAAGTATAGTATTATTAATACCAGCTTTATTGCTTTGTAGTATTAGTGCTTTATTTATTATATTAGAAACAAAAGGAAATCCATTGTATGTACAAGAAAGAGTTGGATTAAGCGGGAAAAGATTTAAAATTTATAAACTAAGATCGATGTATTCAGATGCCGAAAAAGATGGTTATCAATGGGCAACGAAAAATGATGTTCGTATTACAAAAGTGGGTCATTTTCTTCGAAAAACTCGAATTGATGAATTGCCTCAATTAATTAATATTATTAAAGGCGATATGGCTATTATCGGACCACGTCCAGAAAGGCCTGAATTTATTGAAGAATTTTTAAAAGATATTCCAGATTTTAATGATCGTATAGTGATAAAACCAGGAATTACAGGTTGGGCACAAGTCAATGGGGGATATGAATTAACTCCAAAAGAAAAGTTGGAATATGATAAGTATTATATCGAACATGAGTGTTCATGCTTGGATATTTTAATTATTTTAAAAACAATACAAGTTGTTTTTACCGGTCATGGATCTAGATAAAAAATTAAATAGAGGAGAACAGTGAATGGACATTTTTAATAATATGACAAGATTTTATAGTCTTATTAAGTCAAAATTTATTTTTTTAATAACATTTATACTTTTAGGAGTTGGTAGTGTTACAATCTATACCATTGTAGCGATTAAACCAATATATAGTGTATCATCCACTCTTATTATGAAAAATATGAGTACGGAAAAAAATGATTCTCAAGTAATAGAATCTTTAAACTTGTTTCAAAGACAGGCAAAAACTTATTTAGAAATTGCAGCATTACCTCCAGTTAAGGAAGCTACTAACAAAGCATTAGAACTTTCTCCTGAAGAATCATCTAAAATTAAGAGTATTAAACTAACGAATGATTCAGGCTCACAATTAATGACGTTAACAATACGAGCTACAGATAGAGAGTTGGCTGTTAATTATATTCAACAATATGTCAAACAATATAAAAAATTTACAGCAGAAAAATTTGGTCGTGATGATTTAGAAGTAGTGAGTGAGGCATTAGGAAGTTCAAAACCTGTTTATCCAATTTTATGGAAAAATATGTTCATATCTTTAATCGTTTTTGTATTTATAGCTTTTAATATGATATTTTTCCGTTATATTTTGAGTGATACCATTGATTCTTCTGAAGATTTAGAAGAATTAACAGGGGTTCCAACTCTAGGAATGATTCCTGAAATAGAGAAAAAAGGAAGAAGGTAGAAATATGCATATTGAAGTCATTCATAATAGTAAATCGATTGCATCAGAATCTTTTAGAACTTTACGAAGTAATATTCAATTTTCAAATTTTGGGCAAAGTATTCAAACAATAGTTGTGACGAGTTCTAATCCTAATGAAGGAAAGAGTGAAGTGAGTATTAATCTTGCAGCTTCATTAGCCCAACAAGGAAAAAAAGTTTTGTTAATTGATGCAGATATGAGAAAACCTACTCAACATAAAATTATTGGAGTTATGAATACAGAAGGATTAAGTAAATTCTTATTACGTGAAACGGGTGCAGAAGCTATTCAACGATTAGAGATACTTGATGTTAAATTCGATGTTTTAACTTCAGGTCCAGTCCCACCAAACCCTTCAGAAATGTTAGCTAGTTATGCGATGGAACAAAGTATCAAAGCATTTGTAGAGCATTATGATTATGTCATTATTGATACGCCACCTTTATTAGCAGCAACTGATGCACAAGTATTGGCGAGAATTGCTGATGCAACTTTATTAGTAGTTGATCCTAAACAAAGCAAACGTAGACAAATTGTAGAAGCTAAGAAAAGATTGGATAATGTTGGAGCTAGACTATTAGGAACAGTGATGAATAAATTAAAATTAACGGAAGGTAATAATTATTATTACTATTACAAATATTAGTTAGTGGAAGAGATAAGAAACACTAGGGAAGGAGTTCAAATGATTATCTATATTTTAATGTTTATGTACCTTTCCTTGCTGGCGTTCTTATCTTTTTATTTTGAAGAGAGAAAAAGAGAGATAAACTTTCTCATTTTTCCAACCTTTATGTTCTTCTTACTTTTTGATGGTTTAAGAAAATCAAGTGTAGGAGGAGATTTGAATGTTTATATTTCCATTTTTGAACAAAATGCTTTAAGACTTCCAGAACTTTCCAAAATCTTTAAATCGAGATTTGAACTAGGATATGTTTTTACTAACCAACTCATTCGTAGTATGACTGAAAATTACTCATTATTACTTTTTGTATTTGCTTTTCTAACTTTATGGATATGGTTCTATGTATTAGAAAAGTATTCTAAAAATGTGTATATGAGTTTAATCATTTATTTAAGCTCTTTAGGAATGCTTTTATATTCTTTATCAAATATTCGACAAGGACTAGCAGTTGCATTTGGTTTTTTAGGATTTTATTTTTTAGCAGAAGAAAAGAAAATGAGAGGGATTCTTTTTGTATTATTAGCGCCTCTATTTCATACTTCAGGAATAGTTTGTATTCTATTTATCTTTATTAGAAAAATAAAATTAAGTGCGAAATATTATCCAGCTATTTTTATAGGATTTGTAGCGCTATTTCCATTTGTAAAATTAATTTCGTTTGCTTTAATTAAATATTTCCCACAATATAATTCTTATTTAGAATCATCCTGGTTTTTAGATAGTAATAAGTGGGCTCCTATATTACTAACGATTTTATACGGATTCGTTTTTATAATGGGAGAGATCATTTTAAATAAACAAACATTAACAAAAGTGGAAGAATCCATTAGAACGTTATTTTTAGCTTATTTAGTGTTAACTGCTATGACATTACAAACAAGTCTAATTGGTCGATTTGCGCATTACTTTTCTCCATTTGTAGCATTGTATATTCCAATGGTTTTATCCAAAGTTTCACACAAAAAAATAAAATGGATTTTGTTTTATGGGATTATTTTAGTTTATTTGATGATGCTTTTAGTACTGATTTATTATAAACCAGACTGGTATCATGTAGTTCCTTACCGTTCCGTCATTACGGATTGGTTAATAGGAAATTAGATAGAGGTGTAGGTATGGAGTTTTCCGTTTTAGTAACTGTTTATAAAAAAGAAATTCCAGAGAATTTAAGAAAGAGTTTATTAAGTTCTTATAAACAGACTGTAAAACCAAAAGAAATTATTTTAGTGTGTGATGGGGAATTAACAGAAGCATTAAATAAAGAAATTGAGCGTTTAAAAATAGAAATTCCTATTTTATCAGTTTATCAGTTGCCTGAAAATTTAGGGTCAGGCCCAACGTCTCGTTTTGGCGTGAAACAATGTCAAACGGAACTTATTGCTCGAATCGATAGTGATGACTATTGTGTTGAAACAAGATTTGAAAAACAATTGAACGCTTTTAAGATTAATCCGAATTTGATTATGGTTGGTTCGAATATATTAGAAAAAAATACAGAATTTACGGCTTTGAAGAAAGTGCCAGAAACAACTGCAGAAATTCGACAATATTCAAAAATGAGAAATCCATTTAATAATCCTTCTAGTATGATGAAAACAGAGTACATTTTAAAATCTGGGAATTATCGTGAATTTCGTTATTTAGAAGATTATGATTTAACGATGAGATTATTACATGATAATCCGACTAAAGATTTTTATAATATTCAAGAACCTTTAGTAGTGATGCAAACAAATGATTCTAGTTATTTACGAAGAGGTGGTCTTTTGTATGTGAAGACAGATTTTATTCTTCAGTTAGATTTTTATCGTAGAGGGGATATTCATTTGTTTGAATTAATGCGAAATCTTCTTCTTCGGAATGTCGTTCGTATTTTACCAAATCAAGCTAGAAAATGGATTTATAAGAGAAAAATGAGAGAAGAAGTTACTGGAAATGGGGAGGTGAATTGAAAAAATGAAAAGAGTCATTACTTATGGAACATTTGACTTACTCCACTATGGACATATTCATTTACTAAAACGTGCAAAGGCATTAGGAGATTATCTAATTGTAGGATTATCGACGAATGAATTTAATCAAAAAGAAAAAAATAAAGACTGTTATTTTGACTATGATAAGAGAAAATCTCTTCTAGAGGCCATAAGATATGTAGACCTTGTCATCCCAGAGGAAAATTGGGAACAAAAAGTTTCTGATATCGAGAAGTATCATGCGGATGTCTTTGTCATTGGTGATGACTGGAAAGGGAAGTTTGACCATTTAGAAGATTTAGGAGTCGAAGTTGTTTATTTACCGAGAACGGAAGAAATTTCTACTTCTAAAATAAAAAAAGATTTAAATCAAGGGTGATAGGATGAAATATCATGTTTTCCACGTAACAGGTGGAGTGCGAAATACGATGAGTGGGGTACAAAGTTTTATAAAAAACCATATTCAAGAAGACGATGATGAGTTTAACTATATAGTTGGGGAATCTAATGGTGAAGATTATTTTCCTTTTAATCAATACTTAGATGAAAAATACATCAAACGAATCGTATTTCCAGAATTAAAGATTTTTAACATGATTCAATACGCAAGAGAATGTAAAAAGTTTTATAAGAATCATCCAATCGATATTCTGCATGTTCATAATCCTATTACTGCCTTTATACATAATTACTATGCACGAAAAAATGGTGTCCGTGTCAGAATTTATCATAATCATAGTAGTCAGTTTTCTGACCATTGGTTGAAAAGCATTCGAAATCGATTTTTAGTGTTTTTAGCATTAAAAAATGCGACGCATCGTATTTCATGTGGTCAATTAGCTGGAGAAAAAATTTTTGGAAAACAGTCGTTTCAAATTGTTCCAAATGCTATTCAAATAGAGAAATTTAAATTTTCACCATGCTATAGAAATGAGATTCGACAAGAGTTTCGTATTCCCAACCATCAAAAAGTAGTTGGAATGGTGGGGATTATAAATCCGTTTAAAAACCAAAAATTTTTAATTGAAATTGCAAAACTGATGCCGGAAGTTACTTTTGTCTTTGTTGGAGAAGGTCCGGATCGTGTAATGTTAGAAGAAAAAAGTAACAAGTTAGAGAATGTTATTTTTACGGGTCGTAGAAATGATGTGCATAAATTTTATTCAGCGTTTGATATTTTTGCATTTCCATCCCTTTATGAAGGATTTCCAATGGTGTTAGTGGAGGCACAATGCTCTGGAGTCAATATTATTATGAATGAAACGATTGATTCCACAACGCAACTGAATAAAAAACTTTGTACAGCTTTACCTTTGGAAAAGGAAAAATGGATGAATTCTATTGAAAAAGCACCTCTTTTAGATCAAAATCGCCCGTTAGAGGAAGCGTTAAAACCGTTCAATATTGATGAAAATAGAGAATATTTGAAAACAATTTATAAGCAAGGCTTGGAGAGATGATATGAATCAGTATTTCAAAACACTTATGTTTAACCTTAAATCAATCACGTCAAAAATGAATACGATGATTCCAAAGAAGAACAAGAGAATTGTTTTATATTCCAATTGGGGATTCAGAGATAATCTTAGAACACTCTATCAATATTTGGTCGACCATGGCTATCCAGAAGAATACGACATTATTTGTGCGTCAAATGATTTTTATCATCTAGAAAAAGATAAAAACGTGAAGTATGTTTCGATTTATCGAGGACTGTATTATTTTTTAACGTCTAAATACTTTTTCTATTCATTTGGTAAATATCCTATTAAGCCTGCTCCAAATCAGATGGTCGTTAACCTTTGGCATGGAATGCCTTTGAAAAAAATTGGGAATCTTGAAGAGGGGCTAGAGAATGTTGATTATAACTTTTTTACAAAATTGGTATCGTCTTCGGATTTCTTTACTCCAATTATGAAAGCAGCCTTTCATGCAACTGATGAACAAATGTTATTGGTTGGAAATATTCGAAATGATGAGCTTTTCAAAAAAGAAAAAGAGAAAAATATCATTTGGATGCCAACTTACAGAAATTCCAACAATTATCATGATAGTCAGGATGCATTGATTTTTTCACTTAAAGAAGAGGATTTCTCCAAAATACAACAATTATTATCGAAACATGGTTATCAATTATATATTAAATTACATCCATTAGAAGAATCTCGTCTTCAAGTTCAAATGAATCACTCGAATATTCATCTATTAACAGAAGAAATCATTAGTGAGCAATATGACACTCTATATACCTTTTTAGGAACTACTAGTGCATTAATTACCGATTACTCTTCAGTATTTTTAGATTATTATTTATTAAATAGACCCGTTGCATTTACAATTAATGATTATGAAGAATATAAAGAAAAACGTGGTTTTGTATTTGAAGATGTTAAGAGTCTAATGGTGGGAAATGTTATTTGTAATTCAAACGATTTATTAGCGTTCTTAGAGAGTGTCGTCCAATCTGAAGATGAATATGAGGAACAAAGAAAAGAAGTAAATGATAAAGTCAATGCCATTCAAAAAGACTTTACAAAGACCCTTTTGAATGAAATTAGATTAAAGAAATAAGGTTAGGATAAAAATGATTAGCGTAATTATTCCCGTATATAATGTAGAGAACTATTTAGAAGAATGCTTAAAGAGTGTTCAAACTCAAACATATACTAATATTGAAGTCATACTAGTCAATGACGGATCTACCGATAAGTCTAAACTGATTTGTGAACGTTATTGTCAAGAGAATAGTCGTTTTCTTTTAATTAATCAAGAAAATCAAGGATTAAGTGCGGCAAGAAATAAAGGGGTAGAGATATCAACTGGAGAGTATATTGTATTTGTAGATAGTGATGATATTATAAAAACAAACTATTTAGAAAAGTTAATGCAATACATGACTGAGGATGTAGATATTG
>NZ_CAURVV010000045.1:0-12732 GCF_963528315.1 uncultured Granulicatella sp. | reverse complement strand
GTAGCAGGTGCCCTTGGAGGACTTTCACCTCAGATGTACGACATGCCCGTCATACACAAAAAAACCTTTCTCGAAATCGAGAAAGGTTTGAGAATTGTCTTCTTATTTGAGACCGTATTTTTTGTTGAAACGATCCACACGTCCGTCTGCTTGTGTGAATTTTTGACGACCTGTATAGAATGGGTGAGAATCTGAAGTAATCTCAACACGTAATAATGGGTATTCGTTACCATCTTCCCATTGTACAGTTTCGTTTGATGATTTTGTTGAACCTGATAAGAATTTGAATCCAGTAGTTGTATCCATGAAAACAACTGGATGATATTCTGGGTGAATTCCTTGTTTCATTTTCTATTCCTCCTGCCCTGAATTATTGCCTAATCCAGAGTTATTTATTTTTATGCATAAAGCAACACAAGTATAATAGCATGCTTAGGCATAGAATGCAACTATTTTTATTAGTTGAAATAGATTTTTCTTAGCTTAAAATTCCAAAATAATTTCCCTAGTCTCCTAGTTCTAAACCAGGCATTGCATTCACATCCATCGCTGCAAAATCTTGTTCTAACCATTTTGAATAGGCAGCTGCACCAATCATTGCAGCATTATCGCCACATAGATTCATTGGCGGAATGGAGAACGTCACCGTTGGATAAAGACTTTGCATCATCTCTTGTAAACCTGTTCTAAGTCCACGGTTCGCTGCGACTCCTCCTGCTAATACAAATTGCTTCACAGGATATTCTTGTAGTGCACGTTTACTTTTTTCTACTAATACTTCTACAACACTTGCTTGGAAACTTGTCGCTACATTTTCTGGCACAATTTCTTCGCCTTTTTGTTTTGCATTATGAATACGATTAATAACCGCTGATTTTAATCCACTAAAACTAAAGTCATAATGGTCTTCATGAATCATCGCTCTTGGAAAATCATACACATCTTCTCCAATATGCGCCAATTCATCCATTTTCTTTCCACCTGGATAAGGTAAGTTTAAAATTCTTCCAATCTTATCATAGGCTTCTCCAGCTGCATCATCTCGAGTTTCCCCGATAATTTCAAACTGTCCATCCTGTGGCATATAGACTAATTCTGTATGTCCACCGCTTACGACTAATGCCATTAATGGAAATTGTAAAGGTTCGATTAATTGGTTTGCATAAATATGTCCTGCCATATGATTGACGGCAATTAATGGCTTATTCGCTGCTAGTGCTACTGCTTTTGCAGCTGAAATTCCGATGAGTAAAGCTCCGACTAATCCTGGTCCAATCGTTACCGCTACTGCATCGATTTCTTCCATTGTTTTGCCAGCTTGTACTAATGCTTCTTCAATCACTTGTGTAATTTGCTCCACATGATGACGACTTGCAATTTCTGGTACAACTCCTCCAAATCGCATATGACTTTTGATTTGAGAAGCGACAATATTCGATAATAACGTACGACCATTGACAACCACTGCTGCACTTGTTTCATCACAGCTACTTTCAATGGCTAAAATAACGACTTCCTTTGTCATTGTTCACATGCTCCTTTCTTGAGTTCTAATCGATAGAGTAAGGCATCTTCTAATGGATCTGTATAGTAATCACGTCTTCTGTGATAACACTCAAATCCTAAAATTTCATATAATTGCTGAGCACGATGGTTAAATTCTCGTACTTCTAAAAATACGGTTGCGACTTCTTGCAACCCTAAATCATAACACGCCATTTGCCATAAACGTTGGGCAAGTCCTTTTCCTTGGAATCCTGTATGAATCACAATATTCGTAATCGTTGCTTCATCCAAGACGACTTGCATACCAACAAATCCAATTAACGTATCTACATGATAGACACCATAATAAGCTCCATGTTCAGAAGCAATATCTTCTTGGAAAGCTTTTGCACTCCAATGTCCAGGATGTTCATAATGTTGTTGCACCAATTGGTATAACTGTTCTGCCACATCATCCTCAACCGTTAATCGTTTAAACGAGAACTCTGACGAGGAGAATGATTCTGGTGTTTTAGGGGGTAATGGATAAGTCATCAGTACCGCATCCTCTACTTCATTTTTATAATATTTTTCTTTATATCCTGTTTGAATAAATCCAAATTTTTCATATAAACGAATCGCCTTTTTATTTGAGACTCTAACTTCTAGGGAAATGGAATCTTTTTCTAAAAAGCGTGCATACTTTTCTAATTGCTTCATTAATAAAGTCGCACATCCTAAAAATCGTACATCCGAATGAACCGCAATATTCGTAATATGAAGATCTTCTGATGTCACTCTTGCACCAATAAACGCTTGTATTTCCTCATCTATTTCTAGAACGATATAAATAGCTTTTGTATTATACGTTAAATCTTCTGCAAAAGCGTCTCTTTCCCAAGGAGGATTGTCCATATACGCTTCTTCTTCTACATAAGCAATCGCATCAATGTCTTCGATCGTCGCCAGACGAATCGTCGCAATTAATCCATTCGATAATGGAGTTCGTTTTGATTGCTGAGGCAATTGAGTTACGACAAAGTCTCCTACAGGAATTGCTTGATCTGCTAATCTTCCTAATTGTTGCCATAAAGATTGTGTCCAATCTTTACATGCGCTCCACATAGTTTATCTCCTGTTCTTCTTGGTGGCTCGCTTTCCAATTTTCTTCTGCTTCTGCTAATTTTAAATATGTCGGAACAAAAACATCTGCATCTTCTTCTAGTGCATCTTGTGCTAATTTACCAAAGTGTCCTGCATGAGCAATGGCATCATTCTCTTCAGTAAATACTGCTTTATTTCCTAATTTTTCTAGAACTAGCTCTTTTTGTGCATCTGTCAATTGTCCAACAAAATAAAGAGGAGCTTCATAAGTCGATAACTCTTCTAACCAATCACCCCATGAAATATGACGTTCTGGGGCTACCAATTGTGGAAATAGTTGGTTCACTTGATAAAGACCCGTAAAAATATTTTCTCTACGAGCATCAAAAAATGGAACAACATAGGCTCCCTCAGGAACAACTTCTACAACATTTGCAACAATCGCTTGTAAACTTGAGACAGATTTTAGCGGAATATGCAATGTCTTCGCAAGAGTTTTCGCAACTGTTACTCCAATTCTAAGTCCAGTATACGAACCTGGTCCTTTGGCAACAATCACACCTGTTAGTTCTTGCATACTGACTTGACTTTCTTGAAGTACTTCTTGAATTGCCGGCATTAGTTTGACACTATGTTGTAACGTGTCTGGAACTGTTTGTTCAACAATCGTTCCCTCATCTTTGACAATGGCAACCGATAAAGTTTTATTTGAGGTATCAATAGCCAATACGGGCATAGAGCACTTCCTTTCTAGTTTTTTGTTTAAAAAGTGTGAAGGAGGGCAAGTTGTGCTATGCTTTGCACTTTTACCCTCTTCAGTCCTTTATTTAAATGTTATTTCTTTTTACATTGGAAAGATGGAATCGACGTGCGTTTCAGAAGGAATCCGGTGCGACTTTCGTCACCCTCGCCTTCTTCTTCCAACGTTTCGATTCAGAGCATCTTTCTTCGCACATTGTTTGAATACGGCTCAGAAAGATTGAATCGACGTGCGTTTCAGAAGGAATCCGGTGCGACTTTCGTCGCCCTCGGCTTCTTCTTCCAACGGTTCGATTCAGAACATCTTTCTTCGCACATTGTTATTAGTACGCTCTTGCAATCCATACTGTTTGTGTTGCTGGTTTGCCTGAAACGATACATGTTTCTTTTTTCACTGGTGGGTTGAATGGAATATTACGAGTTGTAAATCCAGTTTCTTCTTTGATTTTAGCTTCTGTTTCTTCTGTTCCATCCCAACCAACTAATACCCAACCAGGTACTTCGCCAGCTTCACGTTTTGCTTCAATATGAGCTTTTAATTCATCTAAAGTATCAATGTTTGTATATTCATTAGAAGCACGCATTGCACGAGCTGTTTCTAATAAACGTCCTTGCATTTTTTCTAATTCAGATTGAATTGTTTCTACTAACACATCAAAACCTACCGCAACTTTTTCATCTAAATCACGCATTTTTGTCATGACTTGATTATTTTCTAAATCACGTGGTCCACATTCAATACGCATTGGAACTCCACGTAATTCCCATTCATTGAACTTGAATCCTGGTGAGTTGTCTGTGTCATCGATTTTCACACGTAAGCCTGCTGCTTTTAATTGTTGTTGTAATTCTTCTAATTTTTCTAAGATAGCTGGATTTTTCTTCCATGGTCCAACTGGAATTAAAACTACTTGTGTTGGAGCTACTTTTGGAGGTAATACTAATCCTTGTTCATCTCCATGTGTCATAATTAATGAACCGATTAAACGAGTTGATACTCCCCATGAAGTTGTATGAGCATGTACGTGTTCGTTTTCTTTTGTTAAATATTTAATGTCAAATGCTTCTGCAAATTTTGTTCCCATATAGTGAGAAGTTCCAGCTTGGACAGCTTTTCCATCTTTCATCATTGCTTCGATTGAGTAAGTATCTACCGCACCAGCAAAACGTTCTGATGGAGTTTTTTGTCCTTCATAAACAGGAACGGCTAATACACCTTCTACTACTTCTTTATAAATATCTAACATTTTCATTGTACGACGACGTGCATCTTCTTCATCAGCGTGAGCAGTATGTCCTTCTTGCCATAAAAATTCAGATGTACGTAAGAATGGTAAAGTTTTCTTTTCCCAACGGAATACATTTGCCCATTGGTTTACTTCATATGGTAAATCACGGTATGAATTAATCCAGTTTGAGAACGCAGTTCCAATCATTGTTTCACTTGTTGGACGTAAGGCTAAACGTTCTTCTAATTTTTCACCTGCTGCTTCTGTTACCCATGGTAATTCTGGCGCAAATCCTTCAATATGATCTGCTTCTTTTGTGAAGAAGCTTTCTGGAATTAACATTGGGAAGTATGCATTACGAATTCCTTCTTCTTTAAAACGGCGGTTAAATTCTTCTTGAATATGTTCCCAAATTTCATACCCATCTGGTTTAAAAATCATACATCCACGTACTGGTGAATAATCCATTAAATCAGCTTTTTGAATCGTTTGGATATACCATTTTGAGAAATCTTCTCTTTGTAAGTTTGTTTTTTCTGCCATATTAGCACTCCTTTTCTAATAATCGTGGAACAAAAAAGAGCCATTCTCCCTATAAAAAGGACGAATGACTCGCGGTACCACCTTTAATTACATTTCATGTTAAATGTCTCTTGGGACGTGATAACGGTACGTGAACCGGATTATTTTCATAATCAATATGCTGGTAGGTTCAATTCTAAAAGCGGGGGTTCTCTCTCAGCCATGAAGAACTTTCTGTACCCATTTCAGAACTTACTATTCCATGCATTATACTACCGAAAAAACGGCTAGAAAGCAAGTGTTATGTGTACTTACTCTTTGATAAAATGTAAGATACCCTAACGTAAGTGTACTTACTCTACCATAAATCCACTTTCCTTCATACTATACACTTCAATCACCATTTCTTGTTCATTCGTTTGTTGAATCAAGAAGTCCAAAGAATCTTCCTCCGTAAAGAATCGAAGCGTAAATACTTCTTCTCCTTCATTAACAAATAATTCTAAACTTGAGTAGTCCATCCAAGCGTTTAGATGTTGCAGAGGAGATTGTAAGGTTCTTTCTCTTGTTTCTTTTTCTCCTGTTTCCCAATCGGTACGACTGACAAATAGTACTTGAGATTCTGCATCATATTGAATGAAAATTTCATTGCGTAATTGAATCGCTAATTTATCCTGAACGGCTTCTTTCCAATTCACTGTCCACACTTGTGCAGGCGAAGAAAAGACCGATTCAAAACGAGTCGCATTCCATTGGATTTTTTGAACATCTGTTGTTAAATTCCATAATTCACGTGCAGGTTTTTGAAGATATTTTCCATTGTGAACCGATACTTCACGTGGAATTGTTAAAGCATGAATCCAGCCATCTTGAATCGTTGGGATAAGTCCTTCTTTTCCTTCTGGAATTCCCATCCAACCATATTGAAGAATGCGACCGTCTTCTGCTTGGAAACTTTGCGGAGCATAATAATCAAATCCTGCATCAACTTCAGTTAAATTGTCTGCATCTACAACGAATTTTCCATCGATTGTAAACTGCCCTAATTGCACTACAGTTTGATATAAATTATTGAATCGTTCTCCTTGAGCTTCAATTCCTTGTGGCGAATAAATAAAGGTATCCTTTTCTTCAAATGGAATCACATCTGGACATTCCCACATATATCCGAATTCTTTTTCTTCAACACTAATTGAACCATTCAATACCCAGTAAAGTAAATCTTCTGAACGATATACTAATGTATCTCCTTTTAAATCTTCCGTTTGAGCTCCTACAACCATCCAGTAATGATCGACACGTGCATCATACCAAACTTTTGGATCACGGACATGTCTTGTATAACCTTTTGGATGTTCGAATAATGGGCCTTTCTTTTCAAAATGAATGCCATCTTCTGAGACTGCTAAGCATTGATAACTAGAAGCATTTCCTTCTTCATCTTTTACATTTCCTGTATAAAATAACCATAATTGATTATTATGAACATAAGCACTACCAGAATATACACCACTTTTATCGAACCATTGGTCTGGAGCTAATGCTAGTTCGACTCTTTTCCATTGAATCATATCATCCGAAACAAGATGTCCCCAATGCTTATTCGCATGCTTTGTATCTGTTGGATTCCATTGGAAAAATACATGATATTGTCCTTTGAAATAAATTAATCCATTTGGATCATTCATTAATCCATATGGAGGAACAATATGATACACTAAGCCATATTTTCCAGTATTACTTTTTCTTACTAAACTCATTGATACTCCTCATCTACATAAAAGTCGAAGCTATCATGTGACGCTTCGACTTTCTTTTTTACATTTTACTGTTTTTATTTTTTCAACATATCGTCGCTATAACCGATTGTATATGTTAATCCAAAACTTACTGCAAAGGCTACTGCGATTGCTAATACGTATAATGGGAATTGGCTATTTAAGAATAATAACATCCCTGGTAATACTGTTACAGACATACCTGTTGCTTTTAATTGGAATAAAGCTGCTAAGAAACCTCCTGTAGCTCCTCCGATTAATCCCATTACAAATGGTTTACCAAAACGTAAGTTAACCCCGAAAATTGCTGGCTCTGTAATTCCTAATGCAGCAGAGAATGCTGATGGTAAAGCTAGAGCTTTTAATTTTGTATCTGTTGTTTTGAAAGCAACGGCTAATGTTGCTCCTACTTGTGCAGCCATCGCAGCTGAGATAATTGGGTTAAATGGATTTAATTCCACACCTGTAGCAATTTTTGAAGATTGTAATAATTGTGTTTCTAAGAAATTAAAGATGTGGTGAACACCTGTTACTACGATGACTTGTTGTAATCCACCAATAATAATTCCTGCTAAACCAAATGGTAATTGTAAAACAAATTCAGTTGCATTTAGTACTAATGTTTCTACTGAATGGAAGAATGGTCCAATAATGAATAATCCAAGAACACTCATTACTAAGAATGTTAAGAATGGTGTTACTAATAAATCTAATGCATCTGGAACTTTTGTACGTAACCATTTTTCTAATTTAGCACCAATCATCCCTACGAAGAATGCTGGTAATACTGTTCCTTGGTAACCTACTACTTTAATGAAACCAAAGAATACGATAGGCTCTGCTCCGCCGGCAGCTACTACATAAGCATTTGGTAAAGCACTGTTTACTAACATTAATCCTAAAACAATTCCAAGTACTGGTGAACCACCGAATACTTTAAACGTTGACCATGCTACTAATGCTGGTAAGAATGCAAAGGCTGTGTCTGTTAATACTTGTGTGTATAATAAGAAGTTTTTGTCGATAACATCAGGTGTCATTCCGAATAATCCTAGGAAAATTGGATTTGTTAATAATCCACGTAATCCCATGAATAATCCTGTTGCTACTAAAACTGGAATAATTGGAACGAATACGTCTCCGAATGTTCTACTCATTCTTTGGAATAAGTTTCCTTGTTTTTTCGCTTCTTCTTTCATTTGTGCTGTTGAAGTTTCTGCTACTCCTAAGCGAGCAACAGCTTCATAGACTTTATTGACTGTTCCTGTTCCGAAGATAATTTGATATTGACCTGAGTTAAAGAATGCTCCTTTTACTCCTTCTAATTGGTCAATGGCTTCTTTGTTGATTTTTGCTTCATCAAGAACCATAATTCTCAAGCGTGTTGCACAGTGTGCGACAGATTGAACATTTTCACGTCCCCCGATATTTTCAAGGACTTCTTTTGCAATTACATCATAATTCATGTTGAACTATCCTTTCTTTTTTAAATTGGGAACCATATGCGGAACCGGTTTGCATAAATAAGATAAAGGAAAAACAAGCACTTGTCAACTACTTCTCTTAATGTAAACAATGTAAATTTCATGAAAAGGTCATTTTCATCTGCATCATTTATATAAAAAATAAAATACAACCGACTTTTGGTGCTGTAGCAATGGACGCCAGTAGCTTCGCTTTGCGAATCTCTTGGCTAAAATTTGAGCCTAAGGTCTCAAATTTCCCAGTAATAGAAACTGATGCGACAGTTTCTATTACCCTTGCTACTTGAAAAGTCAGTTGTATTTTCATTTTTTATGTAGGTAAAAGTTTTGTAGTGGCACTAACAAGAAAACGTAAAATCTCTACCCAAATCAATTAGGAAGTCTATTTCATATACGTACTCTAATAAATACCCGTCCATAAGAAAAAACTTCCCGTAGTAGCACTAGCAAGCGAAACCGAAGGTAGCTACTGCCGTCCTCTGCTACTATCACGCAAAGTCTATCTCTTATACGTACTCTAATAAACACCCGTCCATAAGAAAAGACTTTGCATAGTAGCATTTCTCATGAAACCGCAAGTTTGCTGACGTCCACCGCTACAATAAAGCAAAGTCTATATCATAAACGTACTCCAATAAATATCCGCCCATAAGAAAAGACTTCCCGTAGTAGCATTAGTCCTATAAGCCAAGAGGCTTATAGGACAGGAAAATTTGAGACCCTAGGCTCAAATTTTAGGCATGAAACCGTAGGTTTGCTGCCGTCCCCTGCTACTAAAAAAGGAAGTCTATTTCTATATCGTACTCTCAATAAATATCCGTTTCATTAGAAAAGACTTTGCATAGTAGCACAAGTAATATAATCTGCAGAGTCAGATTATATTACCGGAAAATTCGAGACCAAGGCTCGAATTTTAGCCATGAAACCGAAGGTTTGCTGGCGTCCACCGCTACTATAAAGCAAAGTCTATTTCGAAATAAATTAACGTTTGTCGATCCTCTTCACCGCATAGTCTCCGACGAATTGAATCAAGAACACAAGAATTAAAATCGCAACCGTAGCCACGAAAATAATATCCTGCTTATTACGAGTAAAACCAATCATATATGCCAAGTTCCCTAATCCCCCAGCACCAATAACACCCGCAACAGCAGTAGAACCCACTAATGCAATCGTTGTTACCGTAATACCAGACACTAACGCAGGAAGCGATTCAGGAATTAACACCTTCGTAATTATCTGACGAGTCGTAGCTCCCATCGATTCAGCCGCTTCTACAACTCCAGAAGGAATCTCATTTAATGAAATAGACACTAAACGAGCATAGAAAGGAGCCGCACTAATCACTAAAGTTGGAATCGCACCCTTAGGCCCTAAAATAGTTCCCATCAACGCTTTTGTAAAAGGCATTAATAAAGCAAGTAAAATAATAAATGGAACCGAACGGAAAATATTAATAATTCCAGAAAGGAATAAATTCACCCATTTATTTTCTAAACTTCTACCAGGACTTGTTAAATATAAAAACAAACCAAGCGCTAAACCAATAATAAATACATAGAAAGTAGATAGAAAACTCATATAAACTGTTTCGTTAGTTGCTTTAATCACTTCATTCCAATCTACATTTTTAAAGCTCAACATCTCATGGAATAATTCTGAAAAACTCGTTTGAGCTAAAAACACATTAAACATTCTCTAGTACCTCCACAATAATTTCTGCTTTTCTTAAGAAATCAATCACTTCTTCAGCTTTAGCAGATTCTTCTTCAATTAAAATAATCATACTACCAAGCACACCTTTTTGAGTCACATTGACATGCGCTTGTAAAATAGAAATAGAAACATCTAGTTTACGAATTACTTCTGATAAAATTCCTTCAGCAGTTGTATCCCCTAAATATTGAATACGAACAGCAACACCTGGACGAAGTGAAGTTGATAAATGTTCAAAAACATCATGTAAATCTTGTTCAGAACGTTCTTCTCCAACAAACTGTTTAGTAATTGTTTGTTGAGGATTTTTGAACACTTCTAATACTTCCCCAGTTTCAACTACTCTACCTTGTTCCATTACAGCAACACGATGGCAAATTTGACGAACAACATGCATTTCATGTGTAATTAATACAATTGTTAATCCTAAACGTTTATTAATTTCTACTAATAAGTTCAAAATATCTTTTGTTGTTTTTGGATCTAATGCACTTGTTGCTTCGTCACATAATAATACTTCTGGATCATTAGCTAATGCACGAGCAATCCCCACTCTTTGTTTTTGTCCACCAGATAATTGAGATGGATAAGACTTTTCTCTTCCTTTTAAGCCTACAATTTCAATTAGTTCGGCTACTTTCTTTTGACGAACATCTTTTGCCACACCAGCAATTTCTAATGAAAAAGCAATATTTTCTTCAACAGTACGTGACCATAATAAATTGAAATGTTGGAAAATCATCGCAATTTTACGACGTTCTTGTAATAATTCTTTTTTCTTTAATGTTGTAATATCTTTATCATTGACAAAAATATGACCTGTTGTAACAGATTCAAGACCATTTAATAAACGAATTAATGTACTTTTACCAGCTCCTGAAAAACCAATAATTCCAAAAATTTCTCCTTTGTTAATTGTTAATGATACATCTTTTACTGCTTCAACTGTCCCTTGTTTGCCATGATAAATTTTAGAAACTTCTTGTATTTTAATCATCATTCTTCTCCTTATACTCTAAAAAAGGTGTGGCACATAGCTTATGCCACACCTTCTATTTTATCATTATTTTGCAGGAATTACAGACCCATCTGAATATTTATCAGAAATAAATTTACGGATTTCATCACTTTGTAATGCTTTGATTAAAGCTTTAACTTTGTCTGAATCTTTATCTTTTGGTTTAACTGCAATTAAGTTTGCATATGGTGAGCTTTCATCTTCTAAAGCGATTGAATCTTTTTTAGGAGATAATTTAGCATCGATAGCGAAGTTTGAGTTGATGATAACTGCATCACCTTCGTTTGCTTCATATGTTGATACTAATAATTCAGGAGCGATTTCATTTTTGATTTGAATGTTCTTTTTATTTTCAACGATATCGCTTAATTGAGCGTCAACTGGTTTAACACCATCTTTTAATTTAATTAATCCTGCTTTAGTGAAGAATGCTAAGAAACGACCAACTTCAGCTGGGTTTGTTGAAGCATATACTGTTGCGTTTTCTGGTAAATCTGCTAAAGATTTGTATTTTTTAGAGTAGATAGCCATTGGTTCGATGTGAACATTCCCAACGCTTACTAAGTCTTCATTATGTTCTTTGTTGAATTTTTCTAAGTAAGGTGTATGTTGGAAGTAGTTTGCATCTGCATCTCCTCCGAATACGATTTGGTTAGGTGTTACATAGTCATTTACGATATTGATTTGTAAATCATATCCATCTTTTTTAAGAATTGATTTAGCTGCTTCTAAAATTTCACCGTGTGGTGCTGGTGAAGCTACTACTGTAATCTTTTTATCTTCTACTTTTGGAGCTGCTGTTGTTGCTGAATCTTTTGATTGAGATGCTCCGTTTCCACATGCTACTAATGTTGTAGCTACTAATCCTAATGCTGCTGTTTTAATTAATTTTGAAATATTCATAAATAAATTCCCCTTTTCTTTTTACAATTTATAAATGATGATTAACGGGCGCGCTTTCCGTCAATCGTCGAATCAGATAATTGATGTTACAAGTATTTAAGCCATAAAAAAACTCCACCTTAGTTTTTGACTAGAGGCGAAGGATCGCGTTACCACTCTATTTTTAACAAACTTCACAGCTTGTTACTCTATAAGTACATGTTTATACTCTAGTACGGTATCGGGCACCATTCGCAGAAGCTTTATCACTCCTGTTGCTCCCAGACCATTTTCAATAAAGTTCCTGCATCCTTTTTCACCAACCGGACTCTCTTTTTACGTTCGCTTTTATTTACTTATCTGTTCATTGCATCAGTTATTTATCTGTTGTAGATAATATAATATATACGCAAGTTATTGTCAATAACTTTAAATGAATATTTTATATAGTTTTTAACTATTATATCCCATAGTTTTTCTGCATGGAAACAAAAAAAGACTTCTTGCCAAAACAAAAAGTCTCCCTCGTCTTTATAAATACCTATTTAATTCTTTTTCAGAAATATTTAGTTGCTTTGCCCCTATTTCTTTCGATAGGATTCCATTTTTAATTAAATCTACAACAATTTCAATCCTACCTTGCTGTAATCCTTGTCTTAAAGCTTCTTCCTTTTGATATTCTACAGTCGCCAAATGCCCATAATATGCTTGAAGGTATCTTGTTCTTTCATCTAACATGGCTTTCTCCTCCTTTG
>NZ_CAURVV010000044.1:0-13336 GCF_963528315.1 uncultured Granulicatella sp. | reverse complement strand
ATTTCAAATATCGGAGTCTTGCAGAGGAATGTATACAAACATTAAAATATATACTAGTTTATATTTTCTTATCCTGTATGGTTTTTCCGATTTTAGAACCAAATATACCTTATTTATCGTTAATCAATCTATTATGCATTGTAGCTGTAAATTCAATTATGCTAATGGTTGTTAATATTTGGATTCGTAAGATTTGGAAGTTCTTGTCTCGCAAAAAAAAATATACTCAGCGAATCTTGTTAGTGACAACACGTGCACGAGTTGAGAGAGTACTAAAACAACTTTCTACTTATGAGTATGGCTATGTTTCAGCTGTTTGTATTGTAGATGATGAGCATTTTGAAGCTTCTAATTTTGCAATCGTTACGTTGGATAACTTAGTAACCTATGCTACGAGATCAGTCGTAGATCAAGTGGTGATTAATCTCCCAAGTGAAAGCTTTTTGATTGCGGACTTTGTTTCTCGATTTGAAACAATGGGATTACCAGTAGCTGTCAATATAGCGGCTTTAGATTTTGTAACCAATAGTGAAAAAGCGATTCAACGATTTGGGAATTCTAGTGTCGTCAATTTTTCAACAACCTTTTATCGTTCAAGTGATATTGCTCTTAAACGTGTTATAGATATTATGGGCTCCTTAGTTGGTCTGATTATTTGTGCTCTGGTGTCTATTTTTCTTGTTCCTCTGATAAAAAGAGATGGAGGCCCTGCTATTTTTGTCCAAGATAGGGTTGGTAGAAATGGACGAGTATTTAAATTTTATAAATTCCGTTCTATGAGAGTAGATGCGGAGGAAATTAAGAAAGACTTGATGAGTCAGAATCAGATGCAGGGTGGAATGTTTAAGATTGAAAACGATCCACGTGTGACAAAGATTGGGCACTTTATTAGAAAAACAAGTCTAGATGAATTGCCACAATTTTGGAATGTTCTAAAAGGTGATATGAGTTTAGTTGGTACTAGACCGCCAACCTTAGATGAGTATATGACATATACACCGGAACAAAAACGTCGTCTCAGTTTTAAACCTGGAATTACAGGCCTTTGGCAGATTAGTGGTAGAAGTAATATTACAAACTTCGATGATGTAGTAAAATTAGACATTACTTATTTAGATGGTTGGACAATTTGGAAAGACATTGAAATTTTACTAAAAACTATTAAAGTGGTATTTATGAAAAATGGAGCGAAGTAATTTTATGAATAAAGTGAGGGAAATTCAACTAGGAGAATTATCTTTATTAAAAAATTTTATTGCTATTTGTAGTAAACATGATTTAAGATATTATGCTTTGGGAGGAACATTGCTAGGAGCAATTCGTCATAAAGGATTTATTCCTTGGGATGATGATATGGATTTAGGGATGCCTCGAAAAGATTATGAAAAATTTATATCTATTTGTAAAAAGGAACTTCCAGAACATGTTATCTTGAGACTTCACGATGATAATTTAGGTAATACCTCTATTATGGATACATCTTTACAAATTCCATTTGGAGATGAACTTTGTAGTCCTTTCATAGATATTTTCCCTTTGGATGGTTATCCAGATGATCGTTTTCATTATTTTATTCACACAAACAAAATTAAATTCTATCGAGCACTTTCTAAAATTTCTGTTATCGATCGTTTGCATGAGAGAGATAGAGGTTCGTTCGAAAATGCGATTGTGAAAGTTTCAAGAGCCTTAAAATTAAATAAACTCTTAAACACTTCAAAAATTAACAAAAAATTACAAAGTATCATTAAACAATATGATTACGAGACTAGTAACATGGTCGGAAATGTCTTAGGTTCCTACAGAGAACGTGAACTTGCTAGAAAAGAAGTATTCGGTGAGACACAATTACTAGAGTTTGAGAACTTAGAAATAAGTTGCCATGCAAACCCGGATGAATATCTAACAAAAATATATGGTGATTACATGAAGTTACCAAAAGAAGCTGAGCGTAAGGGTCATTTTGGAGTTTTATGGGAGAATAAAATTGAATAGTTTCGATTTAATGGGGGTCAGGATTGACCCCTTAACAATGGATGAAACAGTAGATGCGGTTGAGAAATTTGTCATTGAACAACGCCCTCTTCATTTGATGGGCGTAAACGCTGATAAGATTAACCAATGTCAGTCAGATGAAGTTATTAAAAAGATAGTTAACGAGTCTGAAATTATCAATGCAGATGGCGCATCAGTAGTTTTAGCTTCTCGATTTTTGGGCTATCAAGTTCCAGAACGAGTTGCTGGAATTGATTTAATGCAAAGATTATTAAAATTAGCCGATGAGAAATCTTATTCAGTGTATTTCTTTGGTGCTAAAGAAGAAGTTTTGCAAGATATGTTACAAAATTTCCAAGAAGAGTATCCAAATCTACGAGTTGCTGGATATCGTAATGGTTATTTTTCTGAAGAAGATGAGCAAGGTATTCAGGAAGATATTCGTGAAAAGAACCCTGACTTTGTATTTGTTGGAATTACTTCACCTAAAAAAGAATACATCATCCAAAAATTTATGGATAATGGAGTGAATTCTATTTTTATGGGTGTAGGTGGTAGCTTTGACGTCTTGTCTGGTCACATTCAGCGTGCTCCACTTTGGATGCAGAAATCAAACTTGGAGTGGTTGTTCCGAGTCGCTAATGAACCAAAGCGTCTCTTTAAACGATACTTTGTAGGGAATGTTACCTTTATTAAGAGAGTTTTAGATGAGAAACGAAAAACGAAAAAATAATATTTTACATATTTCACGAACGATGGATATTGGTGGTGCTGAGAGAATCGTGTACCAGTTGAGCTCTGATTTGAAAGATGAGTTTGATAGTGTACATGTTGCTTCTACAGGAGGTCTTTGGGAACCAGAATTAGAGGCACGAGGAATTATTCATCATAAAATTCAGGATATAGACAGCAAAAATCCTCTTACTGTGTTGAAGTTGCTTCTGACTATCTATCAAATTATTAAGACAAATGAGATTACCCTAGTTCATACGCATCATCGAATGGCAGCTTTTTATATTCGTTTGTTAAAACTGATTAATCCGAAGCTAGTACACGTTTATACTGCTCATAATGTCTTTAAAGATAAGTTGTCTTTATATAGATTTTCACTGAAAAATGCCTATAGTATCGCAGTTGGTCACGCAGTTAATCAAAATTTGAAAGATGATGTGGGAGTTGCAAATAGCACTGTTATCTATAACGGAGTGATCTTGAAACAGTCAAATAGACAAGTTGATGAGATTATGAAGTTTGATGGAATCAAGCTAGGCTGTGTTGCAAGATTATCTGAACAAAAAGGTTTGACCTATTTGATTGATGCTATTTCTTTGATTTCAGATGAAAACCTTCGTTTATTTATCGTTGGGGATGGAGAGCTGAGAGCCGAATTAGAAACTAAGGTTAAAGAACTCGATTTAGAAGATAAGATAACTTTTTTAGGGTATAGACAGGATATAGTCGAGTGTATTAATAGTTTTGATTTCCTAGTTTCTTCATCATTATTTGAGGGCTTGGCTCTAAATGTTATCGAAGCATTTATGAATGGAAAAACCATGGTTGCGACAGATATTCCTGGCATTAATGAAGTTGTTACAAAAGAAAATGGGCTCTTGATCCCGGCTAAAGATGCCAGGGCCTTAGCTTCTGCTATTGAGAGTCTGGCAACTAATTCAACTCTTAGAACAAAGTTAGCTCATCAAGCTAAAAAAGATTATGAAGAGAAGTTTAGTTATCCGTTGTTTCTAGATAATTATCGTAAATTTTATCAAAAACTAATTTGGAATAAAGTTGAATAATAATCTCAAAAAACAAACTCAAATTCCTACGATTATAGAGGTGAAAAATGTTATCTATTATAATTCCATGTTATAATTGCGAAAGTACAATTGAAGACTGCTATTTATCAATATTGAGTTCTTTACAACATAATATTATAAAAGAATATGAAATAATTTTAGTAAATGATGGTTCATCAGATAAAACTTTAAAGAAGTTAGATGAAATTGCTAATACCAATAAAAAAGTAAACGTAATAAGCCAAGTTAATAAAGGTGTATCAGCTGCAAGAAATTTAGGTATTTCAGTAGCTAAAGGTAATTGGTTAAGTTTTATTGATTCTGATGATACTGTAAATAAAGAGTTTTATAAAATGTTACATAATAAGAACATTGATTCGGATTTAATTGTATGTGGGGTCAATTCGAGTATTCATCCAAGATTAACTGGTGGAATGGAGACATTAGAACGTGATCAATACATTAAAGGGATTTTGTATAATCTAAATATCTTCGGATATGCATGTAATAAACTTTATAAGAGAGAAATAATACAGGCTAATAGTATTCAATTCTTAGAAAATATCTCATTTATGGAGGATAAATATTTTAATTTAGAATATTCTCTTTATACCAATAATATTAAAGTTGTTTTGGAAAATTTATATAATTATTTAGAACCTACTACTAGCGTTCTTGGAAATAGCGATAAAAAACAAACTGGTTTGCTCGTATGGGATAAACTTTTAAATGATCCTAGATTCGAATGTTATTCGGATGAATTTAAAAAAGAAAAATTTAAATATATGATTTGGCTACTTGGACAAATGTATGCAGAAAAAGCAAAGGGTAGAGAATTAATTTTGGAAGAATTAAAAGGGGAACGAGACTATGTAAATTCTATATTTTCTAAAGTATCCTCAAAATATATTCAATTTAAACTTTTATTATTATTTCCTAACCTTGTAGGTTGGACAATTAGAATTAAAAATAGGAAGTAGACAGTATTAGTTGCATGAAAAAAGTAATGTTAGTTTTTGGGACGCGTCCAGAAGCGATAAAAATGTGTCCCTTAGTGAATGAGTTAAAGAAAAATGATTCAATTAAAACACTTGTGTGTGTAACTGGTCAACATAAAGAAATGTTAGAGCAGGTTTTAGATGTCTTTAAAGTTGTTCCTGATTACGATTTAGAAGTTATGAAGGCAAATCAAACACTATTTACAATCACGACAAGTATTTTAGATAAAATTCAAGCTGTTTTAGAGCAGGAAAAACCAGATATTGTTCTTGTTCATGGGGATACTACAACTACTTTTGCGACAGCTTTAGCTGCATTTTACATGGGAATTAAAGTTGGACATGTAGAGGCAGGATTGAGAACTTATAATCTTCAAAGTCCATTTCCTGAAGAATTCAATCGTCAGACTACTTCAATTATTGCAGATTTCAATTTTGCTCCGACAGAAGTGGCTAAAGAGAATCTTCTAAAAGAGGGAAGAGAGAATATCTATGTTACTGGAAATACTGTCATTGATGCCTTGAAGACAACCGTTCAGGATTATTATGATCATCCTATTTTAGAGTGGGCTAAGGGCAGTAAACTCATCATGTTGACAGCTCATAGACGTGAAAATCTTGGTCAACCCATGAAAAATATGTTTAACGCAGTTAATCGTATCCTGAATGAATTTGAAGATGTTAAAGTCGTATATCCTATTCATAAAAATCCTAAGGTTCGTGAGCTAGCAAGTAAAGTGTTTGGAGACAATGAACGTATGAAAATCATTGAACCTCTAGAAGTCATTGATTTCCATAATTTTATGAATCAAAGCTA
This sequence comes from uncultured Granulicatella sp., assembly GCF_963528315.1. Lineage (GTDB taxonomy): Bacteria > Bacillota > Bacilli > Lactobacillales > Aerococcaceae > Granulicatella. The sequence continues at coordinate 7,730 of NZ_CAURVV010000044.1, read as the reverse complement.
CATGATTTTAACAGATTCTGGTGGTGTACAAGAAGAAGCACCTTCTTTAGGTAAACCAGTATTGGTAATGCGTGATACAACAGAACGTCCAGAGGGGATTTCTGCAGGAACCTTGAAATTGGTGGGAACAGAAGAAGAAAATATTTATAGGAATTTTAAGCTTCTTTTGGAAAATGAAGAGGAATACAACAAGATGAGTAAGGCAAGCAATCCTTATGGGGATGGAACAGCTTGTCAACAGATTGTAGAAGTTATCATGAAGGGATTAGTATAATGGGGAAAGTTTCGATTGTTGTTCCAGTATACAACGTTGAAGATTATTTGAAATATTGTGTTGATAGCTTAATTAATCAATCGTACAAGGATATTGAGATTATTTTGGTAGATGATGGCTCTACTGATGATTCTGGAAGAATATGTGATAAGTATGCCCAAGAAGATGACCGTATTAGAGTCTTGCATATTGACAATGGAGGCCTTTCTAATGCTCGAAATACAGGTGTAAAGTTTGCTTCTGCTGAGTGGATAATTTTCATTGATTCTGATGATTACTATGATCGTAGAACTGTTGAGTATTTAGTGCAACTTCAAAAGAAGTATGCTGTTGATCTTGTTGCAACTTCCGTCATCGAAGTTAGGGACTTCCAAAGTGAGGATTTTTTAGGTTCATTAACTAACATAGATTCTTTGAAATTAGATCGATATACAGCTTTGAAGGAGATGTTTTATGGAAATATAGTTGGAACTCATCCAGGGGGAAAACTATACAAAAAAGAAATATTGATGAAGTTTCCTTTTCCAGAGGGGATGATCTATGAAGATTTGGCTGTCTCTTTTGAGCATATCGGAGCATGCAATGAAATTGCCGTAGGATGCATCAATTTATACAAATATTATCGAAGACCTGGAAGTATTGTCAATTCTTCTTATAGTGATAAATTTTTAGACTTCTATAAGGCTATAGAGATGAATAGAGAATTTGTTCAGAGAGATTATCCTAATGATAAGGAAATGAAGAAAGCACTTACTGTACGTTATGTCTTTAAGGGGTTACATGTAGTACATGCTATGCTTAGTTCAGAGATGTATTCGGATGTCAATAAAATCAGAAAAGAATACATTCAATATTTCAAAGATATTATTCCGAATTCAAATGTTACAAGGAAAAATAAATTGAAATATATATTGTTTCTCGTATCTGCAAAATTGTATAAAAAAGTCAGAGAGAAAATGGGTTAGATAGTCATGAAAGTTTTGAGAAACTATGCTTATAATCTCTCTTATCAATTGTTGGTGATTATTCTTCCGATTATCACAACACCTTATGTTACTAGGGTTTTTAGTTCAAACGATTTAGGAACTTATGGATATTTCAATTCAATTGTTACCTACTTTATTCTTTTAGCGACTTTAGGAGTTGCTAATTATGGGACAAAAGAAATTTCAAGTCATCGGAATGATATTCGAAAAAATTTCTGGGGTATCTATACCTTGCAGTTTGGAGCAACTTGCTTATCAATTTTATTATATATAATTTTGTGCTTTGCGTTTTCATTTATGCAGAATCCAGTAGCGTATATTTTAGGTTTAAGTTTATTATCTAAGGGAATGGATATTTCTTGGCTTTTTCAAGGCTTGGAGGATTTTCGTAAGATAACAGTTAGAAACATCACTGTTAAACTGGTGGGAGTTGTTTCAATATTTTTATTTGTCAAATCTCCAGGTGATTTATATCTATATGTTTCCTTATTGACGGTATTTGAATTATTAGGCCAGTTAAGTATGTGGTTTCCAGCTCGCGAATTTATTGGCAAGCCTCACTTGGATTTATATTATGCAAAGCAACATCTTAAACCAGTAATTTTATTGTTTCTGCCTCAAATAGCAATTTCTTTGTATGTTACTTTAGATAGAACAATGCTCGGTGCTTTAGCATCAACTACTGATGTTGGTATTTATGATCAAGCTTTAAAATTGGTAAATATATTACTTACTTTGGTAACTTCTCTGGGAAGTGTCATGCTTCCACGTGTTTCAAACCTTTTATCAAAAGGAAATAATGAAGCCGTGAATAGAATGCATCAGATGTCTTTTTTAATCTACAATCTTGTGATTTTTCCAACTATTGCAGGCATGTTGATTATCAATAATGACTTTGTAAAATTTTTCTTAGGAAATGACTTCCAAGAAGCAAGATATGCTATTGCAATCATGATTTTTAGAATGTTTTTTATTGGATGGACGAACATTATGGGAATTCAAATTTTGATACCTCATAATAAGAATAAAGAATTTTTGACTTCAACAACGGTTCCAGCGATTGTTAGTGTTGGTTTAAATTTACTTTTGCTGCCTAAATTTGGATATATTGGAGCTGCAATTGTTTCTGTATTAACAGAAGTATTTGTATGGGGCATCCAATTGTATTTTACAAGAAAATATTTAAAAGATGTGCCAATTTATAAATCAACTGTTAAAATATTTTTAGCATCAATTCTTATGTATTTTGCTCTTTCATTTTTGAAGACAATTTTGATTTTTATACCTATTATTAATGTTGTTGTATATACTATATTTGGGGCGATACTTTATAGTTTACTAATTTTATTATTTAAAGTAGTTAGCTTAAAGGAAATAAAAGAGCAGCTATTAAATAATTAGTATTATTATAATCTATACAGAAATAATCAAAGTTATTTTTGTAAGAATTTGTTTTAGCTAAGTTAGTTGATTGAAAAAGTTTAGAAATGGAAGGATGAAAGATTGTAGATGAACTCAAAGATGAAAAATACTAAATAATATAAAAAAATTGTCAATTATGTTCATTCTATATTATTCTTTACTAAATAAATAATATGATAAAAATTAAATTTGAAAATCTACTGGTTAGTATTGTTGTATCTGTAGTGATATTTTTTAATACTATTTCTACTACAATGCTGGATAAAACTTTTTTACAAGCTAAAGCAAATTATCTTTTATTAGTAGTTTTGTTGTTAGGTCTTCGTTTTATGTTTCCAACACGTATTTCATTTAAATATCTAATATTTTCTTCTTTGCTATTATTATCAGGAATTTTAGTATATTTTCAGACTGGAAAACTTAATTTTCTTGTTTATTCAGCTCTTCTGGTCTTATTAGTTAATGTAGATATGAAAGTAGTTTTGAAAACGTATGTCATTGTAGCGGGCATTCTTGTACTAAGTGTATTTCTTTTATCTCTCTTAGGTGCAGTTCCCAATTTACAATATCATCGCGAAGGAGTTATTCGGAACTCATTTGGATTTATTTATCCTACAGATTTTGCATCCCACTGTTTCTACATTTTCTTGGTTTTTTCTTATTTATTGAAAGATAAATTTATATGGATTAGATCCCTAATAGGCGTACTTTTATCTTTTTTTATTATAAAATATTGTGATGCACGTTTAAATGCCTTATCAATTATTTTAGCAACAATTATTTTTATATTTTTCTACTTTAATGAAGATAAGAAATTCCGGATTTATTCAATTTTCCCTTATTCTGTAGTTCTATGTTCGTCAATAATGATGTATTTATCTTATATTTTCTCTTGGGGATCTCCATTTTTAGTATCTATCAATAAATTAATTACAGGTAGATTATCTTTGGGAAAAAATGCATTTAATACTTTTGGTGTACATCTATTTGGAACTAGAGACGTATTATTTAAAGGGTCAGGAGGTAAAACAGAGGCTGTTATTGATTATAACTACGTAGATTCATCGTATGTTCAAATGTTATTTACATATGGTGTTATACCTCTTGTGTTACTTATATGTCTGTATGTTGTAATTTCGAGAGAACAGTATAAACAGGGGCAATATTTATATGTAGTAATATTATCTTTAGTGGCTCTAAACTGCATGATTGAAGCTTTTTGGTTTGTCCCTACTTACAATATATTCATATTTTTGTTATTAACAAAAAATACTTTTGTTAATAGGTCGGTGAATAATTTTAATCCTTTGGATAAAACGGAGTTGTTGAACTGATGAAATTAAATTTTATGATTTGCAAATTTATTTTTCTTCATAAAATGAGCTATTCAAACTAATATTTCAAAAAATTTTTAAAAATTTATTTTTTCATGAGATTTTAATGAGGATAACTTTACAATGCTACAAAAGTGTCAAGTCTGATAAAGGAGTGTAATATGTACGATTATCTAATCGTTGGTGCTGGTTTGTCTGGAGCAATTTTTGCTTATGAAGCAACCAAGCGTGGAAAAAAAGTAAAAGTTATTGATAAACGTGACCACATTGGTGGGAATATCTATTGTGAGAATGTAGAAGGGATTAATGTTCATAAATATGGTGCCCATATCTTCCATACTTCTAACAAGAAAGTCTGGGATTATGTTAATCAATTTGCTGAATTTAACAACTATATCAACTCGCCTGTAGCTAATTACAAGGGTAGCCTTTATAATCTACCTTTCAATATGAATACTTTCTATGCTATGTGGGGGACAAAAACTCCTCAAGAGGTCAAAGATAAGATTGCTGATCAAACGGCTCATATGAAGGACGTTGAACCTAAAAACTTGGAAGAACAGGCTATTAAGTTGATCGGTCCGGATATTTATGAAAAGTTGATCAAAGGCTACACTGAAAAGCAATGGGGACGTTCTGCGACTGACCTTCCACCCTTTATCATCAAACGTCTACCAGTTCGTTTGACTTTTGATAATAACTACTTTAATGACCGTTACCAAGGAATTCCAATCGGTGGCTATAATGTCATTATCGAAAATATGTTGAAGGATGTAGAAGTAGAACTTGGAGTTGACTTTTTTGCCAATCGTCAAGAATTAGAAGCTTCTGCTGAAAAGGTTGTCTTTACAGGCATGATTGACCAATACTTCGATTACAAACATGGTGAATTAGAATACCGTAGCCTTCGTTTTGAGCATGAAGTTCTTGATGAAGAGAACTATCAAGGAAATGCAGTTGTAAACTATACAGAACGTGAGATTCCTTATACTCGCATTATTGAGCATAAACACTTTGAGTATGGTACTCAGGATAAAACGGTTATTACTCGTGAATACCCAGCTGATTGGAAACGTGGTGATGAACCTTATTATCCAATCAATGATGAGAGAAACAATGCCATGTTTGCTAAATATCAAGAAGAAGCAGCACAGAACGATAAGGTGATTTTCTGTGGTCGTTTAGCTGATTATAAATACTACGATATGCATGTGGTAATTGAACGTGCTTTGAATGTTGTAGAGGAAGAGTTTAAATGAGATAATGAAGGATAAAATTGATATTGTTGTTTTATGGGTAGATGGTAGTGATCCTGAATTTATTCGTAAGAAACAGTACGTAACGAATCCAAGCAACAGTTTAAGTGAATATATTGATGGTGATTTACGGTATCGTGATTATGGAACACTGAACTATTGGTTCCGCATGATTGAAAATCATGCACCTTGGGTTAATAAGATATTTTTAATAACGAATGGTCAGAAACCTAGTTGGTTGAACTTAGAACACCCTAAATTAAAATTTTTAACTCATGAGGAATTCATGCCTTATGAATATCTTCCAACATTTAATTCAGCATCAATCGAATTGAATCTTCATCGTATCGAAGATTTATCGGAGAACTATATATATTTCAATGATGATATGTATTTAATAAAAGATAGTAGCCCATCTGACTTTTATAAAAATGGGCAACCTAGGCTTTTTGCTGTATATGATGCTATAGTTCCATGGTCACCATTTACAAAAACCTATCTCAATAATATTGAGTTGATTTATCGGCATTTTCCTAAAAAAACAGCAATGCAGACTTCTCCTTGGAAATTCTTTAATTATCGTTATGGATTGAGAATGTTTAAGAATCTACTTTTATTGCCTTGGGGTGTTACAGGATATGTTAATCAGCATTTACCTGTCCCAATGAAGAAAAGTACTTTACAGTATTTATGGGAAATTGAATACGAGACTTTAGATAAGACCTCAAGGAATCAAATTAGAAACTATAGTATGGATGTCAATCAATATATTTGTCAATATTGGCAGATTGAAAGTAATCAATTTTATCCAGGCTCAAAGAACATTGGAAAATCAATTGATTTGAATAAACTAGACCAACTAGAAAGTATTTTTAAGGATAAATATAGAAAACTTCTTTGTGTTAACGATAATATTGATTTTAAAGAAGAAAATCTTCTTCGCTTTAAACAAATATTAGATGTACGTTATCCAGAAAAGTCGAGTTTTGAAAAATAAGAAGTAACAAATGAAATATTATTTAAAAGAAAAATTTTTACATGATAAGAATACCAAAAATGCGGGGAATAAGGCGCGAAATGATGTTGAAGAAATAGTAGTTCGTAAGGGCTATAGTCCTTTGTTATTGATGGTAGATGATTGGTATCAAATGGGGACTATTAGAGCCCAACGACATAAGGCCAAAGCCCTATCCAAAGCTATCTCTAAGTTGAAGGAAGGGGATCAGCTACTGATTCAATTTCCTATGCTTCATCATAGTTTCTTTACGACTCATTTAGTCAAAAGAATACAACGTAAAGGAGTGAAGGTTCACTTTATTATCCATGATTTAGAAGTTTTGCGCTATGCTAATTTGGATACAGTACCCTTGAAGCATAAAATTCGTGTTCATCTTCAAGAGTCAAGTCTTCTGAAACAAGCTGATGGTCTTATTGCTCATAATCCAGTTATGAAATCAGTGCTTGTTGATAAGGGGATTTCTGAGAAAAAAATAGTTAGTTTAGGCATTTTTGACTATCTGATCCCGAATTATCAGGACAAAGAAGATTTATCGAAGGAAGGGGCTATTATTGTAGCTGGAAATTTAGCTCAAGAAAAAGCAGGTTACTTATATGAGTTGCCTGCAAGACCGGCATATAACCTCTATGGTGTTGGTTTTGATGAGGCTAGAAGACTATCCAATGAAACCTATTTTGGTTCATTTCTTCCAGATGAACTACCATCAGCATTAGAAGGAAGCTTTGGTTTGGTTTGGGACGGTGATAGTTCTAAAACTTGTAGCGGAGTGTTTGGTGAGTATTTGAGATACAATAATTCCCACAAGGCTTCCCTTTATTTGGCTTCTGGTTTTCCTATTATTGTTTGGAAGCAATCTGCTTTGGCTAATTTCATCTTAGAAAAAGAGTGTGGAATTAGTGTTGAGAGTTTACTTGATTTAGAAGAAGTATTGGAACATTTGTCTCAAGAAGAGTATCAGAATTTGGTCAAAAATGCTAAGACCGTAGGTCAAAAAATTCGTGAGGGTTCTTATCTTTTTTCTGCATTGAAAGCTTTAAATTAATGAATCTAAAAATGACTTAAATAGATGAATGAGGGAGTTACTGGCTTCCCTATTTTTTTATAGTTAAAAAGAGATAAAAGAATGAAATAGCATTCGATATTTGTCAGAAAATAACAACTAAAAATGAAAATTCAGAAAATTATATTGACAGAATATGAAAAAGAGTCTATAATGGATAGAAAAACAAAGGAGAAGACTATGAAAACAAGGAAAGTATTGGCTCTTGCGGGAGTAACTTTATTGGCTGCAGGTGTCTTAGCAGCTTGTTCTGGTGGTTCTGGTGCTAAAGGTGAGCAGACTTTTGCATTTACCTACGAGACAGACCCAGATAATCTTAACTACTTAACAACTGGTAAGGCAGCAACTGCTGACATTACTAGTAATGTGATTGATGGATT
>NZ_CAURVV010000043.1:0-13352 GCF_963528315.1 uncultured Granulicatella sp. | reverse complement strand
CAAGTCTTATCCTAGTGGACCCACCAAGAAAAGGACTCACAGAAAGCTTTATCAAAGCAAGCGCTCAAACAGGAGCTAACCGCATCGCCTATATCTCATGCAATGTCGCAACCATGGCGCGTGATATCAAACTCTACCGAGAATTGGGCTATGAGTTGAAGAAAGTCCAGCCAGTGGATCTTTTTCCTCAGACGCATCATGTGGAGGCAGTAGCGTTGATGTCAAGGGAGGATAAATAAAGGCTGAAAAGTGGCGTATTTTCGTTTTTTTGTAAGGTTGTTATCATCAGAGAAGCATTACGGGAAGCTCGGTTTTCTTATATGGAAATATATCTACTAATCGAATTTGCCGAGGCTCAAAAATAAGTGGTACGGTTTAGGCTGTGGATTAGATGTCAGGAGTTGTGATAGTGATTTGGATAACAAGGCTGACCGTAGTTCAAGCCACTCTATATTAAGAGGTAGCCTCGGCAGTGGAATAGATGACAACAAAATTTTAAAAATGTTCACCCAAAACATATAAATAGTGATATAATAAATAGTTATAAAGGAAGGAGGTAGAGACAATGAGCTATAAAGTTTTAGATGTATGTCGTCATGTGATTAATTATAGCAATGAGCACGACTACGGAATCTCAAATTTAAAACTTCAGAAGGTACTTTATTTTATTCAGGCTTATTTTCTGACAAAAAAGAAAGACCACACTCCTTGTTTTGATGAGAAAATTGAAGCATGGGATTTTGGACCAGTTGTGCCAGAAGCATACCATGAATATAAACAGTATGGAAGCGGAGATATTCCTACGATAGAATCTTTTATTATGTTTGATGAAGATGATGTTTGGAATTCTAAAAGAGTTGGGTTTGAGGACACAGCAATTTCGGATGATGATAAATCTCTTATTGATAAAGTCGTAGATAAATTTGCAGATTATTCAGCGACAGACCTTGTGTCATTGACGCACAGACAATCGCCATGGATCGACGCATACACTCCGTATCAGAATAACGAGATAACAATCAAGACAATAAGGGAGTATTTTAATGGCTGATGCTAATTTGGATGTATTGCTCCGAACGACAGATAATACAATAATATCGCTGGAGCAGTCAAAAAAATTTACATACACCAAAAGAAAAATTAACAGTATTTGTGAAGCATTATCTCTTAAGACTCAAAATTACGAGCCACAAAAAACAGTCGAAAATATAGAATCATATATTTCATCAAGCAACAAGTTAGACAGAATCCTTTATTCGGAGATAAGTAATTATGTCTATTCATTGGAAATGTCAGAACGAGGGATTTTTGCTACAAATTTAGAAAAGTTGTTGCTTTATTCACTTGATGATAAAAATGATGTAAATGATGACTGTAAGAAGATGATTGTAAAGATTTACGACCATTTTCAGCTGGCATTACATCAGATTGAAAACGTTAATAATATTTTTGCTAATAGTATTGAAGAGGCAAAAGAGAACCTACAAAAGCAAATAAAAGGTGTTGAAAAAGAATATATCTCCATACTTGGGATATTCGCCGCAATTGTATTGGCATTTGTTGGAGGAATAACATTTTCAACATCCGTTCTGCAGAATATTTCTGTGGTAAGCGTATTTAGACTACTGCTGGTAGTTGATTTCTTGGCATTTGTTCTTATTAATGTAATATATATTTTGGTAAAATTTATTTTTACAATTAACGAGAAGGATGCAAAGCTCTTTAATATTAAGGCGTTGAATATTGCATGTTTAGCTATTGCTATAATTATTGTGATTTCATGGATACTCAATGCAAACCAGATTCGAGACTTTATTTCTCAGTTTTTACCTTGGAGTAAATCATAACCATTCGTCTATGTACTGACCCCAAAAAGTTAGAAAAATAATAATTGAAAGGATTCAGTTCTGTATTGTACAGGGCTAAGTCCTTTTAGTTTTACCTTAATTCGTTTATTGTTGTAGTAATCAATATAGTCTACAATAGCTTGTTCCAATTGCTTAAGCGACTGAAACGACTTCTCATAACCGTAAAACATTTCCGATTTCAGAATCCCAAAGAAGGACTCCATCATACCATTGTCTGGGCTGTTACCCTTACGTGACATGGATGCTTGAATTCCCTTACTCTCTAGGAACCGATGATAAGAATCGTGTTGGTATTGCCAACCTTGGTCACTATGGAGAATCGTATTCTCGTAGTGCTTCTCTGTGAAGGCCTGTTCCAACATCGTTTTTACTTGTTCTAAATTAGAAGAACAAGAAAGATTAAAAGCAATAATTTCGCTGTTAAAGCCATCTAAAACAGGCGATAAATACAATTTCTGCGTGCTATTTGGAATGGCAAACTCTGTCATATCCGTATAACACTTTTTACTTGGTCTAGATGCTTCAAACTGGCGTTAAATGAGATTCTCTGCTTTCTTGCCAATCTCTCCTTGGTAAGAGGAATACTTCCGTTTCCGGCGAATTCGAGCACTTAAACCAAGGATTTTCATCATACGTTGGACCTTCTTATGATTCATCACAAAGCCACGATTTCTTAGTTCTAAGTGGATCCGACGATAGCCATATTTGTCCTTATGCTCACAATAAATGGCCTGAATTACAGCTTCAAGTTCCTGATTCTTATCCGTTTGCCCTAGATATTTTAAGTGGCAATAGTAGGTCGAACGGGCAAGCTTAATAATCTTTAGAAGAATATCTAAAGAAAACTCTGTTACAAATCCTTGAACAATTTCCGTTTTTCTTTTTCCTCCTTCAAGTAAGACCTTATCAATCATTTCTTTTTTTAGTTCTGGATAATAATAACAATTCTTACCTTTCTTGACGGTTTTTATCCCATAACGGTCAATTAATTTCATCATGTATCTTAACCCAGAAACATCTAAATCAAATCTTTTTGAAAGCTGCTTGAATCTTTGACCTAGCTTTCTAAGTTCATAGATTTGAACTATATACTCATAACTCAATTTCATAATAAAACACCCCAAAAGTTAGATTTTTTCTGTCTAACTTTTGTGTTGCAGTTTTTTAATTACATCATGGTATAATTAAGAAAACAAAATATAGAGGATTTTTTATGAGTAAAGAAGCAGTATTTCAAAATGTAGAATCACTACAACAAGTTGTAAACATAATTAATGAGGCAGCGGCAGCACTTAATGATAAAACACGTACAATAAGAGAGAGTCCAATTCCAGAAGTGCTAGCTGGTGCATTGGGGGCAGGCATTGGTGGGATAGGTTCATTTGCAGCTCTTTATGGTTTAGGTACTGTAGGGTTATCAGCGGCTGGTATTACTTCGGGTCTTGCAGCTATTGGCGGTGTCGTTGGAGGTGGTATGGTAGCTGGAGTGTTTGTAATGGCTGCTCCAGTCGTTGTATTAGCCGGAGGCGGTATATTATTAGCTTCTAATCTAAAAAATAAACAACTTAAACAGGAAAAAGAACGGTTATATAAAGAAGCATTGCAAAAACATGAAGCTATTATACAAGCTCTGAAAACTGAGGCAGATGCTGATAAGGAACGCCTAGATTATTTACAGAGTTTAAATATCCTCCTAACTCAAGCAATTAAAGATTTGAAAAACGATATAGGGGACTAATAATGAGTAAATTCATTTATTCTGATGAAGAACAAAAATTCAATAATATTTTAACTCATCAAACCAAAGAGTTAGATTTAATAAACAGACCCGATATGTCTATTGCAGAAGAACGTATAGAGGAAAGTGAAAAATTATTGAGAGAGCTAGGCTATACTCTGACTGATTTACCAATAATAGATACCGAAACTAAAAAACAAACTATCGTTGTACCTAAATGGGAAGACTTAGTAATAAAAGCGGAGTGCGAAGTTGGTTCAATGAATGAACTAGATGCACTTTTCACAAATGAAGAATTGGAACTTAATCAGACAGTTATTCAATCATTACAGGATGATTTTAACGACATTCATAAACTTGATAAAATTGATATATCGATTTGTGCAGGAGCTGGTATATTAGCAGCGATTGTTGATATTCTTTTAATTGGAATACCTGAGAAAACTCCGAATGGTTTAAAAGGTGGCCCTTTATCTAATTATGTAAGAGACTGGTTTAATCAACGATTTCCTGAAGAAGAAATGGAAAAGTTGGCAAATTCAAAGGTCAGTAAAGTCCCTTTTGATGCTCAAGATAATCGTCATACTAAAGTAAATGTTAATGGACTATCTGCATATTATCATAGATTGTTATCTCTTGGACATGATCCACTTCTTGGTTTAGTAATTGGTGTATGTGATATTCTAAATGGTAAGATGACTACTATTGATAAAACTGGGAAAATAGTATCTCAATTTATGGATAATTACACAGATAGAAAAGAAAGTGATATTTTTGCAGCAATAGCAAAACAGATAATTCATTTTAAATCTGATATTACGACATCAATGGGATTACCTGCACCATTGATGGGATTATTTAATTTGCTTCAGTTTGGAAAAATTGGTGACGAGGATCAAACAATAGCAGAAATAGTACAAGGAATGTATTACGAAGGCTATGATTTCATTCATTTTAGTAGTATGGCTATTTCTACAATGATTGTTGAAGTTATAGTCAGAATTGGATACTCTCTTAAGAGAATCAACGAAGGACATTCATTAAAAAATTCTATCCCTTTTTCGTTGGATAGAGAAAAACATCCAAAATTACATACGATGCTATTTATTGGACATTCTACAGCTACATCTGCTAATGCAGGGAAAATCTACTTTACAAAAAATCCTATGACTATAAATTACGCACAATGGATTACTTTTGCAAAATATTCATACTCTCAATTAAAATGGGTGCTTATTGAGAAATCCGAATTGAGAGCCTCATATGTTTCGGATAAGATTTATAAGGAAACTCAAGAAGTTTATGATAAATTAAATCTTACCTTTAATAACTTCAGTAATGATAGTGTAGTTATATTTGATTAAATTAATAAACTTAGATAAAAGGAAAACAATGAAAAAGAGTCTATACAATTTATTGTCAATGATTCCAATATATGGAACATTTTTAAAACTTTCAAGTAAAGGTGAAATGAGGTTATGTAGCCCACTGTATCAAGATTTTTTAGATGAAGGAATTAATCCAAATGATATATTCCTACTTCTTGAAAAGAAATATCCTGGTGAGGTAGTTACAAGAGATCGTTTCTACGAAGGTTATAGAGAAATACTGGAATCTTTGAACAAAGAGTAATAAGGAAAAGATTTTCTGTTGTAGATATAATATTAGTGAAGTTGTAGAATTCATGGCACAATGGCGGTGTTTTGTATTAGATGGTCAAGTATTAGGTGTTCGACCCTATACAGGTGATTATCATGCACGTTTTGATGCAAGTGTAATTGATGAAGTGATATCATGTTGGAAAAATGCTCCTATAGCTTATGGGCTATCTGTTTTAAGCTAAATCAATTTTCATAAAACTAGTTTGATTTAGATAATAAAAAACATTGATCATTCAATTATTTAACTAAAAAAGAAAGTAAGGCTTAATATGGAAAATAAAGATGAAAAGAAAGTGGAAAAAGTATTTAAAGGATATATTGAAAAAATCTTCGGAAAAGATTGTTTGAAAGAGATTGAACCATTATATAAAAAAGTAATAGAAAATAGAGATAATAATGTAAAATTTGGTGAATTCGGTGATGATCCAGCAACAATTGAACTTATATTGTATCTTAGAAAAATAATGCGTCAAAAAAAATTAGTACCAACTGAAAAATTGTTAAAAGGAAAATCATTAACGTATGATAATTATCTAGAATTCATTGAAAATGACGGTAAAGTTAGAAGTTGGTTAACAGAGGAATATAAGAAACGTTTTCCTTACTCTTATGAGTCAGAGCCAAAATCCCACATAGACGATTATAAGGAAGATGGTTGGAATTATTTAGAATATCTGAACCAGAACAATCAGAATTATGATTATGATATTGAATGGTTTTACGTTGAAAAAAATGAAGTAGGTCATATATACTACAATGAGTTAGATCATTATTTAACTTATTTGCTAGGTGCTATACGAAGAGGTATGCCAGAGAAGATAAAACAAGGAAAAAATATTAAAAAAGATCTTGAGAAGATTGATTAGAGCTTATCTGTAAGCCTATATGTCTTTATTTATAAAAAGCAAACATATAAGTTAAGTTTTTAATCTTATGGAAAATCTGGTTTAAAATCTTGCTTATTTCTTCCACACAAAGGTAGTAAACTTTCACTCTTTTAAGATGTAAACCAAAATTGTTTTTGAGGAAGGAGGTGTTATATTGATAGAAAGCAGACCCGAGTTTGATAAAATCACATCCTTTGATGAGTTTAATAAATACTATTGGTATCGTGATGAACTTTCACAGATATGCAAGTCATTGGGGCTTGAATATAGAGGTACAAAACGAGAACTCAATGACATTATTGAGCAGTACTTTAAGGGTAATTTGATTAAAAAATCATCAATAAAAAGGAAAAAGAAACGAGTAGAAGTCGTTACCTTGGACACACCCTTACTTGAATGTGGATTCTCCTTTAATGCAGACTTTAGAGAATATTTCTCAACTTTAACAGATGTTTCACCTTTTAAATTTACTGCTGATATGGCGACTGCTTGGAGAAAAGTAAAAAGAGAAAATGATTTGAGTTTTACAATCCAAGATATGCTAAAAGTTTATTATGGAAATTCAGATTATGCTAAGTATGATCATTCGGTTTGTCAATGGAACCAATTTTTAAAGGACTTCTGTGCAGACGAAAATAATCGTAACTGCTCGAATAAACTAAAAGTAGCTTCCATTCTTTGGAAAGAAGTTAGAAATTCAAGTAATGAAAAAATTTATTCAAAGAAACTTTTGACTGAATATGCTGATAGAATAGACGAGTATGAAAAGTAGAAATGTCAGCCTCAACCAATAGTTTGTAAGGAGGAATACCATGCTAGGAGCAATTGTTGGAGACATTGTAGGTTCAGTTTACGAATGGAACAACATCAAAACGAAGGATTTTCCTTTATTTCGTGAGGATTGTTTTTTCACGGATGATACGGTTATGACCTGTGCTGTCGCTGAAGCAATCATGAATGGTGGGCAAAAGGATGACTTTATTGACGCTATGAAGAAATATGGCAGAATGTATCCGGATGCTGATTATGGTGCTCGGTTTAATGCATGGCTAAACAGTGATAACCGTGAGCCTTATAATAGCTTCGGGAATGGATCAGCTATGCGTGTTTCTCCCTGTGCTTGGGTCATGGACTGTAGTTTTTATGCAAGAGCTGGTATGTGGCCATCATCTAGAGGACTTGCTAGTCTTTCTGCAGAGGTAACTCATAACCATCCAGAAGGTATCAAAGGTGCCATGGCTACAGCTGATGCTATCTTTCTATGTCGATTTTACTTTGGTGGTTATTGTAGCGAACATGAGCAACCAATTAACGACAATCCTACAGAGTGTAAAAGACGGATTAAGGATTATATAGAGAAGACATACGGCTACAATCTATCTCAAACTTTAGATGAAATCCGCCCTAACTATCGTTTTAACGAAACATGTCAAGAAACTGTCCCTCAAGCCATTATTGCCTTTCTTGAGAGTAGAGACTTCGAAGATGCGATAAGAAATGCCATCTCACTTGGTGGCGATAGTGATACACTTGCTGCAATAACTGGCAGCATAGCAGAGGCAGCTTATGGTATTCCGGATTGGATCAAGGAACAGGCCTATTCCTATCTAGACAACCCGTTAAAGGAAGTCATTGAACGATTGGAGTTTTACATAGCAGGAAAATGATGGTTTAGTTAAGTAGAAAGGTGGCACCGATGGAATTACTTGATAAGTATAAAAAAGAAAAAGTTATAGACGTTATCACTAATATTTTAAAGGCTATTCACCTAAAAAAATATGAAGACATTATGAATTATGTCGATGAGTCAGAGATTGACGATTTAAACGAATTCTTTTATTATATTGAAAAGTCTTTAGAATTGAATGATTTTGACACGATTGATGAGTATGGTGTGGAATGTCATTTCAATCCGCCTTATGAGTATTCCCAATTGGAGATTTATGATTATGATGACCAGACTGGCTTTGCTGTTGATTATGATTTGACTTCAAATTCTGAATTAGTAGATATGGTGTTGCAAGTAGAGTTTCTATATACCGATAATGGCTATACAGTAAGATTTCTTAATGTCGATCCTGGTTAGGAGAAGTTTAACAAGCAATATCCTTAATACACTATTTATACAGGCATTTAAGATTTTCTTGAATGTCTTTTTTTTGCAAGAGTAAGGTTAAACCTTTTAAAACTATTAAGTTTTTCTATCAATATCTTGAATGTCTTTAAATGAAATTTATGAATGAATCTAAATGGTAATAGAAAGTCATTTTCAGTATTTTCATGCTATAATATTCTTAGACTTTGTATTTTTGGAGAAATAAATGACAAAATATAAGCATTTATTATGGATTGCTGGCTTGGTAATCATTCTGGTATCACTGTTTTCATTGAATGGATGTAGTTTTTGGGGTGAAACCATTCCCAAAAACAGAACAAAGGAACAATATGAATTTGAGAAAACGTTTGAGCCTATATTTAAATTTTTAGAACAAGACAAGAAAGACTTTACTGAAGTAAAGTCATACACTAGTGATGTTTATATGAAAAATCAATCTGAAGTCAAAAAGTACGAAGTGGACTTAGATATTAATCAAGCTGACATTAAAGGTAATTACACAATAACACTTGGCGAGGATAACGAAACTGTTCCGGTTACATATTCTAATGGGAAGTTAAATTATGGGTCAGATATAAATCCTTTATTTGATGAGGAAATTCTAAATTTAATGGTTTCAAGAGATTATTTCGCTTCCTTAGATGTGGAAAAAACATTTAAGAGCGCAGAAACTGAATTGAGTGATATTATTTACCAACCAGAAAATCAATCAGAGTTATATAAAAAAATAGTGGAAAAGTATAACCTTCCATCTGACACAAAACTTTCAGTCAGTCTTGGATATGCGTACTATGACAGATACGATATACTACTAAGTTTAGAATCTAAAGAAAAATTGGTTCAAATCAGTGCTGCAATTTATTTAGTGAAAGGAAAGTGAATTTATAAATTCGATTGAGAAAAGCAACCGTCGAGTTGAAATGTCAGCTGTTTTATCGAATGTTGTTTAGAATTTAAAATGTCACAATGTAAGGAATTCGAGAAGCTGAATAAGAATTTATGAAATTAGCTAGAAAGTATTGGGGTGGTAATTTTGAAAATTAATTTTAGAGGATTGGATGTTGCTTATTTTGATGTGTTAGAGATGGGAGAGAAAAAGTACGTTCTCGATTCCAACTCCACGACACCAAAGAGTTATTACTGGGGATTTTCCTCTGAAAATATTGAAGTTGATTTGATAGAACTTGATAGTAAGAATAGAAATTTTGATAAAAAAATTAAGATGGGTCCTTCAGGAATGCGTATGGCATCTATTAGTTTAGGTCTTCTTTCGTATGAAGTAGTAACATCAATTTTTAGATATTATGATATTAGTCATTATCTGTATTTAAAAGTATCTTTATTTCTCATATCTATTTTGGTAGCCTATATTGTCTATCAAGGTATTTTAATCAAATCAAGGAAGGAGATTTCAAGTCGTTTATCACAGGAAAAGAAGAGGTTTAAAATAGTCTTTCAGAATAATAAGAAAAAAAGACAATTCCATGCCTATCTATTTCTCATTTTACATACAATTGCTTTCTCTATTTATATGGGAGAAGATGATGGAACAGAAGCTGCAATTCTAGTGTTGAATGGTTTGTTGGCCTATCTATTTATTTGGATTGAATCTGGCGTTATTCCATTGACTTATGCTTATCAAAAGAAATACCTAGAATTTAAAGAGCTGAAAAAGCTATAATGTAACTTATAACGAAATTCAGAAAGTGTTTGGGTGGTAAATGTGGAATTAAAATTTAAATATTCGAATATAGCAGTTTTTAGACTCGTAGAGTTTAAAAATAAAAGTTATATCTTAGATCCTACTACTATAAAAGGCAAATCCTATTTCTTCGGTTCGCTTCCGAAAGAGGTTACTGCTGAAATGGTTGAGTTATCTCCATCTAATGATAGTTTTAGAATAAAATCGAAAACACCAATAGGCGCATCTACTGCTCTAGTTATCATGATTCAGCCACTTGTGGGCTTCTCTCATACGCTGATGAAAGATGCCTTTATTAGCTGGGGAATCAATCAGCAAATTTTAATGAAAGTAGTGTTATTTGCTTTCTCTGTATTTTTGTCATATCTTATGGCTGTCTTTTATGAAAAAAGTGCGGTAGGGAAGTTTGAATCAAGAGTACCCAAAAACAGTAAACGTTGTCGACTTGTTTTGGAACCCAAAGGTAAACGAATGATTGATTGGTGGTATATTACTCTTGGAATTAATGCTGTTTGTTTAGCATTTTTTATAGGACTTGACAGTGGTTATGAAAGTGCTATATTGGTTATAAATGGCATAATTTCGTGGTGGTTTTTTGTAATACTGAGAATGCCACAAATCCCAGAGTATTATAAGACACTAACATTAACTGAAATTGAAGAGCTATAAATACAGAACGTTGAGAAGTTAGAAATGACTTTGATTCCGGTATTAAATCGATTCAGAAAGTGTTTGGGTGGTAATTTTGGAAATTAATTATAGAGAAACGAAGTATTTTTGTCATCAACTTGTAGAACTAAATGGGAAAAAATATATATTAGATGCAAGTTCAATGACTCCCAAGTTCTACTATTGGGGTGTTCCAACGGACGAATTAACGGTTGAGATGACAGAACTTAACAGAGAGGATATCAATTTTAGTACCCCGATTAATAAGTTTAAAGCTTCATATGTGGCAATCATGGTCCAACCTCTTATAGTCATTGTTTATTCTTTATTGAAAACTTTTTTTAAAGAGTACAATATTAGCCAACAGATAATTTTAAAATTAGTAGTATTTTGCGCATCTATACTATTCTCCTACTTCATTTTTTATTTTACAAGAGAGAAAGAACGTAAAAATGTTAAAGCTTTACTGCCTTCTTCTAGCAGAAGATATGAGATGATTTTTAAACCAGTATCTGCAAGAAAGCAAGTTTTTGATGCCTATATTTTTAGTGTCCCTATAATAGCTTGTTTGGCACTTTATTTGTCTATTAATGATGGAGGAGAAGGGCTTGTTCTCGTTATCAATAGCATTATCACATTTTTTCTTCTATCATTTTTATTTGGAAAGATTCCCATTCTTTCCGCTTATAAGATTAGAAACGTCACATTTGAAGGAATTAGAGAAATTAAATAAGTCATTTGATTCAAGTATTAAATCAATTCAGAAAGTATTTGGGTGGTAAATGATTAATTTAAAGTTTAAGAATGCTAATACGATGGCGTATAGTATTGTAGAAATAGAAAATAAAAAGTATATTATGGATTTAGGTTCAATGATAGGGAAAAGCTATTTTCTCGGATTGATGCCTAACTTAATCACTCTTGATATGATTGAGTTAACTCCCTCTGATGATAGTTTTGAAATTAAGTCTAAAACAAAGATAGGAACAACTACTATATCTATTATGGTGCAACCATTTGTAGCTCTACTATATAGAGCTATGGAATCAGCTTTTATTAGTATGGGATTGAGTCAACAGATATTTATGAAGAGTATACTATTTGTCTTGTCTATGATTCTTGCATACTTAGGAGCTGTTTATTATGAAAAAAATTCTCGACGTAACGCATTATCAAGAATACCAGAGAAAAGCAAACGTTATAGAGTCAAGTTTAAACCAAATGGTAAAAGAAATCCTGTATTATTGTTTGGCTTTTTATTGAATATTATTTGTTTTGTATTTTTTATGGGCATTAATGATGGTTCCGAAGGAGCAGTTTTAGTTATAAATGGATTGATATCAACATTTTTCTTTTTTATAGCTAGAATGCCGACAATTAGTTCTTCATGTAGGAACAAGGAATTGATCCCAGTTGAAATAGAAGGAATCTAATGTCATAATTTCGAAATAATAACATCTTTTTGTGAATCTAGAAAACAAGAGACATTATGTTTAAATCCAATAAATGGCTGTACTTTTTATTATCCATTCCTTTTCGCTTCTTTTTTAACATTTCTAAGCTATGGGAATTTTCTTCTTAACAACAACGGAAAATTTGTCCATGAAAATGAAAAGATTATCAAGAGTGCAATTATTACCTACCTGGAAGATGAGGAAAAACAATCAATAAATTCTATTAAACTTTTACCAAATACAGCTATGGGAGAGTATGATAATGGTGGTGATGTGGGTGGAAGCTATCATATTCATTTTTCAGCCTATGTTAACGATAATCCTAAGCAGTCTTTAAAAGTGGAGTTGTATTTTACAGATGCAAGCATTTCACCTTTTACTTTGATTAAACCCGATCCCTTTAAAGACAAAAAGAAGAAGATGTCACGATGGTTTATAGGTGAGATTGAGATTTTAGATGATCCTGCTAGGGATTGATTAAGAGAGAAAGAAAAGTTTTATAAAATTAAGAAAAGAGCCTAGTATGAAATCACATAGTTTGTTTTGTTTTAATGGAGTAATATCATTAACGTGTTCTCCCTTTATTGCTTATGCTTTTTTATATAGATGGGAGTTAAGGTTTGTTAACGGTGCTCTTCGTTTTGTTGATAAGCCGGAATGGGCATTCTCAATGAACCTAATTAGTTTCATGTTTCTTGTTTGTGCTATACTTGCAATTTTCATTTATAAAAAAGAAGAAAATGGTCGTAAGAAAAGCTTTTTATTTCTCTTAGCGGCATCTATTACAGGTTTCGTACCGTTTCTCTCAATTTTTTCTGCAATTTTTGCATTCATTTCGGGAATATTGTATATAGGTGACTTTAATAAGTTAGCTAAAAAAATTAAGTAAGAAGTTAGCAACAATAACACTTTGTTTTAAAAAGCTAAAGTATAAAAAAATGTTATTTTCATTTTTTCTACTAGACAATATGCTTATTACCGTATCGTAGATTATTTTAATCTCCAGTACGTCATATTTCTCTTTTCTATATTTTCATTGTATAATAGGATTACATTTACTTACATACGACGAAATGTAAACATTTCTATTTAAAATTAAGGAGAAATTAATGAAAAAGGCAATGTTAATTATCAACCCTACCTCTGGTGGGGAGAAGGCTTTAGATTACAAAGAAAAGCTGGAGAATAAAGTAAAAGAATATTTTGAGCACGTAGAAACCAAAATTACCGAAAAAGCTTTGGATGCAACACATTTTG
>NZ_CAURVV010000042.1:0-13868 GCF_963528315.1 uncultured Granulicatella sp. | reverse complement strand
GCTAATGCACATAATGCTGTACCTGATAATGTCACAGGACCTAATTCTAAAATTGCTCCACCTAATCCTAACACTAGCATCGAACTCGCAATAATCAAATTGCGCACTTCTCTAAAATCTACTTGCTTTTCAATTAAAACTTTCAAACCATTACTTGCAATAACCCCATACAACATAATAGACATTCCCCCAAGCACTGCATTCGGAATGGTTGAAATTAACGCTGTGAATTTCCCAAGGAAACTTAATCCAATCGCAAATAATGCTGCATTACGAATCACTGAAACACTCGCAATTCTTGTCATCCCTACAACCCCTGTATTCTCACCATAAGTTGTGTTCGCAGGTCCACCCATAAACGCTGAAACTGCAGTCGCAACACCATCTCCAATTAATGTACGATGTAAGCCCGGTGTTTTCAAAAATTGTCTTCCACAAATCTGACTTAAAACTGTATGGTCTCCAATATGTTCTGCAATCGTCACAACAGCTACTGGTAAAATTGCCCAAGTTTCAGGACCAAAATACCAGTGATATTCTTTGAAAAATCCATTTGTTGAAAATGGTAAATATAATTGAGGAATCGCAATCCAATCTGCTTCTAATACTGGAGTAAAATCTACTAATCCAAACAGTACAGCTACAATATATCCTCCAATAATTCCGAATAAGAATGGAATAATTTTTAAAAATCCTTTAGCTTTTGTATTAATAAATGCTGTAATCAAGAAAGTTACAATCGCTACTGTTATTTGTTGAACGGTACCATCTTTAATAAATCCTGCATTCGTAACGGCTGAATTTGCTAACCCTAAACCAATTACCATAATCATTGGTCCAATAACAATCGGTGGTAATAAACGGTCAATCCATTTTGTTCCAATTAATTTAACCGCTAATGCTACTACTACATAAACAAGACCGACAAGAACAACCCCTGACTGAGCTGCTGAAACATCGCCATTCATTTGCTTCATCGCAAATGCCATCGCTGAAATAAATGCAAACGAAGACCCTAAGTACACTGGCACTTTAAATTGAGTAGCTACCATGTAAATCAGAGTTCCTAAACCTGAAGCAAATAATGCTACAGAAACAGGCATTCCTAAAATTAATGGTACTAAAATCGTTGCCCCAAACATCGCAAACACATGTTGCAAGCTCAGTAACAATCCTTTGGCAAAAGGTGGATTTTGGTCCACATCGAGTAATAAATTGACTTTTGAAGTTTGTAACTCCATCATTCCCTCTTTTCCGGGCCTTTTTGTGCATACAAAAAAGCAACCCTATTTATTTTTGTTTGCAAAAGGGCTGCTTTCATATAGAAGAATGTTCTCTATGCAAAGAAAATTCTCCTAGAAAATATAAACTTGAACTATGATCGCCTTTTTCACCTCACGGGATGAATTTAAAAGCCCTCGCTATGCGAAAGTATACTAGACTTTTCACAAAATAACAAGTAGTTTTTTCGTTTCTTTAAAAATCTGTCAAATATAAAGTTTTAACGTACCTTTACACCAAAAATATCTCTGTTTCTTAGTTTTAATATTAATTGTAATTTGTATAAAAATGTATTATACTACAACCATAACAGGAAGCAGTTTCTAAACAACTCTATCATGTTTATATTTTTTAATTTCCAAGTATTTAATATCTATTTTTAGACTTAATTAATTTAAATGAAAAAGGGTGAATATATGAAAAAGAGATTATTGACTAGCTTGATAACCGTTTTAGGAATAGCCTTATTTTCTTTTCTAAAAAATTATATGAATGTATCACTAGTAATGAGCGCAGTAATTTCCTGTATTTTTATAGTTTTAGGTGTATTTATGATAGAATTTCGATGTAATAAATAATTCTGAAAAAACGTGTATCTCAATCCTAAGTGAGAAAGTTATATAGTGAGCTTCTCTTGGCTCTAAAATCAAGAAAGTTATCAGTAATTTTTTGCTACTTAAAGTGTGTATATAACAACAGGGACAAAATACTTGCCCCTGTTTTTTATCTTTCTATACTTTCTAATTCAAAAATTTTCTGTTGTCCATAAATGCTGTAATTTCCATTTACGACAAATGCTACAATACATACAATTGCTGCATATGGCATCATACTATATCCGAAAACTTCACCTATAATAAAAATAGGGGCTAACCACGTGTTTGTCGCACTTCCAAATACAGCTCCGTAACCTAATGCCGCTGCTACCATTGGAGAAATTCCTATCCAAGAACTCATCACAATTCCTAAAGAAGAACCAATTGAAAAGAGTGGAGTTACTTCCCCTCCTAGAAATCCTGCACTAAGAGAAAATACTGTTAATCCTAATTTTAAAATCCAATCTTGTACATAAATTGTCTCACTATAAAAACTAGCATGAATTAAATTCGTCCCTAATCCTGCATAACGACCACTACCAAAAGCTGCGATTAAAATACTAACAACAATTCCTAATAAAAATATTCTTAGAGTTGGACTTGGAATTTTACTACTCCAATATTTTTTCAAATACGCTAAACTTACACTAAATAGTCTTCCTGTTAATCCAAAAGCAATCCCCAGCACTACCAACTTGAACAAAGTTTCATCGAACTGAACTTCTACAGGAATGCCCACCATAAATTTCTCTAATCCTAAACTTTGAGCTACATTCATTGAAATAAAACTGGACAACAATGCATAAAATAAGGCATCAATTTGTAATTGACCTACAATCATCACTTCAATCGCAAAGAAAGTTGCTGCTAGAGGAGTTCCAAATAATCCAGCAAAACCACTCGCCATCCCAATCATTAATAAAATTTGACGATTTCTCTTAGAAGAAAACCATTGTTGAAATTGATTCGCAACCGTTGCTCCTAATTGAACCGCAACTCCTTCACGACCCACACTTGCTCCAAATAAATGCGCTAGCCATGTTCCAATCATCATAAAGGGAATTAACCATTTTGAAATGCGATTGTCCTCTCCTTGTCCAATTCGAAAGACAATATTCATTCCTTCAACCGCATTTTTCCCATATTTTAAATAAACTGTATGAAATAAAAATCCTACTACTGCTAAAAACGGAATCAAATACGCAAAATATTCTACCCGTAATTCGGATACTTTTAATAATACTTGCCCAAAAAATGACGTTAAAACACCAGTAATCACTCCGACAATGATACTAACGACTCCTAGTAAAACTTTTTCCTTAATTGTACACGAATTCACTAAATAACCTCCTTGAGAATAAAAAAGACTGGAGAAATCTCTCCAGCCTCCTATTTAACCTTCAACTTTTTAATCTATAATTGTGAACTTTTCAATAAATAATGGACTTACTGAACGGTTTTCATGAATACGTTTGATTGCTTCAGCCATTAATTGATCTACACTAACTTGTACAATTTTTCCACCTGTTTTTTCTTCAGGAACTTGAATTGAGTCAGTTACTACAACTTCTTTAATCACAGAAGCATTTAAACGATCTAATGCTGGACCTGATAATACAGGGTGAGTACAACAAGCATAAACTTCTAATGCACCTGCATCTTGAATAGCTTGAGCTGCTAGTGTAATGGTTCCAGCTGTATCAATCATATCGTCGATTAATACGGCAACTTTCCCTTTTACATCTCCAATAATATTCATCACTTCAGCTACATTTGCTTTTGGACGACGTTTGTCAATAATCGCAATTGGAGCATGTAAGAATTCTGCTAATTTACGTGCACGAGTTACCCCACCATGGTCCGGTGAAACAACGACGATGTCTTTATCTTTGAAATTATTTTCTAAGAAATAATTGGCTAATAATGGAGCTCCTAATAAGTGATCCACTGGAATATCAAAGAATCCTTGAATTTGAGCAGCATGTAAGTCTAATGTTAACACACGGTCTGCACCTGCTTGTGTAATCATATTTGCTACTAATTTTGCTGTAATTGGTTCACGTGATTGAGCTTTACGATCTTGACGTGCATATCCATAGTACGGTAATACAACGTTAATTGTTTTCGCACTTGCACGACGTAATGCATCAATCATAATTAATAACTCCATTAAGTTATCATTTACTGGATACGATGTTGATTGAACAATATAAACATGGTCTCCACGAATACTTTCATCAATGTTAATTTTAATCTCTCCATCACTAAAATGAGTAACGGATACTTTTCCTAATTCTACCCCGACTTGATCTGCAATTTTTTGAGCTAATGGACGATTTGAGCTTAGTGCAAAAATCTTTAAATTTGGATCGGAATAATGTTCCACAATGATAACCCCCGAAGAATTTTATTTTTGTTTTTTCACTACTATAATAATAAACGTTTTTGATTCGTTTTTAAAGAACTAAATGTATATTTCTATGAATTTTTTTGAGCTGAAGGTAATTTTTCAGCATAGTTTTCTTTATTTTCTTGACGAGAACGAGCAATGGCTAACGCTCCATTTGGAACATCTCTTGTAATCGTAGAACCAGCTGCAATAAAGACATCATCTCCAATTGTAACAGGTGCTACTAAATTCGCATTGCATCCCACAAACACACGGTCACCTACAGTGGCTCTATGTTTATTTTTACCGTCATAGTTTACGAAGATTGTTCCACAACCAACATTAATATCTCTTCCTAAATCAGCATCGCCAACATAGGTTAAGTGACCAACTTTTGTACCTTTTCCTAATGTTGCATTTTTCACTTCTACGAAATTTCCAATATGAACAGAATTTCCGATAACAGATTTTGGACGAAGATGTGCAAATGGACCAGCATTACTATAAGCTTTCATTAATGACTCTTCAATATTTGAACTTGTCACTGTTACATAATCTTCTAATACAGAATCACGAATCACACTACCTGAAGTGATATGGCAGTGTTGACCAATCATTGTATCTCCTTTTAAATAAACTCCTGGTTCAATAACTGTATCTGAACCAATCACTACTTCTGAGTCAATATACGTTTGTTCAGGGTCAATTAATGTGACACCATTTCTCATATGTTGTTCATTAATACGTTGGCGCATTGCTTTTTCTGCTTTTGATAAAGCAACTCGGTCATTAACGCCCATTCCTTCATCAACATTTGGCATTTGATAAGCAGAAATAATTTCTCCACGTTTTTTCAAAATTTCTAATACATCTGGTAAATAATATTCTCCTTGAGCATTATCATTGCCCACTTCACTTAATGCACTGAATAAGGATTGATTATCAAAGCAATAAGTTCCTGTATTAATTTCTTGAATGGCTGCTTCTTCTGGAGTAGCATCTTTGTGTTCTACATTTTTTAGAACTGTTCCATCTTCCTCACGAACTACATGTCCATATCCACTTGGATCTTCTACCCAAGCTGTTAAAATAGTCGCTTTTGCTTTTGTATCTTCATGAACTTTCATTAATTGTTCAAATGTTTCTGCTGTTAATAGCGGTGTATCACCACAAACAACTAAAGTTGTTCCTTCTTTATCTTTCAACAACGCTTCTGCTTGTAAAACAGCATGACCTGTTCCTAATTGTTCTGCTTGTAAAGCATAAGAAACACGTTCTCCTAATTGTTGTTGTACCATTTCTGCGCCATGTCCAACAATCGCTACAATCGTTTCGGCTCCCGCACGTTCTACTTGATCTACGACATGCTCTACCATTGGTTTGCCACAAACTGGATGCATGACTTTATAAAGTTCAGATTTCATTCGTGTGCCTTTTCCAGCTGCTAAAATAATTCCGTATTTTTGATTCATATTATCCCTCGCAAGTTCTATTTTTACTTCTTTATAATAGTAAACTATGATGTTTTTTGCAAGAAAGTGTCTTGAATATTGGCGAATTTATAGAAAAAGGTTCGAACGATGTTTTCTATCATTCGAACCTTTACTATTTTAACGTTCTTTATATAACTGAATTAATTCTTTTGAAAACAATTGAACCATTTCAGTCATAGCCATTTGATCTTCAGCATGAATAAAAAGTAGAGAAAGTTCTGTTTTTTCTCCGGCAGCTTCTTTTTGAATTAAATCTGCATGGATTTTATGAGCTTGAACAAAACATTCTTCTGCTTCAGTTACTTTTTCATCAGCTCCTTTAAAATCTCCTTTTTTCGCTAATTCCACAGCTTCGATATAAGAAGATTTTGCTGCACCACTATTCGCAATTAACTGAAAACATACTAATTCCATATCTTCAGACATATTAACCCTCCACTAATGCTAATGCTTGATCTAAAACTTTTGGTCCATTCATCATGCCATAATCTCTCATATCAATTGCAGCAACTGGAACATCGCCTGCCAATGATTTTACATTTTCAAGTTCATATCTAATTTGAGGACCGATTAAAATAACATCCACCTCTTGTAAATTTTTCTTAGCTTCTGTTAATGATTTTGCTTCAATATGTGCTTCAATGGAACGTTCTTCAGCACTTAATTGCATCTTTTTCACTAACATACTTGTAGACATTCCTGCATTACAAACTAATAATATATTTTTCATATTTATCACTAACCTTCGTATTGATTTTCCATAACACGATCATGAATTTTAATAAATGGAATATAAATTAAAACTCCTAAAACTAAGATAATCGCTTGAACAACTACTGCTCTCCAGTCACCACCAGTTGATAAGAATGAGCTAGCAAAAATTGGTGTTGTCCATGGAACTTGTACCACACTTGGACTCATTAATCCAAGAC
Source organism: uncultured Granulicatella sp. (assembly GCF_963528315.1). Lineage (GTDB taxonomy): Bacteria > Bacillota > Bacilli > Lactobacillales > Aerococcaceae > Granulicatella. The sequence continues at coordinate 7,177 of NZ_CAURVV010000042.1, read as the reverse complement.
TTGTTGCAACATAGCTAATTAAAATTCCTAAAGCTGGAACTCCGATAAATGGAATTGCCATAGATACGTTATAAACAATTGGATAACCAAATAATACTGGTTCATTAATATTAAATAGTCCTGGAGCAAATGCTAATTTTGCAACGTTTCTACTTGCAGCATTTTTACTTACTAAGAATGTAGCAATTAATAAACAAATTGTTGAACCACTACCACCCATTAATGCATATGTTTGAACTTGTGAAACATTAATAATATGTGGAATTGCTTCTCCAGCGTTATAAGCTGCTGTATTTTCAAGAATGTTGATAATTAATAATGGTTCTAAAATTGAACTATAAATAACTGCTTGGTGGACCCCAAATAACCATAACATATTTCCTAATGAGTAAAGGATGATTGCTCCCCATAGACCTGTACTTACGTGACGTAATGGTTCTTGAATAAATGTAGTAATTAATGTAATTAAGTTAGTTCCCCAAATATTGAATAATAATGTTGATACTAAACCAAATACTGAAACTACTAAAATAACTGGTACTAAAACGTTAAATGATTTTTCAACTGCAGGTGGAACATTGTCTCCTAAATGAATTTTCAATGCTTTAACACGTGTAATTTTTATAAATAATTCTGAAGCTAATAAAGCAACAATAACCCCAGCGAACATTGCTCCTGTACCTAAGTTAGAGAATGTCAATACTCCAGATACTGAAACAGGATCTTTTGCTCCGTTTGCTACAACTTGAACGGCATTTGGCATCATTGCAATTAATGAAACTGCTGAAATCATAGCTGCTGCTAAAGGATTTTCATAATCACGGTTTTGCGCTAAATAATAACCAACCATTACTGCAATTAAAAGACTTGAAATATTCAATGTTCCATTTGCTACAGTTATTCCCCAATATTGAACATTTGATAATGTAGCTGGATCTGAAATAATCCATTTGAATACTGTATTATTTAGTAATACGACTAACCCTGCTAGGATGTATAGTGGCATTACTGTTGCAAATGCATCTCTTAATGTTTTTAGATGAATTTGGTTTCCTAGTTTCCCAGCAAACACTACAAATTTATCCACAAATTTTGAATTTTCCATGTTTATTCCTCCATTACAAATATTTATTTAAATCAATTTTAAATCCATTTTTATTACTTACTTCTTTATACCAATAACCCGATTTTTTGATTGTTCTTTTTTGTGTTGTTAAATCTACAGAAATAAAACCATAACGATTTTTATAGGCATTATTCCAAGACCAACAATCAAAAGCTGTCCAAGTATGATAGCCAAAACAGTTGCTTCCTTCTTCTATCGCTTTATGCAACCACAATAAATGTTCTTCATAGAACTCAATACGATAGTCATCTTGAATCATTCCTTGTTCATCAATAAACCGCTCTTCACCTTCAACACCCATTCCATTTTCACTAATAAACCATGGAATATTGTGGTAATTATCTTGAATATTTTTAGCAATATCATAGATGGCTTTAGGATAAATTTCCCATCCTCGATAAGGATTTACTCTCCGTTCTTTCCATTCATAATCTGAGAAGTATTTATCCGGCATCCATTTACCATCAAAGCTCTCAGAAAATTCAGGAGCTTGAACTCTTTTTGGATGATAGTAATTCACTCCTAGAAAATCAACTGTATTCTCTTTTAAAATATTGAGTTCATCTTCTGTATGTTCCCAAAGTACTCCATCCTGTTCTAATGTTTGCATTAATCTTTCTGGAAACACTCCATTTACAGCTGGTTCTAAAAATGAACGATTGAAAAAGTCATCCGCAAAATGACCTGCAGCAACATCCTCTTTTGATGAGCTTTTTGGATAAGCAGGCGTTAAATTTAAAATAATACCAATTTTCCCCTTTAAATTTAAACTACGATATAATTGAATCACTTTCGCACTAGCTAAATTTAAATTATAAATAATTTGCACTGCTTCTTTTCCATAATATTTTTTATTAGGATAATGAAATGCGTATAAATATCCTGCTTCTGGGATTACCATCGGTTCATTAAAAGTAGTCCAATACTCTACTATATCTCCAAATCGTTCAAAACAAGTTCGAGCAAATTTTACAAACAAATCGACGACATGCTTACTTTCCCAGCCACCATATTTTTTCAACAAATCAATTGGCATATCAAAGTGGTGTAAGTTAAGCACTAAAGTAATCCCGTGCTTCTTAGCTTCTTGAATCACATTACGATAAAACTCTACTGCTCTTTCATCTGCTTCTCCAGTTTCAAAATCTTTGATTAATCGGCTCCATTGAATGGAAGTTCTAAAAGAATTAAATCCTATTTGCGCCATTCTCTCAAAATCTTCTTGGTAGTAATGATAAAAGTCACTCGCTACATCTGGACCAACTTGATTAAAAAATACTTCTGGCGATTTTCTATACCAATAATCCATTACATTTTCATGAATTTTATCTGTACTACCTTCAGTTTGAGGTCCACTTGTAGCTGCTCCCCACCAAAATTTTTCTGGAAATACAATATTTTTATCCATATTTATCCTCCTTCCTTAAATATTTACACTATTAGTATATCACTTTATTTTTATTTGTCTAGACATATTTTGTAAAAGTTATAGTCAAATTCTTTTGTTTGTTGATTGTTGTGTATCTGTTTGTTATAATTTTCTTATTAAGAATGAAGGAAAATGAACATGAGTACAAAATATTTAAAAATATATCAACAACTACGTGAAGAGATATTGCATCAAAATACTCCCTCTAGTACGCAATTGCCTGATGAAATTTCATTAACAAAAAAATTTCATTGTAGTCGTATGACCGTAAAAAAAGCTTTAGACATGTTAGTGGATGAAGGTTTAATTTATCGCAAACGTGGGCAGGGCACTTTTATCATGCCTCAAGTTGAACAAAAACATAAAATTATTGTCCCTGAAAGAGATATTCAAGGTTTAACAAAAATTTCTAAACAATCACATGCACAAGTGCATTCAGAAATTATTCATTTTAAATTAGAATTTGCTACAAAAAGCATCGCTGAAAAATTACAGATTTCTGTATCTTCTCCTATATACAATATATTTCGATTAAGAATTATTGATGATAAGCCATACGTTTTAGAACAAACTTATATGAGTACTGATTTGATAAGTGGTATTACTGAAGAAATTCTTCACCATTCTATTTATTCTTATATCGAAGGTACTTTAAAGCTACGTATCGCAAGTGCTATGAAAATTTTACGAGCGTCCATTAGTACGGAAACAGATCAAAAATATTTACACTTATCTCCTACTGAACCTATTTTTGAAGTAGAACAAATCGCCTATTTAGACAATGGAACACCATTTGAGTATTCTATCTCAAGACATAGATACGATTTATTTGAATTTAGTTCATATGGATTAAAAAAATCATAAAGGAGCCCTCAACATGCAACCTATCTTTTTAAAACCAGTCCTACAAGAAAAAATTTGGGGTGGTAAAAAATTACAAACAGAATTTAACTTAACATTGCCAAGTGATAAAGTCGGGGAATCTTGGTCGATTAGCGCTCATCCAAATGGACAATCCACTGTTATTTCTCCTGCTGAATTTCAAGGGATGACATTAGCAGAACTATATGAAAAGCATGCGGAATTATTTCATCAACAAACATTGCCAACATTCCCTCTATTAATTAAAATTTTAGATGCAAGTGATGACTTATCTATCCAAGTACACCCAGATGATGCTTATGGATTAGAACATGAACACGAATTAGGAAAAAACGAATGTTGGTATGTTATTTCTGCTGAACCGGGTGCTAAAATTATTTACGGACATACCGCACAAACAAAAGAAGAATTTGTTACATTAATTCAAGAAGAAAAATGGAATGAATTATTTACCGAAGTTCCTGTTAAAGCAGGAGATTTCTTCAATGTTCCAAGTGGAACCATTCACGCTATCGGGAAAGGGATTGTCATTTTAGAAACACAGCAAAACTCTGACACTACTTACCGTGTCTATGATTATGACCGAAAAGATGATGCAGGAAATCCTCGTCCATTACATATTCCACAAACGATTGATGTCACTACAATTCCACATCAATTACCAAGTTTTAAACAAACCGTTGAAAAAACTGGAGACGCAACGATTACTCATTTTATTACTAATCACTATTTTTCAGTTTGGAAATGGGAAATTAATGGTACTTACTCTACAACACTAGATGACAACTACTACTTAGCAACTGTTATTGAAGGTGAAGGAATAGTAGAAGTAAATGGCGAATCATTCGCTCTTAAAAAAGCAGATTCCTTTATTTTACCAACACCGATTCATGATGTAACTGTAAAAGGAAATCTAACATTAATCGTTTCTCGTTCAGAAGAATAAGACAAAACAAAAGAGTGAAATCAACTTACATCGATTTCACTCTTTTTTTAATTTACCCTAACAAATACAAAATCACTGCAATAATGGTACTTGTCAAACCTACCAATGCTTCGTAAGGAATTAATTTCATACGATCTTCAATACTCATAAAGACTGAACCACCTGTAGCGTGGAAGAACGAGCCATGAGGAAGAGAATCCAACACTGTTGCCCCAGCATGAATCATTGCCGCTGCTGCCACTGCAGGAACTCCTGAAGAAACTAAAGGAGCTGCAAATGTTTGAGAAGCAATCGTTGAACCAGCTGTTGTAGAAGCTGTAGCTGCTCCCATTAAAATACCTGATAATGGTGCTAAAACAAAGGATGGCATATTCAAAGCTTCCAACACATGAATCATATCCACTTGTAGAGAAGAAGCTTTAATAATTCCCGCAATCGTTCCTGTACCAATTAATAAAATCGATACACCGATTACTTTGCTCAATCCAAATTCAGTATATTCTACAGTATGTTTTGAATGACCTGTTACTAAAATCGTGACTAAACCACCAATTGGTAATGCAATCAAAGGATCTACGCTTACTCCGACTAATGAACGTAAAGCTAATAACGCAATTACTACAACTGGCCCAAGAATCGCTTGGAAAAATGGTACAGAAGTATGATGTTCTGCTTCTTCTTCCATATTGTCAAAAGCATGATCGACTTTCTTTGCTAGAAATCCTGCTAATAAAATACTAACAACTAATGCCACTAATGCTGGAATAATATTTTTAGCCATTAATGCTGTTAAATCTAATTGAAACGCTTCTGAAGCCGCAATTGTATTTGGATTTGGAGAAATAATATTTCCTGCTTTTCCTCCACCAATCATCGCTAGTAAAATACCTGCTTTTGATAAATCTGCTTTTTTTGCAATCGCAATGGCAATCGGTGCTACTGTAATAACCGCAATATCAATAAATACTCCCACTGCACAAATAATCATTGTAGCAATCGCAATTGCTGCAACAGCTCTTTTCTCCCCTAACTTCTTTACAATTGTTTCGGCAATCGTTTCAGCAGAACCTGTTTTAATTAAAGCTCCTGCTAAAATTCCTGAAGTCATAATTCTTAATACAGGAGACATCATTCCTTGTGCTCCTGTTACCATTGCGCTAACGGAACCAGCTAATCCTGCTCCGCCAATCACGCCTCCAACTAAAGCTCCTAAAATTAAACTATAAGCTGGATGAACTTTTTTAATAATCAGTATAATTGCAAGAATCAATCCAACTAAAGCTCCTAATGTACTAATTTGACTAACCATTTTATTTTCCTTCTTTCATCATTTCTACAACTCTAAAAACTTGTTCTACTGTATCAACCATATTTCGATGAGCGTTCTCTTTATCCATCGCTTCTTTAAGTGTTACAATTCCTCTTAAAATTGGGAAAAATGCATCAATTCCATGTTGATTGCATTCTTTTGCATCTGGTGTAACTGCTCCAGCAAAAGCTAGCACTTTCTTTTGATGCTTTTTAGCTAAGGATGCTACTCCTATTGGAGCTTTTCCTAATGCCGTTTGCCCATCCAGTCTTCCCTCACCGGTTACAACAAAATCAGCAGTTTTTATTAATTCTTCTAATTTCGTTTCCGTTAATACAATTTGAATTCCAGACTCTAATGCGGCATTCGTATATGTTAAAAAGGCAAATCCCATACCACCAGCTGCTCCAGTTCCTGGATAAAATCGATCCGCATTCGCATTCATTTCCTTAGACAATTCAGCATAGTGTAGTAATAATTGATCCAATTCTTGAACCATTTCAGGAGTTGCGCCTTTTTGTGGTCCAAAAATAGCACTGGAGCCATTTTCGCCACATAGTGGATTCGTTACATCACAAGCTACTTTGAAGGTACATTCTTTTAATTTTGGATGTACATTGACGTCTTCAATACTTGCTAATTCTCTGAGTCCATCCCCGCCGTAAGAGATCGCCTTTCCTTCTCGTGTTAGGAAATCATATCCTAACGCTTGAAGCATCCCAACTCCACCATCATTAGTAGCACTTCCGCCAATTCCAACAATAAAATGTCGACATCCTCTTTCAATTGCATCTAGAATTAATTCACCAACTCCATAAGTAGTCGTATTCATTGGGTTACGACTTTTTTCTGGAACTAATGTAATTCCTGCTGCAGCAGACATTTCAATAATGGCTGTTTTACTCGAATCTTCCTCAGATTCAATCACTCCGTAGACTGCGTCTACTTTTTCTCCTAATGGACCTGTTACTTCTTTTGTAACAAAGATTCCTCCCATTCCTTCGACTAATGCTTCAACGGTTCCTTCTCCACCATCTGCTAATGGACGAACCACAACCTCTGCATTTTGATAAACACGTTTTACGCCTTCTGCTATCGCTTGACCAGCTTCCATAGACGATAAACTTCCTTTGAACGAGTCAATGGCAACAACGACTTTCATGTCAAAGCCTCCCTTTTCATAGATTGATACACTATTATAGCAAACGCTTACATATTTTCATAGTACTTTTAGAAAATTTCTTAAAATTTCTCCTGAATTTCTTTATAAAAACAAAAAAAGACGACCGAAGTCGTCTAGAAATGCTAAAAAAAATCTACGTTGTAGATAGTGATAAGAAAATAAACTTGAAAGGAAAAGTAAAAAACTTATCACACTCGTATGATATCACTAAGTTCTAACAATTTCAAGAACAAAAAAACCACCCAATATGTACTGCACCCCAAAAGTTAGACATAAAAAATCTAACTTTTGGGGTGTTTTTT
>NZ_CAURVV010000041.1:0-14768 GCF_963528315.1 uncultured Granulicatella sp. | reverse complement strand
TAAAGACTTAATTTGGTGTTAAATTTGATCCACCAACAGAATTTGTCGATGAGCCCGATTTTCTTGCCGTCCTTTTGCAACCTCATCGAAGCCTAGTTTTCATCTTCTTCCAGTTCTTCGAGACGCTTTTTTATAATTTTCTTAATTTCATAAGTATCAACTTCATACTGTATACATTCACACTCTTCAGCAAAAGCTTCTAAAATCGCCTCATATTCCTCTTCATCAAATTCTACTGCAAATACAGGACGACCATCTTGTACACCAACAAAAGCTCTGTCTTGATCATCTATAAATACTAAATGATCAAATTCTTTATCAAAATCATACTCAAGCTCCATATATGATTTCAGCAATTCGACAGCTACATCATTTAAACCCGCTTCAAAAATGACCATCTTTTCCACTGCTGAACCATAGTTCGGTTCAAAACGAATACGGTAACCCTCTTCATCTAATGAACGAACTTCAAGAACAAAATCTTTTTCTTCTTCTGATGTAATTCCTAATCCATGTGACACTTGCATGAGTTTAACACCATTATCATATTCATTGTCACTATAATAAATACGATATTTCTTTTCCTGATTATCGATTACAAGTTCCTCTTGATCTTTTAACACAGTATATTCTTCTCGACAATAAGGACATTCAAATTCAAAAATAGACGCATCCAAAAGATAAGGAATCAATTCCTGTTGTCTTGGTAATTCGATTTTTTGATATTCACGTATCCCAAAATGTCGTCTACAATGCAAACATCTAATCTCTCTATCTACAAATAATTTTTCCGTCATCTCTTCACCTATTTACTCTATATTCATCCAAATCGTAGCATCTTCATCGTCCACATAAGTTGTCCACGCTACTCCAAATGAAGCCTTCTTCGATTCTGGTGGATAGTAAACGACACCATTCGAATCCACTTCAATCTCATAGTGTTCTGGATCTACCTTTTCAGCCCACATTCCAACTGCTAGCTGATTCCACTGCCACTGTGCTCCTAATAAATCAATTCCCTCATAAGATTTAATATAGCGCATTTCCTCGAAATCCATCGAAGTTTTTAATACAACCGTTTTACCTGCTAACGCCTCTAATTGAGCTGGTCTTAAACGATACGAACCATTGACTAAATTTTCTTTCCATACTCTTAATTTCGTAAATTCGTAATGCATTGGAATGACTTCTCCATCTGCTTCCAGCCAAAATTCCCCAATCGTTGTTTTTAAAATATGCACAGGATTAACTGTTTTATTTTTACTTCCAAAAATCGTTTTTTCTCTTAATTCATTTTCTCTAGAATTATAAATAATCTGTTCTCTTGGAATGGATAACTGATACTCGCTCACAGCTTCTTGTTGGGAAGAAACAACATTTGTGATATATTTTAATTCTTCTATTGGAAAATCAGCTGCCTCTTCATCTCCATAAAAAACTTTTTCAACGAAAGCTTCCACTTCTTGGAAATATTCTCCAACCGGAACTGTTACATAATCGCCCACTTCTACTTCTAGATTTTTATGGCATAAATACACATATTGTTTTCTACTTCCTTCAAAGCTTACACGGCAATATTTATATTCTCCCTCTTGATGAGTCGGCTCAACTTTTTCTTTTGAGGCAACACTGAATTCACGGCAAGATTCTAAGAAGTCTAATACTTTAAAAATTTCTTCTTCAAATAAACTAATCTCATAATATTCTGTTAAATATCTTCCACCTTTGATAAAAGGACGTAGTCGAATTCCTAATAAGCAGACATCTGATTCATATTCTTTAGGAGAAAAATATAAAGCAATATCCTCTTCTTCAAATGATAAATGCCAAGGCTCTGTTCCTTCATTTTCTTTCATTCTTCTTAAAGATTCAATCCACTGATCCACTTCTCTTACACGGAGAAATTCTCCATTAACTTTTAAAGATACAAAAGCATTTTCAATCGAACATTTCCCATGCACCCATTGATCAGGAGTAGCTTCTTTTCCAATCGTACTTCCATCAAACTCAAACGACAGTGTTGTACCTAGAAATAATTTTTCTTTAAAACGAACTTTATTTCTCATATCATTCCTCCCTGTTCTTCTCTTGTATCTTATCATTTTTCAATTTTATTCGCTATTAATATAGGCAATGAACAATTATTTACCTATCAAAAAATCCTGCTAGTTTTTCACTAACAGGATTTTAGAACTATCTAATTTTATTTTTGATAAACTATTCATTTTTTAAAGAGATTGTTTTAAATTGACATTGTTTAATTTCAAAAATTGAATTTATATTTTTCGATTTCTCTAAAGCATTAACAATTGATTCAAACATTAATTTTTTGCTTTGAATATCTACTTTTGTATCCAAAAATACTGATTCATTCAATTTTGGATTAAACACTCTTAATAATATATTTTTGCTATTTCTAGCATTCTTAATAATAGAAACTACTAATGGAGAGTTAAATTCTAGTAAGCTATAATTTAACTCCAAATTACGATTCTCATTTACAGATATTACAAATTCATCAGTATTATTTTTATATGGTGCTGATTGATAACCTATAAATGGAGTTAGAATCTCTTTTGCGAACTTAGAACATGAATGTTCATCATCACTTTTTGTTAAAATTCTTACTACATAGTCAGACACAATTTCTTCATTGATATGTCTAGTACCTTCTGTTCTTACTTTTGTTCCAGATTCTCTACCGGGTCTATCTTGTAAATCAGATTTTCCTAAATAAGGTACTGAACGATAAAGTGTCATAGCGATAGATGAATATCCTTCTCCAACAAATTGATACTCTCTAACACATTCAGTTACTATTTGAATATTCCCTGATTTAAATCCATTCGCCACAAAAGATTGTAAAGGTTCAATTGTCCGTGGTTTTTCATCCCATTTTTCTTTTTTCCATACTTCAACCTCAGGTAAATAAGTCGAACGTTTTATAGTACCAAATTGTATATCTGCATATGAAAAATCATTTTTTTCCTCTGTATTAATTAATATTCTTAATCTATGCTCATCTACCTTGTTAATAGTTTTTACTTGAACAAATATTCCGTCCTCAGTTACAATTTTATTCAATTTTAAACTCAATGTTACAGGTTGTTGTATACAATCATTTTGTGTAACTCTATCAGACAAACCTTTTGGCAATAGTAAATATCCTTCCAAAATCATTTTTTGAGATAAAGCAGTTTCTTCTACAGTTATTTTATTAAATTTTGCTTCTACTATAGAATTTGCTTTAGGCTCAGAATAATCATAACTATCTCCTTCATCACCATCATCGATTATAGTAAGAATATTAGAAAATGTTTTTTTATTCTCTTTATCTATTAAACATAGTTGATTATTATCAAATTCAATTTTATATCTTTTATTCTCAATATTATTTTTTTCTTCAAATATATTTGGCTCTAATAAATAATCACTTTTTTGTAAATATAATGTTTGATATCCCATTGCTGGAATATTTTCTGCAATAAGTTTCACCTTACATTTATATAAGTTTTTCACCTCATATTGCCATTTGCTATTTTCATCATTATTTACACCAAGTTCTTTTAATGATTTTTTTAAATATGTTTCTGTTACATTCTCTATATCTAATAATTCAAAATGAACATCTATATTTTCAGCATATTTTATTTTAAATTCTTTAAACGGAGATATTAAATCTATCTCTATTTCACCACTTCTTACATAGGGTAATAAATTATACACTTGAAATTGAGTTATATTTTTTTGTTTAACTCTTATCCCCAATTCTCTCATTTGATATTCTACTAATTCTTTAGCCAATGAATTAGCTTTTAAATATCTGTATTTTATTTCCTCATTAGTCTGATCAGAATTACATGCTCCTATAGAATCATGTGCAGAATTCAATAACATTAATTTCCATATCTTATCTAATAAAACTTGTTCATTAGGCAAATCAAAATGAGTTGCCAATACAGACATTGGTTCAACTATATTAGATAAGTAATTTTCTAATTTATTATTTAATTGTTTCAAATCTACTCTAGTAGAATAAATACTTTTATGAGTTCTACTAAATTGTCCGAATGTAAATTCCCCTTCATATACAGGCAATAATAAATTTTTATTGTTATATTCTTTTTCTAATTCTTTTAATGCTGTTTCTAAATCTAACATTTGAATTTTAAAAGGTGTATTTTTGTTCCCTATTTCAATTAACTTAGGTAGATTTTTTCTAATAGGCTTTTGATCTTCCCCATTGAATAATAATACTGTATTTGAATTAGAAGAAGTTTGTAAAAGTGTAACCATATTTTTAAAATACTCACAAATTTCTGATGTTTCATTAGGAGGATATGCCATATTCCCATAATGATGAAGATTATGTGTAAATATTTTGCTACCATCTGGTGATTTCCATAGAAATTCTCTATTATCCACTAAATGTTTTGCAATTCCTCTTCTAAAAAAAGCAAATAATAGATTAAAATTCTTATAAATTTGAGGCATTTGAGATGACATTCCAAAAGAATCTGGTAAATAACCAATTGATTGATATTTTCCAAATTTCTTCGCATAATCAATTCCCAGTTCTAAATTTTTCAAAAGATTTTCTCCAGAAATTACTAATGTATCTGGTTGCGTATACCAAGGTCCTATAATTAATTTTCCATTTTGAACTAAGTTAATTAATTGATTCAATTTATAAGGATGTAACTCTAAATATTCCTCTATAATTGACAACTGTCCATCTAAATGAAAACATTTAAAATCAGAATTTGTTTCTAACACCTCAATAATTTCATCAAAATCTTTTAATGAATAGATTAAAGAACGTGATGAGGTAAAATACCATTCTTTATCCCAATGAGTATGAGGAATAATGTTTATATTTATTTGTTCCATTCTTTCTCACCTTAAATTATAAAACATCTAATTTTCCATTTTTTATTAAATAATTACGATAGTAAATATTTACGATTGCAATAAATAGTGAACCTACTGCAATTCCTAAAATATATGGGAAAATATTTGTAATTAACGGCCATGCCCAAATAGCAGATTCTGGGAACCATTGTACCGCTCCTAATGTTACACCTGTCATTGCACCAATAATTGATCCAACAACATATAAAGGAATTGTAAACATTGGTCTTTCTAATGCAAATGGAATAGCTCCTTCAGAAATTCCCATGAATGCTAAAAATATTGATGTTTTTCCAGCTTCATAAAATTGTTTATCATAAACTCTACGACGAACTAAAATTTTATCTAACAATGTAGACAATCCTAATCCAATACTTGGAGTTACAATTGCTATATTTCTTGCTGTAACTGGTAAAATTTTATCAGTTGTAAATCCTAAAGCAACGAAGCCAGCAGCCTTATTAACTGGTCCTCCCAAATCAAATGCTGTTGTTGCTGACAAAATAAATGCATACATATATTGTCCTGACTTACCTGCTGATTCCAAAACAGCTTTAATCCATTCGTTTACTAATCCTCCAAATGGTGTAATGACATATACCATGAGAATCATTGTAACAATTGCGGAAATCATTGGAATTAAAAATGTAGTTTTAAATGCTAACCAATTCTTAGATAATTGAATTTTCTCATTTAAGAATTTAACAAAATAGCCGATTGTAAATGCAATAATAATTGCTCCTAAAAATCCAGAAGGTACTGGTGCTACTTCTTTCCATTTACCATCTACTAACAATAATGTTGCAATTGGTTTAACTGCAATATATCCTCCAATAAATCCTGTAGCAAATGCAGTTTTACCACCAATAGAAAAAGCAGTAAAGGCAGCAAATAATGGAATAGCAAAGCCAAATAAAGTAAATCCAAATGATTGCATTAATTGAGCTAGTTTCAATAGACTAAAATTAATACCTGTGAAATTACCACTATTAATTGCATCTAAAATACTTACATCAGGACTCAAACCTAAGTATACATAAGGAATAATTTGAGAAAAAGCTCCTACTAATCCCCCCATAATTAATACTGGAATCATGTAAGAAATTCCTGTCATTAAATGTTTACTAACTTCTGTCCATAAACTTCCATTATTTGATTCTTTTTTTATACTTCCCTCAGAAGAATTTGTATTAACAATCTTTTTCTTAACTACCATTGTAATTCACTCCTTTTATACTGTTAAATCTTCCTCAATTTCATCAAATATTCCACTCACATTTTTTATAATATCTTGTAATCCAACCTCATAGACTTCAAAGCCATCAAATCTTTCCATTTCTAAAGGTGTTACAGCTATAGCATGAATTATAAAATCTGCTTCGCTGATGTCTTCCTTAGTCAATTTATGTTGAACACCATCTGACCCTTGTGTTTCAACTTTATATTCATATCCTCTATTTTTTGCTTCCATTTCTATGGCTTCTGCTGCCATAAAGGTATGGGCTAATCCCATAGGACAAGCACATAAAGCTACCATTTTTTTTGTCATATTTATTCCCCCTAATTTAAATTCATTATTTGTAATATTTCTATTTCTGTTTTAGCATTCAATAATGATTCTCTAAAATCTGCATGCATAAGTTTTCTAGATAATTGAGATAAAATTTGCAAATGGACATTTGAGCTATCCTCTGACGTTACAATAGCTATAGCTAAATTCACCTCTTCTCCATCCCAATTTATTGCATTTACACTCTTATAAACAAAAACTCCCGTTTTTAATACCTTAGAACTCTTAGCATGCGGTATAGCAACACCATTGCCAAAAGCTGTTGAAAATTCTTTTTCTCTTTCTAAAAAAATAGGAACTAAATCACTCTCTGTGAATCCCAATTCTTTTGCTTTGTTAGAAAATACTTCTAATACTTGTTCTCTAGAACTTGCATTTCCAATTATAATTTGTTTATCTGTTAATACTTCCATAATGTTCTCCTTTCACGTATTCTTGTAAAATTCTTAATTCTTTATTTTGGATAAATTCATCCAATTTATCTGTATTCCTCGTAAAATTATATATTTTTCTAATTAATTGTTCTTGAGCTACTGTTTTATCAGAAAATAATATCAAAATAATTACTTTTACTTTTTCTTTACTCCATATAATTCCTTCTTCATGAATTCCTATTATAATTTTTGTTTCATTCAATTTATTAACTATAGTATGAGGAATTGCTACTTTATTTCCTATTTCTGTAGAAGTTATTTTTTCTCTTTCTATTATCTGACGTTTAATTATTTGTTTTTCAGCTGTATTCTTTATTTCCACATCTAACAATGTCGCAATTATTTCCTCTTTATTCTTTCCTGACAAAATAACTACATCTTGAGAAATCAATTCTAATTGATTTAATGGTATGACATTTAACTCTCTTACTTTTGTTTCAATTTGCTTTATTAACTCATGATCAAATGGATTACTTATTGTTATAAGTGGAATTTCTTCTGATATGTTTGAGCTTGTTAAATTAATAATTAAATCATATTTTTTGAAATCATGATTTTCTACTTCCCATTCAGGTAAAACTTCAATTACTTCTAACATTGGTAAATAATTTTGTACTTTTTCTCTACATAAAAAACCAGTACTTAAGCTATCAGAAATAATAACCGTAGAAATACTTCTATCGACAAATTCATTATTTCTATTTATAGTTGCTAAATAAAGTGTAACAAATCCTACATCATGTTTATTAAGTGGCAAATTAAATGCTAACTCTATTTGATAAGCCATTAGTCCTGAAACTTGATATTCTAAAGGATACTCCTCAGTAATTCGAGATAATAATTTATTTTCTACATAAAGTGCATTTGATTTCTGTTTTATTAAAGTTTGTAAATGATTAACTAAATTATTAACGTATATACTATAACTATTCTCTCTTCTAAAACTATCTGATAAAAATATAGCAAGTGAAGAATCTACAATATTAAATAACTTTTCCTTTGTTTTTAATCCATTAATCTCTTCAAATTCATTTAATAAAATAGAAATATCATTATCTTGAATCAATTCTCTTAAAGTTCTTTTTTTAGTTTGCCTCATTTTTATAAACAATGCCCACTCTAAAATTTTCCTATCAAAATCTCTTAATAATTTTTTAGAAAAATAATCTTCTAACAAAAAAACTTTAATATTATTTCTATTCCTATAAAAATCTTCAATTATATTTTTATATTGAATAGTACTATGATTTAATTCGCTCGATAATAAAATACCTATAAGGAATTTAAGTTTAGCTAAATTACTTCCTTTTAAAACAATATTCGCCTTCTTTATTCCTATTTTTGCTTTACTCGATTCCATTGTTAAATTAATAGAATAAATAATACGATATAAAGTGGATTCTGAAATAAAAAAAGTAGATAAAATAGATTCAAGACTAACCATACAATTATTCAATAAATTTTCAACAATAAAATTTTGAACATCACCTTCTAAATTTATATCATTTGATGCTGGAGATAATAATAACCTTTCAGAATCTTTAGAAATGCCAATTAACTGATATCCTAATCCAGGAGTAGAAGTAATTTTTATTCCTTTTTCTTCTAAATCTTTATTCAACAATTTAATATGACGATAAATTGTTCTTTCCGAAAGTTTTAATAGGGATGCTAACTCACTTGCAGATATAAATCTATTTCTTTCTTTTTGTAAAATTTGTAAAATATCTAGTTTAAAGTTTTTTCCCATATTTCATACCTCCTATACTTATTCTAGTACTTTTAACTTTATATTAACTATCTATTTTTGTCAGTACTTACTGACAATCTTTTTTATAACTCCATTACTTATTTCTATATTGCCATTCCACATTTCCTATGCTAAACTATTGTTAAGTTATAAATTAACAACGGAGGTGTATCATGTTTTCAGCAAATCGTCTAAAAGAAATCCGCACGCAACAAGGATATTCTCAATCTTTTATCGCCAAACAATTAGAAATTAGCCGAGTCGCTTACCATCATTGGGAAAATGGAAAAACCATTCCAAATCAAAAAAATTTAATCGCACTAGCAGAAATTTTCAATGTAGAAGCCAGTTATTTTGAATCGGAATATACTATTGTAACGAACTACTTACAACTACATTCGAACAATCAAAGAAAGGCAGAACACTATGTCGAACAATTACTTCATCAGCAACAAAGCCAAAAAATGCTCTATCCGATTACAGTATTAGCAGAAGTAAAACTTTCTGCCGGATTAGGAAAAGGAATTTTTGATGAATATGAAACAGAAATTGTCTACTCTCCAACAGAGCAACGAGGTTATGATATTGCTGCATGGATTCAGGGAGATTCAATGAGTCCAAGTTATCAAAATGGCGAGGTCGCTCTTATTCAAGCTAATGGATTTGACTATGATGGAGCTGTCTACGCTCTAACTTGGAACGAAGCAGTTTATATTAAGAAATTATATCGAGACAAACAAGGCTTTAGAATGGTTTCTTTAAATCCGAATTACCCAGAACAATTCATTCCTTATGAAGACAATCCACAAGTAGTTGGACTAGTTGTGAATCACTTTATGCCAGTATCTGCTTCCTAGAGGTGCAAAATGACCGTTATTGATTATGCAAGAGAACCGCATAGTGATATTGCCTTTATCGATATGAAATCCTTCTATGCTAGTGTAGAGTGTGTAGACCGTGGATTGAATCCATTAACAACTTGCCTTTGTGTTATGAGTCGTGCAGATAATGCTAATGGACTCATTCTTGCTTCTTCCCCTATTTTTAAGAAAATTTTTGGGAAAGCAAATGTCAGTCGCTCCTATGATTTACCGTTTCATATCCAAACAAGAAAATTCAATCTAGCTGCGGCAAAAAGACAAGGATTACCTATCAATCGAAATTTTATACGTTATGTAGAAAACTGGGCACAAAAAACATTAATTGTCCCACCGAGAATGGATCGATACATTGAAATAAATATGGAGATTCAAAAGATTTTTCAAAGGTTTGCTGCACCGACAGATATTCTTCCTTATTCCATTGATGAAGCTTTTATTGATTTAACTTCTTCCTTGAATTATTTTATCTCGCATCATCAATTCACTAAAAAGGAAAAATTAGATATCCTTTCCTCCAAAATCCAACAAGAAATATGGAGAAAAACAGGAATCATCTCAACTGTTGGAATGAGCAATGCAAATCCCCTGCTCGCTAAACTGGCTCTAGATAATGAAGCTAAAAAAACTAAAACAATGCGATCCAATTGGTCCTATGAAGATGTGGAAACAAAGGTATGGAATATTCCTTCCTTAACCGATTTCTGGGGAATTGGCAGTAGAACAGAAAAAAGATTACAGAAACTAGGCATTCATAGTATTAAAGAATTAGCTGAGAGTAATCCAGATGATTTACAAAAAGAATTTGGCATCATAGGAGTCCAGCTTTGGTTTCATGCCAATGGGGTTGACGAAAGTAATATCCATCAACCGTATAAAGTACACTCAAAAGGAATTGGTAATTCGCAGATTTTACCACGAGATTATATTCATCAAGAAGATGTAGAAGTTGTCTTATCAGAAATGGCGGAACAAGTAGCCATTCGCTTAAGAAGACGACATAAAAAAACAAAACTCATTTCTATTTATATTGGTTTTTCAAAATATGAAATGAAATCCTCGCTTCATTGCCAAGAAGCCATTGAACCAAGTAATCAAACAGCCATCTTAACAAAGGCTGTCTTACAATTATTTCGCAAAAAATATCATAGCGGTGCTGTCCGCCAAATTGGAGTACGCTATAGTGACTTAGTAGATGATAAATATTCCATCATTTCATTATTCGATGATCCCATCCTCATGGAAAAAGAAGAAAAATTACAACAAGCCATTGATGGCATTCGAGATGAATTTGGATTTTTATCGATTCAAAAAGGAACTTCCCTATTAGAAAGTTCGAGAAATATTGCTCGTAGCAAACTCATTGGAGGACATTCTGCTGGAGGATTGGAGGGATTAAAATGATTGATCGTTCTTATTTACCCTTTCGTTCTGCTCGCTTATATCAAGATCGAAAAATGGCAAAGTGGATGGGATTTTTCCTTTCTGAACATACAAGTGCATTAGAAGATGATGCAATTCCTATCCCTACTCATTCGCAACTCAATTTAGAAGAAAAATATTTATTATTAGGACAATTACATTTATATGCTTTAAAAGCTCATATTTCTATTCTGGAAAACAAGCAACTATTGCACTATACAGGTACATTAGAAAACCTCACTGCTACGGAATGTTTATTAAAACTTAGTAATGGCTATCAAAGAATTTTTATTGAGAACATCGTCTCTATTCAACAAGTAGAGGAGGAACAGGATGAATCAACAAGATTATTATCGCAATGAACTACAAATGAATTATTTTAGTGAAGAGTACCGTCGTTTTGAAGAAGACTTTTATCGCTATTCCTCTCTAACGATTCCTCTAACTTTTTTAATCGATGATGTATTATTATCCATGGCAAAATCAAATCGCCCTTATTTTAAACTGAATGGGAAAAATGCATTGGACCATCAGGATCATTATTTTCTCTTTACAATTGAAGAAGAAGCAACTCAACCATCGATTCGGCTCTATCGCTATCGTTGCGTTACTCATTCACTAGAACAATTAAAGACAGCATATCTTTCACAACAACAAAAACAGCTCTCTCCTAATTAGGAAAGAGCTGTTTTTATGATGGACAAACCATAGTAGCTCTAGGCATGAGACCGCAGGGCTGCTGCCGTCCGCACGCTACTATACTAGGAAGTCATTTAAAAATTATTATTCTTCTTCGGGAAGAAGTGCTTCTGGATAAAATTCACGGACAATTGTCGCACAACGATGACATAATGTTGGAGCATCTTCTAATGTTCCGACTTCTACTTTCACCGCACGACAACGTTGACAAGTTTCCCCTTGTGCATGTTCAACAACAACTGAAACACCTTCACCTTGAACCGCATTTTCAGGAGCTGCTGTTCCTACAGGAGCAACTTCTAATTGACTAACAATGAATAATTGAGCAACATCAGTTTGTAAACTGTCTAATAAATCAGCCACTTCTTGAGTTGGATATAGCGTAACTTTTGCTTCAAAGTTTTTACCAATTAATTTTTCATTACGTGCTTCTTCTAATGCTTTAAGAGCTGTATTACGAACTTTAAAGAATTCAGCCCAACGAGCTAAAATAGCTTCTTCGCCTTCATAATGAGTTACTTCAGGGAATTCTGCTAATTGAACATAAGCTTCCTCTTCTTTTAAGTATTTCCATACTTCTTCTGTTGTATGCACTAAAATTGGACTCAATAATTTTGTTAATTTTACTAAGATATCATACAATACTGTTTGCATTGCACGACGTTCAAAGCCATTTTCTTGATCAATATACACAACATCTTTAGCAAAGTCTAAATAGAATTGTGATAAATCAACTGTACAGAAGTTAATAACCCCTTGGTAAACTGTTGAGAATTGATAGTTATCATATGCTTTACGAATATTATCTACTAATTGATTGAATCGTACTAACATATATTGATCCACTGTACGTAAATCTTCAAATGCTACTGCGTGAGCTTTAGGATCAAAATCAGTTGTATTTGCTAACATAAATCTCATTGTATTACGGATTTTACGGTAAACTTCTGATACTTGATTTAAAATTTCATCACTAATACGAACGTCTGACTCATAGTCCACAGAACTTACCCATAAACGAATAATATCTGCCCCTTTAGTCTTCATTTCTTTAGCTGGAGAAATAACGTTTCCTAGTGATTTACTCATTTTTTTCCCTTCTCCATCCATTACGAATCCTTGAGAAAGAACTGCTTTATAAGGTGCTTTTTTATGAACTGCTACACTTGTTGTTAAACTTGAGTTAAACCATCCACGATATTGGTCACTACCTTCTAAATACATATCCGCTGGGAATGATAATTCTTCACGAGTTCCTAAAACTCCAGCATGAGAACTACCTGAGTCGAACCATACATCCATGATATCTAACTCTTTTGTAAAGATACCATTTGGAGAATCTGGATGAGTGAAGCCTTCTGGTAATAAGTCTTTTGCATCCCATTCAAACCATACATCTGAACCATGTTTTTCGAAAATTTGAGCAACATGTTCTGTTGTTTCTGGTGTAATAATTGGTTCACCATTTTCAGCATAAAATACAGGTAACGGAACTCCCCATACACGTTGACGAGAAATTACCCAGTCTCCACGGTCACGAACCATGTTGTAAATACGAACTTGACCTGAAGGGTGATACCATTTAACCTCGTTTTCAATCACATCTAAGATTTCTTGACGGAATGCATCAATTGAAGCAAACCATTGAGGTGTCGCACGGAAAATAACTGGTTTTTTCGTACGCCAGTCATGTGGATAACTGTGTACAAAGTAACTTAAGTTTAATAGTGCACCTTTTTCAGCTAATAAATCTGTAATCACTTTATTCGCATCTGCATAGAACATACCTTCAAATCCAGGCGCTTCATCTGTATAACAACCTTGGCTGTCTACTGGAGATAATACTGCTAAATTATATTTACGAGAATAATAGAAGTCGTCTTCCCCATGTCCAGGAGCTGTATGTACTAAACCAGTACCCGCATCTAATGTTACATAATCTCCATTCATTACTAATGATTCACGTTCATAGAATGGATGCCAAGCAGTCATATATTCTAATGCGCTACCTGGAAATTCTTGTAAAATTTCTACATTTTCCCATGATAATGTAGCTGTTAATGATTCTACTAAATCTTTAGCAACAACGAATGTACCAGAAGAAGTTTTCACTTGTGCATATACATAATCTGGATGAACGAAAATTCCTAAGTTTGCAGGAAGTGTCCATGGAGTTGTTGTCCAAATAACAAATGAAGTATCTTCACCCAATAAGCCTTTTCCATCTTTTACTTTGAATGCTACATAAATAGAAGCACTTTCTACATCTTTATATTCGATTTCTGCTTCAGCTAATGAAGATTCACTTGATGGAGACCAGTAAATTGGTTTTAATCCTTTATAAATATAGCCGTTTTCAGCCATTTTACCAAATACACGAATTTGTTCTGCTTCAAATTCAGGTTTTAATGTTACATATGGATTATCCCATGTACCAGTTACACCTAAACGTTTGAACACTGTTCTTTGATTGTCGATTTGACGCCAAGCATATTCTGCACATAATTTACGGAATTCTGCTACTGACATTTTTTTACGATCAACACCTTCAGCATTTGCTAAAGCTTGTTCAATTGGTAAACCGTGAGTATCCCAACCAGGAACAAATGGTGCACGGAATCCGCTCATTGATTTACTACGAACGATAAAGTCTTTTGAAATTTTATTTAATGCATGTCCCATATGAACATCCCCATTTGCATATGGAGGGCCATCATGTAATACGAAAGAAGGTTTACCTTCATTTTTTAACTGACGTTGCGCATAAAGGTTTGCTTCTTCCCATTCTTGTTGATAATCTAATTCTTTTGTAGGTAAATTCCCACGCATTGGAAATTCTGTTTTTCCAATTTGCAATGTTTCTTTCATTTTCATTGCATTTCCTCCTTTGTCTATAAAATAAAAAATCCCCTGCAAAAGCAGGGGCGAAAGTTTCGCGGTACCACCCAAATTCTTGAAAAGTATTCACTACTTTTCAACTTGGTAAATTGTTAACGCTATTTAGGCGATATTTCTTACTATTATTTCGGAAATATATCTCAGAGATGATTTTCTATCTTTGAGGGACATGCTAAACTTTCACCAATCATTAGCTCGCTAATTGT
>NZ_CAURVV010000040.1:0-14786 GCF_963528315.1 uncultured Granulicatella sp. | reverse complement strand
AAAATATTATTTCTAACCTTCTCTACTACGAAAAATCATGAATATACGCATCTCCCATGATACAAATCAAAGACTTTCCATAGTAGCTTTAGTAATAAAAGCCACACCGGCTTTTATTACGGGAAAAATCGAGACTGAGGCTCGATTTTTAGCAATGAAACCGAAGGTTTGCTTGCGTCCCAGCTACTATCCCCAGGGAAGTCTATTAGAAAAATCTTTTCCACACTAAAAAAACTCTCCAAGCTTCCCCACCGGAATCTCAAAGAGTTAACAAATCAAAATTTCTTAAAAATTATTTTGCAGCTTCATAACGACGAGCTACTTCATTCCAATCAACTACATTCCAAAATGCTGCAATGTAATCAGGACGACGGTTTTGGTAGTTTAAGTAATAAGCATGTTCCCAAACATCTAAACCTAAAATTGGAGTTTTACCATCTGTTAATGGGTTATCTTGGTTTGGAGTAGAAACTACTTCTAATTCACCATTTGAAACAACTAGCCAAGCCCAACCTGAACCAAAACGAGTTGCTGCTGCTTGAGAGAATGCTTGTTTGAATGCATCAAATCCACCGAATTTTTTATCGATTGCTGCTGCTAATTCACCTGTAGGTTGACCTCCACCATTTGGTGAAATTACAGTCCAGAATAAGCTATGGTTTGCATGTCCACCACCATTGTTGCGAACAGCTCCACGAATATCTTCTGGTACAGATGCTAAGTCTGCTACTAATTCTTCCACGCTTTTTTCAAATAAAGCTGGGTGTTTTTCTACAGCTGCGTTTAAGTTTGTTACATAAGCATTGTGGTGCTTATCATGGTGGATTTCCATTGTTAAAGCATCCACGTGAGGTTCTAATGCAGAGAACTCATACGCTAATTTTGGTAATTCATAAGTCATAATTAATTCCTCCTATATAGTACAGTTATAAGTACTGTTTGATATTTAAAGGATAACACTCTTTCATATGTAAACGCAATTTTTTTGCTTACAATTTTATGATATTTCTATCAATAAAATGTTCTCTTTTTAAAATCCGTTAAAACTATGGTATAATAGCATCGCTTCAAACTAGATTATAGAAAAGAGATGAGTACATGAAATTTACAGATTATCAATTACAACCATTTTTACAAACGGCATTAGAAAAACTATCATTTTCTACTCCAACTAAAATTCAAGAAAAAATTATTCCTTTATTGTTAAAAGGAGAATCTGTTATCGGTCAATCGCAAACAGGAAGTGGAAAAAGTCACAGTTTCTTATTACCACTAATTCATAAAATCGATCCAAATAAACAAGAATTACAATTAGTTATTACTGTTCCAAGTCGTGAACTAGCAGAACAATTAGTACGTGTAACTGCTCAATTAATTGAAGAAGCTCCTACTCCAATTTTATTAGAAAAATGTGTTGGAGGAACAGATAAACTTCGTCAAGTTCAAAAATTACAACAAACGGCTCCTCATATTGTCATTGGAACTCCAGGTAGAATTTTCGATTTAATGCGAGAAAATGCTCTCCTAGTTCAAACAACAACGATGATGGTAGTCGACGAAGCAGATATGACGTTTGACTTAGGATTTTTAGAAACAGTCGATGAAATTGCTTCAAGAATGCCGAAAGAGTTACAAATGTCAGTATTTTCTGCGACTATTCCAGATAAAATTAAACCATTTCTTAAGAAATATCTTGGAAATCCAAAAATTATTCATGTTGAAAATAAACAATTAGTTTCTCCAACGATTACGAATCAATTATTAGTAACGAAAACACAAAATCCATTAGAGGTGTTATTTGAATTAATTACATTAGGGCATCCATACTTAATGTTAATTTTCGTCAATACAAAACAAAAAGCGGATGAAGTGACAGCATTTTTACGTGAGAAAAGCTTAAAAGTTGCTACCATTCATGGAGATATTCCTGCTCGTGAACGTCGTCGTGTGATGAAGCAAATTCAACAAATGGAATATCAATATGTAGTAGCAACAGATTTAGCGGCTCGTGGTATTGATATTGAAGGTGTTTCTCATGTCATTAACTTAGAAATTCCTAACGAATTAGAATTTTTCATTCACCGTGTTGGACGTACTGGTAGAAATGGATTAGAAGGACAAGCCATCACTTTCTACACACCGAACCAAGAACAAGCGATTCAAACACTTGAATCAAAAGGAATTTCTTTTGAAACAATGGAATTAAAAAATGGCGAATTAGTGGAAAGTTATGACCGCTCTCGTCGTGAAAAAAGAAAAAATACCCAAAGTTCTGACTTAGATCCTCGCTTAAAAGGAATGATTAAAAAAGCGAAAAAACATGTCAAACCTGGGTACAAGAAAAAACTAACTCATGAAATTAAACAAAAACAAAGAATTGAACGTAAAAAACAAAATCGTCAATCTGCAAGAAAGAAAAATAGTAAATAATAATAAAAAGCTGGAGAACAAAAATTCTCCAGCTTATTTTATAGTGGTCGATTATTTTTCAAAAATTCGCGAATACCTAGTACCCAATTAAACGAAGTTGCTAAAAAGATGAACTCTCCTGGTCCTATAAAACGAATTCCTAGTAAATCAATCATCGTATAAATTAATACAGGCAAAACAGCTGCCCCTAGAACTACTTGCCAACCAATCGGTTTTGGGAAACGGATAAAGACTTTCATAAATAATACGGCTATCAGTTTTACGATGAAAGAAACAATCCATAAAATAATAAATAAGTAAACCGTATTAAATAGGAAATACATGACAAAAACAATCAGTAAACTTAACCAAATATTTTTTTGGAAAGTAACTGCAATATCTTTGAAAAATGATTTATTCATATTTTCTAACTGACTTAACTCAATTTTTTGATGATTAATATTCGTTTCTAAATAAAATCCATCTTTTAATAAGGCAAATACAGGAACTGTTGAAGAAGTTTCATTTAATAAATCTTCACTTGTTGTCTTTCCACTTTCATCAAAGACAAAGATTAAACTATCTGTCTTATAAACAAATCCTTTATTTTTTTCTTGAGTGATTAATTGCTGATTTTTCACTTCAAATTCTGGTAATTGTTGACTAATTTCTACTAAATCCTGCCCTAATGAGTGAAATAAGCCAGCCATTTGAATCATCCCTGGCAACATTAATAATAGTGTTAATAAGAAAAATACTCGTTTTGAGGACTTCATTGGTTTTACAATAATTTTCCATAATTGTGTTGGGTTGAGAATTGCTATCCTCAAAAATTCTTTTATGGTCATATGATACACTCCTACAAATTGAACTATTGTGTTTAATCTAACACATTTCACTTCCTACATGCAAGAAATGCCCTTTATTTCAGCCCTATCTTTCCTTTTCAAAATTAAATTTTATTTTCAGTTCAATTATTAGACATTTTTCCCTTTATATTTTACACTGGAAAAGAAATCTGAACTAGGAGGCATTCATTATGCAAGAACAAAAAGTATTAATTACTTTTTTTGGTGCAACAGGGGATTTAGCAAGTCGTAAATTATACCCAGCACTATTTCGTTTATTTCAAAAAGGGTTCATTCGCAATCATTTTGCGGTAATTGGTACAGCACGTCGTGAATGGACTGACGAACATTTTCGTGAAGTTGTAGTAAAATCTGTCCAAAGTTTAACAGAAGATGTCAATCAAGCAGAAGAATTTGCTAGTCACTTCTACTACCAAGCACACAATGTAACAGATACTCATCACTATGTCGTATTAAAAGAATTGTCTGAAAAATTAGACCAACAATATGGAATCGAAGGAAATAGAATTTTCTACTTAGCAATGGCTCCTTCATTTTTCGGAACAATTACTCAGCATTTAAAAGACGAAGCTTTATTAACAGATCATGGCTATAACCGTTTAATTATTGAAAAACCATTCGGTAAAGATTATGAATCTGCTCAAATTTTAAACGAACAATTACGTCACTCTTTTGATGAAAATCAAATTTATCGTATCGACCACTATTTAGGAAAAGAAATGATTCAAAACATTACTGCTGTTCGTTTTGCGAACCGTGTATTTGAAACAATGTGGAATCGTGAACACATTGATAATGTTCAAATTACGCTTGCTGAACAAGTAGGTGTTGAAGAACGTGGTGGATATTATGAAACAAGTGGTGCTTTAAGAGATATGGTTCAAAACCATATTTTACAAATTTTAGCATTAGTCGCTATGGAGCCACCTCAATCATTTGAAGCAGTTCGTCAAAACAAAATTAATGTGTTAGAACAATTACGTCACTATTCTCCTGAAGAAGTTGCTAAAAATTTTGTTCGTGGGCAATATGGTCCTTCATTAGATGGTAGCTTACCTGGTTACCGTCAAGATCAAAATGTTTCTGACGATTCTAACATGGAAACTTATGTAGCTGGTAAAGTCTTTATCGATAATGAGCGTTGGAAAGATGTTCCATTTTATGTTCGTACAGGTAAGAGTTTAAATTCTAAAACAACTGTCATCGACGTTGTCTTTAAAGAAGCTGATTCACCATTATTTGAACATGAAACAAAAGGTAAATGCCCTTCAAACCGAATTTCTATTCATATTACTCCTAAAGAAGGCTTCTGCTTTGTTATTAATTCTAAAGCTGTTGGAAATTCATATGGATTACAAACAAGTCATTTAGAAAAAATCTTTGATAAGAATTTCGGTTTAAGCAGTCCTGAAGCATACGAACGTTTAATTTTAGACTGTATGGAAGGAGATATGACGAACTTCACTCATTGGGAAGAAGTTGCTGCATCATGGAAATTTGTGGATCGTATTCGCCAAGCATGGGATGCTGAGTCATCTGTACAATTCCCTAATTATCCTGCAGGTTCATCTGGACCACAAGAAAGTTTTGACTTATTAGCTCAAGACGGACGTTGTTGGGTACAAAAATAGAGATAATAAAAAGAGTTAGAGGATAACCCCCTAACTCTTTTTTATTGAGCTAATATAATACTGTCCAAATACTAATTCAGTCAAGTCTCATCTTTTACGATTTCTCATTTGTTCACGTAAGTAACGAAAGACTTGGAAAAGTTGACACCCTAGGATCAACTTTTAGCCAAGAGACTCACACAGTGAGGCTACTACCGTCCTAGTACTACCTCAGTCAAGTCTCATCTTTAACGCTCTCTCATGTATCCACGTACAAAACGAAAGAGTTGACGCAGTAGTACGAGCAATAGAATCTGTATCACAGATTCTATTGCAGGAAAAGTTGAGACCCTAGGCTCAACTTTTAGCCAAGAGACTCACACAGTGAGGCTACTGGCGTCCTAGTACTACCCTAGTCAAGTCTATTCGTTAAACAAATTAATTCTTTTACATATTCTCCAATTGTATCAATTGTATTTCTCAATGGTTCATCCGTAGAAACATCTACTCCTGCAGCCTTAGCAAGCTCTTCTGCAGTTTTAGAACCACCCATTTTAAGAACTTCTACCCATTCAGCTGCTTTTTCAGGATTCTCTTGAATCATTTTGGCAACTTGAGTTCCGATTGTTAGCCCAGCAGAATAAGTATAAGAATATAATCCCATATAATAATGTGGCTGTCTCATCCAAGTTAATTCTGCTCCCTCTGTTAACACTACAGAATCTCCCCAGAATTGTTCTAATGTCTGGCGATAAATTTGGTTTAATGTTTCTGCATCTAAATTTTTACCTTCATCAACTAATCGATACACTTCTCTTTGATAGTGAGCTTCTAATAAATGTGTAACAAAATTATGGTAATAAGTTTTACCAATAATTTGAGAAATAATCCAACGTTTCATTCTAGTATCTGTTGCATTTTGTAATAAATAATTTTCCACTAGTAATTCATTAGCAGTCGATGGCGCTTCAACAAAGTACATAGAAGGTCTAGATAATTGAATATTTTGATGTTGATGCGCTAATTGGAAATGTCCAGCATGTCCTAATTCATGTGCTAATGTCATTACATCATTCATACCTTCTGTAAAGAACATTAAAATAAATGAATTTGCCCCATATGGTGACGCACAAAATGCTCCTGTACGTTTTCCAATTGTTTCCGCATAATCAATCCATCGCTCATCAAAGGCTCTCTTCATAATAGAAAGATAATATTCCCCTAAAGGTTTTAACCCATCTAAAATATAAGCTTTCGCTTCTTCATAGCTCACTTTTGGTGCGAAATGAGGATCTATTTCTAATTTTAAATCTTCATAACGTACTTCATCTAATTGGTAAATTTTTCCAATTAATTGAGCATAGCTTCTCATAATCGGTGCTAAATGTTCCATAATTAAATCAATTTGACGATTATATAATTCTCTAGAAACTTTTTGACGATCTAATAAATAATCAATAACTGAATCGAATCCTCGTAAAGTAGCCATTGTTTTTTCTTTTTGAACTTGAGCATTATAAGCGGAAGCTGTGCTATGTTCATATTTACGTAATGTATTTGAAAATACTTCAAAAGCTTTTCTTCTTACGTTTTTGTCTTCGTCTGACTCTAAACGTTTTTCAAAACTATTATACGTCATTTCAAACTCTTTTCCGTCAACTTCAAAATTAGGAAATTGAATATCTTTGAATTTAATATCATTGTAGTTTTGATAAGGGAAATCCAATGTATTTCCTAATGCTGCTAAGACTGATTCCACTTCTTTAGATAATAAATGTTGTTTATCTGCTAATAACCTTTCCAGATAAATCGTATTTTCAGGATTTTTTGAAGCTTCTGCTAATAACGCTTCATCTAATTGACTTAATTCAGGAGAGAAGAAACTTAATTTTGCATCGTATTCTGCTACTACATTTCTTGTTTTTGCTAAACGATTTTGTGCTTCTCTATCCTTTGTATTCGCATTAACTGCTAAACTTGCATATTGAACAATTTTTCCACGTAATTCCAAAATTTCACGATAATCTGCTAAACTTTGATGAATCGCTTCTACACTGTTTAATTGATTTTCGAAATTTTTACAGAATTTTTCAACTAATTGTTTATAGAATTCAATCGATTGTTTATAGTCCTCTTCTGTTTTAAATAATAATGATAAATCCCATGTTTGTTCTACTGGAACTTCTGTTCTTGCTTTCATGTTACCACCTCTTTATAGAATAGTTCTATTGTAGACCGAATTGAAAAGCCTGTCAAAATTATTTCAAACAAAAAAATAGAGGCTAGGAAATTCCTAACCTCTTTCTTAATTAATAAAATTATAGTTTTACAACGTTAGCTGCTTGAGGACCACGTGCGCCTTCTTCAACTTCGAATTCAACAGCTTGGCCTTCGTCTAATGATTTGTATCCTTCTGATTGGATAGCTGAGAAGTGTACGAATACGTCACTTCCGTCTTCGCGTTCAATAAATCCAAAACCTTTTTCTGCGTTAAACCATTTTACTTTACCTTGTTCCATGAACATTTTCCTCCTTGTGCCAAAAGCACGGTTATTCATATTTCTGCCTGTGGTTCAAAAAGGAGTTCTTAAATCCCATTTATTTCCCTAACAAAAACACTATAGTCAGTATAGCACAATTGAAAGCCTTTTACAAGCCTATTTCCGAACAAATTTAGAAAAGCTCTCAAATGATTCCTTAATAAAATAATGAAAAGAGTGAAAAAATACGAAAAATTTTCACTCTTTTCATTTAAAATGTTATGGTTTTTCAGACAATTGTTTGATTTGTTGTTCCAACTGTTCAATTTTCAACTCTTGTCTCTGAATTTGTTCTTTTAATTGAATAAATTCTTCTCGATAAGCCTCAATTGGGGCTTTTGAACGCTTAGATACCGTATTAAATAAATAAACGACTCCAAACAATACAATGATAATGAATAATAAATAAAGCCAACTAGTATTTTTTCTTGAATATTTAGCAAGCGAATCGCCAAACTCTTTCAATTCATCATTTTGTGGACTTAGGTTATGTTTTGTCATTTCCTTCTATCCCCCTTCAATTCCATTTATCATAGGAAGTATACCATAAAGTTTAAGAAAACGGTAATCCCTTGGATAATTGTGTCATTGTTTCAAATCTTTCTCCAACTAATCCTTCATCACATACAACGATGAGAATATCTCCAGGTCGCATAATCGTATCCCCACGAGTAATTTCTTCTTTTGCTCCTCTTCTTACAGTTGCAATAA
Source organism: uncultured Granulicatella sp. (assembly GCF_963528315.1). Classification (GTDB taxonomy): domain Bacteria; phylum Bacillota; class Bacilli; order Lactobacillales; family Aerococcaceae; genus Granulicatella. Next base: position 6,647 of record NZ_CAURVV010000040.1, on the reverse strand, counting down.
CGATATCTTTCGGCCATGGAATATCTCGAATCATTTTTCCAACTAATGGACTTTCTACCATTACTGGGACTTCGAAAGTTGTTCGTTTTCCTTTTGTTTCATGTGGATGTTCTGAATCTAAGCGTTCCGCTAAAATTTCATAAATAGGACCCATCTTCAAGTAGTCAGCTACAATATAAGCTGTTAACGTACAGATTCCCAGCGGCATTAATTGGTTTAATCCTCCAACCATTTCCGTTACAAGTAACAAGGCTGTTAATGGAGCTTTCCCAATTGCTGAGAAATATCCTGCCATTGCAAAGAAAACAAAACTTACTCGTAAACTAGGATCTACTCCAAAGAATTGAATTAATACTTCTGCATACACTAACCCTAGCAATGCACCTAGAGAAAGAATAGGAAGGAAAATCCCTCCAGGTAATCCTGTCCCATAAGAAAGCATTGAATAAAATAAACGAAGAATAAATAAAAATGCTAAAAATTGTACGGTATGATTTTCTTGAAGTAATTCTAAAATCATTTCACCGCCTCCACCTAATACATGTGGATTCCATAACCCTAATGGAATAATGGCAATAAAGGCAACCATACAGTAGTAATAATTTGGAATAAACGGAAATAACTTTCCATAAATGGTTGGTAATTGCAAAGTATAATGATGATAAACCCATCCAAATAATCCTAAGACAATTCCTAATAAAATGACATAACCATAATGGCTCATTGGAAAGATTTGATCATTTCCTAAATTTAAAGAAGGGCGTGCTCCAAAAATATTTAACGATACGAAATTAGAAACGATAGCAGCTGTTAATGTTGTTAAAGCGACTAATGGACTAAATGTATGATGAACTTCTTCTAATACAAACATTAAACCAGCAACTGGTGCGTTAAACGCTGCTGCTAATCCTGCCCCTGCCCCACTTGAAATAAATATATTTTTTTGAACTCGATTACTTTTTAACCCTTCCGCTACCCCTTGAGCAACAGAAGCTCCTAATTGAATCGATGGGCCTTCTCTTCCGAGTAACAAGCCTGAACCAATTGAAATAAATCCTGCAACAAATTTTTTCCAACAAACAGACCACCAATTCATATCCATCTTACCTTGTAATTGAAGCTCTACTTGTGGAATCCCACTTCCTTTAATATCAGGCTCACTTTTAACAATTTGCCCTAATATAACAGCCATAATCAAAGAAAAAACAATCCATACCGGTAGCCATTGAGGAGAGCCTTGCAAATAAGAATAAACAACGATAACTCCTTCTAATGTTTTTCCAAGAAATAAACGGAATAAACTAACAGTTGTTCCAACTAGTATTCCAATGATAGCACCTATTGCAATATAACTGCTCTTCCCAAATTGTTTACTATTAAACAATCCCACTTTAAAACATCCTTTCAACTCTAATTGTTTCCATTATACCAAATTCCATTAGAATAAAAACTGTAAATCTAAAAATGATATGAAATTTCTATACAAAAAAAAGCAGACACTTGTTAGAAATGTCTGCCTTCTCCTTATTAAGCTTCTTGATTAAAATCTGCTTCGTCTAATTCTGCCATTAATTGGTATAATTTTTCTTCTGTTAGTGCATCTTTTTCTTCTTTTTCAAAAACTCGGATAATTTTTCCACGATGCATCATCATTAAACGATTTCCATATCTTAATGCATCCGATAAATTATGCGTAATCATTAAAGCTGTTAACTGTTTCTCTTCAATAATTTCCTTTGTTAATTGCATAATTTTACGTTGTGTTTTTGGATCCAATGCAGCGGTATGTTCATCTAGTAATAACAATTCAGGAGTGCGCAATGTTGCCATCAATAATGAAACTGCCTGTCTTTGTCCTCCAGATAATAATCCAATTTCTGCATCCAATCGTTCTTCTAATCCTAATTGTAAAGGAGTTAATAATGCTTTAAATTGTTCTAATTCTTCAGCTGTATATCCTTTTCTTAATCCTCGTTTTAATCCTCTTCTTAATGCTAACGAAAGATTTTCTGCAACAGTCATACGAGGCGCTGTTCCTTGAAGTGGATTTTGGTAAACACGACTAATATATTTTGCTCTTTCATATTCAGCTGTTTGTTCAACTGCTGCATCTCCCATATAAATATGTCCTTTATCTAATGGAAAACTTCCTGAAATGGCATTTAGAAAAGTTGATTTTCCTGCACCATTTCCCCCAACAATTGTAATAAAATCCCCTTTATGAATCGTTAAGTTAATATCAATCAATGCATCATGACTTCTATTTGTATTTGGGTAAAATGTTTTATGAACATTTTCAATTCTAATATCCATCTTCTACCTCCTATTATACACTTTTACGGTGACTAATTTTATAAATCGCTTGTTTAATTTGTGGAATTGTTAAGCAAATAGCGATTAATACTGCAGATAATAATTTGAAATCATTTGGATCAAAAATATTTAATCGTAAAATTGACGCTTGTAATAAACGATAAATAATCGAACCAAAAATAATACATACTAATCTTCCTACGAATGATTCATCCGCAAAAATCACTTCTCCAATAATAATCGCTGCTAAGGCAATAACAATGGTCCCTAAACCAGAGTTCACATCTGCATAACCATTATTTTGAGCTAAAACAGCTCCCGCCATCGCAATTAACGCATTAGATAACATTAAACCAAATACTGTCATTTGATTTGTGTTAATTCCTAGAGAAATGGCCATTTTTTCATTATCCCCTGTAGCAATTAAGGCTTGACCAATTTCAGTTGCAAAAAAGACATACATCGCCACGATTAGAATTCCAACAAATACAATCCCAATTAAAATAATATCAAAATACTTTGGTAATTCCATTCCCTCTAAAAAACTAAAAATTGTTTTATAATTTAATAAGGATAAATTCGGGCGTCCCATAATTCTTAAATTCACGGATAATAAACCAGTCATTGTTAAAATTCCTGCTAATAAGCTAGGTAATTTACAAACAGTAATTAAAAATCCTGTAACATATCCTGCTAATGCTCCAACAAACATGGCAATGAATGTAGCTAACAGTGGATGTACACCGTGTTGAATACACATCACACAAGTAGCCGCTCCTAATGGGAAGCTTCCTTCTGTTGTCATATCTGCAATATTTAAAATTCGAAAACTAATAAATAAACCTAATGATAAAATTCCCCAAAGTATCCCTTGAGAAATTGCTGAAATAATTAAATCCATATTTCCCTTCCTTTTCTATAAAATATATGTATACAAAACTCTTAGATAACTATACCTTATTCAATCAGTATTCGCTATCATTATATGTCATTTATTTTAATCATCATTAAGGGAGATGAACTTTATGTCCTCTCCCTTAACAATGATGTGTGAACTCTCTAGACTTTTTTTATTTTAAATTATTTTTTTGCAGTAACTTTTTGTGCTTTTTGAGCAATATCTGCTGGAATTGTAATTCCTAATTCTTTCGCTTTTTCTTCATTTAAGTAGATGACACCTTCATTTGCTAATTTAATTGGTGTATCTGCTGGTTTAGCACCTTTTAATACTTCTACAACCATTTTAGCTGTTTCTACACCAATTTGGTATTGATCCACACCTAAACCTAATACTCCACCATCAGCAACCATTGTATCAGCTGAAGGGAATACTGGAATTTTTTTAGCATCTGTTGCTTTTACAACTGTAGCCATTGCACTTGCAATTGTATTGTCGATTGGAACAAAGATTGCTTCTACTTGGCTTGCTAAACTTTCAGTTACTTGTTGAATATCGTTTGTGTTTGCAATTGTTGCTACTTTTACTTCTAACCCTAAAGCTTTTGCATCTTCTTCTGCTTGTTTAGCTTGTTTTACTGAGTTATCTTCACTTGATGTATATAAAATACCAACTGTTTTTAATGTTGGAACAACTTGTTTCATAATTTCTAATTGTTGTTTAATTGGTGTACGGTCACTAACACCTGTGATGTTATTTCCTGGTTTTTTCTCATCTTTAATTAATCCTGCTTCTACTGGATAAGTAATCCCACCCATTACGATTGGAATATCTTTTGTAACATTTGCTAATGATAATGTTGCAGGTGTTGTAATCCCAACAATCACATCATTTTTGTTAGAAACTAATTTTTCACTCATTGATGCTAAGTTACTTTGATCACCTTGAGCATTTTGGAAATCAATTTCTAAGTTTTTACCTGCTTCATATCCTTCTTTAGCTAATTCATCTTGAATTCCTTGATAAATTGCATCTAATGCTGGGTGGCTTAATAATTGTAATACCCCTAATTTTACTTTTTTATCTTGTGTTGTTGTTTGTGCTACTTCTTGTGTATTTGTTGTTTTTTGAGATTTTTGTACTGAATTATAAATTAATGATCCTAATAATACGACTAATAATACTAATGCAAATCCTAAAATTCCTTTATTTTTTTTCATAATAAATTCCTCCAATGTAAATAAAACTTCTTTGAATGAACTCGATAAAGAAAAAAGAGACCTCTTTGGGTCTCTTTATTAATACAAAAAGACCACGTAGGTTCTATTTTATTAGATCTACGTGGTCGAGTTCATTCATGTTTAAAATTCCACATAGATACAATTTCACGTCAATGAAGGTTGTATCTATATGTACAAAATGTACGTTAAGAACAACCTGTATCTAGTGGCTTTGCCAACGAGTATTCAATTGTAATACTAATACTTGATGCATGTTCCTAACTCCTTTTCGCTTGATGTGGTTATTATGCACTGGTTTATATCAAATGTCAACAACTTTTTCATTTTTTTGCAACATTTTTATCGAATATTGAAAAATTATGAAAATTATGATAGGATATTTAAGGCAAAAAAATTTTTTCACAAAAAGGAGAATAGAGATGAAGAAAAGTCTTATGGCTAGTTTAGCCTTCGCCTCAGTTCTATTATTATCTGCTTGCGGAAATAGTAGTACTACAAAAACAACAAAGGAGACGACTAAAACAGAAGCTGTTGCAAGTGCATCTGCTCAAAAATACGCAGATCCTTCAACATTAAAAGACAGCTATGATGTAGTAATCGTTGGTTCTGGTGGTGCTGGTTTATCAGCTGCTATCCAAGCTAAAGAAGCTGGTAAAAACCCAGTTATCTTAGAAAAAATGGCTACAGCAGGAGGAAATACAACTAAATCTTCAGCAGGGATGAATGCTTCTCAAACTAAATTCCAAGAAGCTGAAGGAATCAAAGATTCAAACGATAAATTCTACGAAGAATCTTTAAAAGGTGGACATGGAACAAACAATCCTGAATTATTACACTACTTAGTAGACAACTCTGCTTCAGCGATTGATTGGTTAGATTCTATGGGAATTACATTAAGTAACTTAACAACTACTGGTGGTATGAGCGAAAAACGTACTCACCGTCCTGCTGATGGTTCAGCTGTAGGTGAATACTTAGTAGCTGGATTATTACGTAACGCTTCAGAACGTGAAATCCCATTATTTGTAAATGCTGTTGTAAACAAAGTAAACGAAAAAGATGGAAAAGTTACAGGTGTTAACGTTACAATCGATGGACAAGAAAAAACGATTGCTTCAAACGCTGTTGTTTTAACAACTGGTGGTTTTGGTGCAAATATGGAAATGGTTACTGAATACAAACCTGAATTAAACGGTTTTGTAACAACAAACCAAAAAGGTTCAACTGGTGACGGTATCGTATTAGCAAAAGAAATTGGAGCTGCAACTGTAGATATGGGAGAAATCCAAATCCACCCTACTGTTGAACAATCAACTTCAACATTAATTTCTGAATCAGTTCGTGGTGAAGGTGCTATCCTTGTGAACCAAGAAGGTAAACGTTTCTTCAATGAAATGGAAACTCGTGATAAAGTATCTCAAGCAATTATCGGACTACCAGAAAAATATGCATACTTAATTTTAGATAATGCATTAACTGATCGTGCTAAAGCTGTTAAGTTCTATGAAAAACGTGGTTTAGTAAAAACTGCTGATACTTTAGAAGGCTTAGCAAAAGAAATTGGTGTACCTGCTGAAAACTTAAAAGCAACTGTAGAAGCTTGGAACAAAGCTGTTGCTGATAAAAAAGATAGCGAATTTGGTCGTTCAACTGCTATGGATCACGACTTAACAACTGGTCCATTCCACGCAATCCAAATCGCACCTGGTATTCACCACACAATGGGTGGTTTGAAAATTAATACAAACGCTCAAGTATTAAAAGAAGACGGTTCAGTTATCAATGGATTATACGCTGCTGGTGAAGTAACTGGTGGAGTTCACGGTGCTAACCGTATCGGTGGTAACGCTGTAGCTGACATCATCATCTTCGGACGTCAAGCTGGAGCACAAGCCGCTGCTTACTTAAAATAATTGATTTACTCTATCTTTTATAGATAAATATATCATTTAGAGATTGAAATTAAGCCCTGCTATCATTTCGATGGTAGGGCTTTTTAATGTTTGGTACACCAACTTCTTATCTATATCTTGGTGGAGTTGAAGGTTGACATCTACAAAGTTTAATATTACAATACATTCAAAAATATATTTGAATGAGGTGTTTTATGATCCAAAATGTTATTACTTCAATAATCCTATATTCTGGGACAGCCGTAGACTTACTTATTATCCTAATGTTATTTTTTGCCAAAA
>NZ_CAURVV010000039.1:0-14866 GCF_963528315.1 uncultured Granulicatella sp. | reverse complement strand
TCCCCTTTACATCTCTACCTTGTCTAACAACAAGTTGCACTGTAAGGTGTGCGCACCGAATTTTCATTGTTTCAAATTCATTTTTAAAATCAGCCCACTTTCACTACTTCCAACCACCTGTTCACAATCACCACAGGCTCCCTGAAGATCAAAAATAGTTACTTTTCTGATTTGTTGAACTTATTTTAATACTTTGTTTTTTCTTTGTCAAGACTTTTTTACGATTTTTTTGAAAGATGTGTGATTCGAATGTGATAATGTCTTTAGTAAATCGAACGTGAAAATGTCCCACTTGTTGGAAATTGGATCCAACTCAATAGAAACTGAATAGATGCTAAACAGAACTTACTTTAGAACACTCCATCTTTTCCATTAGGATTTTCAAGAATTAAACAATACTAGAAACTCTGTCTCCTAACAAGTTTAGTAGAAACTTCAACAGATGTGACACTTTCCCCCTTTATAATTGCTAATACCCCTTCAATCATTTCTTGAGCTAATTTAACATAATTAGGAGAAATTGTAGATAAAGCTGGAGTATAATATTGAGAAATTGGAATATTGTCAAATCCGATTATTGAAATATCATCAGGAATGGTAATTTCCTTCTCATAGCAAGAACGAATCAATCCCTGTACTTTTTCATCACCGGATACAAAAATCAAATCAGGATAATTTTGATTAGATAGATGTCTTGTAGCATATGAATAAACAGAATCTATTGTAGTTAGACCATATACTACTTTCAAATCCATTTCATAGTTATTATCATTTAAAAAAGCACGAACCCCTCTCTCTCGATCAATATTAACAAGGGATTCTCCTCCCATAAGTAACCACATACTATTAATGTTTTCTTTTGATACTAATTTCATCATGTCATAAGTGGCCTGAAAATTGTTGTTAGAAACATACACAACATTAGGTGTTCTAGATTCTCCAAAAACTATGAATGGCATTTTATTCTTTTGCAAGTAATTAATCCGAATATCTTCTTTACTTTCATAAAATACTATTACACCATCTATCAAGCTTCCTGTACTCGAGATTATTGAATTACTAATTGTATCTTCTTCACTAAAATATTCAACAATAGCGTTAACACCATACTCTTTACAAGTTTGTAAAACTTTATCTAATAAAGTTTGAAACCAAATTAAAGGAAAAGAGTCGATTTTTTTTACAGAAATCAATATATTTATAGCTTCTTTTTTAGTTAAATTTTTTGCATACGCATTTGGAATATACGACAATTCCTCTATAACTTTTTGAATCGCTTGATAAGTTTCTTCTTTAACATTTACTCCACCATTAATAACTCGTGAAACTGTTTTTGGAGAAAAACCTGATAAACGTGCAATATCATAAATAGTTACCTTTTTCCCATTTATATTTTTCATTTCAGTCCTCCATTACGAACATTCTAATATTACTATACAATATTTAATTTTTTTTAACAAGAGAATTTTGTAAATTATTTAAGATCCACAAATTCACAAAATTAATTTTACAAATATTCTTCCCCTTCAAAAAAGTTTAAATTGCAATTCACACCTTTATTTTTAAGAATGTTTCCAACTTCACGACAAATAAATTCATATGAGAAAAAACTACCATAAAATTGTAGATTAACTTTTTCAGTAAAAATTGTTGGATTTATAAAAATATATAATAGCCTGTCAATGTAACATTCTAACATAGACTTAATTTTTTCTTTAAAAATAACATTTGTTATCAACTCATCAGGAGGTAAATGAAAGGGAAACACCATTTCACAAATATCATAAAAAGAAATAAATTTGTATACTTGTATCAAACAATTATTATCAAAATATTCTATTTTACCTAAATCAAAATAGATTTTAAAATCTTTCATAAAAACCTCTGAGCAAAAATCTACTCAAAAATTAGATGATTAAAACATCTAAAAAACAAAAGGACAAAAACATCTGTCCCTTTGTTTACTAAATTTCAGCTAATTTCTTCGACATAAATAACACCTACAATATTAGCAATTTCTTCCATCAAACGAAGATGTTCAAATCTTCCTGATAGTTCTAGAGTAATAAATGATGCTATTTTTTTTTCTGGAACATCAAAATATTCAATTCTTTCTGAATTAACATCTCCAAATGCAGTTCTAGAATCAGTCATTCTAATGCCATTCTCAGCACAGTATACTAGTACCCGATTATATGCCTCTGTAGATCTAACAACGATATACAATTCGATTATCTTTGAACGACTTTGAAGATATTTTTTTAAAGGTTGGAACATAGTTATAACACTCCAAACAGAAATTGCTCCTAGTACGGCTCCTTCATAAAAACCAACACCTATAGCTAGACCGATTCCAGCTGAAGCCCATATTCCGGCTGCAGTTGTTAAACCAGTTATTTTCTTTTTATCTGTAATAAGTATTGTTCCAGCCCCAAGAAAACCAACACCTGATATAACTTGCGCACCTAAGCGTGTAGGATCTCCTGTACCAAATTTATAAGATACATACTCATTAGTCATCATAATTAAACATGCAGCCAGACAAACAATACTATGTGTACGAATACCTGCTGGTTGAGATTTACTTCCTCTCTCTAAACCAATTACTCCACCAATAACTAATGAAAGTACAATTCTTAATACAATTTCGATATATGATAGTCCTAAGCTTGTTGCCTGCATTATTATTTCCTTTTTCTACTAGCTGGTCTCTGAGTAAAGTATAATACAGAACCAGAAATTATCATTAATACAATAGTATAAACGAACACAAGTGCTTGAGCATTTGAAGTTGCTGTTTCATCACCTGCTGAACGAATAGTTATACCCAGCGGTTGAGCTAATGGATGGTAAAGAAATACAGATAAGTCGAAGTCAGTTAATAAAGAGTTAAAGTTTAAAGCAATAACAGAGAGAACAACCGGTAAAATAAATGGAATGATAACCTTCATCATAGTATAAAAAGGTGAAGCACCCATACTTCTTGCTGCATCTTCCATCTCATCATCAACACTAAATAAAATAGCACGTACCATTCTATAAGAAAATGGGATTTTTACAACTATATATGCAATAAGTAGAATTACCAAACTACCTACCAAAATCTGATTCAAGACAAGAAATTGTGGCTGATTAAAAGTAAATAATAAACTTACTGCTAAAAGTGTACTTGGTAGTAACCAAGGAAGTAGAGCACCATATTCAAATAAGAAATCAAAGCGAGCTTTATGTTTTCTGACAACTCGAGCAAATATAACTGCGAGAATTGTTGCTGTTGTCGCAGCGATAATAGAATAAATAAAGCTGACCAAGAATGGAGAGAATGCCGCACTATTACTAAAGAATAAGCGATAATTTTCTAAAGTAAAGTTTGATAATGTTAAGTTACCTGTTTGAATTGCAACTGGATCTGTAAATGAGTATAATACTATAAAAATTAGTGGAAGCATGAAAACTGTGAACAATCCATATGCTACAATGTGAGCAATGATATTCCAAGGCTTAGATGCAATTTTTTGTTTTTTAAGAGGCGCTTTAGTCTTAGAGATAGAAATATAATTTCCACCTTTTTCTATCTTATTCATGATAGTAAGCAAAATTGTAGTTGCAATACCTAAAATAATTGCAAGTAAGGCAGCTAAATCACGAGAATTCCCCATCCCTGCAAATGTAATAATCATTGGATTTATAGTTTGAAATCCTTTACCACCAACAATCATGGGTGCTGCTACTGCAGACAAACCACTAAGAAAAACCATAATAGTAAGTGCAAATAGAGTTGGAATTAAGGTTGGTAACACTACTTTTCGGAAAACAGTAAATGGTTTTGCTCCCATATTTCGTGCAGCCTCAATAGTGTGATAGTCAACGCTTCGAATTGTATTTGTTAAAAACAATGTATGATTAGCAGTTCCTGAAAATGTCATAATGAATAAGACTGCACCATACCCAATAAACCAGTTAGGGTCTAAAGAAGGGATAACATTTTGTAAAAATTTTGTTATCAATCCATAAGGACCATAGACAAATTTATATCCAGTCGCTAAAACCACTCCTCCATAAATTAAAGAGGTCATATAGCCTAATTTTAAAATTTTAGCACCTTTAATATCAAAGTACTCTGTAAATAGAACACAAAGAATACCTACGACATTAACTGTAATAATGAGTGAAAATGCTAACTTAAAACTGTTCATAATACTCTGAAGTGCCCTCTCAGATTTTAGAACACGATGTACAGCTTCAAGGGAAAATTCTCCTCCTTTTACAAATACATTCACTACTAGATCAAAGTTTGGATAAATAATAAATGTTACTAGGAACCAGATTAACCCTAAACGAATAAGCCAATCTTTTAAATTTAATTTATGACGCATACTGCACCTCCTTAAAATTGCAGAACGTCTGATGGTGTGATAAATAAGTCCACACTTTCTCCGACAGATCTAATAGCAGCCTGACTATCAATACTTGTTACATTAAGAATCTGACTTTCAGAAACTTTTATTGTATAGTGAATTGTAACTCCAGAAAACTCAACATCAATAATTGTCCCTTTTAGAATGAAATCTTGTTCAGTTTCACGATTGAATCGAACTTTCTCTAATCGAATGTATCCTTTTTTATCTTCTAAGAAAACGCTTGCATTTTTCAGTAATACTTCGTGGACTGTTTCATCGGTCAAAACATTAATATCGCCAATAAAATCACATACAAATTCAGTTTGAGAATTATGATAAATCTCTACAGGTGTACCGACCTGTTCGATGTATCCATTGTTAAAGACTGCAATTCTATCAGATAAAGTTAAGGCTTCCTCTTGGTCATGAGTAACATATAAAGTAGTAATACCTAACTCTTTTTGAAGTCTTTTCAACTCTTTTCTCAAATCTACACGTAATTTTGCGTCAAGGTTTGACAATGGTTCATCTAGACAAAGAATTTTAGGTTCAAGAACCAGAGCACGAGCCAATGCTACCCTTTGTTGTTGACCCCCAGATAATTCTGATACATTACGCTGTAACTGTTGATCAGAGATCTTAATTTTTGCTGCTACTGCTGATACTTTAGCTTTAATAACATCTGGAGCTACCTTCTTAACTTTTAAACCAAATGCAATATTATCAAAAACAGTCATAGTTGGAAATAGCGCATAAGATTGAAATACAATACCAATTCCACGCTTTTCAGGTTCCAAATGAGTGACATCTGTTCCATTAACTTCAATACTTCCTGATGATGGATCTAGAAAACCTACCAATGCTCTCAAAGTAGTTGATTTACCACATCCTGAAGGCCCAAGAAATGTAAAAAATTCCCCTTCATGTATATCTAAATTCAGATTATCAATTGCAACAAAATCACCATATTTAATTTGAATATTATCAAATTTAATCATCTCACTAACTCCCTCTATTACTAAACCAAAAGCCTCTCTTTATTTCTTCCATAAATTTAGAAATAATAGAGAGACTTGGACATAAAAATTAACTCTTATTTCTTATTGTACGTATTCTAATTCAGCTTTTTCTACCCATTCATCCAAATGCTTTCCAACAGCTTCCCAGTCAATATTTTGTGGTTTCACTTGATCAACAAATTTCTTAGTATCTTCTGGTAGATCTTTGAGGGCATCTTTATTTGCAGGAATAGATCCAAAGTTCTTACTATATTCTACTTGAATTTCTGATTGACCAAACCAATCAATAAATTCTTTAGCTAACGCTTGTTTTTTACTAGTGCTTAAAACCATAGTTTGTTCAGTTACAAATGGTACACCGATCTCAGGAGTCATAACTTTGAAAACAACATTTTGTTCTTTTTGTCCAACTAATGCACCAGAACCCCACATCATTCCATATTGTATTGGATCTTCTTTGTCTAACATCTTAACAATTGAACTTTCTCCCTTTTGAAGAGTGTATGCATTTTTCAAATATTCTTTTGCTACTTCCCAACCTTTTTCGGAAACACCTAATTCACCTTTATCATCAAGGTATCGAACTAAGATACTTGCTAGAATTGCACGTCCTGTACCACCTTGAAGACCAGAAATTGAATATTTACCTTTATACTTACTACCTAATTCTGTCCAATCTTTAGGCATTTCTTTTACATCAGGCGCCCCAATTAAAACTAATGGTTGAACAATCACAGGATTATAATAATTATCTTTATCTGATAAAGATTGATCAATTTTATCTAACCATTTAGGCTTGTACTGTACTAGTAATTTTTGATCTCTAATTTTATTTGAATCAACAGCACCAATTCCAAATACCATATCTGCAACTGCATTATTCTTCTCAGCAATAACACGGTCTGCTAATTGAGCGCCAGGGATATCAACCATTTTGATATTAAAACCAGCTTCTTTTGCTTTAGCAGTTAGCCAATCACCACGACCATTTGAGACTGAGTTCGAATAGATTACTAATTCTTGACTTTTATCAGCTTTTTCTTCAGATGAAGAAGCAGTCGTAGAATTTGAACCTCCAGAGCAAGCAGCAAGTGTAGTAAGAGCAACTCCCGTTGCAAGTACAGTAGACCAAACTTTCATTTTTTTCATGATAAGTTCTCCTTTTTTATTATTTTATTTAAATTTTTCGTGATATGGAACAAATTGTCTCATATCTTCAAATACAGTATAGTCAATACGATTTACAGTAATAGTTGGAATCTTCTCTAATAAAATTTCAGTTAATTCTGCTCTGACTTTAGTAAACTCTTCTTCCTCCTCTTCGGTTAAAGGAATTCGAAGATACCCAATTGAAATATGGAATTGATATCTATCATGATTAGGGAAACGAACACCTGCTTTTTCTGAGACATAAGTACGAATTTCTTCTAATCTCTTTGCAGAAGCTTCATCTGCAGGTTCAACTAATATGTTTTGTTTTCCCATTTCAGTTACACGCATATGAATTTCTTCATCCAACAATGGAAAAATTTCAAGTTGTTTAGCAAAGTAATCATGTATTTCCTGTAAAGGTGTATCTAGAGGAAGATTACTGCTCCAAAACTCCGTTTCACGATTTTCATGGCACAACAATTCAATTACAGTCATGTGAATAGAATTCCTTGGAGTTAAAGTAAACTTATCGATAAATGGTAATTCTCTATAACGTGATTGAATAATATCAACAACTTCCATCAAATCTTGTTTAGTATAAAGATTTGCTACAACTGTATTCCCAGGGAAATGATTAAATTCCCCATTCTCTTTGAACTTAATTTTTGTTAAGTTTTTCATATAAAGACCTTCTTTTTTATATTTGACATCGGTGTCATTATGTTTACATTATACAATGAAACCGTTTCCTTTGTCAAGCGCTTTCAAAAAATTTTTTAAAAAAATTTATCTTTCATTAAATATGAATTTCATTAAAAGGTTAAGTAATTTTTCCAAAATACAGCACTCATATAGACAGTATCATCAATTATAGCCATTAGGATTTTTTGATTGCCAATTCCATGTATCTCTACACATGTCTTCAATCGATTTTGTTGTCCTCCAATTTAATTCCTTATATGCTTTGTCTGCATTTGCATAACAAGTTGCAACGTCTCCTGAACGTCTTGGAACTATTTTATAAGGAATAGGGACCTTATTAACACTTTCAAATGTATTTACAAGTTGTAATACACTAGTGCCTTCTCCCGAGCCTAGGTTATAGATATAAACATCTGTTTTTTCAGATACTTTTTCTAAAGCTTTTATATGTCCTATTGCTAAATCTACTACATGGATATAATCACGCACACCAGTACCATCAAGCGTATCATAATCATTTCCGAACACACTTAGCTCTGACAGCTTACCTACCGCTACTTGTGCAATATAAGGCATCAAGTTGTTAGGAATTCCTGAGGGATCTTCCCCAATCAAACCAGACTCATGAGCACCAATTGGATTGAAATAACGAAGCAACGCAATACTCCATTCTGAATCTGCCACATGAACATCTTTTAAAATTTGTTCAAGCATCACTTTCGTATACCCATAAGGATTTGTCGCACTTGTTTCCATCGTCTCAATTAGGGGTGACTGATTGTTAATTCCATATACAGTCGCACTTGAAGAAAAGACAATCTTTTTAACATTAAATTCTGACATCACTTCAACAAGTGCTAATGTACTCATAATATTATTTTTGTAGTACATCACAGGCTTTTGCACGGATTCTCCGACAGCTTTATAACCTGCAAAATGAATTGCAGCATCAATCGATTCTTTTTCAAATACCTTTCTCAATGCTTGTTTATCACAAACATCTAATTCGTAAAACACGGGACGTATTCCTGTAATTGCTTCAATACGGTCTAGCACCAAGATGCTAGAGTTCGAAAGGTTGTCGACAATGATGACTTCCTTTCCTAAATTTAGTAATTCTACTACGGTATGGCTACCAATATAACCAGCTCCGCCTGTTACCAATATTGCCATTTGGGTTTCCTCCTAATTAATTCCAACCGATTTAACAAATCTCATAAATGCTTCTTGTCCGGTTTGAGTATTCTTATAAACACCTGCATCTTCGAGAACTCTCGCAAATACTTGCCCTACTTCATGTTGAACTACGCTATGAACCTCTTCCTCTTTAAGTCCAGGATAATTTTCTTTCAATTGAACGGCCCATTCTAAATGATAATCAGCAATTGCGTTATCTTTTCCTAAAAGATATTTCTCAACTTCTTCTAACTCTGTTTTCAAACGAGGTGGTAAAATCGCAAGTCCCATCACTTCGATTAACCCAATATTTTCCTTTTTAATATGTTGTACATCTTGATGAGGATGGAAAACACCATCTGGGTATTGTTCAGTAGTATGATTATCTCTTAGAACAATATCTAATTCATATCTTCCGTCCACTTTACGAGCAATAGGAGTCACCGTATGGTGTGGGACATCTGCAGTCATTGCAATGATGTCTACTTCTAAATCTGAATATTCTCTCCACTTATTTAGAATTTTAGTAGCTAAATCTAACAAGCGATTTTTATTTTCACTTTGTAACCTAATTACTGACATTGGCCATTTTACAATACCAGCATTAACATCCTCAAAGTCTTTAAAACGAAATTCACTCTCAAATTTTGCTTTTTCCATTGGGAAAATATATTTCCCTCCCTGGTAGTGGTTATGACTAAGAATGGAGCCTCCTGAGATAGGAAGATCAGAATTTGAACCAGCAAAATATCCTGGCAAAATATCAACAATCTCCAATAATTGTTCAAATGTTTTAGAGGTAATAGCCATTGGTACATGTTGACTATTTAAAAATATCGCATGCTCATTAAAATATGAGTAGGGAGAATACTGGAATCCCCATACTTCGTCACCAAGTTTCAACCGAATAATTCTATGATTCGAACGTGCTGGATAATTTATTCGCCCCTGATATCCTTCATTTTCCATACATAGTAAACATTTGGGATAATTAGTTGCTTTTACTAATTTTTCAGCAGCAATTGTTTTTGGATCTTTTTCGGGTTTTGACAAATTTATCGTAATCTCTAGCTCTCCGTATTTAGTTGATGATCGAAACTCAATATTCTTAGCAATAGCAGAAGTTTTAATATAATCACTATCTTTACTTAACTTATAAAACTCTTCAACTGCTTCTTGAGGTGATATATCATATGAACTCCAAAAAATATCATTTAATCGACTAGGTAAAGGAACTATGAAATTCATTAACTCTGCTCCTAAACATTCCTTTTCCTCGATTAAATCTTTAATTTTACCGTTTTTTAAGGCGATTTCCACTAAGTAATCTTTTATTTGTTTCAGGTCATTTTCATCGGAAATGCGATCAGTTCCCTCCTCACCTATTAACGCTAGTACTCTATTTTTCACATATATTTTGTCAATTTCATTATACATTCCGTATTCAATTACTCTATCAACAAAATTATCAATAATTGTTTTCATATATTTTTCTTTCTAATTTATGTTCCCATATTTTCTATACATTATCCATTTATAAATTGATTGCGTAGTATGAGCAATTTTATCAAGGTGATGAATAATATCTAAAGCACCAATTACTTCAGAAACATTCCCATCATCTTCAAATATGTAATTCATTATTTTATTTTCAATATTTGTACTAAGCTCTTCTATCTCATTCTGTTTTTGTATAACAACCATATCTAAACATCCAGATTGTTCCTCTCTATAACAAGATATAGCCCTATTCATATGCAGTCCGATAACTTCATGAAGTATTTTTATTTCTGAAATAATTTTCTTCAAAATTTCATTATTTTGAATAATCTGTAGATTTTTTAAAATTTCAACAATTCTATCCCCAATACGTTCAATGTCAGTTGATATTTTTATTACACTAATAATTCTTCTTAAGTCATATGAAACGGGATGTTGTAAACAAATTAACTCATATCCTTTTTTATCAACATTTAGAACTGACTCATTTATGATTAAATCTTCTTTAATCAATTCTATTCGTTCTTCATTTGATAAATATTCAAATAACTTCTCATATTTATCAAGCACAGATACCCAAATGGTCTCTAAATTATTTGATAATTCTATAATTTCATTTTCTAAATATAACCTTAACATTTAGGTACCTCTTCTTAACAAAGTTCAATAGTAACAATTAATATTTTAAACAATATATCAAACATCAATAACTACAATACTTGCATCATCTTTCTTTCCATAGATTGGATCAATAGCAGAAGAATTAAATCTCATCTTAATTAACTCTTCAAAAGTTTTATTTTGATTATTTTGATAGAATTCATAAAAGCCATCGCTCATTAAAACAATTTGTTCACTAGTAACATCTATTTGATTAATAATAGCATGGTCTAAAAATCTCTCATCCAACGAACCTATCCAGTACCCACTCGGTTGATTAGATAATTTTCTGATTTTTTGTAAAATAATTTTTTTATTTAAAACACTATTTGTACCAATTGAGTCTTTTATCTCATTTTTCCCTTTTTCAAATAAGTTATCTACTCTATGATCAGTTATTTCCATTTCGTTTACTAACATGACGCAGTCACCTAGCATCATATACTCCAACTTTTTTTCTGAAAGTTTAGCAAATATAAAAGCAAATGTTGGTAAGCGATAATACTCTGTTAATTCATATGAGTTTAAACCGATTTCATCTTTAACCTCTAGTAAAGCAGTTTCAAATATTTGTTTAAGAGTTTTTGATTCTTTACAATTAACCGACAAACTTTCTGATAAAATATGTACAACTTCTGAGACTGAATAACCTATCTCCTCTTTAGAATTATATAAATCTGTAGCTCCATCAATAATCCAAAAATACTGATTTTGTGAACCTACAGCATCCTCATTTTCTACGGAACTTCCTTGTATCGAACAAATTTTATTTATCTTTACCATAATACTTCAACCCTTTTAGTGTCAAAAGTAAACCAATTCCTGTCACTGTTAAGAATAGTTCCATAATCTTGTTCGAACCAGTCTTTGGTAATTTTTGTTTTACCTCTACTATTTCTTTAGATTTATTAATATGATTTTCAGTTTCTCTGCCATCTCCAACTTTTTTATGGTTCACTTCTTCTATCTTATTATCTTGTTTATTGTCGATCTTGTCATTAATTTGTCTATTATCTTTACTTGAGTTAAACTCTCCTTTCTTCTGGTTACTATCAATTACATTATTTGAATTAGATTGTTTTTCATGCACATATGAACTTGTTTTAAATTTTTCCTCTTTGTTTTTTTCTTTTTCGTTTTTATCACTTAAGTTATTTGTTACAATTTTGTAAAGCCCATTCTCCGTTACAATATTGAAATTACCATCGCTATCACGTATAACTGGTTCTTTCCCATTTGCATTAGATTTGATGAATGATATATACTTACCGGATAAATTATAAAATTGGTTATTTAAAACGGTTATTTTACCCTTTGAATCCTCAATAACAATTCCTTCTTTACCGCCGAATATACTATTCTCTGAGACTACTAAATTATCACTAACTCGTAATAATTCAATATTTGGTTGTTCTGTTTCCTTAGAATTATTATTAATTACATTTTTTGTTACAGTAATATCTGATACTTTTCCTAAATATTCTGCACTATCTTTTGCTACTCTAATAGCCTTTGTTTTAGGATCAGAAATATAAAATGTATTTTCAGTAATAACGACTTTCTTATTTAAATCAAGTTCATCTTTTACATTTTTATAACTAAAAGCATTTATTAAGGCTGCACCATTTTCTCTATAATGTACACTTTCTCCTTTTACTTTCTTATCAAATCTATTTCCTTTAATTAAAATATCAGTGAATCCTGTAAAACGTACACCAGAATACATCATGTTATCAAAATGATTATTTAAAATTTTAATATTAGAGGGGTTCTGTGTCGACAATGTTTGATAGTGTGTACCAATTGCTGTTACTAATTCTCCAGATTTATCACTTTTACCAAAATATGAATTTTGAATAGTAACATTTTCAGATTTTTTCCCATCATCATTCAAAGCATAAGGAAAACCTTTTCTAGTCAATGGTTCAATCTGAATACTCTCCTTACTTATAATTTGCCCATCTTTCATAGTTTTAGGTAAAGCTTGACCAAGAAAACGAGAATTATCGACTAATACATTTTTCGAACCTGCAATTTGAATAGCATGCCCTTGATAACTATCCTTGAATGTTACGTTTTTTATAGTTACGTTATTTGAATTCCCAATAGCAAATGCACCTGAAGAATTTATAAGTGGTAGATTTTTTGCTTTAGTTCCTTCTTCATTCAAAGCACCGTTCATATCAATAGTACCACCAGAATAACTAATATCTTCTGTTGGGCCCCATTCTACTTGCGCACCATCATCCGTAAATAAACCTGTCATAAAAACAATAGAAGGGTGATTCTTAATATTTATACCATTTAGAATTGTAGCTTTCTCATTCAATTCTAAGTGTGTATGACTTTTTAAAAAAACAATTTCTTTTACTAAATAAGTTCCTTCAGGAAAATATACATTTCCTCCGCCTAGTCCTTTAGCTGCAGCATCTATTGTATCTTGAATTGCTTGACGATCATCATTAACCCCGTCACCTATTGCTCCATAATCTTTAACATTCAAAGCTACGTGTTCGTTCAGATTAGTACTTAAAATAGTATTCACTTCCATCCCAGAGATGTTACCAATCATAGTATCATTTGTTATATCAGGTTTATTTTGATTAATACTCACTCCTCCATTATTATCAGTACTTAAACTTGAATTGTTATCAAGACTGAGAGTATCAGAATGGGGTTCCGCAGATAATGATGTAGATGTGCTACTCAACAAAGAGTTCATTTGCATATTATCTTTAGACGAAGAAGTTTCACCAACTACTTCATTAGCTAAAACACTTTGTGTTCCAATAAATAAAACCGCTAAGAGAACTGAGCAAACTCCCACCTTAGACTTACGAATAGAGAAAACCTCATTTTGTTGAAAAGATTTCATATTAGCCTCCAATTAAAAATATTATGTCCTAATTTAATATTCATATAAATTCCATACCAGAAAATGACACCGCTGTCATTTTCTTTATAATATATTTTTAAATCAAAATTGTCAAGGAATAACACAATAAAATATCAAAATTGTGAAAGCGTGACCATTTATATATCTAACCATACTTCTAATAATTCTTTAACCTTCCATTCAAAAGTGATTACTATCTTTCTTAGCTTGAACATAAAAATATCCTATTCACTGTATTTAAAGCATGTTGATATCTCGTAAAATACTAATTTATAAATACAAGAACAAATATCTTGTCATGCAAGCATTCACCAGGTATATTTACATGAATATCGTTCATATAGCGGATTGAAATCAAAACAATACAATATATTTCTTAAATAGATTTTCTATAAAAGCTAGATTCAAGCTCTATAAAAATAGACGCAGTTCTTCTAAAATACTGGAATAGGACATATAGATCATTGTAGACACGTGTTTTATAGATTATTTCAAAAGAATGACTAGAACATGAAAAATAGTCTCAAAACTTTGAACAATATTCTGAAAACAAAAAAGAAAGACGCGAGTTTCCACAACCTCATTCGTGGAAACTCGCGTCTTTCAAAAAATAGGGTGAATTGAAAACTAGAACAAGACACTACATTTTCTAAATGATGCCTAATAAAAATTCTAAATGCTACACCAAATTGCTCACATCTCATTTCAAACCATACAGTATATTGAAACTATAAGAGTACACCTTTGCTTCTAAAATATTGCTAGAAATTAATTTGACTATCCTGATTAATTTGTCCTGTTTTTATTTCATTTTACTATAGGACTTTCAATTGAAAACAACAGTTTTACACTCAATTAGACTTTTTAGAAACAGAATCACTATTACTTGACTGTAGTTTGTCATTTTTTTGATGAAGTTAGCACTTTTTCAGAAACTGTTTTGAAAGTCTCAATGATATAGTCCACTTCTTCATCGCTTAATTTAGTGTGAAGAGGGAGCGTAATTTCATTTTCAAAGAAGGCATAGGCCTTAGGATAATTCGCCATATCAAAGCCAAGATTCTTATAAGCTGTCAAGAGCGGAAGTGGTTTGTAGTGGACATTACTTGCAATTCCTGCTTTGGCCAATTCTTGGATGATGAGGTTGCGCTCTTCTAAACTTGCTCCTTCTACATGGGTGATGTAGAGGTGGCGTGAAGATTCGACACTATCAGTCTTGTGTGCCAATGGATGGATACGAGAGCCTGCAAAACCGCGATCATAGCGGTCCACAATCTCCTTACGACGTTCTAGCAAACCAGAGTAACGGTCCAATTGTACCAAACCAAGGGAAGCCATGATATCGGTCATATTGCACTTGT
>NZ_CAURVV010000038.1:0-15058 GCF_963528315.1 uncultured Granulicatella sp. | reverse complement strand
TCGTATAATTGATCCACTAATTTTCCTACATATGCAATGGCTTCTTTTAGTGGTTGTTCTGTCGAAACATCACATCCAGCATGACGTGCTAAATCTTTCGCAGATAAGCTACCACCTAATGCTAATGTATCTTTCCAAACTTGCGCTTGAGAAGGATCTTCCTCAATCTTATTCGCAATTGCTGTACCAATTGTTAAACCAGCAGAATAAGTATAAGGATATAATCCCATATAATAGTGAGGTTGACGCATCCAAGTTAATTCTGCCCCTTCATTCACTACAAGACTATCCCCAAAGAACTCTTCCATTACTTCACGTTTCACTTTAGATAACACATCTGCATTTAACATCTCATTATTATCAACCATTTTGTAAATACGATCTTGGAATACTGCTTCTAAATAGTGAGTGACCATATTATGGAAATAAGTACGACTAATCATGTTACTAATGACCCAACGTTTGAAACGAGCATCTGTACTATTTTTCAATAAATAATTTGAAACAATAACTTCGTTACATGTTGATGGAGCTTCTACAAAGTATAATGAACATTCATTATTAAACATTGTTAACTCTTCTCCAACACGTTTAAAGTGGTACGCATGCCCTAATTCATGAGCTAATACGAATACTTCATTCATTTTTCCAGTCCATGATAATAAAATATAACTAGCTACTTTTGGAACAGTCGCACAGAATCCACCTGTGCTCTTACCAATATTTTGTGGGAAATCAGTCCAACGTTTGTCGTAACTTTCATCGATCATATCTTTATAATCTTCCCCTAAAATTCCAAGAGCTTTCTTTAAATAATCTCTAGATTCTTCAATAGACATATCTACTTCAAATTCAGGGTCTAAATTGATTTTACAATCTGCAAATTGCATATCTTGAATATTATGTTCTCTTGCTAATAAACGAATATAACGTTGAATATGTGGTGCTAAATCCGTCATTAATGTACGAATTTGACGGTCATATAATTCACGATCCCCATCTTGTTTGTCTAATAAGTAATCAATGACACTATCGTATCCACGCATTGTTGCAAGCATTTTTTCTTTTTTAATCGTTGAAATGTATTCATTTGCAACAGTATTTTTATAGCGATTTAATGTTTTATAGAAACTTTTTGCTGCATTACGACGAACTTCTGTATGATTATCCATTTCATGTAAGTTTTCATATAAAACAAAACTATTTTCATAAGTTTTTCCATCAGCTTCAAATGAATCAAATTCCATGTCTTCATGTTTTGTTACTTCATATAATTGATAGAAGCTTGGTAAGCTAGACATATTTGATAAAACTTGTTCTGCATCTTTGGATAAAGTATGTGCTTTAACACGAATAATTTTTTCAATAAAATATGCTAAATCTGGACGTTTTTCTTCCACAAATTGGCGTAATAAACTTTCTTCTAATCCTACGATTTCAGTATCATAGAAACTCATATTTTGTGCCCAAGCACTAGCTAATTGTTCAAATAATGTCGCATTTTCAACCACTGTATCATTGAAACGGTCTACAGTCATTGGTAATTCTGCATAATGAGATAAACGGTAGAATGTTTCATATAATGCTTCATATTCTTCAGTAGCAGCTGTTAATACTTCTAAATCTGCTAATTTATCTTCATATTTTTCTTTGAAACTCTTTAATTGAGCTTCTGTTTCTTTTAATGTTGTACGATATGCTTCATCACTTGGATATAATAATGTCATATCCCAAGTAATGGATTGATCGACTTCACTACGTTTTACTAATTTTACATCACTCATGTGTATCCCTCCATACATTCTTTTGTATTGCTATTATAGCATATTATTCTTCATTCTCTACAGTATTCGTCATTAAACTATCTTCCATTAATCCATTCATCACTTCTGTAATCAATTCGGTGTGAATTGCTTTTAGACAATCCTTCTTATTCCAACCTTGAACTACTAAATTAGATAAGACTAATTCATTAATATGATAGGAAACTGTAGCCGATGTAATCCCTAATTGTTCCGCAATTTTTTTAACACTCTTTGTACCTTTGGCAATCTCGCAGAAAATTTGATACCTTGTTTTATCTCCTAAATTCTTAAAAACATTAATTCGTTCTTGTTGTTTATCTAATCGAGTTTGGATAAAATGTTGAATCACTTCTAACGATTTTGCCCCTAATAATAAAATTTCAGAATCTTGAAAAAAGAAATCCGATAATAGTAATGTTGGTATGACTGAAATGTCATCTGAAGTCCAGTCTATTTCTTTAATTTCCTTTGTTCCAGTAAAAGCCTCTGCTAAAATCGTTGGATGTTCACGAATCGTAGCTTCAAATTCCGTATAAGATTTTTCTAAAATCGGTAAATATTCTGCATACACTTTATCAAAAATCGGCTTAATCGTTTGATGTAATGAAATAAAATCTTCTACAAACTTTTTAGGTTGCGACATAATCGTAAAATAATTCCAGCGTAAAGTATCATCAATTGGTAAATACTTTAAAAAATCTAAAAATGCAAATTGATTTCCTACAAGCTCTTCTACTTTATCTTCAACAACTAGTTCTTCTTCATCTTGTTTTACAATACTCGTCATTAATTGCTTCTTGATTAGAACTTCATCCATAGACTGTAAAAACTCAACGTATTCGTCAAAAGAACGATAACGAAGTAGTGTTTTTACATTGATGAAGAACATACGTAAAACATCATCTTTATAGAAATACAGAATCTTGTCCATATATGTTTCTAACGGAACACTCATATGTCTCATTTCTTCAACGATATCTTCTAATTGTTGCTCTAACTGTGTTGAAGGACGTTCTTCATCTCGATTCTTTTTCAATATTAATATTGGATATAGCAATTGATTCACAAATTCCATCTGCTCTTGTTTAAATTGCATTTTCCCCCTCCTTACTAGAATCTTGGTACATTCTATTTGCTACTATTAAGAATACCACTAATCCAACAATAGAAACAGCTAAACACACTGTTGCATTAAAATTATCTAAAATAATTCCAAATACTAACTGCCCAATTGGAACAGAAATCGTAGCTAACATCCCCATCGTTGTTCCAATTCTTCCTAAAAATTGTTCAGGAACCATTTTAGCACCTAAAGTTGATAATTGAATATTAATATACGTTGCTAAAACAGAAACAAGGATAAATCCTACAATAATACCCGCTAACGACATCCATTGATTCAGTGAAAAAATGTCATGAGCCATTGTTCCACACATAACCACGAATAATCCAATAACAAATCCCCCAGTATATTTCAATAATAAGTGTACGGGTTCTTTACTATCTTTGATTAAACGATACGCAATGAGTGGAGAAATCATACTGACTACTGCTACAAAAGACTGAAACATACTAAATTCTGTATTCGAAAATTCTAATGTTACCCTAATAAAGTAGGTAATCACAATTCCAAAAATAGGTGACATTAAAAAATTAATAAATAATGCAAGCAATACGACAATGACTAGATTTGGAATTTCAAACGCTATTTTAATGCCTTCTTTGAATTCTGTCCAAAAACTATTTACAACGGATTGTTTTTCATCTATTTGCTTTTGAATTTTACGTTCAGGAATTTTCATAAATACATAACCAATCATTGTTAAAAATAAAATACTCCCTGAAATAAATAAAGAACCTGTAATGGCAAAAGTTGAATAAATGAATGCTGCTACAAATGGCGTAATAATATTCACAATTCCATTATCCACTTGCATCCAAGTATTTGCTAGAGCTAATTGACTTTCTTCTACAATCGCAGGCAAAACACTCATCATTGGACCCGATTGAAAAACTTCTACTAATTCTAAAATAATCACTAATCCATAAATAGCTACTAAAGATAAATTACTCGTTACATAAGTTCCCACTCCAAAAATCAATAAGGTAATAACTGTCATCAGTGTTGTATAAACTAATCCTTTTTGTCGATTCACTCGATCTCCCCACACTCCTGCAATTGGAGAAAATAATATTCGAGGAATAATAATAATCGAAAGAATACTAGCAAAAGCTGTTGCAGAACCCGTCTTATCTAATACATAGAGAGACAATGCGTATTGAATGATATTGCTCGCTGCTCCCGCAAATGTACTACTAAACCATAATTTCCTAAAATTTGCATTATTGAATATGATATCCATAAAATTTCAACCTCACTTCCTAGTAATATTAGATAAATATCTAACTTTATTAGAATTTTACTGCTAGAAACAAAAAATGTCAATAAAAATTAGATAAAATTCTAATTTTTATTGACATTCCATTCAATTACATTTCTGGATTCCATTTACCCGTTGCATCTACATAGTAGCTTCCAATCCATGTATCACGAGCTAATGCTCCATTTTGACCTAAATAGTATGAATCTTTCCAATATTCACGAGCGTATTTCCCATTTCCATGTAAGTAGAACCAATTTTGATAATTTGTATCATAAATCCATTCTCCACTAGCCATATAGCCGCCGGCTTCTAAATAGTAATCGCCCTTCCAAGAATTCTCTAAATACTCTCCATCGGCATCAAGATAAAACCAACTAGAATAATTCGCATCATAAATCCATTGAGAAATTACTTTTTCTCCATTTTTATAATAACTGCGATCTGACCAACCATTTAAAACAGTTGTTGTTTCTTTCAGTTCACTAGCAGATTTTGTGACTACTTTATTTTCTACAGTTTTATTTGCTTGTTTTACAGTTTTAGTTTGCTTAGAAGGTGATTTGGCAATCTTACCACCAGTTGTAATATTTACAGATGCTTCACCATTATGACCTAAATAGTCTTCTGATAAATTCGTATCAAAGCCATTTCCTTTTAGCCATTCTGTATTGGTAAATGCTTGTGCAGTAATCACACCTTTACCTTCTTTTTGGAAAGCTACTAATGCTGTATGAGTAAAATCTGGACGAATTAAATTCCAATAATGCCCTGTTTGTTCTCCTACTTCTAATGGTTGATTATTTACTTTGGATTTTACATAAGCAGCTTTTTCGCCATAGAAATATTCAATACCTTCCAAAACCCCTGTGCTATTCCAAGCTAAATTTTCCCCATAACTTCTCACATTATCTTTAACAATACTAAATGGATCACTTTCTCCATTAGGACGACTATGAGCAAGTAAAACAGAAGCTTCTACGGAACGAATTTCAGCAATTTTTTCTAAAGCTGTTGACCATTTAATCGGCACATAACGATCGACTAAACCTTCTTCAAAAGCTTCTTTACGAATTTCATTGATTCGATTAATAATCGCTTCTTTACTATCAGAAATGTATTTCCCACTAACTACTGTATCTTCAGCATACGCTGTAGTTGAATTAGCATATGTTCCAACAGTAAATAGTGTTAAAGCTGAAAGACAGCCTAATAATAACTTTTTATGTTTCATAGATTTCCCCCTATTTAATCTTTCTGTCAATTATACACTTCTTTAATTTCAATTCATGAGCAGTTATATAACAATTTGATGACAATTTTAATTTTAAATAATAATTTAGCATTCTTATTTTTTTATTGCCCAACTTTTTTCCATAATTGCCCAGTCCATTCTTGAACTTTAGACCATATTTGTTTTCCTGTTTCTTCTGCTTTTTGAATCAAATCATCTACATTTAAAGACGAATCTTTTTTCTCAGCAGTCGCAGCAGGTGCTACTCCAAATGGTGTATTTTTTGGATATGTACTTAATAATCCATACATTTCTAATTGGAATAAAGGACCAACTCCATGGGTGCTTGATACCGCCAATGAATATTTAGCAGAATCATCATAACCCATCCAAGTAGCAACAACCATATCAGGTGTGTAACCAATCATCCATTGATCTCGTGCACCATCTTCTCCATTAACTGTTTCCGTGGTACCTGTTTTTCCAGCAATTGTATAACCTGCAGGAGCAGCATTTGCTCCCCCACCACCAGGTGCATAAACCGTAAGTAACATACTTGTCATCTTATCAGCAACAGACTCACTTGTCACTTTATTTGTTTGAGGAGTAGTATTATCAACAATTACCGCACCAGTAGCATCTACAATTTTCGTCACAAATCTTCCCTTAGCACGTACACCTTTATTAGCAAAAGTAGTATAAGCTGAAGCCATTTCCATTGGAGAGACTCCTTTTGTTAATCCACCCAAAGCAATTCCTAAATATTCATCTTCTGGAACTGTTGAAATACCAAATTGATGAACTTTTTCGACACCTTTTTTCAAACCTAATTGATCTAATAGCCATACAGCAGGAGCATTCCAACTTAAGCTTAATGCTTCTGTCATTGTCACCGTACCTTTATTTTGGTGATTCCAGTTTTCTGGAGTATATTTTTCAGGACCATAGGAACGTTTTTCATCTACTAATGTTGAATTAGGTTCATATCCTTCTTCTAAAGCTAAAGTATAGACGGCTAAAGGTTTAAACGTTGAACCAGGTTGAACTTTCATTTGTGTTGCACGATTAAAACCTCTAAATGTATGTTTCCCTGCACCATCAATTCTTCCTCCAACTACTGCTAAAACATTCCCTGTTTGAGGTTCCATTGCAATCGAAGCTGCTTGAGCTTTTGTCCCATCATCATAAGCAGGATATAATTGTGTATTCCCAAAAGTTTCTTCCATATCTGCTTGCAGTTTTTGATTTAATCCCGTATAAATGCGATACCCTTTATTAAATAAATCCTCTTCCTTAATCCCATAATTTTGAGTAATCTCATTAATTACAGCATCAAAATAATAAGGATAACGATATCTTGAGTTAGCTACATAATTATCAACAAGTGAAATTTCAGATTCTCCTGCAATATTTGCATCTTGCTCACTAATTTTCCCGTTATTCACCATTAAACTCAATACAGTTGCACGTCTTTTTAATGTAGCATCATAATTGTCAATTGGATTATAATAACTTGGCGCCTTTAAAGCACCTGCCAAAATTGCTGATTCACTTAAAGCTAGGTCTGCAGCACTTTTTCCAAAATAACGCCTTGCTGCATTTTCAATACCATAAGCTCCATTTCCAAAATAAGCATTATTCAAATACATTTCAAAAATTTGATCTTTTGTATAGTGTTTTTCAATTTCAAAACTTAAAAACAATTCCTTTGCTTTTCTAAGTAATGTTTGATCTAATGTTAAAAATGCATTTTTCGCTAATTGTTGTGTTAATGTACTTCCTCCACCGACAATATTTCCTCGATGAATAATCACTCCAGCAAAGGCACGCAAAATCCCAATTGGATCAAATCCTTTATGCTCATAGAAACGTTTATCCTCTGTTGACAATACGGCATCTTTCATATAAGTAGAGATTTCGTTCAAAGGTACGTACTCTGCTTTGGAAATATTTAATGCACCAGCTTCTTGACCAGCTTCATCATAGATCACAGTTTCTTGAATCATTCCTGCTCTTAATCCACTCACATCAGCAGTTTTTGCTCCATATACTAAATAAACTAAAAAGAACGCTGTAAATGTAAGAAAAATTGTCAGAAATAATTTAGTAACATGATACTTTTTCCAAAATTCTCTAATTTTTTTAAACCACGGATGATTCCAAATCTTTTTATACCATTTTTCATTTGAGCCCATTTCTTCTTCTTTTTTTTCATGTCGAGAAGGAATTTTTTGTGGTTCTAATGGTTGATTTTCATTCATAAAACTCTCTCATTTCTATTAATTTCAATATAATATTATCGTATCATGAATAGAATTAACTGACAAATAATAGAACAACTTTTTACCATTTATTAAACAACAAAAAAGACTTCTTATAGCAGCTTTGTCCTAAACTACTATCAAAGAAGTCAAAACTTTTATTCACTCTCTCATAAATATCCGTTAAAACAGAATAGACTTCTTATAGCAGTATGCGTAACAGCAGCCACCTTGTGGCTACTGTTACTAGGAAACTTTGAGACCTAGGCTCAAAGTTTAGCCATGAAACCGAAGGTTTGCTGGCGTCCTATACTACTATATCAAAGAAGTCTAATTCGTATCCTTTTACAATGGAATGATAGTATCCGTTTCTTCCGTAGGTTCCTGAGTCGAAACAATCTCAATCATTAACCCATGCGGTAAACAAATACTCGTTTGCCCTACTCTTGAAATCCAACCCGTTTTAACGGCAATTTGATCAGGACTATTATCTTCCTTATCTCTAATTCTAGTCCCATCTACTTCAATAATATTATATTGATCATCACTGGGAAAATAAATAAATTCCTCATTCGGAGTATCTTCTTTTAATTCAAAACGTTGCACTTCTTCACCATTAATCGTAACAACAGCGTAAATCTTAGCTTCCTCTGTTGGAGTCGTCATCTGTTGTACTGCAAAAATTGCATTAGGTAAAAACGATAAAATAAATAAGGTAATTACAATAATAATGTCATAAGGCTTCACTAAATGTTGATATTTCTTAAATTTCTCTTTCATAAATCCTCCATTAAAATTATTAGCCCTTCTATTTTACAAAAAAATACATTTTTATACAACCAAAAAGGTAAAACAAAAAAAGACTTCTCATAGTAGCAAACGTACAAGTAGCCACATTTGGCTACTTGTACTAGGAAACTTTGAGACCTTAGGCTCAAAGTTTAGGCATGAAACCAAAGGTTTGCTGCCGTCCTTTGCTACTATAATAGAGAAGTCTGTTTATATTTCTTAACCTAGACGTTGGCGAGCATCCGCTGCACGTTGGAATGCTTGTCCAATGTAGTTGATACATAACATCATTACTAAGATTAAAATTGTTGCAGGTAACCATACCCACATTTTGTTTTCAATAATATCTTGCGTTTTAGCTGCAGAAATTAACGTTCCTAAAGAAGGAGTTGTATATGGTAAACCGAAACCTAAGTATGTTAAACCAGTTTCAATACCAATGTTCCCTGCTAAACGTAAAATTAAGTTAACAATGATTAATGAACTAATGTTAGGTAAAATCTCACGGAACATAATTTGTAAATCACTAGAACCTAAAGTCTTAGATGCATTTACATAATCTAAACTAGCTTCTTGTAACGTACGAGTTCTGAATAAACGAGCTGAACCAACCCAGTAGAACAATGTCATAATTAAAATAAAGTGGAATAATGTATAGTTTGGAATAACTGTTACGAATACGATGATAATCATTAATGTTGGTAAAATCATGATGAAATCAACAATACGCATTAATGTAGTATCAACCCATTTACCATAGTAACCAGAAATTAAACCAACGATAATCCCGATAATACAAGTTAAAATTGTAATCGTGAAACCAATTGTTACAGAGTTACGAGCCCCGATAACTAACATCGCGAATACATCACGACCTCCTTCATCAGAACCTAATAAATAACCGTTCACACCTGGTGCTTTATAACGTTGTAAAATATTTACTTTCAAAGCAGTTGCTTCATTAATGAAGAACGGACCAATGTAAATAAATAAGAAAATTAAAGTTAAGATAATTAATGCTGCAAGAGCAATTTTATCTTTTAAAAATTCTCGCACAATAACCTGGAACCCAGTAGGTGGGGTAGATACGGTGCTTTCTTTTGTTACATCTTTTTTATCTTGCGCCATTTGCTACTCCTCCTTTTCTATTGTACGCGAACCCTAGGGTCAACAATACTCATAATAATATCAGATAATAATGTTCCTAATAGTGTTGCTGTACCAAATAGTAATAACAACGCTAAGATAACAGAATAGTCACGAGATGAAATTGAACTTACGAATAAGTTCCCCATTCCTGGATATGAGAAGATGTTTTCAATAAATACTGAACCACCGATTAAGCCTGTGAATTCATATCCTAAGAAGGCAGCGATTGGTAAAATTGAGTTACGGAAAATGTGACGGTTAAATACCACTTTTTCAGGAACCCCTTTAGCACGAGCTGTACGAACATAGTCTTGACTCTTCGCATCAATTACCCCAGTTCTTAAATATTGAACTGTACCAGTTGTTGATAAAATCGCCATTGTTAATGCTGGTAATAATAAGTGGTGGAATCGATTAATTAAATAACCAATAGATCCTGGTGATACACCTGAATCAACTGAACCACGAGTTGGGAACCAACCTAATGTATAACCAAATAACCATAATAGGATTAAGGCAAATACGAATGTTGGAATAGAATAAGTAATGAAGTTATACACAACGATTAACTTATCTGCCCATGAGTTTTGATAACGTCCTGCAATCATCCCTAAAGGTAATGCAATTAAATACGTTAAAATTAATGTTAATAATGATAACCAAACTGTGTTACCAATACGTTCACCAATTAATTTAGTAACAGCATATTTATAAGTATAACTTTGTCCAAAGTCTCCTTGTAATGCTTTACCCATCCAACGAACATATTGAATATACCATGGATCATAGAATCCAGCTTTCACACGTAAAGCTTCAATCGTATTTGGGTCTGTTTCAGGAGTAATTAAACCTGTAAATGGATCCCCTGGCATCATCTTAGCAATTAAGAATGCTAATAAACTTAAAATTAAAATTTGTGGCAACATTAGTAGCACACGACGTAATATAGTTTTCCACATAGTCTAGTTACCTCCCTTTGCTGACGGATTCAACGCAACAAAATGCGAATCTGACAATTGTTGTAAATCGAATACACGACCATTTTCGTCATAGTACATTGTTTGATTTTCTTGATAGAATTTCTCAGCTTCAATACGACGTAGTTTGTTCGCTTCACGGTTTACTGGGTCAATAACTGGAATGGCTGATAATAAACGTTTTGTATAAATATGTTGAGGGTCTGCATAAATATCATTTGCTTTTCCTGTTTCAACAAAACGTCCACGATACATAATGAATAATTCATCACACATGTGTTTTACAACCCCAAGGTCATGAGAGATGAATAAATAACTTAAGTTAAATTCATCTTGAATACGTTTCATGTAGTTTAATACTTGCGCTTGTACTGATAAGTCCAAAGCAGATACTGGTTCATCCGCAATAATTAAACGTGGATTACTTGCTAATGCACGAGCTACCCCAATACGTTGACGTTGTCCACCAGAGAATTGGTGAGGGTATTTTAATAATGCTTCTTCAGATAAACCAATGATTTCCATTAATTCAATAACTTTACGACGTTCTTCTTCTGGAGATAAACGGTCAAAGTTACGTAATGGCTCAGCAACGATATCTAAAATACGTTTTTTAGGATTAAAACTTGATAATGAATCTTGGAAAATCATTTGTACATTACGGTTGTAGTCAGAAGTACGACGACGTGCTTTATTTGTCACATCTTGTCCTTCATATAATACTTTACCGCTTGTTACTGGTTCTAAACCGATAATTGCTTTACCGATTGTTGATTTACCAGAACCTGATTCACCTACAAGTCCATAAGTTTTTCCTTCTTCAATTTCCAATGTAACGCCATCAACAGCATAAACATGATCCGTCACTCGGTTAAAGAAGCCACTTCTAATTGGATAGTGCACTTTTAAATCTTCAATTCTAACAAAACCCATTATGCTTCCTCCCCTTCAAAATGGAAATTTTTGTAACATGTACAACGAACAAAATGGCCTTGACCAACTTCGTGTAATGTTGGATTTTCTTCATGTTCTTCTGCAGAAATCCATGGAATACGAGGAGCAAAACGGCATCCTGTACGTGGTAAGCTTGGTAATGGAGGAACAGTACCTTCAATTACGTGTAACTCTTGTCCTTCTGAACCAGCTTGAGGAATTGATTGTAATAATGAACGAGTATATGGATGTTTAGGATTTGTAAATAATTCCTCTACAGGAGCAATCTCTACGAATTGTCCAGCATACATCACGGCTACACGGTCAGCAGTTTCTGCAACTACCCCAAGGTCGTGCGTAATTAAAATAATTCCTGATTGTGTTTCTGCTTGAATTTCATTTAATAAATCTAAGATTTGTGCTTGAATCGTTACGTCAAGCGCTGTTGTTGGTTCGTCAGCGATAATAATTGGTGGTTTACATGATAATGCAATCGCAATTACAACACGTTGACGCATCCCACCTGATAATTCATGCGGGTATTGTTTAAATGTACGTTGTGGATTTGGAATCCCTACTTGTGCAAGTAATTCTAATACACGTTCTGTACGTTGTTTTTCATCTAAGTCTGTATGATATAATAATGCTTCATCAATTTGAGCACCAATGGTCATTAATGGGTTTAATGAAGCCAATGGATCTTGGAAAATCATACCAATGTCATTTCCACGAATTTTATTATATAAAGTTTCATTTAAATTCACTAAGTTTACATCATTATAAATAATGTCCCCAGTGATTTTAGTATTTAATTTATTGTGTAAACCCATAATAGTTGTTGCTAATGTAGATTTACCACATCCAGATTCCCCTACAATTGCTAAAATTTCATTTTTCTCTAATGATAATGAAACACCATCAACTGCATCATAAAAATCATCTTTAATACGAAATCCAACATGTAAATCGTTGATTTCTAATAATGGTTTATCGATAGCCAAATCTTCGTCCTCCTTTGTCTGAATCGAATGGTTAACATTTTAACCTTCGTATGTCTGTCATACTTTATTTCAAATTCAATAATTTTCTTTTAAACATTATTGATATTATACGTATTTTTAAACGAAAATGCAAATTGTATGACAATTCCATTTTTTAAAATAACGTATGCTTATTTTACCACGATTCTTTTAAAATTCCTATGATTTTATAAAGATTTTTTTAATTATTTCCTCATATTTTTCATAAAAATGGTTTCAAAATTGCATGTTTTATTTACTTTTTCTTTCAAAATTGGAAAATTAATTTTTTCTTATTTAAAGCTATAGTTATTTCATATAATTATAATTAGAAAAAGACTTTTAACAGTAGCTAGCGTCCTTTACTACTTGCTAAAAGTCAATTTCTATATCTTATTTGACTGGAGTATCCGCAACTAATTCCATTTCATTAATCGCATTTTTTGGATTATTCGAAGCGATATCCGTACTATAATATTTCACTCGTTTATTCACAGCTGTAATTTGATCCCCAATTAAAGTTGGAAATACATACGCTTGATCATGCACATATTTTTGCCATTCTTTATAAAATTCAATATTTTTAGCATCATCAAATGCAGCTTCAGAATTTATCTTATTGAAGATATCTGTTTGTTCCTTACTTACAAAACGAGTAAAGTTAAACTTCGCATCTTCCCCATATAACCCTGTTGGATCTGGGTCAAATCCTGTATTCCATCCTGCAGTATACATATCAATTTCTGGGTCATTTGCTTCTACTTTATCATAGAAACTATTCACTTCCATTGTACGTCCATTAACTAATTGAACATTTAATCCAATTTCTTTCCACCATAATAAATATTGTTGAATTAATGATTCATTCGCATCATCACGAGTACGAGCAATAAAGTTAATCGTTAATTTAGAACCATCTTTATTTTCTCTTAATCCATCACCATCTACATCTTTATAACCTGCATCATCTAACATTTTCTTAGCTTTTTCTGGATTATAAGCAAATCCTTCTTGGTCTTTGTTATAAACATCTTTGAAGAATGGAATAATTAATGAATTGGTTCCACGTTGTAATCCATTGTATAAACTCTTTCCTGCTTGGTCGATATCTAATGCATAAGCAATTGCTTGACGTAAAACTGGGTCAGACATTTTTGCATTTGGATTCATCACATTTTTACTAATGGCTTCATCCCATTTTCCTAATTGGAATGCAATATATTCATAAGCAGAATCTTCGCTACCTAATAGAGTCACATTCGTTAAATCTTTATAAGTATCAAATTGAGCTCTTGGCATTGAAGCAATATCATACTTACCTGCCTTCATTTCAGAAACAATACTATCTGGAGATACAAGTTCTGCTACTACTTTATCTAATTTTGGTCTTCCTTTGTAATAGTACTCATTTGCTTTATAAGTTACTGATTCCCCAGGAACGATTGATTCAATCGTAAACGCACCTAATCCTACTACTTTTGTTCCACGAACATAATCACTTTGTTCCCAATCTTTTACAGGAATGGTTGAGAAAATATGCTTAGGCATAATATAAGGACTAATTGGTCCTCCTGCCAACTTCATAGATGGTGTCATTTCTTTATAATGAATTTTCACTGAATAATCATCAATTTTTTCTAGTCCAGAAATACTAGACGCTTCACCATTATGAAACTCTTCCATTCCTTCGATATTTTTGTAATTCGCATCATAACGAATCCCTGTATAATCTTTATCTCCAATTCCTTCATAAGTAAAGATATAGTCATCAATGGTAACTGGTTGTCCATCAGACCATTTATAATCTTTAGAATTCAATGTTACTTTCACAGTTTTTCCCGGAACATCAAATTCAAGTGATGCTAAACCAGAGTTCACTAGCTTACGATTTTCGTCATGTTCAAACATTGTTCCATCAACATAACCTGCTAGTGCAGTATCTGTTGAATCTGAAGCTAATTCATCAATAAAAAGTCCATTAAAAGGAGATGCACTTACGATGGCATATTTTAATGTTCCACCTTTTATTGGTGTTCCTTCATGAGTAACTTCCTTTGCAAATGTTCTATCCTTTGCGTTTGAGTCATTCGCCCCATCTGTAGAGTTTTTTGGAGAACATGCACCTAAAACAGCAACTACTGCAAGTGAGGATAAGATTGCCTTGCTTTGTTTTTTCATGATTTTCCACCCTTTTTGGTTTATTTTTTATCACTATTATTTTAGCACACAAGCAATCTGTTTCAAGCGCTTACAATAAATTCTTCCCAAATTCTAATAAACTCCTCATCTCTTCCTATGAAAATCTCATATGAAATATTCTTATGAAAAGAGCAATGACAATATCATTGTGCCGCTAAACTATGAGACTCGCACAAGCAAGGCTACTAGCGTCGTAAGCTACAACAGATAATACCTTACGCACCCTCATCCCCTCAATACAAAAAGAGCCATGAATTTTTATTTGAAACAAAGTACGAAAAAAAGACAAAAAGATACTACCTATGCTATAA
>NZ_CAURVV010000037.1:0-15471 GCF_963528315.1 uncultured Granulicatella sp. | reverse complement strand
GCATATAAAAAATCCTGTCGGTGATTTCTCACCAACAGGATTTGTCGAACAACCTAGAATCAACGAAAAGACCCTTCGGGGTCTTTTTGTTTTTTACACTTCCAATTTCCATTGTTTGCCCCAAAATTGGATTTTTGGTATACTACAGAAAGCAACGTGGTTGCTAAATTTAAGAAAAGGAGTCGAGTAAATGAAAATTGCGATCGTAACGGATAGTACTGTGTATTTGACACCAGAAGAACGCCGTGAGTGGAATATTCATGTATTGCCACTATCAGTTATTTTTGGACAAGAAAGTTATCGTGAAGAACAAGATTTGACAACTGCCGATTTCTATGAAAAAGTAAAAAATTCAGAGGTATTCCCAACGAGTTCACAACCAGCAGTTGGTGAAACAATTGAATTATTCCGTGAATTATCCCATCATTATGATGCTATTATTCCAATTCTTTTATCCAGTGGGATTAGCGGAACTTATCAAACAGTTGTGACAGTTGCTGAAGAATTACAAGATGAAGTGTTGATTTATCCAATCGATTCAGGAATTAGCTGTGCACCTCAAGCTCGTGCAGTTCGTCTTGCTGCAATGATGGCAAAAGATGAACAATATACAGCTAAAGAAATTGTAGCTTGTGTTCAACAATTAGTAGATCGTACAACAGCTTACTTCATCGTAGATGATTTGAACAATCTTCAAAGAGGTGGACGTTTATCAGCAGGTGCTGCATTAGTAGGTTCTATGTTGAAAATTAAACCAATTTTAACATTTGAAGATAAGAAAATTGTGGCATTGGAAAAAATTCGTACACAACAAAAAGCGATGAAGCGAATTGAGCAATTATTTGAAGAAGCTACTCAAACGACAGATGGAGATGGATATGAATTAGTGATTATTCATGCGAATGCTCCAGAAGCAGGAGAAGCATGGCGTGCTCAAATTCAAGAGAAATATCCAAAATTAAGAACATCTCTAGCATATTTTGGTCCAGTTATTGGAACTCACTTAGGGCAAGGAGCTTTAGGATGTTCATGGGATATTGTTATTGAGAAAAATTTAGAAAATATTGAAGCTTAAACTCATAGGATGGAAATAGAATGATGAATTCTATTTTCATCTTTTTTGTTTGTAAAAAATTTCCAAATAAAAAATATTTTCCGATATTTTTTTCGTATATATAGTTGAGGTGGTTTGGATGAAAATTGCTCGAGATTCAAATGGAGAATTAGTATATGCGTATAAAGGAATTGAATTAGATAAGTCAGAATATTATGCTTGTCCGACGTGTGGAGAACCTGTACAAATTTGCCAAAAGAAAAATGGAGAATATTTTTTTAGACATGTAACTCAAGCAAGGCATGATGGAGAGACGGAAGCTCATCAAAAAGGAAAAGAAGAATTACAAGAAAGCCTCGTGAAACAAGGATTTTCAGCAGAATTAGAACGATATGAAGCGTTAATTGGACAAATTCCGGATCTCACCATTGAAGTAGGTGAAAAAGAATGGGTGTTGGAATATCAATGTAGTGTCATTCCAATAAAAGAAATGATGACTCGAACAAAGGCATTAGAAAGTTTGGGGAGAGGTGTATCGTGGATTCTGGGGAAGAAGTTTTTACAAAAAAACTTATGTGAGATGACTTTGTATTGTGTTCGATATCATCCGCAATTAGAAAATTATGTGTGTTTCTATACGGATAAGCAATGGATCATTCATCATCATCTGATGTTACACTTTCAAAAAAGGAAGTATCTGTTTCATGAGAGTCGATGTGACTTAGATAAGCTAGATTGGAAAAAGGTGTTTCAAATTTTTGAAGAGTCGGAACACATCAAAATTTCTCAAGAGGCAAGTAAAGAGCAGTCATGGACAAAAGAAGAGTGGCAAGCGTTTGTTTTAAGTCCCCAAAAAGAAAATCGACAATTTCTAGAAGCACTCTATCATCATCAGTGGACATTTGATCAACTAGACGTCTGCCGTAGTTACCCAAAATATTCTTGGAGTATGAAAACAACTAATATCATTTGGCAAGGATACTTATGGATGGGGATTGATAGGCTAAAAATGAATCAGATTTTTTCTATTCAGCAGTGTTATGAGTATATGCAAAAATTATTTGCACAAAAGAAAATTCGATTTTCTTTGTGTTATGAGCAAGAGAAAGTTTGTAAGTGTGAGATAGAACGATTTTTGAGGAGGATTCTGGAAGAAACAAATTGTTTGTCTCGATTACCAGACGGAAGGTGGAAGAAAATAAAAAAACTAGCAAGAGAAGGAGAAATCTCTTGCTAGTAGTAAATTAAGCTTTAAATTGTTGATGAATTTTTTTGAAAATTGGATATAAAATTGGAACAGTAATAACTGTGAAAGCAGCTGAACCAAATGTTCCTAAAATTTTTGTGAAGGCTGCAACGAATGCGGGAGTAAAAGCTAGTCCTCCCATAATCATTCCACGTAGGAAAGTGTATTTTACTAAATTTAAAATGATTTTAATAACAGCAGCTAAAATACCAATTCCAATAATATTAGCAGCTTTGTCGTTTTGATGAAGTGTTTTTTCATAAACAAGATGAATTCCCCAACAAACAATAAGAGATTCTAAAATCGTAATCCAAACTTCTGCTGCATATCCATTTAAAATATCGAAAATTCCTAATCCTAAAGTAGCAGCAATGGCTCCTTTTTTACTACCGAATACTAAGCACCCAACAACGACTAGGGCATTTCCAAAGTGGACAAATTGGTGTCCCAATTGAATTCTAAATAACTGAACTCCTAAGAAAATTAAAGTGGCAAATAATGCAATTTGTGTTAATTCACGTAATGAATAATGTTTCATATTATAATTCCTACTTTCTATGAATGAAATAATTGTGTGAGAAGATGCAATTGTGGTTCGAAAGCAACTCCGTATTGTAAATCTTTTTCTTGAGCAATCGTTTCTTGAAGAGTAGCATCAAGAAAGGTTGTAGCAAGTGTTAAAGCTTTTTCTAAAGAAAAACCTTGTAAAATACAAGCACTTAGAATAGCTGAAACAATATCTCCAGTTCCAAAAAAATGATGCGGATAATGAGGAGTAAAAGCTGTTGCAAATTGTTCTGTAGTAGCATCATAACTTAATAATCCTATGGAACCAAGTGTTGTTTGAATGCCCGTTAGGACAACTTTTTTACATCCTAAATCGGCTAACTCCCTAGCAAGTTTCTGATAGGCTTCTACTGGTTGAATTCCTTCTAAATACTCTGTTTGAGTTAATAATGCAGCTTCAGTCAGATTTGGGAGAATGATATCCGCTTTGGAGCAAACGCTTCTCATTTGTTGGATATATTCTTCAGTAAAGCTACTATATAACTTTCCGTGATCACCCATAATTGGGTCGACAATCAGTAGAGCATCTGAATTTTGAGTAATATGATAGTCTAATAAGACCTTCAATTGTTCCATTTGTCTGCAATATCCAATAAATAGTGCATCTGTTTTTAAGTTTAATGCTTTCCATTGTTCTAAACTTTGCTTTGTAAAGTCTAGTAGTTCTTGGATAGCAATTTGCCCAAATCCTCCTGTATGAGAGGATAGTAAAATGGTTGGTAAAAGTATCGTCTCAATCTGGCAACAAGCCATAATCGGAATGGCTGGAGTCAGTGCTACTTTTCCAATTCCGGATAAATCATTGGCCAATATAATACGTTTTTGTACCACGAAAGCACCTCCTATTTTTAGAAGTTGAACTCATTGTAATTCAGGATGGGATAAGGTACAATATTTTCCGAGAAGAATTGTACCGGTACAGATAGCGAGGTGTGTCATGTTTAAATATCAAGAAGTGAGTCTGGAAATTCGTCAGCAAATCGAAGAAGGCATTTATAAAAAAGGAGATCGACTTTCTTCGATTCGTGAAATGATTCAACAGTATCATTGTAATAAAGACACGATTTTAAAAGCTTTACATCTCTTAAAGGAAGAAAGTTTAATCTATCCAGTTGAAAAGAGTGGGTATTATGTATTGAAAAATCGAGTCCCTGTTCGAAACACGACAAAAATTGGATTGCCAAATCCGATGCAATTTCCGATTGAAGATTTTAGAAAATGTTTGAATGAGTCAGTCATGGCAAGTTATGAAGGAATTAATAGCCAGAAAGAATCCATCCGAGGAGACCGTGAATTAATTGAAGCGATGGTGCCTTTATTAGAAAGTTACGGGGTATATGCAAAGGAAGGGCAATTATCGATTACAACGGGAACGCAACAAGCCTTATATATTTTACTCCAACTGATTGGAACAGGCGGATTGTTATTAGAACAACCAACGTATAGTCGTATGAATCAATTAGTGAAGGAGTTAGGAATTCCCTATCAACTCATTGAACGAGAACAGACACAAGACACCATTTCATTAGAAAAGTTAGAACAAATTTTTCAAAGTGGTACCATTCGTTATTTTTATACGATTTCTAGATTTCATAATCCGCTTGGGATGAGTTATCCGGATAGTGTTAAAAAGAAAATTGTGGAATTAGCAGAAAAATATCAAGTCTATATTATTGAAGACGATTATATGGCGGATTACGAACGAGGAACCGCAACGCCATTGCA
Organism: uncultured Granulicatella sp.; assembly: GCF_963528315.1. Taxonomy (GTDB): domain Bacteria; phylum Bacillota; class Bacilli; order Lactobacillales; family Aerococcaceae; genus Granulicatella. The sequence goes on along the minus strand of NZ_CAURVV010000037.1, from coordinate 10,879 downwards.
TTATTTTGATACAAATGAAAGAGTTATCTATGTAAAATCTTTTTCTTCAATTTTATTTTCTGCTTTTAAAATGGGAATTGTCGTACTTCCAAATGCTTTAATAAAGGAATTTGAGAAGAGAAAGCAATTATTGGATTTTGACTCGAATTTACTCATGCAAAAAACATTAGCGCTATTTATCCAAAATGGCTTATTTGAAAAACATCGACAAAAAATGGTGGCACACTATCATGAGAAGTCCCAACAATTTAGACAATTATTAGAACAATCAACTGTAGAAAAAACACATTTACATGGGACACAGTTGTTATTAGAAAATAGACAATTATCACTTTTAAAAGAACAGCTAGATTTAGAAATAACAATCAACACATTAGAAGATACTTATATTGAAGAAATAACACCTCAAATTTTTTCATTAGATGTCTATGCTTTATCGATGGAAGATATGCAAGTTTTAATACACTTACTAGAAGAGAGGGGGAAGTAAATGAATAAGGAAGAGATTTTAAAACATTATTATGGATACGATAGCTTCAGACCTGCTCAAGCAGAAATTATTGAAACAATTTTATCCAAAAGAGATGTCCTAGCGATTATGCCAACTTCTGCAGGAAAGTCCATTTGTTTTCAAGTTCCAGCGTTAATGTTAGACGGAATAACAATTGTGGTATCCCCATTAATTTCCTTAATGTATGATCAAGTGACTTCGTTAAAAGAAATGGGAATCCAAGCGATTTTGTTAAATAGTGCAATGACTTCCATCGAGTATTATCAAGCGATTGAGCAATTACAACGAGGTGAAGTGAAGTTATTATATGTTGCTCCAGAGCGTTTTGAACAAGAAGGATTTCTAGAGATGATGCAAGGAATTCAGATTAGTATGGTTGCAGTAGATGAAGCGCACTGTATTTCTCAGTGGGGGCAAGATTTTAGACCAAGTTATCAAAATATCGACACATTTGTTGCACAACTTCCTACTCGTCCCATTGTGGCAGCTTTTACAGCAACGGCTACTCCAAGAGTTCGCTTGGATATTAAACAACAATTAAAATTACAACATCCTTTTGAAGTTGTAACAAGTTTTGACCGTGCGAATTTATATTTTGGAATGGAAGAACCAAGGGATAAAATGAGCCGACTACTAGAGTTAATCAAGGAAAAGGAACCGACCATTGTATTTTGTAATACCCGGAAAGAAGTAGAAAAAGTCTGTGAGAAATTGCAAAAGAAGGGAATTGCTGCGGATTGGTATCATGCAGGATTAAGCCCTGAAGCTAGAAGTAAAGTACAAGAAGATTTTATATTTGACCGTATTGATGTCATTGTTGCAACGAATGCATTTGGAATGGGAATTGATAAGTCGAATGTGAGAAAAGTTATTCACTACAATATGCCTAAAGATATCGAAAGTTATTATCAAGAAGCAGGACGAGCCGGTCGAGATGGGGAGCCTGCGGAATGTATTTTATTATACGGGGCAAAAGATATTATTATTAATAAATTTTTAGTGAAGCAAAATGAGGATAAAGTTGGAATGGCAAAACTCAATGAGATGATTGATTATTGTCGAACCGTTCGTTGTTTAAGAGGTTTTATGCTAGATTATTTTGGACAAAAAGATATTCCTGAAGATTGCGGGCATTGTACGAACTGTTTAAATAAAGTGACCTTAACAGATGTGACGCCACAAGCGCAAATGATTTTGTCCTGTATTATTCGTATGAAAGAACAATACGGAATGAGTAAAGTGTCAGAAGTATTACGTGGAAGTAAACGAGCTGAAATGAAGGCTCTACACTTTGACCAATTATCTACTTACGGAATTATGAAAGATTATTCTGATAAAGCGTTAAAAGAATTTATATCTTCCTTAATTGCGGATCGTTATATTGAAGTGGAAGGATTACAATATCCGATTTTACAAGTGAGTGAGTTAGGGAAGAAAGCATTGAAAAATCGTGAGAAAATCGAAGTGAAACCAATTGTGGCGCAAATTCTGCAAAAACCAGATGCTATTCAGCAACACCAAGTACAAGATAATGCGCCATTTGATGAAGTCTTGTATGATCGATTACGTTCGATTCGTATGGATTTAGCATTTGCTCAAAATGTTCCACCATTCTTAGTGTTTTCAGATAAAACACTGAAAGAATTTTGTCGTCATTTACCAACGACGGATAGAGAATTTTTACAAATTAGTGGAGTTGGGGAGAAAAAACTAGAAACTTATGGAGAAGCCTTTATGAAAGTCATTCGTGAGTATAAATCATAAAGATTTTATATACTAAAATACTTAAATCATTTGCATTTTTAGAGTACCTTTGGTATAGTATCTTATAAATTCAACATCTCCATAAGGGAGTAACTTGCAACGAAAGTTGTGGTAATATCAACAACAAGTGAACCTGTTTCGCTGGTATTATCTTAATTAGTGAGACTTATGCTATTTTCAAGTCCTTGAAGTAGTATAAGTCTTTTTTTATGGGGATAAAAAATATAAAGGAGTGTCGACTTTGACAAAACAAGCCGCATACACACAAACGGAAGAACAAGTTCTTTCAAGTGTACAATCTACTAAAGAAGGTTTAACTTCTGCTCAAGCAAAAGAACGTTTAGAAAAATACGGTCCGAATGCTTTACAAGCAGGAGAAAAGACAACAGTACTGCAAAAATTCATTAATCAGTTTAAAGACTTCATGATTATTGTCTTACTTGCAGCAGCAGTTATCTCATTTTTTGCCCATGAAGGAGCTCCAGATCCAACGGATGCCATTGTAATTTTAGCCGTTGTTATCTTAAATGCAATTGTAGGGGTCATCCAAGAATCAAAAGCAGAAGAAGCAATTGAGGCATTACAAAAAATGGCTTCTCCAGTTGCAACAGTTTTACGTGATGGTGAACATCTTCATGTAAAAGGGGAAGAAATTGTAGTTGGAGATATCGTGATTTTAGAAGCAGGAGATGTCGTTCCTGCCGATATGCGATTATTAGAAGTCAATACGATTAAAATCGAAGAAGCTGCCTTAACAGGGGAATCAGTTCCAGTAGAAAAAGATTTAGTCATTCCTGAAGGGGAAGATGTTGGTATTGGTGACCGTTCAAATATGGCGTTTGCGAGTACAAATGTGACTTATGGACGTGCATTAGGGGTTGTTACTGCAACAGGTATGGATACTGAAGTTGGTAAAATTGCCCATATGTTAGCCAACACGGAAGAAAGTAAAACTCCATTACAAGAAAACCAAGATGCTCTAGGTAAATGGTTAACAATTATGATTTTAGTCATTGCCGTTATTATTTTCGGAATTGGTTTAATTCGTGGATACGAATGGACTCATATGTTATTAACGGCCATTGCGATTGCAGTTGCAGCGATTCCAGAAGGTTTACCAGCTATTTCAACGATTATTTTAGCATTAGGAACTCAAAAAATGGCAAGCCGTCATGCATTAGTTCGTAAATTGCCAGCCGTTGAAACTTTAGGTGGTGTAGAAGTTATCTGTTCAGATAAAACAGGTACGTTAACATTGAACCAAATGACTGTTGAAAAAATGGTGTTTAATAATGAAATTCATGATGCACACGAAGAAATGAACGAATCAATTTCTGCAGTTCGCATGATGAATTTAGCAAATGATACTAAATTTTCTGAAGAAAAATTAATTGGGGATCCAACTGAAACAGCAATGGTTCAATTTGGATTAGATAAAGGGTATGATGTACGTGTTGATTTAGAAAAACATCCACGTGTAGCGGAAGTGCCATTTGATTCAACTCGTAAAATCATGTCAACGATTCATCAATTAGAAGATGGAAACTATTTAGTAGCGGCAAAAGGTGCTCCAGATATGTTACTTGAAAAAGTAACTCATATTGAAGAACACGGACAAGTTCGCCCAATTACTCAAGAAGACCGTAATACATTAGCTCGCTTAAATAAAGAAATGGCTACTCAAGCTTTACGTGTCTTAGCAATTGCTTATAAATACATTGACCAAGTTCCAGAAACAATGGATTCAGAATCTGTTGAGTTTGACTTTGTATTTGCAGGATTAGTCGGAATGATTGACCCTGAGAGAAAAGAAGCGGCTTTAGCAATTCAAGTGGCTAAAGAAGCAGGCATTCGTACAGTGATGATTACAGGTGACCACCGTGATACAGCTCAAGCGATTGCAAAACGTTTAGGAATTTTACGTCCTGATCAAGAAGATGGTGTCTTAACAGGTGCAGAATTAAATGAAATTTCTGATGAAGAATTAGCTCGTACAATTGAAGATTACTCAGTATACGCTCGTGTATCTCCAGAACATAAAGTTCGTATCGTAAAAGCATGGCAAGCAGATGGAAAAGTTGTTTCAATGACTGGTGATGGTGTTAATGATGCTCCATCTCTAAAACAAGCAGATATCGGTGTAGGAATGGGTATTACTGGTACTGAAGTGTCTAAAGGTGCTAGTGATATGGTTCTTGCAGATGATAACTTTGAAACAATCGTTGTTGCAATAGAAGAAGGACGTAAAGTATTCTCGAATATTCAAAAAGCAGTTCAATATTTATTATCTGCAAACTTCGGGGAAGTAATGACTTTATTTATTGCCACAATGGCTGGTTGGTCAATTCTTGAACCAATTCATATTTTATGGATTAACTTAGTAACAGACGTATTCCCAGCGATTACTTTGGGAATGGAAGATGCAGAAGCAGATATTATGAAACATCCACCTCGTGGAAAGAGTTCTAATTTCTTATCAAATGGGGTATTACCAAGTATTTACTATCAAGGTTTCTTTGAAGGTGGAGTTACTTTATTCGTCTATTGGTATGCGACTCATGTAGCTGGTTGGGGAGTTCCAACTGGTGAAACAATGGCATTTGCAAGTTTAGGTTTAATTCAGTTATTCCACGCATTCAACGTGAAATCTGTTTATAAATCATTAGCAACTGTTGGAGCGTTTAAAAATAAAATGTTCAACATTGCGATTGTTGTGTCTGCTTTAATGTTATTATCAGTACTAGTAGTTCCTGGTTTAACAACTGTGTTTAGTGTAACAGTGTTGAATTTAGAACAATGGTTAGTTGTGTTAGCAGCTGCATTCTCAATTGTTCCATTCGTTGAAATTGCAAAAGCAATTATGAGAGGGATGGGCTTGGACCAAGACTAAATCAATATTTTTATATGACTTTTTAATATAGCTAGGACGCCAGCAAACCTTCGGTTTCATGGCTAAATTTTGAGCCTGGGTCTCAAAATTTCCTGTGACAGAATCGGCTTTTGCCGGTTCTGTCACTACAGCTATGTTAAAAGTCTTTTTTATTTGCTAATTCTCTCACTTTTATAGCCTGTAAATGTTGATGTAATAGAAATATAGTTTTTAACTTTAACAACTAGTAAAAATAAACAATGCTGAAATCGATCAAATTTCGTTGACCCGACTGTGATAATTCGGTATAGTACCACTTGTATCACGTGACATTTAGAAATATTAAAGTGAGGAAATTCAATGAAATTAAGAAATTTATTTTTAACAGCAGTTGCTGCAGTGACATTAGCAGCTTGCGGAAATCAAACAAGTAAACAAGAAACAGCAAAAGAAACAAAGCCAGCTGAACATGTAAAAGTTGCCGTTGTAGGTAGTGCAGCTCATGAAATCTGGGACTTTGTTGCTGATAAAGCGAAAAAAGAAAATATTGATTTAGAAATTGTAGAAATGAACGACTATGTATTACCAAATACAGCTTTAGAAGAAGGATCAGTTCAATTGAACGCCTTCCAACACCGTGCATATTTAGCACAATGGAACAAAGATAAAGGTTCAGATATTAAAGAAATCGGAACAACATTTATCGTGCCATTATATTATTTCTCAACAAAATATAAATCATTAAAAGATTTACCTGAAAATGCAAAAGTATTAGTACCGAAAGAAGTAGCGATCCAAGGTCGTGCTTTAGTAGCATTAGAAACAGAAGGACTAATTACATTAAAAGATGGAGTAGGAACAAAAGCCTCTCTAGCTGATATTACAAGCAATCCACGTAACTTAGAAATTATTGAAGCAGAATCAGCTCAAGCACCTCGTTTATTACAAGATGTAGATGCAGCTTCAATCAATGGTTCAATGGCTCAAGATGCAGGATTAAAAGTAGAAGATTATATCTTCACAGATGCTGATCACTTAGATACAATTCCAAAAGATCGTTTCAATATCATTGCTGCAAATGCTAAAGATGCTGATAATCCAACATACAAAAAAATTGTAGCATTATTCCAAGCAGATGATGTAGCGAAGAAAATGAATGAAATTGGACCAGGACAATACTTCCCAGTGTGGAATGCAGAAAAATAGTCCTTTGAACTATTGGGAAATTCCCAAAGGTTCAATATAAAATAGTCATCTCTCTCCAAACGAACAACTTTCACCATCAAAGGTATCAGTTGTTCGTTTTATTTTATTTTCAAAGTCTAGTTTTTATGTTGAAAAGCAAAATGGAAACAAAAATACGTACATTAATTTATATAAATAATAAAAACATACGTATTTTGTATTGATTTTCAACCAATAATGAAGTATACTAACCTCGTTCTTAATAAAACAATTAAAGGAGCTAGAAACTTCATGGAAAATTTCTTTAAATTAAAAGAAAATAATACAACTTTTGGAACGGAACTTTTAGCAGGGCTTACGACATTTTTTGCAATGTCTTATATTATCTTTGTAAACCCTAGTATTCTTAGTCAAACAGGAATGCCATTCCAAGCAGTCTTCCTATCCACCATTGTGGCAGCAGTTGTTAGTACATTAGTGATGGGATTATTCGCCAATGTACCGTATGCGTTAGCACCAGGGATGGGATTGAATGCCTTCTTTACATTTATTGTCGTATTCGGATTAGGCTTTACTTGGCAAGAAGCATTAGCAATGGTATTTATTTGTGGATTATTAAATGTCTTTATTACAGTAACAAAAATTCGTAAAATGATTATTCAAGCCATTCCAGTTAGTATGCAACATGCCATCGGTGGTGGGATTGGGGTGTTCGTTGCTTATATCGGTTTGAAAAATGCGAACTTATTAAGTTTCTTATCAGATGCAAAAACGATTGCTACGATTAATAACCAACCGTATCAAGCAACTGTAGAATCTTTTAAAGGTGGAGTATTTTCTGTGACTTCTAATGGTGGAATTGTTCCTTCATTAGTGAACTTTACTCAAAGTGATGCATTATTAGCGTTAATTGGTTTATTAATTACAGTTATCTTAGTCATTAGAAATGTTCGTGGAGCTATCCTAATTGGGATTGTTGTGACAACTTTATTAGCGATTCCAATGGGTGTCGTTGATTTATCAACTGTGAATTGGTCTCAAAATTCATTAGCTTCTGCGTTTTCAGATTTACAAGTAACTATTTTTGCAGCATTTGGTCCAGAAGGAATGGGTAAATTATTTTCTAACCCTGCGAAATTACCATTAGTATTAATGACGATTTTCGCATTTAGTTTATCGGATACATTTGATACATTAGGAACGTTTATTGGAACAGGTCGTAAGACAGGAATCTTCTCAGCAGAAGATGAAAGAATGTTAGAAGAAGGTTCAGGTTTCTCTTCTAAAATGGATAAAGCTTTATTTGCAGATGCGATTGGAACTTCAATCGGGGCAATTTTCGGAACAAGTAATACAACAACTTATGTAGAAAGTGCAGCAGGTATCGGAGCAGGTGGACGTACTGGATTAACAGCTGTAACGACAGCAGCACTATTAGCGGCTTCTACATTATTAGCTCCATTTGTAGGAATCGTTCCTGCAGCAGCAACAGCACCTGCTTTAATTATTGTAGGGGTGATGATGTTATCATCATTTGCAGATGTTCAATGGGATCATTTAGAAGAAGCAGTCCCAGCATTCTTTGCGGGAATCTTTATGGCGCTTTGCTATAGTATTTCATACGGAATTGCAGCAGGCTTCATCTTCTACTGCTTCATTAAAACATTAACAGGCAAATCTAAAGAAGTTCACCCAATTTTATGGGTAGCAACAGGGTTATTCATTTTGAACTTCATTATTTTAGCCATTCTATAGCTTTTCCCTTATATCTTTTCTCCCAAAGAGGTAAAACGAAGTTACGATTTTAGTAACTTCGTTTTGCTTTATAAAGGAATTATTAAGGAAATAAAAAGAATTGTTTGGAATTCATTTAATTTCAAACATTTTCTAAAAAGCTATGCTATAATGTTGTAGAGTTCAAAAGAAAGGAATTGAAATATGATTACATTAAAATCAAATCGTGAAATCGAAGCGATGAACGAATCTGGTTCATTATTAGCGTCTATTCACGTTGCATTACGAGACTTTATTAAACCGGGAGTAACAACTTGGGAAATTGACCAATTTGTTCAAAAGAAAATTGAAGAAGCAGGTGGTTCAGCTCCACAAATTGGATATGAGGGATATAAATATGCTACTTGTACAAGTATTAATGACGAAATCTGTCATGGATTCCCTCGTCGTAAACCATTGAAATCAGGAGATTTAGTAAAAGTTGATTTCTGTGTAGACTTAAAAGGAGCGTTATCCGATTCTTGTTGGAGTTATATTGTTGGAGAATCTACTCCAGAATTAGACCGTTTATATGAAGTGACGAAAAAAGCACTTTATTTAGGGATTCAACAAGCACAAGTGGGCAATCGTATTGGGGATATTGGTCATGCGATTCAAACGTATGTAGAAAAAGAAGGGTTCTCAGTTGTTCGTGAATTTATCGGACATGGAATTGGACCAACGATTCATGAAAGTCCATCTGTTCCTCACTATGGTGAACCTGGAAAAGGTCTTCGCTTAAAAGAAGGAATGGTTATTACAATCGAACCGATGGTGAATACTGGAACATGGAAATCAGAAATGGAAAGCAATGGTTGGACAGCTCACACATTGGATGGTGGATTAAGTTGCCAATTTGAACATACATTAGCGATTACAAAAGATGGTCCACGTATTTTAACATTACAACCAGATCATACAGAAGACGTATTATAAAAGTATAAGGAGGAATAGCAATGGCTATTTTAGTGGCAGGGGGAGCAGGTTATATCGGTTCTCATACAGTAGTAGAATTAGATAAAGCGGGGTATGAAGTTGTTATTTTAGATGATTTTTCTAATAGTTCACCTGAAGTATTAAAACGATTAACAACAATTACAGGAAAAGAATTTCCGTTTTATGAAGGGTCGATTTTAGATCATGACTTTTTAACAGAAGTATTCTCAAAAGAAAAAATTGATTGCGTAATTCAGTTTGCAGGTTTCAAAGCAGTGGGAGAATCAGTAGCGAAACCGTTAGAATATTATCATAATAATATTACAGGTACATTAGTCTTATTAGATGTCATGAGAAACTTTGGCGTAAAAAATATTGTTTTCAGTTCAAGTGCAACAGTTTATGGAATGAATAATACAGTACCATTTAAAGAAGGAATGCCAACAAGTGCAACAAACCCTTATGGATATACAAAAGTGATGTTAGAACAAATTTTAAACGACGTAGCTTTTTCTGATAAAGAATGGTCTGTCACAAACTTACGTTATTTCAATCCAATTGGAGCTCACGAAAGTGGCTTAATTGGTGAAAATCCAAATGGAGTTCCAAATAACTTAATGCCATATATTACACAAGTAGCAGTTGGTAAATTACCACAATTAAGCGTGTTTGGGGATGACTATGATACACATGATGGAACAGGGGTTCGAGACTATATTCACGTAGTGGATTTAGCAAGAGGACATGTTCTTGCGGTGAAAGATAATATCGGAAATCCAGGAGCAAAAGTGTATAACTTAGGTACTGGAATTGGCTATAGTGTATTAGACTTAGTTCATGCATTTATGAAAGAAAATAATGTAGAGATTCCATATAAAATTTGCCCACGACGTGCTGGAGATATTGCAACTTGTTATGCAGACGCAACAAGAGCAAAAGAAGTTCTAGGTTGGGTTGCTGAAAAAGACTTAAACGACATGGTTCGTGATTCTTGGAATTGGCAAAAAAATAATCCTCAAGGATACTAAATAAGAGAATAGATGGAAGATTGAAAATCCTGTTAGCAAAGATGATGCTGAAGTGACCCCAAAAAGTTAGACTTTTTTTGAGACGACATAAGTCGTCTCTTTTTGATTCATAAAATGTATGAATAACCCCCTAGGGGGTTCGCGCCAAAATTTTGGCGCGTTTTTTTCTTGGATATATTATTAAACTTTCAAATACATTTACTAGTTAAGCAATGTAAGCAGAGTTTGAATGACACATTCTATATTTTACAGGACTTAGTCCGTTCAATTTGATTTTTATACGTTTGTTGTTGTAATAATCAATATAATCGATAATAGCTTTCTCTAATTCGTCAAGAGACTTAAATTCTTTTTCAAATCCATAAAACATTTCTGATTTCAAAATACCAAAGAAAGATTCCATCATACCATTATCTGCACTGTTTCCTTTACGTGACATAGACGGTAGTATACCTTTACTCTCTAAAAAATGATGATAAGAATCATGTTGATATTGCCAACCTTGGTCACTATGGAGAATTGTGTTCTCGTACTTCTCATCTGTAAATGCCTCATTTAACATTGTCTTTACTTGTAGTAAGTTAGGTGAGCGTGAAAGATTGTATGCAATAATTTCACTGTTAAATCCATCTAAAACCGGTGATAAATATAGTTTCTGTTCGCTACTCGGAATGGAAAACTCAGTTACATCTGTGTAACATTTTTCCATTGGTTTAGTGCCTTCAAAATCACGTTGAATCAGATTATCTGATCTCTTACCAACATCTCCTTTGTGCGAATAATACTTGAGTTTACGACGAATACGAGCTATTA
>NZ_CAURVV010000036.1:0-15513 GCF_963528315.1 uncultured Granulicatella sp. | reverse complement strand
CCCATATCTTTTACTTTCATAATACGAGTAATACTTGCACGTTCTTGTTCTTCTAACTTCATTTCAATGTAGTAAATCGTCTCTTCTAATTGAGGAATCATACGATATTCTAAGGCATTTACTCTTCGACGTGTTTTTTCAATTTCATCAGCTAATAACTGACAAGTTTTTTCAATTTCTGTTAACGATAATAAATCAGGTAACACTGCAGAAATTTCTTCAATCGAATGGTCAATCTCACTATTCGAGTTTAAATAGCCATATTTAAAATCACTCTCTTGATTTTGTTCTACTACTGTAAAATTCATTTCTGGAACAGAAACACTCATAATATTTTTTTCTTGTAAATTCAATGTGACACTTTGTGGTGGAATTGCCACTAGTTCTTCAATAAAAGCTTCTTCTAAGGTTGCTTTTGCTAAAACAAAACTTTTCATTCCTGCTGTTAAACGTTTTTCAACTTGATCACGTAATTCATTATTTTTACGAATTAACTCAATGAATTGTCTCATTAATTCATCTTGCTTATCTTTTAATAATTTATGACCACGAACAGAAACGGTTAATCGCTGTTTTAATTTAGACAATTCCATTCTTGTTGGTTTTACATTTAATCTCACCATTTAGGAATCACTCCCCTTTAGGTAAAAATTCATCAAGCATTTCATCCTTGATACGTTTTAATTCCGTACGAGGTAAAATTGATAGTAATTCCCAACCTAAATCTAATGTTTCTTGAATGGTACGATTCGTTTGGAATCCTTGGCTGATGTATTCTTTTTCGAATCGATCTGTAAATTCAACATATAATTTATCTGTTTTTGATAAAGCAGATTCCCCTAATACGACTGCTAATTCTTTTGCTTGTTTTCCTGTTGCATAGGCAGCAAATAATTGGTTCATTGTTGAAGCATGGTCTTTACGAGTTTTTCCTTCACCTGAACCTTTATCTTTCAAACGAGAAAGAGATGGCAATACATTAATTGGAGGTTGAATTCCTTGTTTATCTAATGCACGATCCAAAATAATTTGACCTTCGGTAATATACCCTGTTAAGTCTGGAATTGGATGTGTAATATCATCTTCAGGCATTGATAAAATTGGAATTTGAGTTACAGATCCTTTACGTCCTACTAGACGTCCAGCACGTTCATACAATGTCGATAAGTTTGTATACAAGTAACCTGGATATCCACGGCGACCTGGAACCTCACGACGAGCTGCTGAAATTTCACGTAATGCTTCACAGTAGTTTGTCATATCTGTCATAATTACTAAAACGTGCATATCTTTTTCATATGCTAAATATTCAGCTGTTGTTAAGGCTATTTTAGGAGTCGCAATTCTTTCAATCGCTGGGTCATTCGCTAAGTTAATAAACATTACAGAACGATCAATCGCTCCTGTTTTACGGAAATCTTCCATAAAGTATTCTGCTTCGTCAAAGGTAATCCCCATCGCAGCAAATACTACCGCAAATTTTTCGTCACTATTTAACACAGTAGCTTGACGAGCAATTTGAGCTGCTAATTCTTTATGAGGTAAACCTGAACCAGAGAATACTGGTAATTTTTGTCCACGAACTAATGTATTTAAATGGTCGATTGCTGAAATCCCTGTTTGAATAAATTCATCCGGATAGTCACGAGAAACTGGGTTAATCGCTTGTCCATTCACATCTAAAGATGCTTCCGGTAATAATTCAGGACCACCATCAATAACATTTCCCATTCCACCGAAAATACGACCAACCATATCTTCTGATACATTTAAGGATAAAGGTTTTCCTTTAAAACGTACTTTTGAATCACGAATGTTAATACCGCTAGGTCCTTCAAAAATTTGCACCATCGCTTTATCTTCATGAACTTCTAGTACTTGTCCATGACGAGTTTCTCCATTTTGTAATTGGATTTCTACTAACTCATCAAATTTAACGCCTTCTACTTGTTCAACCATCATTAGAGGGCCGACAACTTCACTAATCGTACGATATTCTTTAAGCATTTGTCATTCCTCCTTTTTGAATAGTTGCTTTAACATCTTCTTGAATTTGTTCTTTAATCGCTGTAAATTGTTCCATTTGACTTTCTGGAATATATTTTGAACGAGCAATACGGTCACGAATTTCTTCTGTACCATCCATAATTTCTGCATAGTAAGCACCAACGCTCATCGCATGTCTTGCTTGTTCTTCAAATGTTAAAATTAAATCTAACATACGATATTGTTTTTCACGAGAAGTGAATGTATCCACTTCGTCAAACGCATTTTGTTGTAAGTAATCTTCACGAATGGATTTCGCAATTGTCATTGTTAAGCGGTCTTTTTCAGATAATGACTCTAAACCAACTAAACGTACAATTTCTTCTAAGCTTGCTTCTTCTTGTAATGTTTGCATTGCATGTTGAACCATAGATGACCAATTTTCATGAATGTGTTCATCCATATATTTTCCAACTTCTTGATTGTATAAAGAATAAGAAGTTAACCAGTTCATAGATGGGAAGTGACGTTTTTGCGCCAATGTTGCATCTAATCCCCAGAATACTTTAGCAACACGTAATGTATTTTGTGTAACAGGCTCTGAAGTATCTCCCCCTGGAGGTGATACCGCACCGATTGCAGTAATAGTACCTTCACGGCCTTCGCTACCTAAAGTAACAACACGTCCTGCACGTTCATAATATTCTGCAATACGGCTACCTAAGTAAGCAGGATATCCTTCATCCCCAGGCATTTCTTCTAAACGTCCAGACATTTCACGTAATGCTTCTGCCCAACGTGATGTTGAATCCGCCATAATCGCAACACTGTATCCCATATCACGGAAATACTCAGCAATTGTAATACCTGTATAAATAGAAGCTTCACGAGCTGCTACAGGCATGTTTGATGTGTTCGCAATTAAAATCGTTCTTTCCATAATCGATTCGCCAGTTGTTGGATCAATCAATTCTGGGAACTCATTTAATACGTCTGTCATTTCATTTCCACGTTCACCACAGCCTACATAAACTACGATATCCACGTCAGACCATTTTGCAATTTGGTGTTGAACAACTGTTTTACCAGCTCCAAATGGTCCAGGTACAGCTGCAGCTCCACCTTTTGTTACAGGGAAGAAAGTATCGATAACACGTTGTCCTGTTAACATTGGAACTTCCGTATTTTTCTTCACTTTAAATGGACGTCCTTGACGAACAGGCCAACGTTGAATTAGATTGAAAGATTTTTCTCCTTCTTCTGTTTCAATCGTATAAACCGTGTCTTCAATACGATACGTTCCACTTGAAATACTTGTTACTGTTCCTTTTACTCCATAAGGAACCATAATTTTATGTTGAACAACTTTTGTTTCTTGTACATAACCTACAATGTCTCCAGCTTCAACAGTTTGTCCAACTGCTACTGTTGCGTGAAACTCCCATTCTTTTTGACGATCTAATGGGGCTACTACTGTTCCACGAACTAAAAAGTCACTGTTAGATACTTCTTTAAATGTGTTCAATGGACGTTGAATTCCATCGAACATTTGAGAGATGATTCCGGGAGCTAATTCAACAGAAAGTGCTTCTCCTGTTGTTGTTACTGGTTCTCCTGGTCCAATTCCAGACGTTTCTTCATAAACTTGAATAGAGGCAACGCCTTTACGCATCTCAATAATTTCACCAATCAGTCCAAGATGACCCACATGACAAATATCTTGAATATTTGCATCTTCCATACCTTCAGCGGTCACTAATGGTCCTGATACTTTTACGATTCTTCCGCTCTTCACCGAAGTACCTCCTCTTTACTAATTTTACGAATTATAAAATGTTTTGACCTACAGCCTTTTCCACATTTTCTTGAATTCTTGATTTTCCAATGGATAATGAACCTTTATGATTTGGAATTAAAATAATTGCTGGTGAAACAACTGCATCATAACGACGAATCGTTTCAGCAATTTCAGAGGCAATCGCTTCTGTTACATAAATAATTCCATACTCCTCACTTGCTAATCGATCAATGGTTTCTCTTGCTTCTAAACTTTCATGAGCAGGAAACACATCAAAACCAAGAATTTTGAAAGGAAGGACTGAGTCTTTATCTCCAACAACTGCAATTTTATGAGCCATAAACTGGTCGCATCCTTTCTCTTAATTGTTCTTCACTAAACCCATTATCGATTCCTACTAAAATCAATCGAATATTTTTCACTTCCATTTCACTAGCATGAATATAGGCAAGGGATGGATAAGGTCCAAAAGCATCGAATGTCGCATCTTTTAAATAACGATAAATACATTCGTCTTTCAACAATTCTAATTTCAATACAGAAATATTTTCTTGAGATAAAATACTTTCCAATTCTTCTTTATAAGAAACACCATCAAATAATTGTATTAATGATGCCCACCCTAATTCTTGGAATGTATCGATTAATTGAGTTTTCGATACTGTTCCTTCATTTGATAATACCGTTTGTAAAAAGCTTCTTGATTGTTTTTGAGCACTTGCTCGAATTAAAGTAGCAATATTTTCTAAATCAATCATTAAATTAACAAATTCTGTCACTTTATCATCTTGCAATTCACGTTCTAACATTCTTAAATGTCTAAAATAATAAGTATCCATAAAAACGTCAGCAGTTTCTAATCGTTCAAAATTTTCAAAATCTTCATAAGCTTCTCGAACGGCTTTTACCATAACGCTAGGAACATCTTGAGAATCTCGAGTTTCTACTAATTGTTTTAAGGTTGCTAATGAATAACGACCAATGGGTACTAATAAATGTGAAAAATCTTTTTTAGCAAACTTTTCTTTTAATAACACTTTTAAATTATGATACGTATAACGAATTGAAAAAATATCTAATAATTCAGGTGTAGGAATTAATTCATATAATTCCTCATACTGATTTTTCAAATGCTTCATTAATACTACATCAAATTGTTTCGTTTGCAATAATTCATCCGTTTGAAAACCATAAGCCGTTTTTTGTAACACTTCTAAAGCTTGTTGTAACTCTTTTGAAGCTAATAAACTATTCATGATATCTTTTGAAAGTAATTGTTGTTCTAAAATACGAACAGTAGTATTGATTCCTGAATAAGCTAAATCATTCATTGAAATCCCTCCTATCTTTCAAAAGCTTTTTTAGCTAACTCTGGTGAGTATTCTTGTTTTAAATCCTTTAATAGTGCATCGAATAAATAGTTGTATTCAATTCCTGATTGTTGTAAAACAAATCCAACTTTTTGTTTTAAAGTCGTTTGGGACACTTCTAATTCAGAAGCATTCGTTAGTTGGTGAATATCTTCTTGTGATAATTGACTTGCTGTTGCTTCCCCTAAAACTAATGTGATTTTTCCTTGTTTAGGTAATTGAGCTACTGCCGATTGAATAAACTGTACTAATGTTACGCCACTCCATCCAGACATTAAGGAGTAAACTTCATCAAACACGCTATCGAGTAATCTTCTTTTTTCTTGTAAAATTTCTTTTTTACTCGCATTGACTAAAGATTGTTTCTCTTTATCCCAAAGTTGTTTTGCACGTTGTTTTAATTGAGTTTTCTTTGCCACTTCTTGTTCTGCTAAAGTTGCATTCATGACATTTGTACGTTCTTCTTCTTCTTTAGTAGCAACAGCCAATTGATGTGAGAAATCTTCTTCGACTTCTTTTAATACTTGTTGTTTTAGTTGCTCTAAATCTTTCAAACGTTCCAACTCCTAACCTAATTGATTGATAATTAAGAATGAAGCCAATAATCCTAAGATTGCATAAGTTTCAACCATGGCTGCAAAGATAATCCCTTTAGTAGATTCTTCTGGTTTTTTCGCTAAAATTTGAACACCAGCAGCTGCTACTTTCCCTTGAGCAATACCAGACAATAAACCTGTGAAAGCAATTGGTAATGCTGCCATTAATAAGTATAAACCAGAACTTAAAGGCATTGTTGCGCTCATTTTTTGCATAATGAAGAATGCAATGATGAATCCATAAATCCCTTGAGTACCAGGTAATAATTGTAAAATTAACGCTTGAACGAATTTTTCAGGTTGTTCTTTAATTAACGATGCTGCAGCTTCCCCTGCAATCCCTACACCTTTTGCAGAACCAATTCCTGAAAAAATACTTGCTACACCCATTCCTAATGCTGCGAAAATAAAACCTCCAGAATTTTCAGTAAAAAATGTTAACCAGTTTGTCATAATAAATCTTCCTCCATCTTATTGATTTGATTTTTGTTTTGTTTCAATATATTTTTCATACGTTTTAAATGGTTTTAAAGCTCTTCCGCCACCTTCATAGAATTTACCAAAGAATTCTACAAACTGTAATCTTAATCCATGAACATATGCTCCTAAAAATGTTAGGAAAATATTTAACCCATGAAGCGCAATTAACAGAAGAATTCCTACTGTAACCCTTGCAACTGGTGGTAAGAAAGTCACTAACATGTTAAATGCTGCTGCAATACTACCGCCTGATACTGCTAAAGCCATCAAACGAGTATAGCTGACAACATCTCCCACATAACCACTAATACCATATAAGTTATATAAACCACTTGCCAAGCCCGCAAATTTATTCGAACTTGTCAACATAGATACGATAACAATTAGTACCGCTGCAATAATCGCTACATATGAGCCAATAGTTGCAAGAATCGGTATATTTAAAATCATCGAACCTACTAAATATAAAATTAAGCCAAAAATAATCGCTAACCATCCAATATGAGTGGTATACGCATTAGCATAATCTTTTTTCTTCCAATTACTATAAGCCCCTATAAATAGACCTACAATAATTTGAATAACCCCAAAAATGATTGATAAAATCATAATCGTCGTTAAATCTTTTGAAAGCGATAATGGTTGGAATGGCATATCCACTCCAAAGAATGAACCAAAGATAATTCCCCAAACTACTGTTGGATAACTTAATAAATGGAAGAACATTAAATTACGTTTCATTCCTTTATCTAATACAAATAGTTTTAACGCAAGGAACGTTGCTAACCATAAAACAAGTCCATATCCAATATCTGCAGACATCATTCCAAAGAACACAAGATAAAACGGCGCTGTAAATGGTGTTGGATCCACCTCTCCATATTTTGGTAAACCATACATCTCAATCATGATTTCAAATGGTTTAATGAGCGAATGGTTTTTCAAAACAGTTGGAGTTTCTTCATATTCTTCTGGATCAATTTCCAATTCTACTACGGTTACTTGAGAAGCAATTCCATACTCTTCCATTTGTTGTTTTGCTTGTTCCACCACATCATCACATAAATAACCATGTAAGCAGAATAAATGCTCTCCTGAATACAATTGTTCTTTTGCAATTTCTTTTTGCCATTCATTAAACGCATATTCACAATACAATTTTAATTTTCTAACAAGATCCTCTTGTTGTTGCATTTCTTGTACTAATGAATTTTTAGCTTCTTTTAATTGCTTTTGACGTTCTAAATTCAATTGCAATTCTTCTTTAGGGCTATGGTCAAATGGGTACCATGTCACACTAAAATTCACTTTCGCTAATTCTTCTTTAGCTTCTTGTTGATGTTTTCTTGAATAAGTTGCAAATACTCCAACTTCTTCTCTTGTATGATACACTTCCTGAACGACAATCCACTGACTCTCTTTTAGACTTTCTAAATAACGATTATCCGTTGTTTGAGGAATCGTCCCCATTTTCGTCTTCGTAAATGGTTGTTTAAAGATTTCCTTTGGATGGAAGTCTAAATTTCCCCATTTTCTAAGTAGAGTTTCAGTTTCAACGAGCTCTGCATTTTTATCTTCAAATTTTTGTAATTGTACTCGATAGTTTTCAACACTCTCCATTAATTCTTGATAATCCCAATTAGAAACTGTTTGTTGAAGTTCTTCAATCGTAAATGTTTCTTTTTTAGTTTTCAATTTTTTCATGAGTGAAGGTTGTTTTAGATATTTTTCTAAAAGGCAAATATCTTCTTGTAATCGATCTACTTTACTTTCTAACTCTTGAAGATTTTTTTGATTCGAAGGTTTTGATTCTTCTAACATGGATTGCCCTTGACTTAAGGAAATGAATTCTAATGATTGTAATTCTTGAACCGCGTCCATCAATTGGCTTTGAATACGATTTGGTGCAATAAACATCAATTTTTTCATTTTAGCAATTGCCATATCGTTTTAACACCTCCTTAATTGTTTCCTGAACCAATTCTTGTCGATTGGCTTCAAATACTTGTTGTATTTGTTGAATTTCTTCTTTTTGAAGAGATGCTAATTCTTCTTGGAAATCCAATTTCTTTTGAGAATATTTATCCTCTAATTCTTTTTCATAATTCGACAAAGCGATATCTACATTTTTTTTAGATTCAGAAATCTTTTGATTCGCTTGAATTTTTGCTTCATCAATTTTCTTTTGAAAATCTTCTTTTAATTGTTGAGCTTGATTTTCAATAGCTTGAACAGATTCTACAATTTTTTGGCTCATAGTACACCTCCCATCTCATAGGTCTGGATTCGATAATAAATTCCTACTTTTGTTATTATACCTTGCTTTCTTAAATGTATCAAACGATAATTCTATTCTACTCTTCTCTATTATCATTATAGTTTAATAGGAAGAAACTCTACCTTTTTTAAAAATATTTTTTATTTTTTTAAAATAATGTTTGCATTTCAGAACAAATGTTCGTATAATACAAATACAAACATTTGTTCGGGAGGTCCAATTATGGAACAATATAAAAAACCATTTCATTCATTTATTCAACCATTATTAAATAGTTTACAATTTCCAACAGAATCAACTTCATTTACACCTGTAATGCCATTAATTGATGTTGTTGAGACGATTCATAATAGTTACTATTTCAAAAAAGAAATTACTCTTTTATTTGAACAATATAATTCAAAAGGTGAATTACAACAATTTACTAAAAAAGGCATTATTAAAAGCTGTATTCAACCAAACAATCATTTTGTTTTTCTAAGCGAAGATCTAACAATGATCTTAAACTTAGAACAAGTTGTTTCAGCAATACAGGTATAAAAAATAAGACTTCTGATATTGTAGTATTAGGACGCCAGCATCCCTTCGGTCTCATGGCTAAAATTTGAGCCTAGGTCTCAAATTTTCCTGCACTACAATGAGAAGTCTTTTTTCTTAGTAATAAAGTCTTATATAAAAATTATAGTATCGGAGAAAGCAGTCTGGAGAATTTTTGTTTTAATTTTTTCCATGGAGATTGCTTTTTAAAATACGCTTCATCTGCTAATAAACAGTTCTCAATATCTTTCTCAAAAATATCTTGTAGCTTACATGAAATTTCTTCATCATAGATAAAAGCATTAATTTCAAAATTCAATCGGAAACTTCTCATATCAAAATTAGAGGTTCCAACTGTAGAAGCAACGCCATCTACGACCATTGTTTTCGCATGCAAGAAACCTTCTTCGTATAAATAGATTTCTACACCGTCTTTTATTAAATTCCGACAATAATATTCTGTTGCACGATAAACAAATGGATGATCCGGTTTGCATGGAACCATAATCCGTACTTTTACCCCTGAAAGAGCAGCCACTTGCAAAGCTTCCAGAACACTCTCATCTGGAATAAAATAAGGAGTTTGAATATCAACCGATTTTTTCGCCATATAAATCATTTTAACAAATCCCATTTTTATTTTTTGATAATCATTATCCGGACCTGTTGAAACGATTTGCATTGCTGTATCTCCTAAACATTCTAAAGTAGGAAAATATCGCGGTAAAAATGTTTTTTGATATCGTTCTGAAGCTGTCGCATTCCAATCAATAAAGAAACGAGCTTGAAGAGATAATACAGCATTCCCTCTAATTCTTAAATGTGTATCTCTCCAGTGGCCCAGTTTTCCCTTTCCTAAATATTCGTCCCCTATATTAAAGCCACCCACATAGCCAATTTTTCCATCAATAACAACAATTTTACGGTGATTACGATAGTTCATCCGCAAATTAATAATCCCAAATGTATACCCGAAAAAGGCTTCTGAACGTCCACCCGCATCGTGAAGTTTCTTCCAAAATTTTTGTTTTGTAAAACGAGCCCCTAATGCATCATATAGCACTAAAACTTCGACTCCTTGTTGCGCTTTTTCAACTAAAATCTCTAATAATTCATAGCCTAATTCATCATCATTAAAAATATAATAGCCGATATGAATATGGTCTTTAGCCATTCTCAAATCTTCTTTTAACTGTGTAAATTTCTCCTGACCAGACGTCATAATTTCAACTTGATTTCCTTTTGTAATGACTGATTCATCACTTTCTAAAAATAGAACCGCTAATTCTTTTAAATATAAATCTTCGAAAAAAGTATTATCTTGTTCTAATTCCTCTAATTGAGTTTCGGCTACTTTTCTAATTCGAAATGTATCTTGAGATTTCAAATCAAAAATCCGATCTTTACTAATTTTTCTTCCAAAAAAGAAATAAATAATAAACCCTAAAAATGGGAAAAAGACTAAGACTAATAACCAAGCCCATGTAGCAGAAATCTCTCTTGGTTCTCTAAATACGGTAATAATTGCTCCAAGTGTATTGATAAATATTAAACCTGTTACTATTGTCGATAATAAATTCATTTCCTCTCTCCTTCCCTTCTTGCTTAGAAAAAAAGCAGGAAAACAGAAACTGTTTCCCCACTCTCATTAGTCATTTAATAAGTGAGATTTTTCTTTTCGAGATAAGTATCTTGTTCCTTTTGGAATATAAATATCACGTTTTACATAAATCAACGTTACTAATACTACTAGTGTTACGACTAATGTAGCAATAAAGTTTGCTGAAAAGCCTAAAAATCCACTTGCTAAAGCAACTTTTTCAGTTGCAAATAATGTTGGTGCTCCAATTGCACTAGCAATCGCATGGAAACCATAGCTAACAAATGTTGCAATAATGCTAGCTGTTACAACATTTAATACTGTAGAAGAAATACGAGCGTTAAATGCTGTACGAACCGTATTTCTAGCAAAGAATCCCGCAAAAGCTACAAATCCATATCCCATTACAGAATCATGGAATGGAACAACAATATATCCTGTTCCACTTGGATGTAAGACAGCATGTAGAAGACCAAATAAAATACTTGCGATTGCTCCCCAAATTCCTCCATGACGAAGAGAAAGTAAAATTAAAGGAATAATAGCAAAGTCAATGACTACATTTCCTCCAATTGCTGGAATATAAGAAAGCCCACTAGCAACAGCAATAGCTAGCAACACTTCTAACATAATTTTAACTGCTTTTGAACCCATGAATGTTCCCCTTTCAATGATACAACTTAATCTTTTTTATAATGTGAAGCTTCCATAATAATTGGAAGAATAACTGGGCGACGTTTTGTTTGTTCAAATAAATAGCGACTTAATCCATCACGTACTTCTTGTTTTAAACGTGGCCATTCAAAATTATCACTGGCTAAGTTTTCTTCCACAACATCCGTCACAATTTTTTGTGATTCTTGTAATAACTCTTCACTCGTCTTCATATAAACAAATCCGCGAGAGACAATTTGTGGTCCGGATAAAATTTTTCCTAAACGTCTAGAAATCGTTACAACGACTACGAAAATTCCATCTTCTGATAAAATCTTACGATCTTTTAGTACAATATTACCGATATCTCCAACACCAATTCCATCTACTAAAACATTTCCCGCTGGAACTTGTCCAGTAGCTGTCATTCTTCCATTAGAAATTTCAATAACATCCCCTTTACCAGGAATGAAAATATTAGAATATGGAATTCCTAATTCGTGTGCTAACTCTGCATGAGCTAATAAACTACGATATTCCCCTTGAACTGGAATGAAGAATGTTGGTTGTAATAAATTCATCATTAGTTTTAAATCATTTGGAGTCGCATGTCCGCTTGCTTTCGCATTATCAGCCATTTCAACGACTTCAGCTTCCGCACGGTAAATCATATCTTTTGTACGAGCAATGGCTGTTTCCATTGCAGTTGAAGGAGTTGTCGCAATATAGACTAAATCTCCTTGATGTAAATTCACTTGACGGTGACGACCTTGTGCCATTTTTTGTAAAGCTTTAATTGGTTCGCCTACGTTTCCTGTTTCTAACACAACGATTTCATCATCTTCCAATCGTTTTAATTCACGTGCTGTTACGAATAAATCTTCTGAAGGAACCGTTAATTTATTTAATTTCAATGCGATATTCACAATTTCTTCTAATTCTACCCCTGTTAAGAAAATCTTACGTCCTGATTCATGAGCTGCATTAAAAACTTGTTGAATTCGTAAAATATTACTTGCTACACAAGCTACAATAATACGCCCTGTAGCATCTCTAAATGTATCTAAAATACTAGCTTCAATTCTACGATCGCTAACATTTTCCTCGTAACTTTCTGCATCACTAGAATCACTTAATAAGGCTAAGACATATTCTTCTCCAATATCCGTAATACGGCCAAAATTACTTTGATAGCCAACGGCAGCACTTTGGTCAAACTTAAAGTCTCCAGTATACACAATACTTCCGTCTGCTGTTTTTAAAACAATCGCTACTGAATCTGGAATAGTATGGGTTGTTTTAAAAAATTTCACTGTTACAGATTCAAAATCAATTTCTGTATTTTCAGTGACGATATGATAATCATCGAATCCTTTTACTTGTTTAGAAGACTCTACATAATATTTTGCTAAAGCAATCGTTAATTCTGTCCCAAAAACTGGTGCTTGAATATTTTTCAGAAAATAAGGAAGAGCTCCTACTGCATCCGCATGACCATGGGTTAAAAATATTCCTGCAATCCGATCTTTGTTTTCTTCTAAATAAGTAAAATCTGGAATCACGACATCGATTCCTAATAATTCGTCCTCTGGATAAACCAATCCACAATCTAAGATGAAAATATCTTCATCTACTTCAACGGCATATAAACTCTTACCGTTTTCTCGAACGCCTCCTAGCGCCATTATTTTAATTGAACTCATAGTTCACCTCATCTTATTTATTTGTTGTATTTTGTCTTACCAACTTGTTTACATTCTTATTCTAGAATACCATATTTACGTTTTTTTGACTAACATTTCATATTTTTTCTTGGAAATAAAAAATGAGACTAGGTTTTCCCTAGCCTCATTTCATGAATGATTAAGCTTCTTTTTCGATTAATGCTTTACGAGATAAGTTGATACGACCTTGTCCATCAATTTCAGTAACTTTTACTTTTACTTTATCTCCAATCGCTAATACATCTTCTACTTTTGCCACACGTTCATGCGCTAATTCAGAGATGTGAACTAATCCATCTTTTCCTTTTGCAATTTCAACAAAAGCTCCGAATTTTTCAATACGGCGAACAGTTCCTTCATACACTTGTCCAGCTTCGATTTCACGTGTTAAATCTTCAATAATTTCTTTTGCACGTTGAATCATTGCAGCATCAGTTGAAGCGATGGATACATGACCTTCTTGATCGATATCAATTTTAACGCCAGTTTCATCAATAATGCTATTGATTGTTTCTCCACCACGACCTATAACAACTTTAATTTTATCTGGGTGAATAGAAATCATTTCAATCTTAGGTGCATATGGGCTTAACTCTTTACGAGGTTCAGCAATTGTAGAAGTTAATTCTTCTAAAATTTCAAAACGAGCTTTTTTCGCTTGCGTTAATGCTTCACGTAAAATTTGTTCCGTAATTCCTTGGATTTTAATATCCATTTGTAAAGCTGTAATACCAGTTGTTGTACCAGCAACTTTAAAGTCCATATCTCCTAAGTGGTCTTCTAACCCTTGGATATCTGTTAATACTGTATAGTTTGTACCATCAGAAATTAATCCCATCGCAATACCCGCTACAGGTGCTTTAATTGGTACACCTGCTGCCATTAAGGCTAGTGTTCCCGCACAAATACTTGCTTGAGAAGATGAACCATTTGATTCTAATACTTCTGATACAAGACGAATTGTATAAGGGAAATCTTCTGGAGTTGGGATGACTTGTTTCAATGCACGTTCCCCTAAAGCACCGTGACCAATTTCACGACGACCTGGGCTTCCAGCACGACCTACTGAACCTACAGAGAATTGTGGAAAATTGTAGTGGTGGATGAATCGTTTACCTTCTTCAATTCCTAAACCATCAATGACTTGATATTCTCCTAAAGGTGCTAATGTAGCTGAAGTTAATGCTTGAGTTTGTCCACGAGTAAATAAACCTGAACCGTGAACACGTGGTAATAAGTCAATTTCTGAAGACAATGGACGAATTTCATCAATTTTACGACCATCAGGACGTACTTTTTCTTCAGTAATTAAACGACGTACTTCGTCTTTTTCAAGATTATCCACTAATTGAGAAACTTGTTTTAATAAGCCTGCTTTTTCATCATTGTCTTCTAAAACAGCTTCAAAATGTTCTAAGGCAGTTTCTTTAACTTTTTCAATATTTTCTTCACGAGCTAATTTTTCTTCTGTTTGGATTGCATTAATCATTGCTTGACTGAATAAGTCTTTCACTTGTTTTTCGATTTCTGGATCAAATGATAGCAATGTTACTTCCATTTTTTCTTTTCCAATTTCTTGAACGATTTGTTGTTGGAAAGCTACTAATTTTTTAATTTCTTCGTGACCGAATAATAATGCTCCTAACATATCTTCTTCGCTCACTTCTTTAGCAGAGCTTTCTACCATGTTAATCGCAGTTGCAGTACCTGCTACAGATAATTCGATATCTGATAATTCAGCTTGTTCAGTTGTAGGGTTAATCACGTATTCTCCGTTTACACGACCAACATCTACCCCAGCAATTGGACCATCAAATGGAATATCTGAAATACATAATGCTAAACTTGAACCAAACATTGCTGCCATTTCTGGTGGACAGTTTGGATCTACAGACATTACAGTATTTGTAATTTGAACTTCATTACGGAAACCTTCTGCAAACATTGGACGAATTGGACGGTCAATTAAACGAGCTGTTAATGTCGCATGTTCACTTGGACGTCCTTCACGTTTAATAAATCCTCCAGGAATTTTACCTGCTGCATACATTTTTTCTTCATAGTTAACTGTTAATGGGAAGAAATCTGTATCCTTTGCTTGTTTTGTACCAACTGCTGCTGTTAATACAACTGTATCTCCATAACGAACTAATACAGCACCATTTGCTTGTTTTGCTAATTGACCGATTTCAACTTGTAAAAGTCTTCCGCCCCATTCATAGCTATATACTTTTTTCTCTGACATATCGATTCTCCTTTTCTATTATTTTAAGAGTATCTTTTAAACCTACTTTTAGAAATACAAACAGACGAATTATCACCTTCTTGTATTTCTAAAGTAAGCACGCTAAAAAGAATACTCCTTGATTGTCATACGCAATAATTTTACCATAAACGATACTGAATAACTATTTTTTTGACTAAACTTTAGCATTTGGTAAATTCTCAATCTAAATTCTAGTTTAGAAATCAGTTGAATTTAGTCTGAGA
>NZ_CAURVV010000035.1:0-16118 GCF_963528315.1 uncultured Granulicatella sp. | reverse complement strand
GTCGTATTCATTCGAGACATTATAAGAATCGTGATCAGCAGGATGTTTATGTGACGGAGGTAATTATTGAGGAATGTTATTTCTTGGAGCCGAAGTCGCAAGAAACTGAACCAGAAGAAAATGACGAGTTTGCTTCGATTTTCACGGTAGAGGGCGAATAGGGAAAAAGACTTCACTTTATTGTAGTATTAGGACGCAAGCAGCCTCGCAAATGCGAGTCTCATTGCTAAAATTTGAGCCTAGGTCTCAAATTTTCCTGCGCTAGAAGCCAGATGGCTTCTAGTGCTCATACTACAAAGGGAAGTTTTTTTTTTTTATTTCCTCTCATTAATCACTCGTTCAATTGCCTTAATAACACCATTATTTTCGTTTGTGTCTGTTACCATTTTACTTAAACCTTTTACTTCTTCAGTGGCATTTCCCATTGCGATTGGTAATCCTGCGTATTGAAGCATTTCGATATCATTAGCGGCATCTCCGATAGCGGCAATTTCGTTTCGGTTGATGTTGAGTCTTTGTGCTAATTTTTCTAGTCCGTATGCTTTATTAACGCCTTTTTTTAGTACTTCAACTAAATATTTTTGGCTACGAACTACATAGAATTCCTCTCTCCAAGTATCTGGAATGACTGTTTCGAATTCGTTTAATTGTTCTTCGTCTGCAAGTAGTAAAATTTTATAAAAATCTGTTGTAAGAGATTCTTCTATCGTAATACGTTTGATTTGCCCATTGACAAGTTTTACATCATATTCCATCCATTCTGTTGGTTCTTGGTCAAAGGAGTAGTAATCAACTCCGCCTCCTAGCACGCTAATGTCATGATCTTTTCCAAGTTGAATCCATTTTTGAATAGCAGATGAATCTACAAAGGCATCCATAATGCGGTTCCCTGTTTGGCTTTCGTATATATTAGCACCGTTTTGGCTAATAATATAATGGTTTTCTTCAAGATAGCCTAAGTCTTTTAAGTAAGGGCGAATTCCTGTTTCAGGTCTGCCTGTACATAGAACTAATAGTGTTTTTGTATCTTTGTTGTGAAATTCTTTGAAATATTGTTTTGTTTCTTCTAGTAATTGTTTGTTAGCATTTAGCAGCGTTCCATCCATGTCGATGGCAATTAGTTTAATCATTTGAAATCTCCTTTATAAAATGTATTTTTATTTTACCATAAAAATCGTAGTTCTAAAGGTCAGTTTTTGGAATTTCAAAGACTTCATTTTGATCAAAATAGGGTTTAACCATTTCTTGCCATCTACCTTTATAAAATTTAATGGCTTTTAAAGGAGAGAGACCGTAATTGCCTAATGAATATCCATCATTCACTTCGACAATAAGTGTTTTACCGTCATGAGTTACACCTATATCTAGCCCATAAGCTGTGGGTGAATCTTTCCAGCAAGATATGGCTTCATCAATAACAGTTGCATCAAACTGTGCATGGTAATCACCTGTATAAAATCGAACATCTAGAACGCTGCCATTTAAAATAAAGCATCTCCATTCAGCTACAAATTCTACAACTTCACTAATCCAAATAGGGTAATCAAAAGGCAGGCCTATTCCTACTAAATCACGGGTGCTATTAACAACTCTTCCTGTAAACACTTTTGAACCTGCTTTAGGTTTAATAAATTTTCCCCAATTATTAGGCTCATTGACAATTTCTCCTAGAATTCCTTCATATATTTTTCGACCATAAAATTTTTCAAGTTCTTTAGGATAATCCAGAATAGGAATGGTTAGATTCATCATGTTTAATAGAGACCTAGTTTCTGTTATGTAATCTACCACTAAGTCCTCGCTTGTTAATTGTTGGATTTCATTGAAGGAGTGGTATAAAACAACTTCTTCACCTAGTAAATGTGCTCCTACTTGAGCATTATATTTATTTATGGAAACTTCATTTGGTACTTTGCTTTCTCGTATATAAACAACCATTTTATCACCTTCTTTTCACTAGTGTTACACCTTGAGGTAAAAAAATAATAACAAAACTGCTATTATTTTTTTGAATAAATAGCTCCCATAATATCATCGAAATAATCGACGGTATTTAGAAGTAATTCGATGATTTGAGACTTGGTTAATCGCATACCTCTTCTATCTCTAGCATCCTCTATTAAGTTTTCAAGCTTCTCGAGATTTTTATCATCCAAGCTAATCATAATCCGATTTTTATCAGTTGCCATTTGTTCACCTCAAAGTTATATTAGCACGAGTGTAACACTTGTGTCAAACGGTTAATGGATTATTTTCTATCGAAACTTGATCTTAATTTGTTATAATTCATCAACCTTCCGAAAGCCAATCAAAAATAACATCATTTGTATCAAATGCAGCACCGTTTTGGCAATGAAGATCACTGTAGTCATTTTCTTTGTCGAAAATTTTCATCTTTTTATTCGGAACGTCTAATTGTTCAAAATATTGTGTTGCTAATTCAGAAGGATAATAGTTATCATTTTTTGCAACGCAAAGAAGAACTGGATTTTTGACTGGAAGTTCTGAAAAATCTCGGCATCGAGTAATGAGTTGGTTGAGTGACTCGCATCCGAAAACCCATTTTGCATGTTCAATTTGCCAGTTTAAAAAGGGGACATGAGCAATATATCCTTCAATCATTTTTTCTAAAAAAGGTGGAAATTGACTTTTTAAATATGGATGAAGGATTTTCGGGATATTTGTTTTAAAGGAATCCAACATATTTGGAAAATAATTATATAAAACAATTTTATCGAATAAATGCTCATTTAATGCGGAAGCTCTTGCGATTAATAATCCACCTAAGGATAGTCCAATTCCAATTTTGGGTAAGACAATTTCTTCTTGGTAAGCCTGAAGGATAGCTTTTACAACTAAATCCCAACGTGGGGTAAAGTTTTTCTGATACGTTCGAATCGCCCGAGATTGTCCAGGGCCTTCAAATAAAATGACATGATACCCTTCCTCTAAAGATGCTTTTACATTTGTAAAATAAAGTTCTTCTAATAATGCATCGAATCCACCACAAATGAATAAGGTTCCTTTAGGAGGTTGAGTAGTTTTAAAAAATAATGTTCGTAAGGAATAATCTTCATATGGTACTTCCTTTAGTTCATAAGGAATCGATAATAAATCTAGTCCTTTATAAAAATAATCGACGGAAAGTTCATAGCAATTTAGTTTTCTATCGTCTTTAGGAGATAAGAAAAATTCAGCTGCTTGAAAATATCGACTAGCTCTTAAATAGGCTTTCCCTTTAGAAATAGAACTGTTAAAGTTTTTTTGTGTTAATTTAGTACTGAGTTTATACCATTCTGCATACCAGGATTCATAATTTTTTTCTTTTATCTTTTCTGTAGTCGATTGAACTTCTGCAAAATCACTTCCGCCATAGGGGCAATACCACATTAATCGTCTTGTTTCAAATTCGAATTCAAAAGTTTTAAAAAACATCGAAACACTCCTTTATAGCAATCATATCTAGTTATGGGTATAATAATAATCAGATTAAGTTTGTTAGAAAAGAAGTTACTTTGAGGTGCCTATGGAAAAAGACAGATGTTTACGAGAGTTAGCGTTACCGTTACTTGGGAAATGGAGCATATTTATTGTATTAACATTAGCTGAAGAGGAAATGTATTTCGCACAATTAGAGCGTGAAATTGGAATAGTTTCAAGAAAGATGTTATCGCAAACGTTAAATGATTTGATAGAAATTCATATTGTTTATAAAAAAGGAGAATCCTCTACAGGACAAAAGACGTATTATGGATTAACTCCTTTAGGGAAGAGTTTATTGCCACATATTTATGGACTCAAAAATTGGATGATGGAGAATGAGGTATTTTTACGTAAAAAATAAAAGCACAAAATCACGGCAAAGCGCCATCGATTTTGTGCTTTTTAGTATTTTCAATAATTATTCATTTTCTAAACGTTCAAATGCGTCGTGAATGACTTGTTTTAAGGCAGATGCTGATAAGTCCATTTTTTCTTGTTCAGAGTCTGCTAGTGGGATTTCGATAATTTGACGAATACCATCTCGTCCAATAACGGCTGGAGCGCCGATATATACATCTTCTTGTCCATATTGTCCTTCAAGATAAACAGATAGTGGGAAGATAGCTCTTTCGTTATTTAAAATTGCTTTAGTAATTCTTGCTAAAGTAGCTCCGATACCATAGTAAGTAGCACCTTTTTTCGCAATAATTTCATAAGCAGCATCTCTTACTTGGAAGAATACTTCTACTAATTTTTGTTCATCTGTTTCAGGATTTTGGCGAACCCATTCATAAATTTGTAATCCACCGACATTAGCATGTGACCAAACAGGGAATTCAGTATCTCCGTGTTCACCTAAAATATATCCGTGAACATTACGAGCATCAACGTCGATTAATTCGGCAATTGCTTGACGGAAACGAGCACTATCTAATGCTGTACCAGAACCAATTACTCGATTTTTTGGTAATCCAGAAAATTTCCAAGTAGCATAAGTTAAAATGTCTACAGGGTTTGATGCAACTAGGAAAATTCCATCAAATCCACTAGCCATGATAGGATCAATAATTCCTTTTAAGATTTTTAAGTTTTTGTGTACTAAGTCAATACGAGTTTCTCCTGGTTTTTGAGCAGCACCTGCTGTAATGCAAATAACGTCTGCATCATGGCAGTCTTCATAGCTTGCTGCATAGATTTTTTTAGGAGAGTTAAATGCTAGAGCGTGTGATAAGTCTAAAGCATCTCCTTCTGTTTTTTCTTTTGCAATATCAATAATTCCAAGTTCTTCAGCAATTCCTTGAAGTACAAGTGCGTATGCATAACTAGAACCTACAGCACCGTCTCCGACTAAAATCACTTTGTTACTAGCTTTAATTGTTTTTTCCATTGTATTACCTCCTTATTCCTTCGTGGAATAACTATCCATAGTATAGCACGATTTGATTTGTGATACTTAATCTAAAGTTTTGAAAAAATGAACTTTTTTCAAATGTTGATGTTTTCGTTTTCATATCTTTTCATTTTCGGTCAAACGCTAATTTTCATAATTTCAAAAAAGTAAAAAATATAAAAAATTATATGTGAAGAACTTATCACAGGTCTGTTAGTTTATTAATTTTTCGATTTTTGAACAGTTTGTGATATACTAGAAAGGACTCAACAGAGAAATGGGTGTGAACGTATGAAATTAATTATTGGATTAGGAAATCCAGGGGCGAAATATAAAGGAACTCGTCATAACATTGGATTTATTACCGTTGACGAATTTGCCTATCAAGAAAATTTAGAATTTAATCAAGCATTATTTGATGCAACCTTTACTCAAACGCATATTGATGGAGAAAAAGTAATATTAATGAAGCCATTGACGTATATGAATTTATCCGGTCAGGCGGTTCGTCCATTAATGAATTATTTTAAAATTGGAATTGAAGATATTGTGGTACTGTATGATGATATGGATCTTCCAGTCGGAAAAATTAGGTTGCGTCAAAAAGGTAGTGCCGGTGGACATAATGGGATTAAGAGTATCATTAGTTGTTTAGGCAGTGACCAATTTAATCGTATTAAAATTGGGGTAGGACGACCTGCTCCAGGTAGAAGTGTAGTTAATCATGTATTAGCTAATTTTGAAAAAGAAGAACAAGAAGAAATTTTAGCTTCTGTGGATAAAAGCGTAGAAGCGTTAAGAGATTGGATAAAAGGCGATAACTTTATTCAAACGATGAATCGTTATAATTAAATAAATTTGAGAAAAGGCTGGAGCGAAAGTTTCAACCTTTTTAGTGCCTATATCAAAAGAAAGGAAAAGATATGTTACCGTTAGGAATTAGTAAAAAACAAATCCATAGTTTTAAAGAATGGATAGAAAACCTTCCGATGATGCAAAGTCAGTTAGTTTTAGGATTAACTGGAGCAGCGAAGCATTTAGCTGTGGCGAATGCCTATGATAATTGGAAGGGACCATTAGTCGTTGTAACGCCAACCATGTTACAGGCGACTCAATTATATGAAGAATTATTGCAATGGTATGAGGATGAAGTATATTTATTTACAGTAGAGGAATCTTTAGCGGCAGAATACTCCATTCATTCTCCTGAAGTCGTGAGTAATCGAATTCGAGCTTTGCAGTTTTTAGCTAGTGGAGAAAAAGGAATTGTAGTTGTTCCATTATCAGGAATTCAAAAGCCATTAGTACCGTTACAAGTTTGGAAGAATAGTACTATTGAATTAGTCGTTGGAGAAACTCAGTTAGAGGTAGAAGATTTAGTAACGAAACTAGGACGAATGGGTTATCGTAGAGAAGCCATGGTAGCTACACCGGGAGATTTCTCAGTTCGTGGAGGAATTGTTGATATTTATCCATTAGATCAAGAACATCCCATTCGTTTAGATTTTTTTGATGATGAATTAGATTCATTACGTTATTTCGATGCAGAAACACAACGCTCACTTGAAATGGTGGAAAATATTATTCTTTTACCAGCAACAGATATTCCATTTGAATATGAGAGAGTATTTGAAGCAAAGGATAAAATTCAAAAAGCTTATGAAAAAGATATAAAGAGTAGTGAATCAGAAGAACGTACTCAATTATTAACGAATCAAATGAATCACTTATTAGCACAATTAGAAGAAGGAGAAATTCCTCCTAAAATTTCTTATTGGCTCGAATTATTTTATAAAGAAAAAACATCTATTTTAGATTATGTGTCTAAAAAAGGATATTTAGTCATTGATGATTACGCTCGTATTCAAGAAAAACAACGTTCACTTTATGAAGAAGCAGGATTATGGAAAGTGCATCAATTAGAATTAGGAATGCTTGCTAGCTCGATTGATATGATTTTTGAAGGGAAAAAGGTATTAAAAGATTCGACATTACCAAGAACCTATTTCTCATTATTCCAAAAAGGGTTAGGGCGATTAACGTTTGAAGCCATTTATAATATTCAAGAACGTTCGATGACACAGTTCTTCTCGCAAATGCCAATGGTAAAAGTAGAAGCAGATCGTTGGGCAAAACAAAAAGCTACAGTAATCGTAGTGGTGGATCATTTAACGAGAGCTTCAAAAGTGGAACAAACTTTCCATGATTTTGATATTCCAGCAATTATTACAAAAGAAGTACAAGAAGGAATTCTTCAAATTATGGTCGGTTCCTTCAGTCATGGATTTGAATTACCACAAGATAAGTTTGTAGTTGTTACAGAAAAGGAACTATTTAATAAATTAACGAAGCGTGCTCCAAGAACTCAAAAAATTTCTAATGCGGAAAGATTGAAGAGTTATACAGAATTAGCAGTTGGAGACTATGTTGTTCATGTCAATCATGGGGTTGGTGTGTACCAAGGGATGGAAACACTAGAAATTAATGGTGTCCATCAAGATTATATGTCGATTCACTATCAAGATGGAGGGCATTTGTTTGTTCCGGTGCATCAAATTAAATTAGTTCAAAAATATGTTTCTTCGGATGCAAAAGTTCCTAAATTAAATAAATTAGGAAGTAGTGAATGGGCAAAAACGAAGCGCAAAGTTGAAACTAAAATAGAAGATATTGCGGATGAATTAATTGAATTATATGCCAAACGTGATGCAGAAAAAGGATATGCCTTTAGTAAGGATACCGTTGAGCAAAAAGAATTTGAAGATGCTTTCCCTTATTCAGAAACTCAAGACCAATTAAGAAGTATTGAAGAAATTAAAGCGGATATGCAAAAAGATAAACCAATGGATCGCTTACTAGTTGGAGACGTTGGTTATGGGAAAACAGAAGTTGCCATGCGTGCAGTTTTCAAAGCTTTAATGGATGGAAAGCAAGCGGCAGTATTAGTGCCAACAACGATTTTAGCGGAGCAACATTATGAAAATTTTGTTCAAAGATTTGCAGATTATCCGTTCAAAATAGGATTGTTAAGTCGTTTTAGAACGAAGAAAGAACAACAAGAAACAATCGAAGGATTGCAAAAAGGGCAAGTGGATGTCGTGATTGGAACACATCGTGTTTTATCAAAAGATGTGAATTTCTTAGATTTAGGATTATTAGTCGTCGATGAAGAACAACGATTTGGTGTAAAACATAAAGAACGCTTGAAACAATTGAAATCTCAAGTCGATGTTTTAACACTAACAGCTACTCCAATTCCAAGAACCTTGCACATGTCGATGCTAGGAGTACGTGATTTATCCGTTATTGAAACGCCACCTTCAAACCGTTATCCTGTTCAAACTTTTGTAATGGAGCAACAAGCAATGACCATTCAAGATGGAATTGAACGGGAATTAGCTCGTGGAGGACAAGTCTTTTACTTATATAATCGTGTGGAAACCATTGAGAAGAAAGCAGATGAATTACGTCAATTAGTTCCTGAAGCAAGAGTTGGAGTCATTCATGGACAAATGAGTGAAACAACGTTAGAAAATATTTTATATCAATTTATTGAAGGCGAATATGATGTTTTAGTCACAACGACGATTATTGAAACAGGGGTAGACATTCCAAATGTAAATACTCTCTTCATTGAAAATGCAGATCATATGGGATTGTCTCAGTTATATCAATTACGTGGAAGAGTGGGACGTTCTAACCGTATTGCATATGCGTATTTAATGTATCAACCAGATAAAACGTTAACGGAAGTTGGAGAAAAACGTCTGCAAGCGATGCGTGATTTTACAGAATTAGGGTCTGGATTTAAAATTGCAATGCGAGATTTATCGATTCGTGGTGCAGGGAATTTATTAGGAAAACAACAGCATGGATTTATTGATTCAGTTGGATTTGATTTATACTCTCAAATGTTGAGTGAAGCAGTATTGAAAAAACAAGGAAAAGCTGTTCCAACAATGGAAGACTCTGTTGAAATTGATTTACAAGTGGATGCTTATATTCCAGCTACTTATATTCAAGATGAGCGTCAAAAAATTGAAATGTATAAACGGATTCGTTCGATTGATAGTATGGAAACATATCATGAATTATTAGATGATTTTATTGATCGATTTGGAGAATTCCCTGATGAAGTGAGCTATTTATTAGAAGTTGGAATGTTAAAATATTTTGCAGAGCAATTGTCGATTACTTCAATTAAACGAAGTCAAAATTCAATCGTCGTATCGATTGCTCAGCCGGTAGCTCAACGATTAGAAGGAGTTGCTATTTTTGAAGCGCTTGGGCCAGTGAAATTACCTGCTCAAGTTACTAAAAAAGGAACAACCTTACAAGTGTTGCTCAATGTAACGAATCAACCAACTGATTTATGGTTAGAGCAAATCAAACTTTTCTTAGAAAAATGTTGTGAAGTTGTAGAAGCACAAAAAGAGGACAATGAATAAGAACAGAGAGGGGGATATAATGGTTAAATCGAATAGACAGATGATGCAAGGAGCGTTGGTATTATCACTAGCAGCCTTCATTGCGAAAATATTAAGTGCCGTTTATCGAGTGCCTTTCCAAAATATGGTTGGAAATACTGGTTTTTACGTTTACCAGCAAGTATATCCCATTTATGGAATTGGAATGACCTTTGCTCTCTCTGGTTTTCCAGTATTTGTTTCAGCATTAATTGCTCAGTATCGTTCGGATTATGAACTATTGCCGCTTTTAAAACGATTATTTTGGATTTTAAGCGGATTAGGAATAGGAGTCTTTTTACTGCTATATACACAGTCAGAACTCATTGCTTCATGGATGGGAGATGCTTTATTGTCATCTGTCATTCAAAGTGTTTCGTGGATGTTTTTAATGATGCCATTTTTGGTGATTGCAAGAGGTTATTTCCAAGGGACGAATCGAATGGTTCCAACGGCTGTTTCGCAAGTAATAGAACAAGTCGTTCGAGTAAGTGTTATTTTATTAGCCGCAAGTTTTTATGGAAGTCTTACGAATGATTTATATGTAGTTGGAACTTGGGCAATGTCGAGTGCGGTCATTGCAGCAGTGATGGCAACTTTTGTATTATTGTATTATAAAAAATCAGACTCCTTTGAAAGTTGGAATGGCAGTCGTGTCATTGAACCTCATAAGATTCAATGGGGAGTATTACTAAAGAGATTAGTTATTGAAGGTGGAACTCTATGTTTATTAAGCTCAATATTAGTATTGTTTCAATTAATCGATTCATTTACTTTATTTAAAGGCTTAGTTGAACAGGGAATGAGTCAAGAAATTGCCAAAGATTTAAAAGGAATTTTTGATAGAGGACAACCACTAGTGCAATTGGGAATGGTTGTTGGAGTTGGATTTTCTTCAAGCTATTTACCATTATTGAGTCGTAGTTATACAAAACAACATTTAGAGGAATTCAGGCATTTGAAACAGTCTCTTTTAAAAATGACAATGGTATTTTCAGTAGTAGCAACAGTAGGATTATTAGTTATTTTGCCAAGAGTTAATCATATGCTGTTTGGAGATATACAAGGTAACGATGTACTCAGTGTTTATATTATTAGTATTGTGTTAGCTTCTATGATGATGGCTTACCATGGGATATTACAAAGTACGGGAAAATATTCCATTACGCTTATAGCATTATTTGTCGGATTGATTGCTAAGGGTGTCGGTAATCTTTGGTTTATTCCTCTGTTTCAAACATTAGGAGCTAGTATTGCGACGATTTTAGGGTTATCTGTGATGTTAGGAATGATTTGTATTTTGAGTGGAGAGTGGAAGGCTTCGTCAAATAAACAACAGGCAACGATTATAAAATTAGGAATTGTAACGATTGGAATGGCAGTCGTAGTAGGGATTTTGAATATTTTATTGGAACGCTATTTCCCTTCTGGTGATTCCAGAACAAAAGATACACTGATTGCTCTATTATTAGTAAGTGTTGGAATGATCGTATTTTTAATAGGTGCTATTCGTATAAAATTATTTACGATTCGTGAATGGTTGATGATTCCAAAAGGGAAATCACTATTAAGATTTACAAGAAAATGGAAATGAGGAGGAGAACAGGATGAGATTAGATAAATATTTAAAAGTATCACGATTAATTAAAAGAAGAAGCGTCGCCAAAGAAGTAGCGGATAAAGGAAGAATTACCGTCCAAGATAAAGTGGCAAAATCTTCAACAGATGTAAAAGTAGGAGATATTATTACCATTCAATTTGGAAATAAGACCGTAACCGTTCGAGTGGATGCAATTCTAGATTCAACAAGAAAAGAAGATGCAAAAGAAATGTTTACGATTTTAGAAGAAAAACAAGTAGTAAAAACAGAAGAGTTTTAAAACGGAGAAGAGAGAGTTGATTCGTCAACCTCTCTTATTTTTTTAGAAAAATTTAAACAAAGGATCTATTGAGAAAGAAATTTGTTTTCATTATACTGTATGTGAAGAAAATAACTATTTTAAAATTTATCGTAGAAAGGAAGAGAAAGATGAATAAAGTTAGTAAAATCTATAGTAGTATAGCAATGGTTACGTCAATTCTTATGTTTTTATTTGGTATGTACTTTAGTACAAAAGGAATTGTGGTAGTAACTTATGAATCATGGAGAGCAATGGGAGTTAGCCTCTTAGCCTTTTTATGTGCAATGGTTAGTATGATGAAACTACCTTTAAAAATAAAAAAAGGAATTTTAGTGTTTGAACTATTGTTGATAGCTGTTTTGTTTGTTCCAATGATGATAAAGGGTACAATTTTAACATTTCAGTTAGCCCCTTTTTATGTGATTGCGGACTTAACGATTGTTTATACTGTTGTAGGAGTGATGATTTTATGGATGAATAATCGAAGCAAGCAAAAGGATAATCAATTTAAGCTAGATTCTATCTTTATTAATTTTCAGATTCTTATGATTATTAATGTATTTTTTGATATTTTTTCCTTTGGAGTAGAGGTGATGGATTATGCAAGTGCACTTCAGATTGGACAAGTGCTTAGAAGTGTGTTTCTTGGAACGATGAATCTTCAAATGTTATGGATAGCTTTTGGGATTTTGATTCTAATAGGAAGTTTATTAAAGATGGTTTACGATAGCTTTATGTTGAAGAGAGAGTCAATCATGAGTGTCTCTAAGTAATAATTATCCTATTTACTCCAATTCATGATGTGAAAATTAATAGATAAGATTTCTTGACAATGATAGAAGAAAAGCATAGAATGATTAGCACGTTATCATTTGATAATGATTACAAAAAGACATTCAATGATC
This sequence comes from uncultured Granulicatella sp., assembly GCF_963528315.1. GTDB lineage: Bacteria > Bacillota > Bacilli > Lactobacillales > Aerococcaceae > Granulicatella. Next base: position 3,973 of record NZ_CAURVV010000035.1, on the reverse strand, counting down.
ATGGAAGGAGCAAGTATGGTAGAAACAATTTTAAGTAGAAATTTTGATGCAATATTAGAAACTAGACATTTAATAGCCATTATTTTAGCTTGCTTGTGTGGATGGGCCATTGGACATGAACGAAAGTCAAGAAATAAACAAGCAGGGATTAAAACTCACGTTATTGTAGCGCTAACTTCAGCGTTAATGATGTTGATTTCTAAAGAAGCATTCTTAGATACACCAGACTATGATACAGCACGTGTGGCTGCTCAAGTAGTGAGTGGTATCAGTTTTATCGGTGGTGGTATTATCTTTATGAGAGATAAAAAAATCAGCGGAATTACAACAGCTTCAGGAATTTGGGCAACAGCTGGGATTGGTTTAGCGATTGGTGGCGGTATGTGGATTTTTGGTGTTGTATGTGCAGCAGTTGTAGTTATTATTCAATTATTGACGCATGAATCTCCATTGAAAGCACAAAATCGTCAAGTAAGTATTCATTGCTTAGTTCCAGATGTAGCGATTATGCAGAAAATTTATGATTTTTGTCATTTAGAAGACTATCAGTCCATTCAAGTTGAAGCAAAGGAATTGGAAGATGGTCAATATGAATTGATTTTACGTGTAGAACATGATGAAGAAATTGTAATTGAGAAAATTCAAGAGTATATGGAAGAACAACATTCTGATTTAGAAGTGAAGAAAATCAAGTTTAAGACGGAAGAGTATTAACGAATATGACTTGTCTGAAATAGCAAACTCTTTCTTAGCTAGCATTTTCTAGCTAAGAAAGAGTTTTTTTATAAAATTTTCCTAAAAGCATAGACTAGTTATCATATTCTTGTTATACTCGTCATATAATCATTAAAGGAGTCAGTGTAGTGAATAAACAGCAAGAAAAAAACAGCAACATTATTGCGTTTGAATCAAAAAAGAAAAAATCACATACAAATGTTCATTTACCAAAAGTAGCTGTTTGGAAACGAGTAGCTGTGTGGCATTCATTACTGATGGCTGTAGTGATAGCAATTGCAGGTTCTTTAATACTACAAATTGTTGGACAATTAAACCAAGCTGGTAAAATTGAAGCACAAATTGTAGAAGCAAAAAAAGAAGAATCAAAAGTAAAAGAACAACAAAAATCTTTAGTTCAACAAGTTGAATTATTACAACAAGATGATTATGTAGCAAAACTTGCACGTAGTGAATATTACTTAAGTAAATCAGGAGAGATTATTTTTAATACACCTGATGATGCTGCACAAAATAAAATTCAACAAGCAAAAGATAATCAATCTCGTCATTAATTTTGACAAGGAATTATGAGTGATGGAAATAATCTTTTATACTCGTCAAGCGTGTGTATAAAAGGGGAAATTTGAAGGAGGAACGCTTTTTATATGTCAATTGAGGTAGGGAATATTTTACCTGGTAAAGTAACTGGTATTACAAATTTTGGTGCTTTTGTGGATTTAGGAAACCGTAAAACAGGTTTAGTTCACATTAGTGAAGTATCTAATTCTTATATTAAAGATATTAAAGATGTCTTAACAGTTGGAGACGAAGTACAAGTAAAAGTAATGGAAATTTCTGGAGACGGAAAGGTAAGTTTATCGATTCGTCGTGCAAGTGCGGATTCTTCAGAAGAAACTGTTGAAGAAAAACCAAAATTTCAAAAATCAGCTCCACGTAATCAAGAAGGTCAAGGATTTAAAAAACCTTATGCAGCTAAATCAGCTCCGTCATTTGAGAAAAAATCTCCATCACAAGCAAAAGTGAATGATTTTGATGCAATGATGAGTTCCTTCTTAAAAGATTCTGAAGATCGTTTAACTTCATTAAAACGTAATACAGAAGGTAAACGTGGCGGACGTGGTGGACGTCGTTCATAATAAAGTATCCAAATGAGGCTGGAAATATCCAGTCTCATTTTTGTCATTGTAAGACGTAATAAGATAGGAGGTGTTTAAATGAAGGAAGTAGAAACATTTTTAATGAAATTTGTTCCTAATTGGCAAGAGGAATCTTTTTTATTAGCTGTTTCAGGCGGTGTGGATTCAATGGTATTATTAGAGATTTTTTTTGAACTTCAAAAAAAGTTTAAAACACTGAGTTTTTCAGTTGTTCATATTCATCATCATCTTCGAAAAGAATCAGATGAAGAAGAAGAGATGGTTAGAAATTTTTGTGGCGAAAGAAATATTTCTATAGAAGTTTATCATTGGGAACAAGGGGTTGAACAGACAGTAGGGATTGAAGAAAAAGCAAGAAAGTTTCGTTATCAAAAATTGGAAGAAGCTATGGAAAAAAATAAAGCTTCCTATGTTGTAGTAGCTCATCATGCAGATGATCAAGTAGAAACGGTCTTAATGAAATTAACAAGGGGAAGTACAATTGAAGGAATTGCTGGAATGAAGCTAATTCGTCCCTTTAATGAGGGATATCTCATTCGTCCTTTTTTAACAGTTGATAAAGAAAAGTTATACGAGTATGCTTCGATTCATCAAATACCTTATCGAGAAGATGAAAGTAACAGCAGTCTAGAATATACGAGAAATCGATTTAGAAAGGAAGTTATTCCACTTTTAAAACAGGAAAATTCTAAATTGAATCAAAAAATTCAAGAATTTACTCAAACGTTACAAGAACAACAAGAATTGATATTGGAGCTAGTGCATCAATGGATGGAACAGCAACTAATAGAATTACAGAATGGATGGTCTTGGAATAAAGAAAGTTATATCAAGCAACCAGTAGCGCTTCAAAAAGTTATTTTAGTGGAATTATCTAAAAAACTTGGAGGATTATTGAGTGCCAAAAATGTCTTAGATATTCAAGAAGCGATTCTATCTGACACTTCTCAGATGAATTTGAATTTACCAAAAGGCTGGATTTTTCAAAAAAGATATCATCAGTTATTGATTATAAAAGAACTGAAAAATGAAATAACTTATCAAGAAATAAGAGTAGAGGGATTTCAATCTGCGGATATTGTATTATCAGAAAACGAAAGGATATCATTTACAGCTGAAGAAGGATGGGAAATGTTTCTCACAACGGAAGATTTTCCATTAACGATTCGTAGAAAAAAGCCAAATGATCGATTCCTTTTAAAAGAAAATCAACATCAAAGTATCAGAAGATGGTGTATTAATAACAAAATTCCTAAAGAAGAAAGGGAGAAATTGTGGATTGTAGAAAATGCTTCAAAAGAAATAATCGCAATATTAGGATTTCGTCAAACACAATCATTGTCCAAAAGCAAAGAAACTGATAGAATAAGAATAGTATATAGAAAAAAGAAGAGGTGCTAACATGTTAGATAATTATATTGCAGAAGTAGTTGTCAGCAAGAAAGAATTAGAAGAAACAATCGAAAAATTAGGGAAAACTTTAACAGCAGAATATCAAGATAAAAATCCATTAGTCATCTGTATTTTAAAGGGAGCTATTTTCTTTATGGCTGACCTTGTTCGTGCAATGGACTGTGATTTAGAAGTGGATTTTATGGATGTATCTAGTTATGGTGATGCATTTGAATCTAGTGGTGAAGTTCGTATTTTGAAAGACTTAGATCAAAGTGTAAAAGATCGCCACGTATTAATTGTAGAAGATATTATTGATACAGGACGTACTTTGGCTCATATTGTTGAATTACTAAAACATCGTCAAGCAGCAAGTGTTAAAATTGTAACATTATTAGATAAACAAGAACGTCGTGTTATTGCAATTGATGCAGATTATGTTGGAGTAGAAGTTCCAAATAAATTTGTAGTTGGCTATGGTTTAGATTACAAACAAGGATTAAGAAACTTACCATATATTGGAGTATTAAAACCTGAAGTGTATGAATCATAAGATTTCGTTAAGTTAATTATCAAAAATGGTCAAAGACCTTTAAGTGTGATACACTATTTTATACAACCATTTATGAATTGCAGGAGGCAAAATGAATACAAATAATAATCGTCAAATATTTCGTAATGGACTA
>NZ_CAURVV010000034.1:0-16422 GCF_963528315.1 uncultured Granulicatella sp. | reverse complement strand
ATATTAGGCTAGGAGAAAATATTATGAAAAAAGATAGTATCTGCCAAGTGAATGTCATAAATCAACAAAATATTACAATCGCAACGAACTACCTTGAAAAGGAAAAAGTCCAAAAATCACTTCGCATTTTAACAAAATTTACCGATAATAAACAGATAAATATCATCTTCTATCTTCTTGCTGTTGAAGAACTCTGTGTCTGTGATATAGCCTGTTTACTAAATCTCAGTATGGCATCTGCCTCCCACCATCTTCGTAAACTAGCCAATCAAAACATCTTGGATACTAGAAGAGAGGGGAAAATTATATATTATTTTATAAAAGATGAGGAAATCAGAGATTTTTTTAATCAACTAGGATAACAACTATTTTTACTACTTTTCCATGATTCTAGGGAGCTACTCTATGAAATTTTTTGATGAAAATTACTCACAATAAATACCTACTTGTATCAAATGTTTAAGAAAAAAGTATAATTTAAAGCAAAGTGACCCCAAAAGTTAGACTTTTTGGGGTCACTTCACACTTCACTATCTTGTCAACCTTTTTTTAATCCTCATCCTTAATATCAATATCTTCCGGAATCGGCTCATCTAAGTATTTTTGATATTCTTCAATCATTTTTTGACGTTGCTTAATAAAAAAGTCAAATTGTGATCGATTAATTAACACTTCATCATCTACTGTAATTGTAGAAATTTGTTTTTCACGAATTAAATATAACACATACGCAATATCAACTTCTAAATATTCCGCAATCCCTTCAATTGTTTGATACATCTTTTTCTCCATAAATAAAAGTAACAGTTCTTTTTCAAACTGTTACCTTCTCTTTTATCCTAATTTTTCTACTAAACTTTTTGCAAAAGCTTCGATATTTTTCACATCTTCTTCTTCTGCATTTAAATCTACTAATACATTTTCTGCACCTTTTGTTGCACCAGTTTTAGCAAATTGTTCATCAAAATCTAATACTGATTGACAGAATTTATCATAGAATGTATCTCCAGAACCTAATGCTCCATAAATTTTTCCTGATAAATCTTCTTCTTCTAATTCTTCATAAAAATCAACGATTTCATCTGGTAAATCACCATCTGTACCATAAGTGTAAGTTGCGACTACACAAATATCATAGTCATGAAATTCATCTGCTGTTGCTGAAGTACATTCTTTAATATCTACTTCTACTCCTTGTTCTTCTAATGATTCTGCTAAAATATCTGCAATTTCTTCTGTGTTCCCTGTTAAACTAGCATATACAATTAATGCTGTTGCCATTTACTTCACTCTCTTTCGTTTCAATTGATTTTATTATACCAAAAGAATGCCAATAGAGATAGTCAAAACAGAGGATTTCTTATTTCACTTTCACAATATTTTTCATTCTAAAAAGATTAAAAGACCTTTTCCTTTTTATTTTTTTATATATCTGATATACTCTTATAATAACTTTTACAGAATTGAGGGAATCAAATGAATGCTACTCAACGTTTAAAACAAGCTGAAAAAGGGGCAATTCTAAGTATTATCACTTACATCATTCTTTCAAGCAGCAAATTATTATTTGGAAAATTATTTTTTTCTCAAGCCTTATTTTCAGACGGATTAAATAACTTAACGGATGTTTTATCTTCAGTTCTAGTATTTGCTGGTTTAAAAATTTCTCAAAAACCTGCAGATAAAAATCACCCTTATGGTCATTGGAAATTTGAAACTCTTGCAAGTCTTATTACATCTTTTATTATGTGTATTATCGGTATAGAAGTTATTAGAAACGCTTGGTATACAATCATGAATCCAAATCCAGAACTTCCAGCCCTCATTACAGCTTTAGTAGGATTTATTTCTGGTATCATTATGTATGGAGTTTATCGTTTTAACCATTCACTGGCTAAAAAAATAAATTCCATCGGTTTAAAAGCAGCAGCAAAGGATAATTACAGTGATGCCTTGACAAGTATTTCTACTTCCATTGCCATTTTTGCAGCAAGTTTAGGAATCTCATGGTTAGATGGAGTAATGGCTTTTATTGTTGGAATGATGATTTTAAAAACTGCTTATGATGTTTTCAGCGAAAGCACTTTTCAATTAACCGATGGATTTGAACCAGAAGAAATGAAAGAATATAAACCCCTAATACTTTCCCATCCAGAAGTGAAAAGTATCGAAGAATTGAAAGCTCGTCGTTATGGTTCTAATATTTATTTAGATTTAACCGTCTGTATGGATCCAAATCTATCTGTTTGGAGAAGTCATGAAGTAACAGAAGAAATCGAAATGGAACTCTCTGAACACTTCGGAATTAATTTTGTCGATATTCATGTTGAACCATATAAAAAAGCTAGCAATTAGGATTTCCTAATTACTAGCTTTTTTTGTACTTTCTCCAAGTTTTACATGAACAGGAATGGTCGTTCTCATCTCACACGGAACTTTACGAATTAATTTATCTAAAAGTTGCATAGACACTCTTCCAGCCTCGTTAAACTGAAATTCTACAGTTGTTAATGTTGGATTCATAAATTGACCAATTTCATATCCACCAAAACCAGCAATCGCTACTTCTTCAGGTATTTTTCTACCACATTGTTGAGCAGCTTTCATAAGAGCCACTGCAATATTATCAGTTGCAGCAATTACTAAAGGATGATTCGGCTTTTGAAATAATTCTAATCCAATTGTCAATGCTTTTTGTATAGAAAAATCACCTTCAAGCTGTTCAATCGTATCAAAATGATTTGCTTTTGCCCCAGCAAAAATTCCTTCTTTTCGAACAACCCCAACGGCATGATCTCGATTAGAAACGCCTACATAGGTCATTTCGTGAAAACCTTGTTTCGCAAGAGCCTCAACTAGCTCAAATCCTGCTTGATAGTCATCATGAACCACACTATGAATCTCTTGATGCTCTTGTCCTACAATCACAACTGGAACAGGACATTTTTTTATGACTTTAATATGTTCTGAAGTTATTTCAGTCGCAATTAAAATAATTCCAGCTACTTTATTTCGAGCAAATTCTTCAATAGCTTTGATTTCTCTTTTGCTATCTTGTCTAGCATTATTCATTAATAATTCATAATTTAATTCTTCAACTACTTCATCAATTCCCATTAAAGTCTTAGCAGTTGCCGATGAATCCATTCTTGGAACAATTACTCCAATCATGGAACTTGACTTTGCCTTTAAACTTCGAGCAAATGGACTTGGCGTATAATTTTCTTCTTTAATAATTTTTTCAATTTTTTGCGCTGTTTCTAAGCTGACAGAACCACCATTTAAATATCTTGAAACAGTACTTTTAGTTACACCAGCTTTTTTCGCAATATCTTGAATTGTCGCCAATCAATCCACCCTCTCTCTATAATGTAGTAAAATCAATATTGAATGCTTGTTTTACATCCTCAGTCACATCACTAATTGGTGTTTTTGAAATGAATTTACCTTTAAAGCTATAACGATGAGAAGCTTGTAAATCATCACATGTAATTAAAGTAATCTCTGTTTTTCCAGGAACATCATAAATGACTTCTACTTGATAAGCTTCTACTAAATCAATACTTGTTGTTTCATATTCATACACATATTCCATATCTGTTAAATAAATTTTATCCCCAACTTTTAATTTAATTAATGGAGAGAACAATAATTTTTCATCTGAAAAATAGTGATGACTCGCTAACGCATAATTTCCTTCACCCATTTTTTGAGTTGGTTTCATTGTTCCAGCTCCAGCTAATAACACAGGATTAGAAATCCCTTTATAAATTGGTAAATTTAAATTCACACTTGGAACAGCAATCGCTCCTAATGTTAAAAATTTAGAAGTATCCATTTTTGCTTTTACAACTGCTTGTAAATCTAATGGCTCAACTGTTGAAAAGTCAAACTCTGCTTCTTGAGTTTCATTCTCTTTTACTTCAGCTGCTGTAACTTTAGTTAATTGTTGCGTATGCTCTTGTTGGAATTGTGCTAGCATATACGAACGAATCGGACCAGCAGCAAATAATAATCCAGCGATTATAAATAATAGTCCTGCAACCCACAATCTCCAATTTGAAATTCTTTTCTTACTATTTTTTTTCGTCATAATATTCTCCTTTAATCTTTTGTACTTACTAAAATCCAATACCCTTTATCCCATTGAATTCTTTCACAATTTCCAAATACTTCTTCCATTTTCTTTTGAGCACTTGGAGCTCCTTGTTTTTTTTGAATCACAATGACTAATTGACCATTTTCAGCTAAATAATCATATGCTTTTTCTAAAATAGTATGAACAACTATTTTTCCAGCACGAATCGGTGGATTACTAATAATAATTTCGTACTGGGATTTCTTTACAGAATCATACAAATTACTTTCATGTATATCCACATTATGAATTCCATTTTTCTTTGCATTTTCTTGTGCTAAAACTAATGCTCGTTCATTGACATCAATCATTTCGATGGATAATTCAGGATAAGCTTTTCCATAAGCAAGTCCCATCGTACCATATCCACATCCAATATCCAATAAACTTGCTTTTTGAAACTGCTCCGGAATATCATAAGATTCTACTAATAATTCACTACCAAAATCAACGGTATTTTTTGAGAAAACTCCATTATCACTTGTAAAAGAAAGAGTGTTTCCTTTCAAGCGATATGTCCAATGCTTTTGTTGACTAATGCTTTCTGGATTTTTTGTATAATAATGATTTGCCATAATTTCTCCTTTATTCCCTATAATAAATAACTATACTATTTCTTTTCAAAACTTCCAACACTTATGATTAAAATTTAATTATTCCCTAACGATTTTTACAACCAAAAAACCCGTTGCTATTTCTAACAACGGGAAAAGGTTAGGAGGGTTTACTAATAAAAAATGTTGGGAGTTCATTTTTTATTTGGGAGAAGTAAACCTTAGGTGTTTTATTGGGTATGGCTGTATCATAAAGGTAAAATGTGAATTTTTTGTGAATTATTCGTGATACTTTTATGAATTTTAACTTTTTTTATATTTTCACATCACTATATTCGTCATATTTTTTAAATAAATTAACGACATATGAACATGTTGGATGGATTTTCTTCTGATTTTCCCTTGCATAATCCGCTAATTTATCGACTAGTAATTTTCCAATTCCTTGTCCTCGATAAGTTGGATCTACAAAAGTATGATCAGCAATCAATACATCTTTTTCAACTTGAAATGTAATTTCAGCATCCACTTCACCTACTGCATTATAATGTCTAAATGCATTTTCTTCTTTTACAAATTCCATTAAACTCACTCCTTCAATCTAATCCTAAACTTCGACTTTTTCAGACTTTTTTTGCAATCGTTGTACAATATCGAATATACTCTGTTTTTGATAAAAATCTATTTGATTTTGAATTTGTTTATCCTGCAAATCAGAAAAGACACTACAAATATGATTCGCTACAAGACAAACTTCATCCAGAGAAGATTGATACTGTTTCTTTAATCGTTGATCTTCACCAACGAGTATAAATAAATCCCCTAGTGAAATATCTTTTGGATCTACTTGAATTTTATATCCCCCATTAGCTCCATTAACAACATCAACATATCCTTTAGAAGAAGCTAAACTCATTACTTTTCGCACAATAACAGGATTGCTACATGCATTATGCGCTAATTGTTGGCTAGAGAATCTTCTATCACAATGAACAGATAAATACGTTAAACAATGGATGATTACTATAAAGTCGTTTCCCATTTTGATTCCTCTATTTGATTAATCCAAATACATCATTTAATGCTTCTGCCATTGTTGGGTGAGTAAAGATTTGATCACGTAAAGCTGTATAAGGTAATTTCGCTTTAATAGCAGTTGCAATGATATTAATTACTTCATGAGATTCTTCTGCAAATAATGTTGCACCAACAATTTCATTTGTTTGTTCATGTACTAAAACTTTATAGAATCCAACTTGGTTTCCTAAAATTTTTGCTTTTGGAACAGCAGCCATTGGTAATTTAGCAACTTTCACAGGAATTCCTGCTGCTTGAGCTGCTTTTTCATTTAAACCAACACTTGATAATGTAGGGCTAATAAATGTTGAAGTTGGAATTAATGAACGTTCTTTAGTTGAATATTCTTTATTTCCTGCTAAGAAGTTTTTCACGATTCTGAAGTCATCTAATGAAATAAATGTGAATTGAGGTCCACCATTTACATCACCTAATGCAAAGATATGTGGTTTATTTGTTTGTAAAAATTCATTTACTTTAATAGCACCACGTTCAGATAATTCAACACCAGCTTTTTCAAAGTCTAAGCCTTGGATATTTGGTTTTCTACCAGTTGCTACTAAAACTGCATCTGCAACAAGTACTTTTTCTTCATCATTTTTAGCATAGTAAACTGTTGCTTTGTTATCTTCTGTTTCAACTTTTTTAACAGAAATTCCTAATTCAAAAGTAACGCCCATTTCTTCTAAACGTTCTTTAACCGCTGCTGAAACATCATCATCTTCACGAGGAATAAATGCATCGAATACATCTACAACTGTTACTTTTGAACCGAATTGTGCATATGTTGCTGCAAATTCTAATCCGATAAATCCACTACCAACAATCACAACTGATTCTGGGAATTCTTCTAAATCCATAATTGTTTCATTTGTGTGAATTGGTCCTCCAACTTTTAATCCTTCGATTGGTGGGATAAATGGAGTACCACCTGTATTAATAAAGATTCTTTCTGCAACATATTCTTCTACACCATTTGCAGTATCCACAGCAACTGTATGTTCATCTACAAAACGACCAAATCCATCTACAATTGTTACATTTGGAGCTGAATTAACTTTTTGATAGTTTGCTTGATTTAATGCTGCAATTAAAGCTTTTTTCTCTTGAATTGATTTTTGATAATAACTTGCTGCATCTTCTTGGCTATATTTTTTACGAGCAGCTGCAGTTGCAATTTTTTTAGTTGGAATACATCCAACATTAATACATGTACCACCATACATTACAGGAGATTTTTCAATTAAGACTGTTTCTTCTCCTTGTGTTCCTAAGTAAGCAGCAATTGTTTTACCTGCTTTACCAAACCCAATAATAATATTTTTAACGTTTTTTGACATATGAATCACCTTTCTTTAAATGTAATAATTTTGATTACAGTTAGTATCATATACCTCTTTTATAATTTTGTAAATAGTTTTGCTCAAAAAAAATAAAAGTCTGATAAACAGACTTTTATTTTCTACTCTACAGTACGTGGTTTATAAAATGTTCGATTGTCCAGACCAAAAATTCGTTCACTAAATTGTCCTGGTTCTGTCTTTTGTAAAGCTGATGTAATCATTGTGACACTTGCATCCATTAAGTCAACATGATGTAAAATCTCTGCCTCTAATAATAATGGACGAACTGGCGAACCATATTCTAATTTACCATGGTGTGCTAATACTAAATGTTTTAATAAGACAACATCTTCATGGCTTTGATCAATATCTAATTCTTCGCAGGCTTTTGTAATTTCTTCATCCATTAACACAATATGACCCATTAATTTTCCTTTAAGTGTATATTCAGTCCCAATAGCTCCTGATAATTCAATAATCTTGCCAATATCATGTAATAGAACACCCGATAATAACAATGAACGGTTTACTTCTGGATATTGTTCTGCAATTGCTTTTGCTAAACGTAACATTGATAATGTATGATAACTTAATCCACCAGCAAAAGCATGATGGTGTCGTTTAGCCGCAGGGTATTCAAAGAAATCTTGTTGATACTTCCCTAAAATTTTATGCACAATTCTTCTCATGACTGGATTAATGATTTCAAACAGAATAGAATTTAACTCTTCTTCCATTTCTTCTCTTTTCATAGGAGCATGCTCTAAGAAATCTGAAACTTCACTTGGTTCCCCAAATTCTGGTCTTGCTAAACGTAGTCCTGTAATTTTAATTTGAGGCATTCCATTAAAAATTTCTCTTTTTCCAACTAAATGAACAATACTTCCTGATGAGAAGCGTTCAATTTCTTCAGGTGTTGCAGACCAGTATTTTCCATCCATTTGTCCAGACTTATCTTGGAATGTAAAAGCTAAAAAAGGTTTCCCATTTTTGGCTAATCTCACATCAGCTGTTTTTATTAATAAAAACAATTCTAATGCTTCATCTACTGCATAATCATATAATTTTTTTACCATGAATTCCTCTTCTTTCTATCTTTGTAGCCTAATGAGGCTAGCAGGTGTTTCAGCAATCGTAAAAGGTTCATCATCTAATGAAAAATAGATTACTTGTAATTTACTTGAAAGCTCTTTAATTAATTGTAACATAATCTGTTTACGTTCACTATCAAAATTAACAAAACCATCATCGATTAATAGAGGTAATGCTATTTTGGAAGAAAGATTTTCAATAAATGCTAAACGAATACTGACTAATAATTGATCTAATGTACCTCTAGACAATTCACTAGCAAATAACCATTTTTCATCCTTATTTTTTACAACAACTTTCATATTCTGAATACGAATTTCTTGATATCTGCCTTGGGTTAATCGATTGAAGTAACGACTAGCATCCTCTATGACTTCATTAGTTTGTGATGGTAACTGTTTTTGTAAACTTTCTAAAATCCATTTTGAAGCGTATAAACAACTCGCCCATTCAACTAATTGTTCTTCAACTTCTGCCTTCCACAATTCAAATTCAATCAGTTGTTCATGATAAGTTCCATCTGTTACTAATTGTTGAATTTGTTGTAATTTTTGTGCTTGTTCTTCTATTAAAGATTGATTTTTTTGAAGAAGCTTTAACAATGAGTGATGTGAACTCTCCATTCTTTGTTCCAATTCTTCTTTACTTTGTATTGCTTCCAATTCTTCTAAATAATCTTGTAATTGTTGCTTTAGCTGAGTATATTCTTGAATCAACAGTCGATTTCTTTCATATGTTTCATCTTTTTGATAAAATTCTTCTACATTTTGAACATTTGCTTTCTTTAATATCGATATCTTTTGATTTTCTAATAATTGCTTATCACTATACAATTGTTGGATTTGCTCTTGTAATTTTAACCCTTCATTCATTTGAAACATTTCTTTCTGATAAGAATTGTGAACTTCTTGAATGATTTTCTTCAACACTTTCCATTCTAATTCAATTGTATTTGGAATAGTTTCTTTTTTCACTTCAAAAACCCATTGCCAGGTCATCTGTAATTGAGTTAATTCTTTTTCAATTTTTTGAAGTATTACTTCTTTTATTTGTCTTTGTTCAACAAAGTATCTAAGAGATTTTAATACATCTCCTTGGCAAAGTTGTTCTACTGAAATGTTAGAATTAGTATAGCCATATTTATTTTTCCAACTAAATAATTCCTGAGCAATTTTTTCAAGTTTTTCTTTATTATTTTTACTTTGTAAAGTATACTTCACTAATTCATCAGTAATTTCTTCTAATCTTGCTGAAAAATACTCATGAAACTGACTAATATGAACATATTTATTTTTATATATCCAACTAGATAAACCAATCGAAATTCCAATAACCACACCAAGAGCTTTAAACAGTGGATTTGATAATAGTAAAAGAGATACAAAACTAATCACTACTCCACTAAACCTTAATAGTCCAATAATATTAAATCGATTATCTTTTGAATGTTGTTTTTTAGAATGACTATTGATTTTTTCTTTTTCCTCTTTTAGTCGATTCATTTTAGTATCTAATTCTTTTTCTTCAAATTGTAACGTTCTTTGCTGTTCAATTTTTTCTTTTAACTGTTCAATTTCATATTTTGAGATTTCCAAAGGAATATTTTCATGATGAATATTCCATAGTTCTTCTTCCTCTAGAATATTTTGTTTTAATTCATCTAATTCTACTTTTAGTTTTTTTCTAAGTAGTATCTTTTCTTCTATTTCATCTTCCATCAAAGAAATATTCAATAATTGAGACCATCTTGGATCTTCCTTTAGTAGCTGTTCACTTTGATGTCTTTGTTTCCATAGCTGATACTCATGTTGCAATTCATGAATTTGTTGTTCATTCCATTCAGAATCTAATTGATTTCTTTCTAATTCAAACTTCCATTCAGAATTCCAACTTTTTTCCTGATTTAAATTAATGTTATTTCTTAATTCTTTCCATCTTTCATAACTGCGCCAATGAGACTGTAATAATTGAAGTTTTCTTTCTTCTTCCTGATTATTTTGAATCATTAGCGAATGTCTTTGAATTTCTTGCTTAATCTCTTCAGATTTTTGAAGTGTCTCTTCATAAACATCATTATTTTTTGCTAATTCTTCTATTTTAACCATTTGTAAATCTAATTGATGTAATTGCTGATTAATGACTCTTTTAACAGCTTTAGGAGTAAAGATAGCGTCTGCTTGTTTTTGTAATCTTGTTGACAATTTCATCCATTCTTCGCTACCGGTTAAGCTAACACTATAGAGAAATTGATCCATTTCCTCCATTGAAGAAAATTGAAATTGGTCTAATTGTTCTTTATTAAATCCAAAAACTTGTGCATATTGTTTTTCATCCATTTGAAAAAGCAATTGTTGCCATCTATCTTCGGATAAACTTTTCCCTGAAGTCGTTTCACATTTAAAACATTGCTTACCATTTTTGATATATCTTTCTATGAAAAGAGAGCCTTCTAAAGTTTCATCTAACCAAATTCGTCCTCCCATAATCCCCCCATTTTGAGGTTCATAAGAGTATTTACCAGAAACTTTCTTTGGAAAACCAAATAAGACATGTTGAATAAAAGAACGTAAAGTCGATTTCCCAGATTCATTTTTCCCTTGAAATATTTGTAATTGATGATGAAAATCCATTCGTACTTTTGACCATTTTCCATACCCAAAAATTTCAACTCTATTAATATACATTTTCATCACCTACTTCCATATTTGTTTCAATTAAAACTTTCGCTCTTTGAACCATTTTATGTTGAAATGCTTCACTACTCATTTCTTTGGAAAAATATTTTGCCAATAGAGTATGTTGCATAGCAATATTTTGAATATCTTGAAGTCGATTTAGATGACTTTCCTCATCCTCCAATAATTCAATGCTTAGTTGATTATTTCTTTTTAACTTCCTAAATTCGACATCCATTTCTATCAAATATAATTTTTCATATTTTTTTGAAATTTCCTTTTGGAGTAAGTCTTCGATTAATTTCAACCATGTTTGATTAAAGCCTCTATCCACAATTAAAACAAATTTTAACAAATAAGTTTTATCATCATTCCATTTTTGAATTAAAATTTCTCTATAGAGCTGTGATACGATTTGTTCTATAGAATGAACTTCTTCCACTAAAAATTCTATTTCCACCCATTCAATTGGATTACAAGAAACAAATTGTCTATTCATCGGTAGATTTTTATTTAAAGTAATGACATAAAAACCTTTTTCACCCATTTCCTTAAAGCTCCGTCCTTGAATCGTACCAGAGTATGCAATTTTACCATAAGAATCTAAATCCATAGCACGATGAATATGACCTAAAGCCCAATAATCATAATGAAGCTTTTCTAAATCACTAACTTTAAATGGCGCATATGCTGTAGATGAATCAGATGCTGTACGAGTTTGACCATGGTACATTCCAAGATGATAATCCACTAATGAATTTCTTAACGGAAAATGCATTGCCATTGACTCTGTTATCCATCTTGTATCATAACTAAATCCACTAATAGCTACACTTTCTCCTGAGGAGGTTTTCAATATTTCTGTTGAAACTTCCTCTTTAAACACTTTTACCCAGTCATTATTCCAATCTTCAGTAAATCGCCCATAATCATGATTTCCATGAATCAAGTAAGTATAAATACCTGCTTGAGCTAATCGTTGAAATTGTTCTTTTAAAAAAATTTTTTCTTGAATATGTTGATGACTAGAATCAAAAATATCTCCTGAAATTAACACAAAATCAACATGATATTCAATCGCTGTATTAATTAAAGTTAAAAAGGCTTTTTTAGTAGCTTCTATTGCTTGAAATGCAATCGTACTATTTTTTTGTTGTAGTCCAGTGAAAGGACTTCCTAAATGTATATCGGCACAATGAATAAAGCGAATCATAAAAACTCCTTATCTGTAAAAAAATAAAACGATCTATTCACTTCTAGTCCATTATGAATTTTATTTCATAGGCTAAAAATCAATAAGACCGTTTCGATCAATGTAATTATTGATATAATTCTTGTAATGAAGTTGTTAAAATGCGGTTAATATCTTGCATTACTGTATTTAAACGTTGTTCTGCTTGCATTAATGTTTGAATTGCTTCATTAGAACTTGCTTTTTGATATAAATCATTTGCATAAGTTGAATCTTCTTCAGTCAATTCTTCACCATTCACTTGTTTTTGTAGGAATTTTGCATTCATTTCACGGAACTCTTCAAATAAAGCTTTTGCTTCTTCAGATTGTTGTACTGCTTCAAAAGCCTCTTTTACTGCAGTAAACTCTTCTGATTGACGAAGTTCACGTTCTAATTGATTTGCTGTATCGTAAAAATTGCTCATCATTATACCTCCTTCTTTTATGTTATTATAACATATCTTTTATTATTTCTTCTACTTTTTTCGCACATACGTTCGTACACAAAAAGCCGGCATGAACCGGCTTCATTTTAACGATAATGATATGAATTCCCTTGATTTCTACAAGCTGCTCGTAAAGAAATCTTTTCATGAGAAATCCCTGATTGCACCCATAATGCAAAATTTTTCAATGGAATATACAATAAGTAATACAAAACAATATTTAATATTAAACTAGCTCCTAATCGTTGAACTAAAAATTGTTGTACTGTAAGATGCTGAATACCAATTAATGAAAATATCACATAAACACCTGTTTCAGTAATCGTTAGTAAAAAAATTAATGCTAATCCTAGTGTGAATGGATTAATACTAATTTTTCCTCTAATATGTCCAATCAATCGAACAATAAGAGCAAAAATCGCCATATAAATTCCTAATATACCAGAATAATAACTATCGTACATAAAACCAACTAATATCGCAAACCAAAACATACTTGAATGATCAATGATAAAAGTAAATAATACTAACGTTATAACAACAATTCTTGGAACAAGAGTATATCCTGATTCCATCAGAAATGCTGAAAAATGATTCATCATCACTCCATCAATTAAGAAAGCAATAATCATCAAAATCGGTAACCAATAAATACGTTTCGAAGTATGCATTATTCAGTCCTACTTTCACTTGTTCGTTTCACCACTGTTACATAACGAACATCATTTGTATCCGCTGCTGGTTTAATACGAACTTCTTTATAAAGTCCAAAACGATCCATCGCTACTTCTTCAACTGTACCAATATATAATGAGCTTGGAGATACGCCTCCTAAACCGGATGTAACAACTTTATCTCCCACTTTAATTTCTTGAGTTGCTTGAATTTGACTCATAATTAAAATATTTTTTTCATGGTCAAATCCTGTTAATGTTCCATAAATGGATTCTTTTTCTCCTTGAATCATCGCAGCAACACGAACTAAAGTATTATCATTATTCGATAACAAAGCAACTCTAGCACTTGTAGGATTCACATCTAATACTTTACCTACTAATCCGTTATCACTCATAACTGACATTTGAGGTGTTAAGCCATCATTTGCTCCTTTATTAATCGTAACAATATCTCTCCAAGTATCTGGATTTCTTGCAATAACTGTTGCATTAATTAAAGTATAGTCGTTTAAAGTATCTTGCAACTTCAACGCTTCCTTCATTTTTTCATTATCTTTTTTTAAGTCATTTAATTGAACTTCTAATTCATAGATTGTTTCTACTTTTTGTTTTAAGGTCTGATTTTCTTGATAAGTATTTGTTAAATTAGAAATACTTTCCATAAAATCATTGACACTATTGGCAGGATACGCAAGCATTCTTCCTAAAATATTCGTCACATCATTGACACCTTGCGAAACGATATTACTACCAACAGTGAGTGAAAAGGTAATTAATAATAGTGTTACAATTCCACCTAAAACCCAACCAATTAATTTCTTGTTCGAAAATATTGGATTCACTGTTCAGTCTCCTTTTCATTATTTTTTCATTAATAATGGATTTGCTAAAATTTTTCCAGTTCCTAACGCAACACAATCCAAAGGATCATTTGCCACAAAGGCAGGAACTTGTGTATAATCAGAAATAACTTCTGCTAGATTTCTTAACAATGCTCCACCACCTGTTAATACGATACCATGATCAATCACATCAGATGCAATTTCTGGTGGTGTTTGTTCAAGAACATCTCTTACGGCATCAATAATTTGCGTAATAATTTCACTCATTGCTTCTGCAATTTCCACAGCTTCCACTTCGATAATTCTTGGCAAGCCAGAAACCATATCACGTCCACGCACTTGCATACTTCCATAAGCAGAAGATTTTTCTACTGAAGCAGAACCTAATTGAATTTTTAAATCTTCAGCAGTTCTTTCCCCAATTAATAAATTATATTTTTTACGAACATGTAATACAATAGCTTCATTTAATTCATCGCCACCAATACGGATAGATTGACTATTCACAATTCCACCTAATGAAATTGTTGCTACATCAGTCGTTCCACCACCAATATCGACAATCATACTACCAGTTGGATCTTGTACAGGTAAACCTGCTCCAACAGCTGCTGCAAATGGCTCTTCAACTACATAAGCTTCTTTAGCACCAGCATATTTAGTAGCATCTAATACTGCTCTTTTTTCAACATCCGTAATTCCGCTTGGAACACATATCATTACAATCGGTTTAAAGAAAGAACGACCTACAATTGATTGTACAAAATATTTTAACATTGCTGTTGTTGTATTATAATCTGCAATTACACCATCTTTCATTGGTCTAACTGCTACAATATTTTCTGGTGTTCGCCCAATCATATCAAATGCATTTTGACCGACAGCGATAATTTCTTCCGTAACTATATTTTTTGCGACTACAGATGGTTCACGTGTCACAATACCTTCATTTTCAAGATAAACAATCGTATTAGCAGTTCCTAAATCAATACCAATATTTTGTGCTCTTAAACTTAATGCAACCACAAACGGTCCTCCTTTTCGTGTCATTCTCGACACCTAATATACCTTATATAGTATATCATACAATAGGCTAATAATAAATATTAGTCCTCTTGTTAGAATGGAGAAAGTTGCAATACATTTATCCTTTTTAATAAGCTTTATCTTTATGAATTGATTCATAAAAGAGTTTAAATTTTTTATGACAACGATGAAAAGCACTTTTTATAGCCGCAACAGATTTATTAGATTTTTCTGCTATTTCTTCAAAAGAATATCCACTTGTATAAAAATAAAATACTGCTTTTTCAAATGCTGATAATGAATCCCAATACCTAGGCATTTCTTCTCTTAATAAAAATTCTTCTTCAACAGAAAGATGATGTTTAAGATTAGATATATCATATTTACATATATATTTCTCTGGAATAACACTTTCACGATGTTCACGACGAACTAATTGTATCGCATAGTTTTTTAAAGATTTTCTATAATATGCAAGAAATGATTTACCTTTTTGAAAATCAAATTTTTGTGCTGCATAGAAGAGTAAAAAACTAGCTTCTTGAATAAAGTCTTCTAATTCAACACAATAATAGAAATGACGGTAATACATCATATGCATTAAAGGTTTAATTTTATTCTCTAATAAAACAAAAGCTTCTTCATCTTCTCCATTTTGAATTTTAATTACTAATTTCTCGATGCTACACATATTTACCCCTCCTAAATTTTATTCACCTTTATTATAGAACAAACAACTAGAGTATCAAGATTATTTCTTGAATTTTAAAGAAAATTTATTATGAAAGTTTTCGAAATATTATTCATAAAGAATAAATCCGAATTCCTTGTTTTTGTTTCATATTTTCTTTTCAAAATTTTACTTTTTTATTGTTAACAAAAAAAGTTGTTAGAAAAAATTGAAATTTAAACTTCTATTATATTTATTCCATAAAATAAAAAAAGCATACATTAAAAATATTTAAATTTTATTTAAATTTATAATACTAACCTCTTAATAATTTTAAATTCATTAAATTTCACAAACTTTTTACATCTAAAACTATTAATTAAAGAAAAAAACTCAAAAATAGAATAAAAAATTTAATACTATATTCGTTAATAAAAATAAATTGTTTATAAATTCGGAAAAAAAGCGTTTTTTATATAATTTTAACAATCTCCCGCTTATTAGTATAAAGAAAAACTGCTTAAAGAAATCATAAAATTTCTCTAAACAGTTTACTAATTTATATCTATATATTATTCAATCACTTCGTAGATTGCTTCTTTATTCCAACGAACTTTAGGAGTAATTTCTTGATCACGATAGCCAAAAC
>NZ_CAURVV010000033.1:0-16484 GCF_963528315.1 uncultured Granulicatella sp. | reverse complement strand
CTATTTTTTATTTGATAATATTTTGGATAATTGTTAATACAACTTCTTTTGCTTTTTCCATACTTTCCAATGTGACGAATTCATATTGTCCATGTAAGTTTTCTGCACCTGTAAATAAATTTGGTGTTGGAATTCCTTTAAAGGTAATAATACATCCATCTGTTCCACCTCTAAACGGTTGGATATCTGGTTCAATCCCACATTGGCGATATGCTTCTTTTGCTACTTCTACTGAAGTCATATCTTCTTTTAACACTTCATACATATTATAGTATTCATCATAAATATGACATTCAATTCTTGGAACATCATAAGATGCATTTTGTTCTTCTACAATTTTAGCAAATGTTTCTTTTCGTTCTTGGAATTTTTCCATTGAATGATCTCGAATAATATATTCTGCTTCTACCATTCCAATATTTCCAGATTGTTTAACAAGCATATAGAAACCTTCATAGCCACTTGTTCTTTCTGGTACTTCTTGTTCTGGTAATTTTGAGAATAGTTTAGCTGCTTCAGCTAGTGCATTTACCATAACATCTTTCGCTTGTCCTGGATGTACACTTGTTCCATTAATTTTTACAACTGCTCTTGCTGCATTAAAAGTTTCATACTCTAACTTTCCTACTACACCACTATCTAATGTATAAGCAAATTGAGCTGGCATTCTTTCTGCTTTAAAGCGATGTGCACCTTTCCCGATTTCTTCATCTGGTCCAAAGGCTACCCAAATGTCTCCATGTGGAATTTCTGGGTTAACTAATAAATCGATGCCTGCTTCTAATATTGAAACTAATCCAGCTTTATCATCTGCACCTAACAGTGTGGTTCCATCTGTTGTGATAAGCGTTTGCCCAATATAATTTTTCAAATTAGGAAACTCTTCTACTCGCATCATCAGTCCTAATTCAGAATTCAACAATACATCTTTTCCATCATAGTCATGATGAACTTGTGGTTGAATATTTTCTGCATTAAAATCTGCAGTGTCGACGTGTGCTACAAATCCAATAGCTGGTGCTGTTTTACCTTCTGGCAAATTACTCGGAATGCAAGCTACTAAATAAGCATCTTCTAAATCTAAAGAAATATTTGAAAAGCCTAATTCCTTTAATTCCTGTTCCAACATTTGTAAAAAATCTAACTGACTCTTTGTTGTCGGAACCTCAGATGAGTTTAAATCACTTCTTGTATTAATCTTTGCATATCGTACAACACGATCTAACATGCTTTCTCGCATTAGTAAGAGTCATCTTCTTTCACTTGATAGAATTCTAATTCCGCAACAGTTTCACGACCAAACATTTCAATCGTTACTTTAACTTTTTGTTTTTCATCATCAATTTCTGTCACTTTACCACTCATACCATCAAAAGCACCTTCAGTAATAATGACATAATCTCCTACTTTAGCGTGTAAATCTACTGGTGCATGAGTTGGTACTCCTAAGCGACCTAATAATGTATCCACTTCTTCCGGTAATAATGGAGATGGTTTAGAACCTGCTCCGTGAGACCCCACAAACCCTGTTACACCTGGAGTGTTACGTACAACATACCATGCTTGGTCAGACATAATCATTTCAACTAATACATAACCTGGGAAAGTTTTGTTAATCGTAACTTTCTCTTTTCCATCTTTTACTTCTACTTCTTCTTCCTCTGGAACAATTACTCTAAAAATATTTTCTTCCATACCCATTGAACTAATACGTAATTCAATATTTGATTTTACTTTGTTTTCATATCCTGAATAAGTATGTAATACATACCATTCTTTTGCTGCATTACTCATCGTAATTCCTCCTATTATTTGTTCATACAAAAAAACCTTCTTACTTGAAGGTTTTTGCTTGTTTTCATTATACCACTATTTTATAACTCTTGCGAATTATTTAATAATTAATTTAAACGCACTTGCAATGGCAAAATCCACTACTGTGAAAAATCCTAATGCAATTAATACTGCCATTACAACTGTTAATGTATATTTATTAACTTCTTTACCAGTTGGCCATGTTACTCTCTTCATTTCTTTAACAACATTTACTAAAAAACGCATTCGAAACCGCTCCTCTCGATTATTTAGTTTCTCGATGTAGTGTTTGTTTATTGCAAAACTTACAGAATTTTTTTAACTCTAAACGTTCGACACGTTTATTTTGCCCTAAAGTAAGTGTGTAGTTTCTTGAACCACATACACTGCATGCCAACGCTGCTTTCTTTTGTGCCATATTTTCACTACTCTCTTTCTTCTACTATATCATATCTATTCAATCATAAAATTCTCAGTGCCAATTGTCAAGCATTAGCGAAAAAATATCACACTAATGACTAATAATACCATTTGCATGACATGAATCATTAACATATTTTTAATCGCTAAGGCAAATGTTGTCCGTTTCTCTTGTTTTTGAATAAAGAGTTGAATATTTTTATACACTGGAATTCCCACTACTAGAGTTCCTATCATTAAAATTGGTGCGATTTTAAATACAACTGCTAACACTATAGCTATAAAACTAATCAGATAAAGTCCTTGATATAATTTTAATGCTGTTGGTTTTCCAATATAATACACTAATGTATAGCGGTGGTTCGTAATATCTGTTTCTAAATCACATAAATTATTACTTAACATAATATTTGCAATCGTACATACTAACGGCAATGAAAGTAGTGCTACCTTAAAGTGATCTAACAACGCTAATCGGATAAATAATATTCCTTCTTCTAGTCCCATCCATGCAAAACTGGCTTCTGGAGAATTTAAGAAAATCACAATCCAAAAAATTCCAAATCCCATGGTAACTCCAGACAATACTTCCCCTAATGGCATTCTTGAAATTGGAATCGGACCAAAAGTATAAAAAATCCCAATCACAAAACAAAGTGCACCGACAAATAATAAAATGATATTCGTACGCACTACTAAAATGATTCCAATAATCGTTGCAACACCAACTAAACTTCCGAAAATCATCGCAGCTTGTTTTACAGTCAAACTAGAAGTTCCAATAATATTTTCTTCTTGTCGATATGTTTCATTTTTCGCTTTAACATAATCCATTAAATTATTCATAACGGTCGTTGCCATATCAAAACATACCATTCCAATAAAGAACAACACCATATTGACAACATTGAAATTTCCAAATGTCCAAATCGAATACAGTAATCCAACTACAAAAGGAATGACACTCGCAATTTTCGTTCTTAACTCCACTAATTCAATGATATCTTTCATATTAATGCGACCCTTCCCATGTATATTGATCATTCGTTAGTTTAAACGCATTTTTAATTGAATTAGAAACATAGATTTTTTTATCTCTTGTCATGAAAACTGCATCCACATCATCTTTTTGATTGACGTACTTCAATCCTGCTTCTACCCCGATTGAGAACATAGAAGTCGACAATGCATCTCCACGAGTAGAACTTGAAACAATAATCGAAACTCCTGCAATATCATTTTCATATGGATATCCCGTTTTTGGATTTAAAATATGATGATAGGTTTTACCGTCTACTTCTAAATAGCGTTCATAAATCCCTGACGTTACGATTGTTTTTTCTTTTTCCAAAATCGTTCCTAAAGTTTTACCACGACTTTCTAACGGATCCTGTAACCCAACATTCCAAGCTACTCCGTCTCGTGCAGGAGAACCACCCATCACGACAATATTTCCACCCAAATCAAGAACAGCTGTTGTCACTCCTTCTTTTTTAAAGAAATTCCATAATTGATCCGCAATAAATCCTTTCGCAATTCCGCCTAAATCTAATAACATTCCTTTTTGAGTTAAATAAACACTTTTTTCTTCATCATTTAAAACGACATTTTTATAATTGACTAAAGGTAGTGCATCATCAATTTCTTTTTGGGATGGTTTTCTAGCATCCGGGAAACCAATTCTCCATAAACTCGTTAAAGGTCCTACCGTAATATCAAAACTACCATCAAATTCTTCACTATATGCTAAACCTTGTTTAATAAGGTCATACACTTCATCACTAACTGCAACCGCATGATCTCCAGCCGCTTCATTAATGGCATCTACTTCAGAACCACTAGCATTTACTGTAATTCTAGCTTCTAAATCTTTCACCATTGCAAAAGCGCGTGTTAATAATTCTTCAGTATTTGGATGATAGACAGATAATGCTACTGCAGTTCCTAATAAAAAATCTGTTTTCTTAACGGGAGACTTAATAATTTCTCTTGGTGTTTTCACGGAAGCTGATGAAACAACTTCTGTATCTTGAACTTTCTTTTGTTGGCAACTCACTAATCCAATTGAACTTAAGGCAAGAGTTGTTACCAACAACCATTTATTGATTTTCATATATCTCTCCTTAAATGTATAAATTCCATTCAAATAGTCTACTAAATTTTTCACAATAACTCAAGTTAAAGTCCTATTTTCCAACCATA
Source organism: uncultured Granulicatella sp. (assembly GCF_963528315.1). Taxonomy (GTDB): domain Bacteria; phylum Bacillota; class Bacilli; order Lactobacillales; family Aerococcaceae; genus Granulicatella. Next base: position 12,047 of record NZ_CAURVV010000033.1, on the reverse strand, counting down.
AAAAAAACCGAGCCTAAGCCCGGTTCTTACTTTTGTTTAAAATTAGCCTTGAGGTGCTGCCACTTTAATTTCTTTAGTGTCACCTTTTTGAGCTGCTTCAATTAATTTATTTGCATATTCTACAAATGAAGTATGAGCTTGAGTTGCTCCTGATACTACTTCAACATCTGATGGATTTTGTTTTTCTACTAATCCAATGTTGTATGCTTTGAAGTATTCTGCAGGACCTGTACCCATTTTATCTTTCATTTGTTTTTCATAAGCTTCATCTTCTGATTTACGTTTACCATCTTTATTTAAGTTGTCATAGTCAGAAGATTTGATTTTTCCGCCTTCAACTACGATTGTAAACTCTACATGCCAACCACGTTTGTCAGCTTCAGATACTAATTTGTAAGTACCATCTTTTAATTCTCCTGAAGCAGTAGATTTTGCTGCTTGAGTAGTTTTTGCTGAAGAAGTTGTTGAAGAAGTTGATTTAGAACCTCCACCACATGCAGTTAATACAACTACTGATGATAATAAAACAGCTGCTGTTGCTAATGATTTTTTGAATGTCATTTTATTCATCCTTTTCTCTTTAATTTCAGAATTTTATTAAATTCTTTAGGTAACATTATATCATGTTCCTATAACTCATTGCAAATTCTAACAATATCGGTAAAAACTATGTCAAGCACATGTAAAAACATCCTATCTTCATAAAAAAACTCCAACTAACAGTCTTAGTCTCTGTTAATTGGAGTTTATTTTTCGATTACATTGTACGCTCTAACAATTGTTTCGTTAATTGCGTTATCGTTTCCTTCCTATCACTTTCTGGCAAACGATCAATTTGAGATAATGCTTGTTTTGTATATTGCTGTGCTAATTGTTGTGCTTTTTGCAAGCCACCAGAATCATGCACTAATTTTCTTAGTAATACTCTTTCTTGTTCAGAGATTGCTTGTTTTTTCTCCAATAATGGAATGATTTTCTGGGACTCTTTTTCCATTGCATAAATTAATGGCGCTGTATAGACCCCTTGCGCAACATCTTCTAGCACAGGTTTTCCGAACTCTTGAGGCGTTACTTGATAATCTAAAATATCATCTAAAATTTGAAACGCCATTCCAATTTGTTGCCCAATTTTCTTTGCTCTAAGAGCATCATCCATTTGTCCTAATTTTGCTCCCATATAACAGCTAACCATAAATAACTGAGCCGTCTTTCCTTCAATTCGTTTCAAATATTCTTGAAGCCCTAAATCATAGCGATAACGATTTCTCATCTGAGCTAATTCGCCTTCAACTACTCGTGCCATTCCATTTGTTGGAAGTGAAATTCCGTCTAAATCAGACAAATACGCTGAAAGAAGTTGATAACAACTCGTTAAAACAAAATCTCCAGCATAAATCGCCACACGATTTCCATAACGAGAATTCAAAGTCTCTTGACCTCTTCTCATATCTGCTTCATCAATCACATCATCATGGAGTAAGGTTGCTACATGCAATAATTCTAACGCTGCTGCAACAGCTCTCACTTGCTGCTGATTCCCATTTTTACTCCAGTTAGCAAATAACGTCATATAAGCAGGACGAATCATTTTTCCACCTTGCTGCAACATTGTTACAATCGCTTGGTGAATATCTTCATCTTCCATTTCAACACTTTCTATCATTAACTGACGAATGGCTGTTAATTCCTGTTTTAAAAACGGGTATTCATTCCACATTGAATGAACCATTTCCATAATTTTTTCTCCAATCACTATAGACAAAAAGCCGGCAAAGCCGACTTTTATCTTATTTAACGTTCTTGTTTATCTGAACCGAAACCATAAATATGTTTCGAAGTTCCATACCACCATTTACCAGCAGTTTTTTGGAACCATGGGATGAAGTAGTAATCTAAACCAAATGCACGTCCTGATCCATTCATTAAAGCAATTGCTGCTGGGATAAACCACATATTTACCCAGTAGAACATACCTGACAATACAAATGTTGTTACTAATCCAACTGTTACTGCATTAACAATCCATGTTAAGAATCCAGCCATAATTGCTAAACCAATTGCTAATTCTACAAACGACATAATTGTTTGCATTACATGTGCAACTTCAACGTTTGGAATCATGATTTGCATAATTGAAGCAAACCAGTCTGGCATTTTATCTAATACCATCATTGGTTGTTCACCATATGAATAGTTAAATCCAAATGAAGTTGCTACTTCTGCCACTGTTTGAGTTGCTGCACCACTTGCTGCTGCAACTGTTTCAGCTGCTCCACTTGCTGCACTTGTTGGTTCTAATAACCAAGGGAATGGGAATGCTAAGTGAGTTCCGTCAATCCAACTATGTGCACCCCAAAGACCAAAGATTTTCTTCAATCCTTCGATTGTCCACATTCCACCATAGAATAAACGTAATGGTAATGCCCAAAGAACATTTCCGTAACGTGATAAATGCCCACGGAAGATATTACGACGATCTTTAATGTGGAAGAATTCGTGGAATACGTATTGAATTGCATAATATAATGAGAAGATTTCTAAGAAGTATTTGATGTTTACTAAATGTTTCATCAACATTGCAAAGAAACCACTTAAGTGATATTTGCCCATTAAGAAAGCTACACCATAATGAGATCCAATTGAAACCATGAATCCATCATATTTTCCTTTATAAGCAACTTTTGCAGAGTTTTCCACATCTGCAATAATATTTTTCGCTGCTGTATGTCCAGTTTGCTCAGCAGCTTGAACGATTTGTGGAGTTGGACGATTTTCTTTATCAGGTTCTTCGTAGTATGCTAAGTCCCCGATTGCATAAATGTTTTCTTCTCCATCTACTTGCATGAATTCATTTACAACTAAACGGCCTGCACGAGCAGATTTGAATCCGAACACTTCAGACTCAGTATTTGCTTTAACACCAGCTGTCCAGAATAATGAGTAAGTTGGAATGACAGTACCGTCTACTAAACGAATGCTGTTTTCTTTTACTTCTTCAATTCCGTTTCCTTTAATGACTTTAATGCCACGGCTAGTCATGAATTTTTCAGCTTTAGCAGCATCTTTTTCATCTAACATATTTAAAATAGTTGGAACGGCTTCAACGATGTATAGTGAGAATTCACTTTCATCTAAATTATATTGTTTTGCTAATACTGGAATCCAGTCCATGATTTCACCGACTAATTCTACCCCAGTAAATCCAGCACCACATACTGTAAATGTTAATAAAGCACGGCGTTTTGGAGTTACATGCTCTTTAGCTGCACGTTCTACACAACGAATAATGTGTTCACGCATTTTAATGGCATCTTCCATTGACCATAATGTAAATCCGTGTTCTTTCACACCTTGTACACCAAAGTCATTTGCTTCTCCACCCATACCGATTACTAAATAATCATATTGGAAAGATTTGTAAGTTGTTGTAACAACTTTTTTAGTTTTATCTAAGCTAACCACTTTATCCGTTACTAATTGAACATTTTTAGAACGAGCAAATAGTTTTTGTAAATCATATTGAATCGCTTCTGGTTCTACACGACCTCCAGCTACTTCATGTAACTCCGTCATGTATGTTAAATATGGATGTTTATCAATTAAAGTAATTGTAACATCTTTATCTTTTCTGAAATGACGTGATAATTTTTTCGTTGCTGCTACTCCTGCAAATCCTGCACCGATAACAACAATATTTGTTTTCGTCATTAGAAATCCCCTCTCGTTTTGTAATTTTTTCACTTAAGCATTATAGTATAAAATCAACGTTTTGTCTAATTGTTTTTTAACTTTTCCATGTGTCTTTCATAAATTTACATTTCTTGTTTTTCACGATAATTCTTTAATATTTTGACATGATTTAAAGCATAGTTCGCTGAAATCCCAATCGCAATTCCTGCAAAAATCCCCACAATGGACATAGCTGGTAAATACAATAACACAGTCCAAGATTTGGCGATAAAACTTGCAATCACTAATTGACCAAAATTATGTAAAATACCACCCGTCGCACTGACTCCAATTAAACTAACACGTTTTGGCCCTAATTGTTTAATCAGCAACATCCCTAACAAACTAAACGTCGCTCCTGCGCTACTGTACAACAAAGTTGAAAACGTCCCACCTAACAAAGCAGTCAACAATGTTCTCAATAACACGACTAACACCACTTCTTGTAAGGACAATGTATATAAACCAATCACTGTAATAATATTGGCAACTCCTAATTTAGCACCCGGTGCAAAGGCAAAAGGAAAAGGAATCGCTTGTTCTAGTAAACTCAAAATAATTCCTTGAGCTGTTAATAACGAAATAAATAACATTTTTTTCAACGTTAGATTTTGTTTCATTTATCTATCTCCTCTCTTCAAACTCGCCTTATAATTGTACCATAACTCTCAAAAATCTTAAAAAGATATCTGAAAATTGAGCATAAAAACACCTCAAAAGTAGCTTTTACCCTAACTTTTGAGGCTGTATATCATTTATGAACGACGCATTAATAATTTTCTCTTCCATTCCATTACTTTTGGTGCAACATCTTGGAACATTGTAAACCAGAAGCGATTAATCGGTAAATCAAATTCTCCAATATACTCCACTAATGTTGGATCAAAGGATTGTTTGAATTTTGTAATTCCTGTATGATCTTCTGCATTACTTGAAACACCAAACATATCATAGTGGCGAATACCTTTTTCATCATACAGCTGTTGCATAATCCATGTTTGTAAAGCTTTATTCGCATTTAACCCAGCATCATCTGTAATATTAGCTCCATATAAATAATAAGCAGTATCTTTATAGGTAGCTACAAATGCTCCACTTAACACTTTTCCATTTGGATATTCATTACATAAGGAATCTAATTCAATTACTTCTTGTTCATATTTTGCAATATTTTTCAATAAGCTTTCTCTTTGATTCAATAGGTTTGTTCTCTTTTTCTCATTTTGAGTACTTTCAACTTGAGAAGCGATTTTTTCTACTTCGGCTTTAGCTTGGTGAATTCTATTTTCTGTCGATTCTTTTGCAACATGATAATCAATTTTAGCAAAATATAAATCCATCATATCGTGAGCATGTAATGTTTCATAAATCGTTGTTAAATATTCTTTACTTCTTGCAATATATTGATCGCGTTCAGCAGTAATACGATTTAATACTTCATAATCGTCAATATCTTCAATCGTTCCTTTATAACAAACAACTCCACGTTTTTGCGCCATTGTAACTTTATATCTTTCTTTAGAAGAAAAAGTATCTAAAATTCCTTTTCCTTTATCTTCTAATTCAACAATCATCGTCATTCTTGGTTGAATTCCATCAAACCCTAAATCTAGTGGTTGACTCACAAATCCTGCTTCTAACAATAATTGGCGAATCGATTCTTGATTAATTCCATCTTCCACAATTGAAAAGTCATTTAATCGTTCTCTCCACATAATTTCTGGGTCGATTTTCAATCCAAATGCTCGTTTTTGATTTAAATATGCTTTCAAAGTTTTAATGACTTCTTTAAATTGTTCTGCGTTATGATAATCCGTAACAATCCCTCTTGGAGCATACGCTAAATATCTTTTTACTACTGGAAGTACACGATATAAAATCATCGTTGCTGCAACTGGTTCATCTTGGTCATTCATTACAAAAAGAATGTCATTACTCCATTCTCCTCTTGTTTTCACTTCTCCCCATTCCGGAGTTTGAAAAAGAGTACAGTTTCCTTGAGTTTGTAAAAACTCATGATATTCTGCTATAGAATTTCTCATATCTTTAATATACATCTCTAACTTCCTCTCAACTATTGTCACTAAACAGTATGACACTTCTACAATGGATTGTCAAAAAATGTTAGAATAGTAGATTAGAATTCTCTTCCTAAAAATTAACAAGCATCAAAAAAGCCAAGTTTTCGCTCGGCTTCTCTTTCTTCTAAAATAGTTTTAAATATTGATCTAATTCCCATTGTGTGACTTGTGAACGATACGCTGCCCATTCGAATTTCTTCGCTTCTACAAAGTTACTATAGATGTGTCCACCTAATGCGTCTTTTACAACAGTATCAGATTTTAAGCAATCAATCGCTTCTGCTAAGCTACTTGGAAGATCATCGATTCCTACTTCTTTTCTTTCAGCAGTTGACATCGCATAAATATTACGATCCACTGGAGCAGGAACTGGTAATTTTTCACGAATCCCTTCTAAACCAGCACGTAAAATAGCTGCCATTGCTAAATAAGGATTTGCCGCTGGATCCACACTTCTTAATTCAATTCGAGTAGAAAGTCCTCTTGCTTCAGGAATACGAATTAATGGAGAACGGTTTTGAGCTGACCATGCAATATAAACAGGCGCTTCATAACCAGGCACTAAACGTTTATAAGAGTTAACTGTTGGATTACAAATGGCTGTTAATGCTTTCGCATGTTTCATAACACCTGCAATGAAATAACGACAAGTATCGCTTAATTGTTGTTCACCGTTTGGATCATAGAAGGCATTATTTCCTTCTTTATCAAATAATGATAAGTTAAAGTGCATCCCACTACCTGCAATTCCAAATACTGGTTTTGGCATGAAGGTTGCATGCAATCCATGTTTGCGAGCAATTGTTTTAACCACTAATTTGAAAGTTTGAATATTATCACACGCCGCTACTGCAGAAGCATATTTCCAGTCAATTTCGTGTTGCCCTGGTGCTACTTCATGGTGACTTGCTTCAATATCGAATCCAATTTTTTCTAATTCTAGTACGATTTCACGACGACACTCTTCCCCTAAATCGACTGGAGCTAAATCGAAGTAACTTCCTTGGTCATTTCCTTCAAGCGTTGGTTCTCCATTTTCATCTAATTTGAATAAGAAGAATTCTGGTTCTGGTCCTAAATTAAAATGAGAAAATCCTAACTCTTCCATTTCATGTAAAATTCGTTTTAAGTTTGAACGAGGATCTCCAGCAAATGGAGTTCCATCTGGTTTATATACATCACAAATTAAGCGAGCGATTGTTCCATGTTTACTACTCCAAGGGAATACCACCCATGTATCCAAATCTGGATATAAATACATATCACTTTCTTCAATACGTACAAATCCTTCAATAGATGAGCCATCGAACATCATTTTGTTTGATAATACTTTTTTCAATTGAGTAATCGGTACTTCTACGTTTTTAATCGTTCCTAAAATATCTGTAAAAATCAAACGTAAATAACGAACGTCCATTTCCTCTACTTGTCTTAAAATTTCTTCTTGTGTGATTGCCATCTTTCTCCACCCCTATAATAATTTCTCTTGTCCAGATAATCTTCCAATATGCATAATTTCGTTATATAAAATTCGTCGAACATCTTCATCCGTTAATCCATCACTTATCGTTGATTTTTCTAACGGATTTTTCTTTTCATTCGAATAAATTTTTTGAATCGCAACAATGGTTAATCCATCCGCCAAGTAGTCTTTGATTTCTAATAATCGATCTACATCATTTAACGAATACATTCTGCGATTAGTGTCTGAACGTTCCGGTGTAATTAAACGTTGTTCTTCATAGTAACGAATTTGTCTTGCTGTTAAATCCGTTAATTTCATGACTGTTCCTATTGGAAACACTGCTAAAGAACGTCGTAATTCTTTTTCTCCCATTCTCAAACACCTCTCTTATTCTATATGATAGCTGTATTGTAAAAATAACTGACATAAAAGTCAAGGATTCTCTTACTTCTTATGTTATATTTTCTAACATGAATTTCTTTCCAACAAAAAAGGCCAGGTTTCCCCAGCCTTTCCATTTTCTTATTAATTTTCAGTTCCCCAAACTTCTTCGGCAACTTCTTTAATTAACGCCAATTTTGCCCATTGTTGTTCTTCTGTTAAAATATTTCCTTCTTCAGTTGATGCAAATCCACATTGAGTACTTAATGATAATTTGTCTAATGGAACATATTGACTCGCTTCTTTAATACGAGAAATTAGCTCTTCCTTGCTTTCTAGTTCTCCAAATTTAGAAGTGACTAATCCTAACACGACTTTTTTATCACCAGAAACTTTTGCTAATGGAGTAAAGTCTCCTGCACGATCTGTATCAAATTCTAAGTAATAAGCATTTACTTCTTCTTCTCCAAATAATTCATCAGAAATAGATGCATAACCGCCACTTGCAGCCCAAGTAGAATGGAAGTTTCCACGACATACGTGAGTATTTACAACTAATCCTTCTGGAACATTTTTATAAACGGCATTATTTAAACGTAAAAATGTTGCTGCTAATTCACGTCTTACTTCTTCTTTATCACGACCTTGTCCCCAAAGTGTTAAGAAGTTATCATCCACTAAAATACCCCATGTACAATCATCAACTTGTAATGTACGTAATCCTTCATCAAATAATTGTTGAATCACTTCTAAGTATGCTTTTGAAATATCTTCAACCACATCATCAAAGTTTGAATATACACTATTTAATTGTTCCACATGTTCTTCATCACGAATTAATTCAAAATATAATTGAGATGGTGATGGAATTGTAATACGAGCTTCAACTTCATCATTATCTGCTACTAAATCTCTTAAAAATGTATAGTGAGCTACGAATGGATGATTACGTCCATGAATCGTTCCTACTACAGTTGCTGAGTCCGGTTTTGTAACTTCATCATGGAACTGGTATCCTGTTTTAGCTTGAACTCGTTTAATTCCTCCTAATCCCCAGAAAAAATCTAAATGCCAATAAGCACGACGGAATTCTCCGTCAGTAATTCCTTTATATCCAGCTTCGATTTCTTTTTTTACTAAATCACGAATTGCTGCATCTTCAAAGTTTTTTAATTCTTGGTAACTAAAGTTTCCTTTTTCATACTCTTGGCGAGCTTGTTTTAAATTTTCAGGTCTTAAGAAACTTCCTACTGTATCAAATCTAAATGGTGCGTGTTTTGTCATATGTATTACCTCTCTTCTCTAACTAACGTAATTACATTGTAACTGACTACCTCGTTATTGTCACATACTAATTTACTATATTTAAACATAGTTTAAAACTATATGCATCGACAAAAAAACTCTTATAGAAATCATATTCTATAAGAGTACTATAGCGTATTATAATATTTTTAATGACTTATTTAGTTTTGTAAATTTTTGGATATTTCAATAATAAAACCGCAACAACAATCGTTACAAATAAAGTTTGTAATCCAGCAATTCCATTCACTGTGAATGAATACTAATATGGAGATACTCCTTCTGGAGCATATTTACCCCAAAATAAAAATCCAGCTACAAAATGCCAGAAATAACGAATACCCACACCAACGAATGATGAAATGATAATATAAACAATCGTTAACGCTTGTTTTTCATTACGAATAGCTGATTGGAATTGATGATGAAGTAATCCAGCAAATCCCATCACTCCAAACGCAACAATATATTCTAACAATACTTGAGAGAATGATAAGTACACAACTTTTCCAAGCACAAAATGTAAGATTCCCCACACTAGACCTGAAAATAACGCTGGATACAATCCTCTACGCAATGCAAATACTACTAAAACAATCGCACCAAACGATGGAGAAAACCATCCCATAAAATGAGGAATAAATGATAACGCCATCGCTAAAGCTGCAACAATTGCTCCCTCCACCCATGCAATTCTTTTTACAGACATAAAAAAGCCTCCTTGTTTTTTTACAAAGAGACCCAGTTGCAGACAATTATTCATACAATCCCTACGCACGCATTAACGTAACAGGTTCTAAGAGTTTGTAAACACATCTCAGCCAATGGCGCCTCTTTGTATCTTTTTTTGAAATATGAATCTAGTATACGCCCTTATAAAGAGAGTTTCAACACTTATTTCTTCATAAACAGTCTATTTTCTTGAAATTTCCTTAATTTTTATTTGTGGTATTAATGCTTCAATCAACTCTCTTTTTGCAATTCCTACAGAAAATGCAGTGGCACTCCCCGATGCTGCCCCTTGTTTAAGGCTCTCTTCAAAATCACTTGTTTCTATATATTTCGCCATAAAACCTGCTAACATCGAATCTCCAGCACCAACAGAATTAATCAATGTCCCTTTTGGAGTATTTGAGGTCAATACTTGTCCTGTTTCACTAACTAGAAATGCTCCTTCACCTCCACAAGAAATCAGAACATTACGTGCTCCTTTTTCTTGTAATTTAAACGCATAGGCTATCATTTCTTCTGGCGTTTCAATTTTTACTCCAAATAATTCTTCTAATTCATGATGGTTCGGCTTAATAATAAACGGTTGATAAGGTAAACAAACTAACAATGAATCTTTTGTTGTATCAAGCACTAACTTTACCCCTCTTGCATGACAAAGTTTTGCAATTTCAACATAAGACGTCTCATCTAATCCTGGAGCAGCATTTCCTGCTAAAAATACAATATCTCCTTCTTTTAAAACATCTTTGAAATAATTCATTAATTGTTGGAACTTTTCTTTCCCCACAGTAGGACCGGCTGCATTGATTTCGGTTTCTACTTCACCTTTTACTTTGACATTAATTCTTGTCGTACCTTCTACATCAATAAACCGTGGGTTAATTCCTTCATTTTCTAGAAAATCCTTAATATACTTCCCAGAAAATCCTCCAAGGAATCCTGTAGCGATATTATCGATTCCAAATTGTTTTAAGATAACCGACATATTAATCCCTTTACCACCTGCCACATATTCCTCACCTTTCGAACGATTCAAAGTTCCTATTTGACAATTCGGTACTTGGATCACTAAATCCACTGCAGGATTAAACGTAATGGTATAAATCATATTCTCACCCACTTTCAATGTAAAAAATAGGGCTAGCAAAATGCTAGCCCTCTAAAAACATCCTAAAATGTAATTATTTTTTTAAGTTGTAGAATGCTGAAAGACCTTGGTAAACAGCTAAGTCACCTAATTGATCTTCAATACGTAATAATTGGTTGTATTTAGCAATACGGTCTGTACGGCTTAATGAACCAGTTTTGATTTGTCCAGCATTTGTAGCAACTGCGATATCAGCAATTGTTGAATCTTCAGTTTCACCTGAACGGTGTGATACTACTGCAGTATATCCAGCTTTTTGAGCCATTTCAATTGCGTTGAATGTTTCAGTTAAAGTACCGATTTGGTTAACTTTGATTAAGATTGAGTTTGCAACGCCTTGTGCAATACCACGAGATAAGATTTCAGTGTTAGTTACGAATAAATCGTCACCTACTAATTGAACTTTACCGCCTAAGCGTTCAGTTAATAATTTCCATCCATCCCAGTCGTTTTCGTCACATCCGTCTTCGATTGTGATGATTGGGTATTTTTCAACTAATTCAGCTAAGTATTCTACTTGTTCAGCAGGAGTACGTTTAGCACCTTTTTCGCCTTCGAAGATTGTGTAGTCATATACGCCATCTTTGAAGAATTCTGATGAAGCACAGTCAAATCCTAAGAATACATCTTTACCTGGTTCTAAACCAACTTTTTTAATAGCAGCTAAGATTGTTTCTACAGCATCTTCAGTACCTTCAAATGTTGGAGCGAAACCACCTTCGTCACCTACAGCAGTTACTAAACCACGGTCGTGTAAAATAGCTTTTAATGCATGGAATACTTCAGCACCCCAACGTAAAGCTTCTTTGAATGTTGGCGCACCAACTGGTAAAATCATGAACTCTTGGAATGCGATTGGAGCATCTGAGTGAGATCCACCGTTAACGATGTTCATCATTGGTGTTGGTAATACTTTAGTGTTGAATCCACCTAAGTATTGGTATAATGGTTGATCTAAGTAATCAGCAGCAGCACGAGCAACAGCGATAGATACGCCTAAAATTGCGTTAGCTCCTAATTTACCTTTGTTTGGAGTTCCATCTAATTCGATCATTAATTTGTCGATCGCCATTTGTTCGCGAACGTCAAAACCGATGATTGCTTCAGCAATAATGTTGTTTACATTATCAACAGCTTTTTGAACTCCTTTTCCTAAGTAACGAGATTTGTCGCCATCACGTAATTCAACTGCTTCGTATTCACCAGT
>NZ_CAURVV010000032.1:0-17671 GCF_963528315.1 uncultured Granulicatella sp. | reverse complement strand
AAAAAGAGACGACTTAAGTCGTCTCAAAAAAGTCTAACTTTTTGGGGTCACTACAGAAGGGCTGCTGCCGTCCCCTGCTACTACAGGAAAATCATTCTTTATTCAAACTGAGCTCGATATAAACCAGCATAAAATCCTTGTTTTGCCAACAATTCTTCATGAGTCCCTTGCTCAATTACATTTCCTTTTTGCATTACTAAAATCTTATCCGCATTACGGATCGTTGATAAACGGTGCGCAATTACAAAAGAAGTCTTATGTTCCATAATATGATCCATCGCTTTTTGAATTTGCATTTCCGTTCTTGTATCTACATTCGAAGTTGCTTCATCTAAAATGAAAATAGATGGTGAAGCTAAAATAGCACGAGCAATCGTTAATAATTGCTTTTGCCCTCCAGAAATATTATCTGTTTCTTCCGTAATATACGTATCATATCCATCTGGTAATTTACGAATAAAATCATCCGCAAATGCTTGTTTTGCTGCTTGTACGACTTCTTCATCCGTTGCATCTGGACGACTATAACGAATATTTTCTCGAATCGTTCCTTTAAATAACCAAGTATCTTGTAATACCATTCCTACTTTTGAACGAAGAGAATCTACTTTATAGTCTTGAATATTATGCCCATCAATTTCAATTGCTCCACTTGTAATATCATAGAAGCGCATTAATAAATTAATCACAGTTGTTTTACCTGCACCTGTTGGCCCTACAATCGCTACTGTTTCTCCTGCTTTAACATCAATATTCAAATCTTCCATTAATGTTACTTCTGGAGTATAGCCAAATGAAACATGCTTAAATTGAACATCTCCAACGATAGCTGGCAGTTCTTCTTTATCGCCTTCTTCTTCCATTTCTTCTGCATCTAATAATTCAAAAATTCGCTCTGCTGCTGCTAACATAGATTGAGTTAATCCAATCATATTCGCTGCATCTCCCATTGGTTGGCTAATATTTCTCATATATTGCAAAATTGCTTGAATTCCACCGATAGTAATCATTCCACTAGCAGCAAACAATCCACCGACAATCGCTACAAATACATAAACAATATTATTAATTAAACGAGAAATTGGGAACATCAATCCTGAAAAAAATTGTGCTTTCCAAGCATGTTCATATAACTCATCATTTAACGCTTGAAATTCCGCTTGCGAACGGTCTTCATAATTGAACGCTTTTACAATCTCATGTCCAGCATAATATTCTTCAATATAACCATTTAAACGTCCCGTAGTTTCTTGACGATTCGCAAATGCTGTTGAAGATTTCTTTCCAATTAATCCAATAATAAATAGAGAAAGAGGAATTCCTAAAAAACCAATAATCGCCAATGGAATATTAACCGTGAACATCATAATAATAATCCCAAAGAATGTAAGAACTGTTGTAAAAATTTGATTCGATACTTGTGAGAAAGAATCATCAATTGTTTGAATATCATTTGTTGCACGACTTAATAAATCCCCTCTTGATTGTTCATCAAAATAACGAACTGGTAGTCGTGTGAATTTTTCATCAATTTCTTTTTGTAATCGATAAATGATATCACTAGCAACACGAGACATAAAATATTTTCCTAAAAAATTTAATCCCGCTGCTAAAATATATAAAATCGCTAAAGTTTTCGCAATCGCAAAAACTCCTTCTAAATCAACAGATGTATAATTAGAAGCAATATAACTTTCACTAATTAACGTTGTTGCATCCCCTAAAATTTTAGGTAATTGTACATCTAAAATAACTGAAATAAGGGATACTACTAGTACAATCGTCACAATCACTCGATCAGGTTTTAAATAACTTAATAATCGTTTTAAGACAGTTTTATTCATGAGTATCCTCCATTTCTTCTAAACTTGATTGAGAATTCATAATTTCTTGATAAATTTGGTTACTTTCTTTCAATTCACCATGAGTTCCAATTCCAACAACATTTCCTTCATGTAATACAATAATTTTTGTAGCATCTGTTACGGATGAAATTCTTTGTGCAACTACAAAAACAATCGATTGTTGATTAATTTCTGCTAAATTCGCACGAAGTTTAGCTTCTGTTTTCGCATCTAATGCAGAGAAGCTATCATCATAAACATAAATCGAAGCCTGTTTTACTAATGCACGAGCAATTGACAATCTTTGTTTTTGTCCTCCAGAGAAATTATCTCCTTTTTGCTCTACGTGTGCATCTAATCCTTCTTCTAAGCTAGAAACAAATTCCCACGCTTCTGCTTGTTTTAACGCTTGAATCATTTCTTCATCTGTTGCATGTTCATTTCCGAATCTTAAGTTATCTCGAATACTTCCTTCAAATAACATACGATTTTGAGGTACAAATGCGATTTGCTCGCGTAGTTCTTTTTCTGTAAATTCTTTAATATTTACACCATTCATTAACAACTCTCCAGAAGTTATATCTAAGAATCGCATTAATAAATTCACTAGAGTAGATTTACCTGCACCAGTCGAACCAATAATCGCAATTTTCTCTCCAACTTTTGCCGTGAAGTCGACATGGTTTAACATTGCTTTTTCTGCTCCTTCATATTTGAAAGAAACATCTTTAAATTCTACTGTATCAATTTTTTCTAAGCCATAATCTTCACTCACAAAGGTTTGAATATTTTCTTGTTCTAATACTTCATTGACCCTTTTGGCAGCTACAAGACCTTGAGGAATCATAACGAAGATAAACGATAGCATTAATAAAGCGACTAACACTAAAACAGAATATTGAATAACTGCCATTAAAGCTCCCACTTCTAATTGAGATGCTTGAATTAAATGAGCCCCCACAAGGACAACCGCTAAATTCGCAAAATTAATTGTAATCATCATTAGTGGCATAATTAAACTGAATTTAATATTCATCCTGAAAATTAATTCACGATATTTCTCATTAACTTTGTCAAAGCGTTCTACTTCATACTCACTCTTATTAAACGCACGAATCACACGAATCCCTGTTAATGAATCACGAATAATTTGTGTTAGTGTATCCGTCATTTGACGCATAATTGTAAAGTCTTTTGAAACTGTTTTTACTAATAATGCGACTGCAATTCCTAAAAATGGAATGGATCCTAATAATACTAATGACAATGTAAAGTTCATACGAACAGATAAGATAATAGATCCCACTAACAATAATGGAGCCATTAATACCATACTCATTGAGAATCCTAGTGTTTGAGCTAAACTTTGAATATCTCTTGTTGTACGGTTAATATACGAAGATGTTCCTAATTTTTGGAAATCTTGTGTTGAGAAATGTTGAATTTTTGTAAACATACTCAAACGTAAATCTTTTGATAATCCAGCAGAGAATTTCCCGATAAAACGAACGACTAAAATTGATAACACTAAATCTAAAGTCGAAGTTAGTAACATTAATCCCCCTTGTTGTAAAATCACTGCTTGGTTTTGTTTTAAAATCCCATTGCTTACTAATGAAGCTAAAATGGTTGGAGATAATAAACTCGAACCAACTTGTAAGATTGTTAAAACAACAATTCCCGCTAATAATGCTCGGTATCTACAAACATGATTCATGATTTGTTTCATTTAGTTTCTTCCTTTCTATATGAGAGTGTTTCGATTGGAATACTTTCAATCGTATTAATCATTTTGTGGATGACTTGGAAAGCATGTTCCAATTCTTCTTTTTCTTGAGTTGCTAATATTTTTTGAACCATTTCATGATTTCTTTTAGAAATATTTTTTCCAACTTCTTTTCCATAATCTGTTAAAGTTACTAGTGTTACTCGTTTATCTTTTGGATCATTCATACGAACGATATACCCATGTTTTTCTAATGAATTGACGAATTGGATGGCTGTTGAAGATTTAATTTCATAAAAACAGCTGATGTCTTTTATAGTTAGAGTTTTACCAAATTCTGATTCGTAATAATATAAGAGAACTAAGACATTGTTTTCCCGTATTGTGAGGTTAGGGGCAATACTTCTGAAAACATTCAGATGTTCAATTCTTAAAAACAATTTGATAATGTCATCAAAAATTTGTTTTGTTGTCATGCAATCTCTCCTTTCGGTTTTGCTTTATTAAAGTGTAACAAAGAAAAGGTAGGTAGTCAACCTACTTATGTCGTTCAGGAAATACTTTTTGAAGTTGCAAGGTCGGCAGCAGCCCTTGCGGTCTCATGCCTAAAATTCGAGCCTGAGGTCTCAAATTTTCCAGTAAAATAATCCATTATTCAATGAATTATTTTACCTTTGCTACGGTGAAATTTTTCTTTCTTCAGTAATATCTATTTTTATTTACGTCCATTAAGATGCAAAAAAAGACAAGAACTGTTGTCCTTGTCCTTTTCTTCTTTATTTTCTTTTTACGAGTTGCTATATGGACGGTTATAATCCCATAATATAGCTAACAAGCCTACTAGAGCTACTAACATTGTGGCAACTCCTGGTTTTCCAACCATTTGATGACCTTTTACTAAGACAATTAAGAAGATCACCATTAAGACTACTCGTATCCATATTCTAACTTTTGGATTCATCACATATGCTCCCATCTAATTTCACTTGGTTTCATGATGACTGTTTCATGATTTCCATTGCCATCATAAACTTCAGTTTCTTGTGCTTCATTTGTATTGTTAACAATTGCATATAAGCCTTTTTCAGGATATGCATGAACTTCAACAGATAAATTAGAAGAATACCATTTTTTGAATTCTTGTTCTTTAGCAGCAGCATAATATAATGCACGAAGTAATAACCTTGTATTTTCTGGGCTATAAGGTAGACCTGCAAGATATACTCCACGACCTTTTCCATAAGGATTAGCTGCTAAATGAATTTCACCGAATTCTTTTCCTTCAGCATTTGCTGGCATTACAATACCTTCTACTTCTTGAGAAACTTTTGGATTGCTGAATTCTAATACTTCTGTATTTTCAGTTAATCCATAGACATTCTTCATTCCTTCTCCGAAATCGATTTTGCGTACATCTTTAATATCTTCTGTAATGAAGTGAGTGTCTAATTCTTTTGTAAAATATTTATCAGTAGATAAGCTATATCCCATTTCGCGTTCTACCCCTAGAACATCTGCTAATTGGAAATATCTACCTTGATGGTGAACAGCTGTTGGTTCTCCTACACCAACAAATCCTCCACCGTTATATACAAATTCACGAATTTTAGTGATTAGTTCTGGATTTTTCCAAACATCCCCACCACTGAATGCAGTTCCGGCATCACCAGCATTAATTATAACATCCACGTTTTTTAAGATATCTGTCGTTAAAACATCTTCAAAGCTAATGAATTGAACATCAACACTAGCACC
The DNA here is from genome assembly GCF_963528315.1 of uncultured Granulicatella sp. Lineage (GTDB taxonomy): Bacteria > Bacillota > Bacilli > Lactobacillales > Aerococcaceae > Granulicatella. The sequence goes on along the minus strand of NZ_CAURVV010000032.1, from coordinate 12,346 downwards.
ACTTAAGGCTTCCATAATTCCTAAATAAGAATAAATTTGTTTATATGGTAATTCATGTGCCACCATATGAGATTGCCAAGTACGTAATTTACCCCATGCATTTAGAATTGCTACTTTTAAACCTACATATGGTTTTGTATGTTTTACAACATCATAAATTTCTCTAAATTCATCCGTTACTTGTTCAATATAATCAACAAATTTAGGGAATTGGTATGCTAAACTTAAGTAGCCACCATATCCAATTCGGTCGACTGGATTTCTCATAATCGCACGTCTTGCTGATAACCAGTTTTTATTTGCTTCAATTGTAGGATCATTTCCTTCTCTAAATACATCTGGAAAGAAGTATGGTAAAAATCTTCCTTCAGTGTATTTTACATGAGGAATATCAGAAATCATACGTAAAGTTGCTCCGCCCCCTACGGAACCAACTACTGCATCTAAGCCAATTTCTTTGAAATATTTCCCATAAGGTTCTGTTCCGATCCAGTTGTCCCCTAAAAACATCATTGCTTCTTTTCCTGCATCATGTGCAAGATCCACTAATTTTTTTGCTTCTGTTGCAACAAATTTTTGGATGAAGTCGATATAGTCTAAGTAAGCTTTACTTGGAGTTCTAAATGTAGAATTATAATATCCCTCATCTACAATATCTTCTGCTCTTAAACGATAACCCTTTTCTTTTGCAAAAGCTTCTAGAGCTGCTACAGAAACACTAGCTCCATATCCAAACCAATCTACAAACTTTTCTTTCCCTAATTGATTAAAAATCAAAGTAAAATGATAGAAGAAAGTTGTAAAGCGAACAACATCTGTATCTGGATTTTCTTTTAACCAATTTTTTAAATAAGTTTGCATATATTCATTAGAAGCTGGTTGACGGACATCAAATGGAATATCATGTGGAACGTTTCCCCAATTATTTGTAATATGATTATACATTTGAGTTGGATCCCAAATAGCATATACTAAAAATGATACCGTATATTCATGAAAAGCTTCTGTTTCATGAACTGTAACAATATTTCTTTCTTTATCTAATACCCAATTTTCAACACTAACCACTTTCCCCGTTGTGCGGTCGATGACTTCCCAATATAATTTTTCATCATGAACGTAATCTGGTTGAACTTGATCTGTAAAATATCCATCCATAAATGGAATTTCTAATTCATTTGAAGTTGCTAGATGGAATTTAGACATTACATAAATTTGTTGGCATTCTTCCATATGCTTCTCAGCAAATTCATTATGATTTCTTGCAACAAAATACGTCGTATAAATTTTGGCATCTAATTGTTTTGTTGCTTCATCTAATTTAGTACCATCACTATCTCGAATGGCATCTGCTCCCCAACGGTCAATTAATTCTTTTGTTTCTTTCAAAAAATTAGCCTGACTTGGTAATGTTAAACGTCCCTTCGTTTTGCTCATGGTGTTTCTCCTCTCTACTCTTTAGAACCACCTAAGGTCATTCCTTGTGTTAATTTATTTTGAACAAGAATATATAGAATTAATGTTGGTAACATTACTAATACCATCCCTGCGTACATTTGACCATATTGCGCCGCACCACGTTGTGCTTGTAATAAGTTTTTCAACCCAACCGGTAAAGTTTGATTTTTACCAGGCATTAACGTTAATGCAATAATATATTCATTCCAAAATGATAAGAAGTTAAATAAAATTACTGTAATAATACTTGGTCTTGCCATTGGAGTCATAACTTTGAACATAGTTGTAAAATAACCTGCCCCGTCAATAGCTGCAGCTTCTTCAAATGTTGTTGGTAAAGTTTTAAAGAAATTCGATAATAAGTAAATTGTAAATGGTAATGATGTTGATGCATACACTACTGCAAGTATAAAAATATTATTTAAGAAGAAACCATTTGCGATTCCAAAAGCTTTTAATCCTTTATCCCAATCTAATAACATTAAGAAGATTGGAACAACAATATAGTTAACGTTAATGAATAATCCACCCTTTAGAAGTGTATTAATTAATTTACTTCCAGGGAATTTAAATCTTGCTAATACATAAGCAGCTGGAATCGCAACGGCTACTAAAATGATTAATGCTAATGCTGTTACAATAACAGAATTCAACATATAATCTCCCATTTTTGCACTTGTCCATGCATCAATAAAGTTTTGGAAATAAAATCCTTTTGGAGCAGTCCATGGACTACCATAGAATTCACTATTTTGCTTAATGGATGCGACAAATACCCAACCAACAGGCACAATAATGGAAATGGCTAATGTAATTAACGCTACATAAATAAATGCTTTATATAAGCGTTCAAATGAACGAGTTTGCATTTTCATAATATGCCTCCTAATATTCTAGAATGTCACGTTTTGTAATGTGACTAACGATACCTGATAATCCAAATGAGAAGATAAAGACTACTACCCCAATTGCCATACCATAACCAAAGGAAGAGTTAGTATAAGCTTGAGTAAACATGTAGCTTAAGAATACTTCTGTAGATCCATCTGGACCACCATTTGTTAAAATTTGTACTAATAAGAAACTTAAGTTAATCGTACTAATAATGAAGAATGTTAATGTTGTACGAATACTATTCCAAATTAATGGCAATGTTACATTGAAAAATTTACCAATTTTTCCTGCACCGTCTAAATCAGCTGCTTCATATAAGCTAGATGGAATATTTGCCATACCAGCCATATACATTACCATATAATACCCAATCGCTTGCCAAATTAAAGCAAATGCTAGGGAATAAATGACAACACCTTGGTCTCCCAACCATAAACGTTCTAATGCTTTTGGTAAAATAGCATTTAATAAACCACCATTTGGATCATAAATCGCTGCAAATAAACCAGCAATAACTACAATTGATAAAATATTTGGAATATAGAAAATAATTCTAAAGAAATTATTTCCACGAATTTTTTCAGTTGTTAAAATGGAAGCAAATAATACGGCTAAAACAACTGTTACAATCGTTACAATGACAATTAATAAAATTGTATTTTGAATTGTTCTTGAAAAATTCTCATCTTTCCATAAGGTTACAAAATTATCAAATCCTACAAATTGTTTGTTCTTTGAAAATCCACCCCAACGATACATGGACATTCTGAACACTTCAATCGTTGGATAAATTAAGAAAGTAAGAAATAATATAATGGCAGGTAATATACATGCTAGGATAAATCCTGCACGTTCTTTTTTCCGACGATTATTCATCTTCATGCTCCTATCTTTTATTTAAGTATAAAATAAAGCTGGGAATGACTACCTCCTGAAAGAAAACTCTTGGAACTTTGAAACTACTTAAAACTGAGTTTATCTTTCCGGAAGAGCCTCTTTTCCCAGCTCCTTTTCTATCCATTCAAACTCGTTGAAGAATTATTTTTCTACAGCCGCACCTAATTTTTGGCTAACTTCTTCAACTGATTTTTGCCAATCTGCTACAGATTTTTGACCAGATGCTACAGAGTCGATTTGACCGTATAATGTTTCTTTCATGTTTACACCTTCAACTGGTTTTGTAGCAATAAAGTTACCATTGATAACTCCGTCCACTTCATCTACAACTTTATATAAGCTTTGTAATTCAGCAGGTAATTTGCTTGTTACACCTTGAATTGGTTGAGCAGCATTGTGTTTAGCAAAGATTGCTGCTGCTTTATCAGAATATAAGAATGATAAGAATTCTTTAGCTTCTTTTTTGTTTGTTGCTGCTTCTGGAACCCAGATATGTTCAAAGAATGAGTAAACGAAACGTTTGCCACCTTTTTCGATTGCTGGAGCAGCAGTCATAGCCCATTTGAATCCATCAGCACGAGGAGCATCTTTCATTTCTCCAACTACCCATGTACCATTTGGCATGAATAAAGCTTTGTTATCTAATAATAATTGTTGGTTCTTAGTAAAGCTTTGTGGGTTAGCATTTGCTACTGTTGATGGTTCAACGTTTTTCACTAATTCGCCTAATGCATCAAACGCTTTAGTTGCTCCTTCAGAAGCAAAAATTCCTTTTTCATAGCTCATTGCTTTGTTGAATAAATCAACACCACCAGCATTTGCTAATAATGCAGGGAAGAAGCTATCTAAGTATCCAGTTGTTGGATAAGTAAATAATGAGATTCCTTCTGCTTTTGCTTTTTCTGCTAATTCTTTCATAGCTGGCATATCTTTTGGAACTTCCCAACCTTTTTGTTCGAATAAACCTTGGTTATAGAATAAACCAGTTGGTGCATAGAACATTGGTGCTAAGTAGTGTTTTCCATCACGATATGGATCTGTAACTGTAGAACCTAATACACCGTTTAATAATTTTTCAGAAACTTTTTTATCTTCTCCGTATACTTTCATATCGAATAAGTCAGAAATATCTGCTAAAGCTTTTTCTTTAATTAATGTTTCTGGTAAAGCTTTTTTACGTCCTAATGCAAGCATTACAACATCTGGGAAATCTCCCGCTTTCATTTTTGGTGAAAGTTCGTCTTCTAGTTCTTTACTAGATTGTAATTCAACTTTAACATTTGGATTTGCTTCTTCATAAGCTTTAATTAATTCAGGCCACATTTCTTTACCATAACCTGATTCAAGCGCTGCTAATTTAAGAGTTTTCTTTTCTCCAGATTTAGTTTCTGCAGGTTTATCATCAGTTGTTGCTTTATTACAAGCTACTAAACCAACAGTTGCTAAAAGTGCTGCACTTGATAACATTAATTTCTTTTTCATAAATATTCCTCCTGTTTTCTCGAAAATTCTTCATTTTCGAAAGGTTATTCTTTTTTTACCTCGACATCATAATACTACTAATAAAACGTTTACACAATCGTTTTATTGCTCTATTTTATAACAATATTGTTTTATCTATAAGAAAAATAGGAAAGAATCTGATTATGTTATAAATCGAATTCTTTCCTATAAATCTTTTATATTTTATCTATATACTTTTTATTCAATTGGTAAAATAATCATTTTTAAATGCTTACCACTCTTTCGGACTCCATAATTGTCCATCCAATTGTGCCTTATAATGATCCACTCGTTGTTGTTGTTCCAACAATAATTGTTTACAAGCTTCTAAAAAAGCTCTTTCTTTATAATCTTGACATTCTTCTTGCCAAGTAGCAATTTGTTCTTCCATCCATTTAGAATCCATCTGCTTCATTCCCCATTTCTGAAAGCATCATCACTAATTCTTCTCTTTCTTGTTTCAATTCTACAATCCACTCTCTTGCTTGTTGCGTATGAGTATTTTCATAGTTTGCCAGCCTCTCCAACAGCCATTGTTCTTTTTCACTAAAATAATGCGAACCATTTTCTAAATAGTACAGATAATCCACTAATAATTGTTGTTTTTGAGTTTCTGTTAAATACTGAAATTGATAAACGACAAATGGTGTTTGATAGTTCCATCCTAATTGATTGGCTAACGCTTGATAAGGTCTCAGTAACTCTTCGATTCCAAATCCTACTGAACCACCCGCTGTATAGCGGTCTTGTTTTGCACCAACCGTTACGACAATTCCGAATTCCTTTTTCGCTTTTTGAGATAAATTCAACGTCAACACTTCATCCATCCATTGCTTCATCACACTTGGACATTGATACCAATACAAAGGAAATTGAAAAATAATTCTGTCTGCATCTTGAAGACAAGCTCGTTCTATTCTCTTATCAAAATGATTATTTTCTTGTTCTGCTAAAATCGATTCTAAATGACGAATTTGAATCTGTTCTTCTCCTTTAATGGCCGCTAGTAAAAATTGCTGGGAAGAGGATTGAGTTACATCAGGATGACTCATAATAATTAATGTTTTAGTCATTAAATTTACCCTTTCTTATATTGATTTAGTAAAGCTTGACTATTTTCTACAAAATAAGAAATCGCATATTGTAACGCTGCATCATCTACTACAAAAGATGGATGATGCCATTCATAAGGACAACCTGTTCCGATAAAGGCAAAACATCCTGGAACATATTCCATATAATTCGCAAAATCTTCTGCTCCCAATGTTAATTCAGGGGTTACAATTGTCGCAAATTGTTCTGTTGTTTCTTTTACAATGTTAGTCACTTCTTCATCATTATCTACAACTGGCGGTGTCATAATCCATTCCATATGTACTTCTTGTCCATAAACAGCAGCCATTTGATGCACCATATGATCCATTAAACGGCGAATTTTCTCTTGATCCTTTTTATAAAAAGTACGAATTGTTCCTTCAAAGAAAACACGCTCTGGAATGACATTCCAAGTATTTCCCCCTTCAATATGAGAAATACTTAATACTGCAGGTGACAATGGTGAAACATGACGACTTACAATCGCTTGTAAATTCGTAATAATTTGACATGCAGTAACAATTGGATCATTCCCATTATGTGGAGCTGCCGCATGCGTTCCTACCCCTTTTAATTCCACAGAAAATTGTCCCACAGCTGCCATTAGTGGTCCAGATTTAATTCCAATTGTTCCAACTGGCAATTCAGGCTTATTATGGAAACCAATAATTGCATCGACTCCCTCTAATACACCTTCAGCAATTAAAGCACGAGCACCTCGATTCATTTCTTCTGCTGGTTGGAAAATAAATCGAATTTTCCCGTTTAAGCTTTCTTCTTTTTCTTTTAAAATTTTCGCAGCCATTAATAAACTAGCTGTATGAAAATCATGCCCACAAGCATGCATCACTCCATCATTCTCTGAACGATAGTCTAAATCCGTTTGTTCATGAATCGGTAATGCGTCCATATCTGCTCGAAGCGCAATAACGGGACCTTCTTTTTTACCAATCTCAGCAACAACACCTGTTGGTGTTTTTAAAGGACGATAAGAAATTCCCCATTCTGTTAATTTTTCTTGAATATATGCAGTTGTTTTAAATTCTTGTTCGGACAATTCTGGATAACGGTGTAATGTTCGTCTCATTTTCACCGCTTCTTGAATCCATTCTTCTTTCATAACAATCACCTCTTGAAAATCACTTATTTTCATTTTACTACAAACAAAGTAAAAAAACATGAGGAAACGCCTAAAGCTTCCTCATGTTTACAACATTACGGGAATAGAAATAGATTTTGTCTGATGTAGTGGTGGACACCAGTAGCCCCTATGGGTCTCTTGGCTACTTCAGATAAAGTCTCAAACGTACCCTTCTCTACTTTCGTTAAGAAAAGAATAGACTTCCCACAGTAGCTCGAGTACTATCAGCCACACTGGCTGATAGTACTGGAAAAATTGAGACCAAGGCTCAATTTTTAGCCCTGAGACCGAGGCTCAGGGCGTCCATAGCTACTGTATATGGAAGTCTAATTCTTTTCCGTCTGCATGCGATACATCTGCGCGTACACTCCGTCTTTTTCGACCAAGCTTGCATGATTCCCCTGCTCAATAATCTCACCCTTATCCAACACGAAAATCTTATCCGCATGCACAATCGTAGATAAACGATGCGCAATCATAACCGTCGTACGATCCTTCGACAACACTTCCATCGCCTGCTGAATCATCCCTTCTGTTTGCGTATCCACATGAGAAGTCGCTTCATCCAACACTAAAATCGTTGGATTAAACGCTAACGCTCTTGCAAAAGAAATCAACTGACGTTCCCCAGACGAATACTCCGCCCCTTTATCTTGAATCAGTTTATCCAATCCTTCTTCAGAACGCTCTAAAATATGCTGACCCCCCACTTGAATTAACGCATTTTCCATCACTTCAGTGGTAATTGCTGGATTCTCCATTCCAATATTACTTCCTAAAGTTCCAGCAAATAAGTACGGATCTTGTAGCACAATCCCCATCTTCTCACGCACTTTACGCTGATTCGATAAAGCAATATTTTGATGGTCAATCCAAATTTCCCCATCAGTTGGGTCATAAAATCTAAATAACAAATTCATAATTGTCGATTTCCCAGAACCCGTATGCCCTACAAAAGCAACAGTTTCTCCCGCTTCAATTGTAAAGGAAATTTTTTTCAATACAGGCGTTTTTCCATCATAAGAGAACGATACATTTTTAAATTCTACTTTTCCATCTTTCATGACAAAATCAGCATCTCCTGATTTTTCGATTGGTGTTTCCATTAATTCAATTACTCGAGCACCTGCTGCAAAAGCATGTTGCAATCCTGCAAAAATTTGTACTAAATTATCAATCGGATCATAGAGACGATTAATATAGTCCACAATTGCATAAATAAATCCAGCCGTTAATCCTAATGTTCCTCCTAAATATTTCACACTTAAATATAAAACGGCAAACATTAAAGTAACATTTCTTAGAAACCCTACCACACTCCAAGCTAAGAAAGATTCTACCTTTAATTCTTCAAGACCAATTCCTTTCCACTCTTGAACAATCTCTTCATACTCTTTATCCACTAGTTTTTCTTGTTGAAACACTTGAATAATGGACATCCCTTGAATGATTTCATTTAATTTCCCATTCATATTACTAAAGCTTTCTCGAAGAGGCCCCGTAAATGCTCCTGCCTTTTTACTAAATACTACTTGCCATAAAAGAATAGCTGGAATGACTAATAATAAAGCAGCTCCTAAACGAATATTAAGAGAAAAAATGACGACATAAATTCCAACAATAATGATAATACTATTTAACACATTAGCAGTTGCTGCAACAAAGAAGTTTTGACGAACAACTTCCGTATCATTCGTAATTTTTGACACAACTTTCCCTGCTGGCAATGAATCAAAATAACGAATTGGCAAATGTTGAATCTTATCAAATAATTCATCTCTTAAACGTTTTGTTAAACGATTGGACATCACACTTAAAATAAATCGTCCAAAATAAGCGGATAACGCTGAAATGAGTAATAAGCCAAAATAGACTGCAGCAAATTGAGTAATCTGCCCCCAATGAATGACTCCTGAATTTTCTGATGGTGTAATTACCAAGTCAATAAATTGCTTTGCAACAATTGGAGCATACACTCCCGAAGCTGAAGCGAGTAATAATAAAATAAGTCCAATGAAAAAGGAACGTTTTTCATAACGAATATAGCTTAATAACCAAAAAATTGTTTTTAGCATTCTTCGCTCACCTCTCCTTCTTCTAATTCTTGTTTCAAGTATTGTTCATAATACCAGCCTTTTTGTTCAAGTAACTCTTCATGAGTTCCTCTTGCCACAATCTGACCCTCTTCAAATACTAAAATGCAATCTGCATGTCGAATTGCAGATAAACGATGTGCTGTAATAATATTGGTTTGAGCAAGTCTTTCTGATTTCAGATGATCTACAATTTGTTTTTCTGTTTTAGCATCAACTGCTGATAAAGCATCATCAAGTAATAAAATTTCAGAATTTCTGAGTAATGCACGGGCAATGGATAATCGTTGTTTTTGCCCACCACTTAAAGTAATCCCTTTTTCGCCAATCATTGTTTCCAATTGTTCTGGCATTCGACGAATATCTTCTGCTATCGCAGCTTGTTCCAGTACATCCCACACAACTGGCTCTGTTACTTCCTTATTAGCAAGTTTCAAGTTTTCTAAAATACTTTTAGAAAATAACACATGTTCTTGTGGTACATACGCCATTAATGCATCTACTGATTGACGTTTCCAATGAATCAATTCCTTCTGATTCAGTAAAACTGTTTCATTTTGATAAGGATATTGATGCAAGAACTGTTTTAAAAAGGTCGTTTTCCCGGAACCCGTTTTTCCAACAATTCCAATCGTTTGTCCTTTTCTTATACTAACTGAAATATTTTTCAACGTTGGACTTTCTTCACCAGGATAAGTAAAGGAGAAATTTTCGAATCGAATTTCTTCAAATTGCCCTAATTCTTCCTGCCCATCTTCTTCTAAATCATCGCTTGTTTCGAATAATTCAAAAATTCTCTCAAACGAAACTTTTCCTTGTTGAACCATTACGACAATGTCTCCAATTAAATACAATGGAAAGACTAATAAACCGATATAAATTGGAAACGAAACTAAGCTCCCTAATAAAATTTTCCCTTCTTGAACAAGTCCTCCACCATAAATCAACCCAATCAGCATACAAATTCCTACAACTACTTGTGCTAATGGAATAAATAACATTCCCAATTTAGCTACTTCAATATTTTTTTGAAGAGAATCTTCTGTTTTATTTTGGAAAATTTGACTCATTCTATCTTCTTGCCCATAAGCTCGAATGACATAAGTTCCATCAATCATTTCTAATACTTCCGCATTCATATCAGAAATAGCCTTTTGAGCATCCCCATACACTATTTCAATTTTATCCGTTAATCGATAGAGTGCATAAGCTAATACCGGCATTGGTAGAACGGAAATCAGCGTCAACTCCCACCAAACATTCATCACCATATTCGACAACACCGATAAAGTAATAAAGAATGCATTTAAAAAAGCATATACTCCAAATCCTACTAAAGCCCCAATTGTCTCAAGGTCTTCACTTGAACGAGTTACAATATCTCCAACTCTAAACTTTGTGTAAAAAGGTGCTTTTTTCCATAATAATTGCTTCATCGTCCCTAATCTTAAATTGGTAATATAGTCAAAACGTCCAAACCATATCCAATACATTAATGCAGAATCTAATACATAAACTCCTACTAATGATAGGAAAAAGAACCCTATATATCCCAAAAGTTGTTCTTGCGTCAACGATTGATCCACAATAGCATTGACAATTTGTCCTAATATTTTTGCAGGAACGACTAATAAATAACTATTTAAAATCGCACTACATACAATAATGACATATCTCACCCAGTGCTTCTTAAAATAAACTCCTAAGTGTTTTACAATGACTTTCATATATCCTCCTTACTCCCACAGCAATTTGACAAAAAAAGACTAGTTCCGTATACATGTATACACAACTAGTCCCTCCACTTTTATCTATGAAAAAAAGCTAACTACCTACTACAGCAGACAGTTAGCCTCATTTCGCAAAACCAAAAATAATTAAAGTGAGTATATTAATACATTGTCATATTCTGTAAGGAGATTTTAGTTGTTTTGTTCAATTGTTGATGTTTTCCATTTAAGTTGTTCATTACAACTACCTCCTTCATATTATTTGTTAAACACTTTGCTTAACACACTCATCGTACACCCAAATGAGATTTTTTGCAAGTGAATTTTTACACACTTATACCATATATATTTAAAAATGATACAATTCTTTCTTCTGGTGTTAATCGGTTAAACGTTGGTAAGTTATCTACTTGCTTAATTTTAATAGACATTCTTTTTGCTAATGGGCTTAAGACATTACTTAAGTAAACTCCAAATAATCCCGAAACTAATATTGTTGTTGGTTTAAATTGAAATTCTGCAAACATTTCTAAAAATTCTTCTTGAATTGTTTTTGGGTCAATCGTATGTATCAACTTTGTATAAGAAACGGCATCCTTATCCGCCATTTCAATCATAAAAGGAATATTTTGTTTCGATAAATCTGAACTCACCAATTCTTGCACCCCAATTCTAACTTGCATTGAAACATTCACTGTAGCTTCAATTCCCTCCATAAATTTAGCAAACTCAAATTCAGAAATTCGTAATTCAGCTGGTGTATTTGAAACATAATAATGATATTTTGAAATATCTTTTAATGCCAACATTTTTTCTTGTTGAACATAATTGACCTCTTTTGTACGTTGATTAAACGTAAATACTGGGTAAGTTTGATAATAGTTTTTTTGTTGTTTATTCCAAACTACCTCTAATTTTTCAAGATTTCCTTCCTGTAAAACTAATGAGAGTACTTGCTCTACCAATTTTCTGTTTTGATTTGTAACTGAATTACTTTTTCCAATATTTTCTTCTGTAAAATTTAAAATATTCGGTAATATTTCGAAATTCTCAATATCAATTCCCAATCTTTCCATTCTTTGAATTTCAGTATCATAGATAATAGATTTCTCATTAAATCGAATTTGAATTCCTTTTGATAACCATTGTAAATCCAATTCTGATTGACGAGTTGCCCTTTCTAATCGACATTTCTTTTCAACGGTAGTTACAAACGCTAAATCTTCTTCATTTTTTAATAGCTGAATCACTAAACCTTTAGTATGATTCTTTTCAAATTGAAATACGAATTTTGTTTCACCTTTTAATGTTCTAAAAACAACATGACCTTTTTTTGATGAAAGCTTATTTAATTCTTGCTCTAATTGCAAGGCTAATGCATACATAGATGAAGCCATCTAATCCTTCTCTCTTTAATAAATTTCCTACTAATATTACCATAGTTTAAATGAAATATCATTGTATTTATAAAAATAATCGCATAAAAAGGTTGTTCGACAAATCCTGTTGGTGAGAAATCACCGACAGGATTTTTT
>NZ_CAURVV010000031.1:0-17815 GCF_963528315.1 uncultured Granulicatella sp. | reverse complement strand
CTTTTTCTAATTCTGAAACTGCTTCTTCTAACGCTTTATCTAAATTATTTAAGAATTCTTTTTGAGCTGCTGCTTCTTTTTCTGCCGCTGCTTTAGCTGTTTCTTCAGATTTTTTGTTTGCTTCATCTAATTCTTTTTCTGCTTCTTTTGCAGTTAAGCCTTCTTTGAAACGTTTTTCGAAGTCCGCTTTTTGTTTAGCTACTTCTTCTTTTAATTTTTTAATTGCTTCTTCTTTTTGTTTATTTAATTCTGGGTCATTTTGCGTGTCAGCTTTTTCTAATTCTGAAACTGCTTCTTCTAACGCTTTATCTAAATTATTTAAGAACTCATCTTGTGCTGCTTTTTCTTCAGCTTCAGCTTCTGCTTCTGCTTTTTCTTCTTCCGCAGCTTTTTTATTTGCATCATCGATTGCTTTTTCAGCTTCTTCTACAGTTAAACCTTTTTCAAAACCTTTTTCAATTTCAGATTTTGTTTTAGCTGCTTCTGCTTTTAATTTTTCAATGGCAGCTTCAACTTGTTTTGCTAATTCTGGATCATTTTGAGTATCTGCTTTTTTTAATTCTGCAATTGAATCTTCTAAAGCTTTATCAAAATTTTTTAAAAATTCTTTTTGAGCTGCTTCCTCAGCTTCAGCTTCTTTTTTCTCTCTTAGTTCCTCTTTTTCAGCAATTTTATTTATTTCATCTTCAGTAGCTTCTGCAGTTTTTCCAGTATTGAAACCTTCAACGATTTTAGCTTTCTCTTTAGCTGCTTCTTCTTTTAATTTTTCAATTGTAGCTTTAATATTGTCAGCTGAATCTGGATCATTTTTTGCTTCTTCTTCTAATTCTTTAATAGTCTCTGCTAAAGCTTTATCAAAATTCGCTAAAACTTCATCTTGTTTTGCTTTTTCTTCAGCACTTGGTTGTTCAGTAGTTGCAGCATACACGCTAGGTGATAATTGAGTTAGTGCTGCTGTTGATAATAATGTAGCTGTTGCTAAACCTGTAATAAGGAATTTGTTTTTCATTTAAAAACCTCCAAAATTTAATTTTTATCATTTATATCTCTTAAATTTTATCATTATTCTATAAAGATTACAACTTTCTAGCTATAAACTAAATCATATTTATTTATATTAATTTTTAAATTACTTAGCTTTTGACTTCACATACTCAATAATCTTATTTGGTGTATCAATCTCTTCATAAGTCACTTCAGTAGGAGCAACTTCAAGTCCAAATTCTTCTAATCGAACCAATAACTCTACAAAAGCTAATGAATCCATTAGTCCTTCTTCTTTTAAATTGATGTCTTTATCTTCATAGACAACTTCATCTTCGCAGATCTCTTCTAATATTTTTAAAATTCTTTCTTCCATTTTTCTTCTCCTTTCTAATTTGCTAATCGACTTAAAATATAGTTGACTTCTAGTTCTACTCCAATTGGCAATACCGCTTCATCAATATCAAATTTTTCATGGTGATGTCCATAGGCTGTTTCTTCTCCAGATTGACTTCCTAATAATCCATAAACTCCTGGCTTATCGACTAAATAATCTGCAAAGTCATCTGCTCCCATTGCTAATTCATATTTAGTAATAATATGATCGATAGAATCCACCGATTTCGCCACTAGTTGGAATTTCTCTGCTAATTCATGAGTATTAATAACAGGTGCTGCTGCATCATACCAATCCACTTCAACTTCACAACGATGAGTAGCTGCAATTCCTTGAGCAATTCTAGTCACTGCTTCTTTTAAATGAGCTCTTGTTGTATGACTAAATGCACGAATTGTACCTTCTAATAGAGCATCATTTGCTACGATATTATAGCGAGTGCCAGCATGTAGTTTTCCAACTCCTACAACTGCACGATCACCTGGTTCTACTTCACGACTTACAATCGTTTGTAACGCTACAACAATTTCACTTGCTGTGACTAATGCATCATGACCTAAGTGAGGACGACCTACGTGCGCACTTTTACCTGTTACTTTAATTTTGAAAATATCGCAGGAAGCATTCACTGGTCCACCTTGTACCGCAAAAGTACCTACTGGTAACCCTGAATTTACATGGATAGCAAAACTTTCATCAATATGATCAATTTTACCTGAAGCGACGAATTGTTTTGCACCTGCTCCGATTTCTTCAGCTGGTTGGAAGGCAATATACACTGTTCCAGCAAATGTATCTTTTAATTCATTTAATACTTTAGCAGTCCCTAATCCCATTGCCGTGTGAGCATCATGTCCACAAGCATGATTTAAGCCTTCATTTTTAGAAGAGTAAGGCTTATTCGTGCAATCTGGTAGTTCTAAGGCATCAATATCTGCACGAAGTAGAATTGTTTTTCCTTCGCCTTTTCCTCCTGTAATAATCGCTAATGTTCCAGTATCCGCAATTTTTTCAAATGGAATATTTAATTTCGTTAATTCCTCTTGAATTTTTTCTGCTGTTTTATATTCTTTCAAGCTTGATTCTGGATTTTCATGAAAATGTCTTCTTAATGTTACTAACTCTTCGGTAAAAGCTTGTGCTTTTTCTTTAATTTGGCTCATTAAATTCCCTTCTTTCGATTGTAATAAAGAGGCATGACTAGCATGCCTCTTTGGAGATGAATGATGATTAAAATGATTGATTCTTAGAAATTATTTTAAAGAAGCTTTTTCCCAAACTGGTACGTTTGCACCTTTTGAAACTTCTTCAATTTTCTTAGCTGTTTCTGGTGATTGGTAGTATTTAACGATTGTTTTGTAAACTTCGTTATTTTCGTTACCTTCTTTAGCAGCAATAACATTGTAGTATGGTTGAGAAGAATCTGTGATTTCTTCGATAAAGATTGAATCTTTTGTTGGTTGGAATCCTGCTTCAACTGCAAAACCATTGTTGATTAATGAAGCTGCTACATCGTCTAAAGCACGAGCTGTTTGTCCAGCTGGTAATTCTTTAATTTCAATTTTCTTAGGATTTTCTACGATATCATCTTTTGTAGCTAATGTGTTGTTTACATCTTTTAATTTGATTACGCCAGCTGCGTGTAGTAAGCGTAATGCACGAGAGTTGTTAGAAGTATCTTCTGGGATTGCAATAGTATCGCCTTCTTTTAACTCACTAACGTTTTTAATTTTTTTAGAATACACACCCATTGGAGCAATTACTGTATATCCAATTGGTTTGATGTGAGTATTTTGTTCTTTGTTGAAACGTTCTAAGTAAATAATTGTTTGGAATGAGTTTAAGTCAACATCTCCATTTTCTAAAGCTTGGTTAGGTTGAACATAGTCAGTAAATTCTACTAATTCAACATTGATGTTTTCTTTTTCTTTTAAGCGTTTAATAACGTCATCCCATACATCATGGTTCCCTGCGTTAACCCCTACTTTAACTGTCTTTGCTTCTTTTTTAGCATCTGCTGCTTGGTTTGAATTTGAAGAAGTTTGAGCTCCTTGTCCACATGCTGCTAATGTTAATCCTGCTAATGCTGTTACAAATAATTTTTTAATGTTCATCTATAAATTCCTCTTTTCTTTGTGTTTAAATTTATTTATATATCCTTTTTTAGTTGAACTCGATTTCGCTGAAACGACGTCCACTTCACGCCACCCCCACTCAACTACGTTGCTTTGTGTGCGTCGCTCCAGTGATTCGTTTCAGAACGCTCAATCTCGTATCCTTTTATTTCGTAGCTCTTTTTTCTAGGAAGTCACCGATTGCTTGGCTGATAAATACGATAATCAACATAATAATCGTTGCTACTACGATTACGTCTCCTTGGAATCGATTATATCCTCTTGAAATTGCTAAGTTCCCGATTCCCCCAGCTCCAAACGCACCAGCCATTGTTGTTAAACCAATTAAGCTGATTGTTGTTAGAGAAGAAGCACGGATTAAACTTGGCAATCCTTCTTTTAAGTACACACGGAAAATAATTTCCAATGGTGTACATCCCATAGCGATTGAAGCTTCAATCACTCCTTTATCCACTTCTAACAAAGCTAATTGTACTTGTCGTGAGAAGAATGGAACAGTTGCAATAACTAGTGGCACAATCGCACCAGGAATTCCAATTGTAGTTCCAACAATTAATCTTGTTAATGGGATTAATAACATCGCTAAAATGATAAATGGAATCGAACGGAATAGGTTCACCACTTTATCTAAAGTCGCATATAGAATTTTATTTTCTAAAATATTCCCTTCACGAGTAACGACTAACACAACTCCTAAAGCAATTCCTAATACACCAGCAATTAGCCCTGTAATTCCTACCATTAATAAAGTATCAATTGTACTTTTAATAATTTCTTGAGTTACACGAGCATCAATATTTGGAAATAATTGGTGTAAGTTCATCTTATTCAGCCTCCTTTGGTTCATCTAGAATTTCTGTTTGAACACCTGATTGGTGAATATATTTGATGGCTTGTTGAATTTTTTCAGCTTCACCAGATAAACCTACTAGTAAAGTTCCAACAGCAGTCTCTTGAATGACTTCCACATTGGCAAATAAAATATTCGCTGCTACTTGGAATTGAGTCGATAATTTCGTAATCAATGGTTCTCCTGTTGAAGCACCCACAAATGAAATTTTCGCAAGAACATCTCCAGGGTTTAAGTTTAGTAAATGTTCATGTTGTAGAACTGTTTCAATTCCTTTGTTAATATGTGTTGCTGTATCAATGAAATCTTTTGTTAATGGTTTTTGTGGATTCGTAAAGATTTCTAATACAGATCCTTGTTCAATAATTAAACCTTGTTCCATTACGGCAACTTTATTACAAATCTCTTTTACAACTTGCATTTCGTGAGTGATAATCACGATTGTAATGCCTAACTGTTCGTTTACTTTTTTCAAAAGTTCTAAAATAGATTCGGTTGTTTTTGGGTCTAATGCACTTGTTGCTTCGTCACATAATAGAACATCTGGATCATTTGCTAGCGCTCTAGCAATCGCAACCCTTTGTTTTTGTCCCCCAGATAATTGTCTTGGGTAACTTGTAATTTTGTCTTCCAATCCTACTAAGTGTAGAAGTGACTCAACTTTTTCCTTAATTTGCGCTTTAGATAATCCTGAGCGTTTTAATGGAAAGGCAACATTCTCAAATACAGATAAAGTATTCATCAAATTGAAATGTTGGAAAATCATTCCGATTTTTTTACGAGCATCTCTTAATTGAGCCTCTTTTAAACTTGTTAACTCCACTCCTGAAACCGTTACTGTTCCATTTGTTGGACGTTGTAATAAGTTGATAGTACGTACTAATGTACTTTTCCCAGCACCACTATAACCGATAATTCCATAAATATCGCCATCTTCAATCGTAATATTTACTTGCTTCACAGCTTCAACGGTTTTACCTGATTGCTGAAATGTCACATCAATATTTTTTAATTCAATCATTCGTTTCTCCTTTCAAGCAAATAAAAAGCCCGCTCTTTGGTTTTACTCACCAACCAAAGGACGAGTTCTCTCGTGTTACCACCTTTATTCACAGAATTCTCACAAATTCTGCCTCAATCAGTTCATTTAAACTGAAAAGCTATATCGGGCTTTCCCGTAATCGTTTAATAATTCAACGATTAGCACTCAAAGGCCATCTTCAAAGCTTCAACTATTATCTCTTTTCACCAAACCGAGACTCTCTAAAACAGATTCACTTTTACTCTCCTTGTCACAGTGCGTTATGACTATGAATCTAGGATACCAACAAACTCCGTTACAGTCAATTTCTAGATTACTATCACTTGTTATAAGTTTTACTTATATACTTTTTCTTGCATATCCCTCTTCTTTTTTCTACAATGAACTTACGAGGTGATATACATGAACAATTTAATTTCTTATAAAAAAATGCCACTATGGACTGCAGAAACTTTGCCTGAACCGTTTAAAAAAATGCATAATACAAAGGTTGGAACTTGGGCTCAACTGCATATTTTAAAAGGAGAAATCACATTTGAATTTTTAAACGAGGATGGTAGCGTTAGTGATACTGTACTGCTAAATGCGACTACTCCAATTCCATTGGTAGAACCACAACAGTGGCATCGAATCGCTAAAGCAAGTGACGATATCGAATGCTATTTAGAATTTTTCTGTAAAAAAGAAGATTATTTTGCAAAAAAATATGGCTATACTAAGACTCACTCTGAAGTATTAACTGCTCAACCGCTGATTCCAAAAGGGCGTGTACTTGACTTAGGAAGTGGAGAAGGTCGTAATAGCTTATACCTTGCTTCATTAGGATATGACGTCACTTCATTGGATTGGAATGTTCCAAGCTTACAAAAATTACAAGAAGTAGCTACTCAAGAAGGACTTTCACTTGAAGTTGATCCATATGACATTGAATGTGCCGATATTCCTGGCGGACAATATGATTGGATTGTATCAACCGTTGTATTGATGTTCTTACATGAAGAAGTCATTCCAGATGTCATTGAGAATATGCAATCTCACACAGCTTCTGGTGGCTATAATTTAATCGTCGCCGCTATGTCAACTGAAGATGCACCTTGTCCTGTGAATTTCCCATTTACTTTTAAAGAAGGCGAATTACTAGATTATTATGCCGGGTGGGAAATTTTAAAATATAATGAAGACTTTGGAGAACTCCATAAAACAGACGAAAACGGCAATCGTCTACGCTTCAGATTTGCGACACTGTTGGCAAAGAAAGGGTAAGTTGGGACCCCTATGGTCTTAGAATTAACCAATTCTGTAGAACTAGAAATGATTAGTAAAAAAATGGAAATTTGAGCTTATAGTCTCAAATTTCCATTTTATGTTTTTTACTACTATAAAAACTTATTAAAATAATTCTATCTAGAAATTCGCAGTTGAATTAAGACTGCAGCTTTTTGGATAAATGGGATAAATGAAATAATACGATGTACTACTTTCCATCGGTTTGGATATTGTGCCATTGTATAATCAAAACTCAATAATTCTGCATGTTTACCAAATAAATCAAACAATTCTTCTTTAGAAGAAAGTCCCCAATGCATTTTAACCCCTTGTTCCCTAAATTCTTTTTGTTTATTTTTAGATGCAATCATATGATGTTGTAACGTATCAAAATAACATTCATATTGATGAAATTCTCTCTCTAAGTTTGTTGCTAATTCCTTTATATCATTTGTATTAAAGTACATTAACACTCCTTCAATAATGAATAAATAATCTCCTTTTGGATATTGTTCTTTAACAATTTGAATCCATTTATCATCTAATATTGAGTTAGCAATCATCTGTGAAGTAGCTGTTTCTTCAAAAAACTCTTGTCTTAATGTAATGACATCTAAAAAGTCTACACTGAAAAATGGAATATCTTCTGCTCCAATTCTTCCTTGCCTATCATCTAAACCACAACCTAATTGAATGATGACTGGATGTTTATGACTCTCAATAAAATTCTTGCAGCAATCATCAAAATATTTCGTTCTTAAACAAACTCCGATTCGATCAAAAAAAGAAACACTTACCATTGATGGAACTTGCTTCATCATTTCTTCGGCTTTTTGATCAATAAATAACCGATTCTTTTGCGAACCTTCTAACGCTTTTGCTTGTAGTGTCATTAGCATCGTTTTAGATACTTTATTTTCAAATAATTCTCCCATTCTATCAACTCCTTTTTTTAGGCATACCTAAACTTTATCTCATTCTACTCTTTTCTTTTTCCATTTTCAATACCCTTTTAACATAAAAAATCCTGCTAGTAATTTCTTACTAACAGGATTTAACTTACATTCTTCTATTAAATTTTCTAATAGCTGTTCTCTTCAACTGCTTGATTTTTAATAATTTTTACAATACGACTTGTACCTAAACGACTAGCACCTAATGAAATGAATTTTTCTGCATCTTCTAAGCTAGAAATTCCACCTGCAGCTTTGATTTTCACGGAAGGGCCTACATGTTCTTTCATTAAAGCTACTGCTTCAAATGTAGCTCCACCTGTTGAAAATCCAGTTGATGTTTTAATATACTCTGCTCCTGCACGAGTCACTACTTTACATAATTCAATCAATTCTTCTGTTGTTAATAAACAAATTTCTACGATCACTTTCAAAATTCTTCCTTGACAAGCTTCATGAATTTGACGAATTTCTTCTTCTACTAAGTCGAAGCTTTTATTTTTTACATCCGTAATATTGATGACCATATCGATTTCACTTGCTCCATTAGCAACTGCATCTTTTGTTTCAAAAACTTTGACATTTGTTGTTGAATATCCATTAGGGAATCCAATAACTGTACAAATCGGTAATTTACCGTCAACATATGCCGCTGCTTGTTTGACATAGCTGGCAGGAATACAAGCTGAAGCTGTACCATAATGAATCGCATCATCTAAAATTTGTTGAATTTCTTCCCATGTTGCATTTTGTGTTAATAAGGTATGATCGACGGTTGCTAAAATTTCTTTTAATTCCATTTGATTCACCTATCCTTATGCGTTTTGACGGTCTTGTGCAATTAAGTTACGTAAAGCTTGTACAGCAACTGTAATTGCTGCTTCTGTATCATGAACGATTGGGTTTTCTAACCCTGCAGCATTTCTTTCTTGGTTTCCTACTACTAAGAATGTTGAACCAACTCTTACTCCTAAATGACTAGCTACTACAAATAAAGCTGCTGATTCCATTTCTGAAGCTTTTACTTTTAGACGTTTCCAAGCTTCCCATTTTTGTTGTAATTCATAGCTTACTGGCATTACTTCTGGTTCATGTTGCCCATAGAATGAATCTTTACATTGAACAATACCTGCATGAGTTGTATACCCTAATGTTTTACCAGCTTGTAATAATGCTGTTACAACATCATAGTTCGCAACGGCTGGGAATTCGATTGGCGCATATTCACGAGTTGTTCCTTCTGTACGAATTGCACCTGTAGCAATCACGATATCTCCACCTTTTACGTCGATATCAATTCCTCCACAAGTTCCAACACGAACGAATGTATCTGCACCACTTCTCACTAATTCTTCTAAAGCGATAGAAGCTGATGGTCCACCAATCCCTGTTGAAGTCACACTAACTTTTTCTCCATCTAAGTATCCTGTATATGTTACATATTCACGGTTATCTGCTACTAATTTTGCATCTTCAAAATGTTCAGCAATTTTCGCACAACGTTTAGGATCTCCTGGTAAAATAACGTATTTACCTACATCTCCTTTGCGAATGTTTAAATGATATTGTAATCCTTCTTCTGAATAATTTTGCATCTCTCTTCCTCCTTTTAGGTATCCTATAAATACCTTAACTGTAAAATTATACCATATTTTTATACTTTTTGAAAACGTTCGCTAAAAAATTAAAAAGAAAAGACTTTCCATAGTAGTAAGAGGACTAGTAGCCATAATTCTGACTACTAGTCCTAGGAAACTTCGAGACATAGGCTCGAAGTTTAGCAATGAGACTCGCTTCGCGAGGCTGCTTGCGTCCTTTACTACTATTTAGGAAAGTCTAATTCAATCTTTTAAGCTTCTGTTGTTGCTTCCACTGTTCCTTCAGATACAATTCCTTCCGCTAACTCTTCAGTAGCTTCAACGAATTCTTCTGTTTGAACTGGTGTAGAAGTGCTTGTTTCCATATTACGGTAACGAGCCATACCTGTACCAGCAGGAATAATCTTACCAATGATAACATTTTCCTTAAGTCCAAGTAAGTGGTCTTTCTTACCACGAATAGATGCGTCTGTTAACACACGAGTAGTTTCTTGGAATGAAGCCGCAGATAAGAAACTGTTTGTTTCTAATGAAGCTTTTGTAATACCAAGTAATACTGGACGTGCAGTCGCTGGAACTTCACCATTCATAATTGCAGAACGGTTACGTTCAGTAAAGTCTGCGATATCTAATAATGTTCCTGGTAAAATTTCAGTTGAACCTGGATCCATTACACGAACTTTACGTAACATTTGACGAACCATTACCTCAACGTGTTTATCGCCGATTTCTACCCCTTGCATACGGTATACTTTTTGTACTTCACGTAATAAGTAGTTTTCTACTGATAATACATCACGAACACGTAATAATTCTTTTGGATCGATAGAACCAGATGTTAATGGTTCACCACGATGGATTGTTTGTCCTTCTTCAACATTTAAGCGAGCTGTAAATGGAACAGTATACGTACGTGTATCTGTTGCACCTTTAATAGTGATTTCTTTAGTACGGCTTCCCGCATTTTCATCAATCGATACAACTTCACCTGTTACTTCTGTAATAGTCGCTCCCCCTTTAGGGTTACGAGCTTCAAAGATTTCTTGGATACGAGGTAAACCTTGAGTAATATCGTCTCCGGCTACCCCACCGGTATGGAAGGTACGCATTGTTAACTGAGTACCAGGTTCCCCGATAGATTGAGCGGCAATTGTACCAACTGCTTCCCCAACTTCTACTTCTGAACCTGTTGCTAAGTTACGTCCATAACAATGTTTACATACACCATGTTTAGTATCACATGTAAATGCAGAACGGATTGTTACTTCTTCAATACCAGCATCAATGATTTTACGAGCAATATCTTCTGTAATTAATTCATTGTGACCAACAAATACTTCACCAGTTACTGGATCTTTTACAGAACGTTGTGCATAACGTCCAATCATACGTTCTTCTAATGTTTCAATCATTTCATTTCCTTCACGGATAGCTGAAATTGTTAAACCACGATCAGAACCACAGTCTGTTTCACGGATAATTACGTCTTGCGCTACGTCTACTAAACGACGAGTTAAGTAACCTGAGTCGGCTGTCTTCAAGGCTGTATCCGTCATCCCTTTACGGGCACCGTGAGTTGATAAGAACATCTCCATAACCGTTAACCCTTCACGGAAGTTTGATGTTACTGGTAATTCCATGATTTTACCGTTCGGAGCAGCCATCAATCCACGCATCCCCGCTAACTGTGTAAAGTTAGAGATGTTACCACGGGCTCCAGAGTCACTCATCATGAAGATTGGGTTACGAGCACCAAGTGTTTTCGTTAATGCGCTTTGGATTTCATCTTTTGCTGCATTCCATGTTTCGATAACACGTTCATATCTTTCGTCATCTGTAATTAAACCACGACGGAATAATTTAGAGATTTCATCAACTTGGTTATGTGCATCAGAAAGAATTGTCTTTTTATTTCCTGCAACAGAAATATCTGCAATCCCTACTGTTAAACCAGCACGAGTTGAATATTTATATCCTAAGTCTTTCATACGGTCTAACATCATTGATGTTTCTGTAATGTGGAAACGTTTGAAGACTTCCGCAATGATTTGACCTAAGTTTTTCTTCTTGAATGGTAAAACGATTGGTTGTTTTGCAATTTCTTCCTTAATATTTGAACCTGGTTCTAAGAAGTATTTATCTGGAGTAGCTACTTCTAAGTTTTCCATTGATGGTTCATTTAAGTAAGGGAATTCGTCAGGCATAATTTCATTGAATAATAATTTACCAACTGTCGTTACTAACATGCGTTCTTTTTGCCATTCTGTAAATGGTTTATGAGGAAGCGCACTTGCGTGAATTGCAATACGGCTGTGTAAATGAACATATCCATTTTGGTATGCTAACATTGCTTCGTTCATGTCTTTGAAGTACATTCCTTCTCCAACACGACCTTCTTGTTCTAATGTTAAGTAATAGTTTCCTAAAACCATGTCTTGAGATGGAGTTACTACTGGTTTTCCATCTTTAGGGTTTAAGATATTTTGTGCTGCTAACATTAATAAGCGAGCTTCTGCTTGAGCTTCTTGTGAAAGTGGCACGTGAACCGCCATTTGGTCTCCGTCGAAGTCGGCATTGTAGGCCTCACACACTAATGGGTGAAGACGGATTGCACGACCTTCTACTAGAGTTGGTTCGAATGCTTGAATCCCTAATCTGTGAAGAGTAGGTGCTCGGTTTAATAGAACTGGGTGTTCACGAATGACTTCTTCTAAAACTGCCCAAATATCATCGTCTAAACGTTCAATTTTACGTTTTGCACTCTTAATATTTCCAGCAATTTCACGTTCTACTAATTCTTTCATTACGAATGGTTTGAATAATTCAATCGCCATTTCTTTTGGTAAACCACATTGATACATCTTCAAGTTTGGTCCTACTACGATTACAGAACGTCCTGAGTAGTCTACACGTTTACCAAGTAAGTTTTGACGGAAACGACCTTGTTTCCCTTTAAGCATATGACTTAATGATTTCAATGGACGGTTACCTGGTCCAGTAACTGGACGGCCACGACGACCATTATCGATTAAAGCATCAACCGCTTCTTGTAACATACGTTTTTCATTTTGAACGATGATACGTGGAGCGTTTAATTCTAATAAACGTTTTAGACGATTATTACGGTTAATTACACGACGGTATAAATCATTTAAGTCACTTGTTGCAAAACGTCCACCTTCTAATTGAACCATTGGACGTAAATCTGGTGGGATAACTGGAATAACATCCATTACCATCCAACCAGGTTTATTTCCTGATTCACGGAAAGCATCTAAAATATCTAAACGACGGATTGCACGAGTACGTTTTTGTCCTTGAGCTGTTTTTAACTCTTCTTTTAATTCTGCAATTTCAGCTTCTAAGTCAACATTGTTTAATAATTCTTGAACAGCTTCAGCACCCATTGCTGCGTGGAAACGAGTTCCGAATTCCATACGTTTTTCACGGTATTCACGTTCACTTAATAATTGTTTTTTCATCAATGTTGTGTCACCAGCATCGATAACAACATAGCTTGCAAAATAAATGATTTCTTCCAACGCACGAGGACTCATGTCTAACACAAGTCCCATACGGCTAGGAATTCCTTTAAAGTACCAAACATGTGATACTGGAGCAGCTAATTCGATATGTCCCATACGTTCACGACGAACTTTTGAGCGAGTTACTTCAACGCCACAACGATCACACACTTTTCCTTTATTATTAATTTTCTTTAATTTACCACATGAACATTCTAAATCTTTTGTTGGTCCAAAAATCTTTTCACAGTATAGACCATCACGTTCTGGTTTCAAAGTACGATAGTTGATTGTTTCTGGTTTGGTTACTTCACCATATGACCATTCACGAATCTTATCAGGAGACGCTAAACCAATTTGCATACTTTCAAAATTATTTACATCTATCAAGGGGCCAACCTCCCTCTTCTTTGGAATTGCCCTACGATTCCAATAGTTATTCTTAGTCTAAAGTTTCTTCTGTATCTTCTGAATCTTGAATTTCTTCAGTTTCTTCTACTGCTGTTTCAACTGCTTCTGTTTTTTCTCCAGAAAGTTCAGCAATACGGTCAGAATATTCATTTAACTTACGTGTTTTTTCGCTCATTTTTTCAACATCATTGAAATTCATACGAGCATCGTCGTCCATGTCTTCTAACTTAATTTCTTCATCATTTTCGTCTAATACTTTCATATCAAGACCTAATGCTTGTAATTCTTTTACTAATACGCGGAATGATTCAGGTACACCTGGTTTAGAAATTTGTTGACCCTTCACAATTGATTCGTAAGTTTTCACACGACCAACAACGTCATCTGATTTGTATGTCAAGATTTCTTGTAATGTGTATGCAGCACCATATGCTTCTAGCGCCCATACCTCCATTTCTCCGAAACGTTGTCCACCAAATTGAGCTTTACCTCCAAGAGGTTGTTGAGTTACTAATGAGTAAGGTCCAATTGAACGAGCATGAAGTTTGTCATCAACCATGTGGGCAAGTTTAATCATATACATTACCCCTACTGATACACGGTTATCAAATGGTTCCCCTGTACGTCCATCATATAAAATTGTTTTCGCATCACGAGCCATACCTGCTTCTGCAACAGTTCCCCAAACATCTTCATCTTGCGCACCATCAAATACTGGTGTTGCGATGTAAATGCCTAATTCACGAGCTGCCATTCCTAAGTGTAACTCTAATACTTGTCCAATGTTCATACGTGATGGTACCCCTAATGGGTTTAACATGATATCAACTGGTGTCCCATCAGGTAAGAATGGCATATCTTCTTCCGGCATAATACGAGAAACTACCCCTTTATTACCGTGACGACCGGCCATCTTATCCCCTTCATTAATTTTACGTTTTTGAACAATGTATACACGAACTAATTTGTTTACTCCTGGCGCTAATTCATCACCTGCTGCACGAGTGAATACACGTACATCACGAACGATACCGCCTCCTCCATGAGGAACACGTAATGAAGTATCACGTACTTCACGAGCTTTTTCACCGAAGATTGCATGTAATAAACGTTCTTCTGGTGATTGTTCTGTTAATCCTTTAGGAGTAACTTTACCAACTAAGATATCCCCATCTTTAACTTCCGCACCGATACGGATAATTCCGTTTTCGTCAAGGTTCTTCAATGCATCTTCCCCAACGTTTGGAATTTCACGGGTAATTTCTTCTGGTCCTAATTTTGTATCACGAGCTTCTGAATCATAGTCATCAATATGAATTGAAGTATATACGTCATCTTTTACAAGACGTTCGCTCATGATAACCGCATCCTCATAGTTATATCCTTCCCAAGTCATGAATGCTACTAAAACGTTTTGTCCTAATGCTAATTCACCTTGTTCCATTGAAGGACCGTCTGCTAAGATTTCACCAACATCTACTTTATCGCCTTTTGAAACGATTGGACGTTGGTTATAACACATACCAGCATTTGAACCATGAAATTTAGTAATATTATATTGGTCTAATGAGCCATCTGCTGTACGTACACGTACTTGATTTGCATCTACAAATTCTACGACACCTTCACGTTTACATAGTAAAGCTACCCCAGAGTCATGCGCTGTTACATATTCCATACCTGTACCAATAAATGGTGCTTTTGGATTTAATAACGGAACTGCTTGACGTTGCATGTTGGCACCCATTAACGCACGGTTTGAGTCGTCGTTTTCTAAGAACGGGATACATGCTGTCGCAACAGCAACTACTTGTTTTGGAGATACGTCCATGTAGTCTACACGTTCTACAGGAACTTCTAAGTTTTCTGATACGTAACGAGCCATTACTACATCGTTTACGAAGCTTCCATCTTCATTCAATGGAGAGTTTGCTTGCGCTACTACATAACGGTCTTCTTCGTCCGCTGTTAAGTAGTCAATCTTATCTGTTACTTTATGAGTTTTCCAGTCTACACGACGATATGGAGTTTCAACGAATCCATATTTATTAATTTTAGCGTATGTTGATAAACTGTTGATCAAACCGATGTTTGGTCCCTCAGGAGTTTCAATCGGACACATACGACCATAGTGAGAATAGTGTACGTCACGAACTTCATATCCGGCACGGTCACGAGTCAAACCACCAGGTCCTAAGGCTGATAGACGACGTTTGTGAGTTAATTCTCCTAATGGGTTTGTTTGGTCCATGAATTGAGATAATTGAGATGAACCAAAGAATTCTTTAATCGCTGCTACTACAGGACGAATATTTACTAATTGTTGTGGTGTTACTGTCGCAACATCTTGGATAGACATACGTTCACGAACCACACGTTCCATACGAGATAAACCGATACGGAATTGATTTTGTAATAATTCACCAACTGAACGAATACGACGGTTTCCTAAGTGGTCGATATCGTCTGTTGAGCCGATTCCTTCATATAAGTTTAAGAAGTAGCTGATTGTAGCTAAAACGTCAGCTGCCGATACACATTTAATTTCATCTGGAATATTCGCATTTCCGATTACTTTAATCACTTTTTCAGGATCTTTTGGTGAATATACTTGAACTGATTGAATTGTTACAGGTTCTTGGATAACCCCTTCACTTGAAGGATATAATGTAAATAAGTTTGCTCCTGCTTCTAATGCTTGAGCCACTTTTTCCATAATTTCTTTTTCAAGAACTGTTCCTGCTTCAACAACAATTTCTCCTGTCTCAGGATGTACGATGTTTTCAGCAATTGTTTGATTTAATAAACGTGTTTTTAAGTTTAATTTTTTATTTACTTTATAACGACCTACTGCTGCAAAATCATAACGACGTGGATCAAAGAAACGAGCTGTTAATAAGTTACGTGAACTTTCAGCTGTTTTTGGTTCACCTGGGCGTAGACGGTCATAAATGTCTTTTAATGCTTCTTCTGTACGTGATTCATCCATACGTTTATGAACATCTTTATCTAATGTTAAACGTAATGTTTCACTTTCACCGAAGATTTCTAAAATTGTGTCATCTGATTCAAAACCTAATGCACGAACTAATACTGTTAATGGAATTTTACGAGTACGGTCAATACGTACATATGAAATGTCTTTTGAATCTGATTCATATTCTAACCATGCACCACGGTTAGGAATTAAAGTTGCGCCATATAAGGCTTTACCATTTTTAT
Organism: uncultured Granulicatella sp.; assembly: GCF_963528315.1. Classification (GTDB taxonomy): domain Bacteria; phylum Bacillota; class Bacilli; order Lactobacillales; family Aerococcaceae; genus Granulicatella. The sequence continues at coordinate 1,433 of NZ_CAURVV010000031.1, read as the reverse complement.
CTGGGCGGTCATGGAAGTATGAACCTGGTGAACGTACTAATTGAGATACAATTACACGTTCTGCACCATTAATGATAAATGTTCCCATTTCTGTCATTAATGGGAAATCTCCAAAGAAGACTTCTTGGTCTTTTACTTCTCCAGTTTCTTTATTCACTAAACGCATTTTTACATAAATTGGTGCTGCATAATTTGCGTCGTGATTTCTTGCTTCTGCAAGATTGTATTTTGGAGCATGTAATTCATAATCTAAGAATTCTAATGATAAATTACCTGTATGGTCTTCAATTGGTGAGATGTCTTTAAACATTTCACGAATCCCTTCATCTAAGAACCATTGGTAAGAATCAGTTTGAATTTCAATTAGATTTGGTAATTCTAATACTTCACTGATTCGTGCATAACTTCTACGCACACGGTGTTTACCGTATTTCACATCATGATGTGCCAACTCTTCCACCCCTATATCATAATTTTATGAATAAATATTACAAATTTATTACATTGTTAAATTTTCGTAACAAATGCCGCCTGTCAGTCGTTTTTGAACAAAAAAAAACCAAAAGAATTTCTTTATCCCTTATTAAAAAGAGCGCTCATTCTTTTGTTTTCCCTAATATTCACGGGATTTCTGGACAATATTTCAGCATCCCGCAAGACTATAGTTACACTTATTGCGTTACATTATTTTAGCGTGAAATTGGCGATTTGTCAAGGTTTTGAAGGACTTTCTTTGCGTGTTTACAAGAAAGTGCATACATTTTTTAGCGCAATAAAATAAAGCAGAAAAATGCTTTTTGTTTGCGAGGTCGCCAGTAGCCTCGCTTACGAGTCTCTTGGCTAAAAATCAAGCCTCGGTCTCGATTTTTACCTGCAACAGAAGCCAAACTTTGGCTTCTATTGCTTTCGCTACAAAAAGATTTTTCTGCTTTCTTTTATATTCTATTTGCGTTTTTCACTAACCCTAACAGTCTGTTATGTCAATTCTCAAATTGTAGTGAATAGGAGTAGAAAATCCTTTTTCTTTAATTTGGTCCAATATTTCCGGTAAGGATTTTTTTGTAGCCAATAAATATTGAAGGTGGCGTTCTAATCCATTATAGTTCGTTTTGCTTTTGGCAAGATAATATCCGCATCAAAATCACTTTCTACTTGAATATCCGTTACGATTTCATCTGTGACCATTAAACTCAAAACAGGATCATCTGAAATTAGAAATGTCAGTTTTTGTCCGTTAATTGTATTTGTCATTATTCCATCCTCTTTCGTATGTTACTAATTTTCGTGCTATTAAACTACTATTCTTTTATTATTCTGTCAATTCAAATAAGAATATGTCAACCATTTTTAGAACGTAAAAAAGAAAGCAGATAAATACTTTTTGTTTGCGAGGTCGCCAGTAGCCTCGCTTGCGAGTCTCTTGGCTAAAAATC
>NZ_CAURVV010000030.1:0-19626 GCF_963528315.1 uncultured Granulicatella sp. | reverse complement strand
TCTAAGTCTAAGTGGTTTGTTGGGTCATCTAATAATAAGACATTTGCTTTTGATAGCATTAATTTAGATAACATACAACGAACTTTTTCTCCCCCTGAAAGAACTGTTACTTGTTTCATAACATCATCTCCAGAGAATAACATACGACCTAAGAAACTACGTAAAAATGTATTATCTTGTTCTTCAACAGGTGCATATTGACGTAACCATTCTAAAATGTTTAATTGTGGATTTGAGAATTCTTCCGTCATATCTTTTGGTAAGTAAGCTTGACTAGTTGTCACTCCCCATTTGAATGTACCGCTATCTGGTTCCATTTCCCCTGTTAAAATTTTGAATAATGTTGTAATCGCAATATCTGAACGACTTAAGAAAGCAACTTTATCATCTTTTTTCAATTGGAAACTTACATTTTCAAAAAGAACTTCGCCATCAATTGTTTTTGATAATCCTTCTACGATTAATAAATCATTTCCGATTTCACGAGCAGGAGAAAATCCAACGAATGGATATTTACGGCTAGATGGTTGAATATCATCTAATGTAATTTTATCTAACATTTTCTTACGAGAAGTCGCTTGTTTTGATTTAGAAGCGTTCGCAGAGAAACGAGCAATAAATTCTTGTAATTCTTTAATTTTTTCTTCTTTTTTTGCATTTTGGTCTGCTAATAGTTTAGCCGCTAATTGACTTGAATGTAACCAGAAATCATAGTTCCCTACGAATAATTTAATTTTACCAAAGTCAACGTCAGCCATATGTGTACATACTTTATTTAAGAAGTGACGGTCATGGGAAACAACGATAACAGTATTTTCAAAGTTAATTAAAAATTCTTCTAACCATGCGATTGATTTAGCATCTAAACCGTTTGTCGGCTCGTCTAGTAATAGTACATCAGGTTTACCAAATAAAGCTTGAGCTAATAATACTTTTACTTTTTCAACTTCCACTAATTCACTCATTAATTTATAGTGTAAGTCTTCTGTAATTCCTAAACCTTGTAATAATTGTGAAGCATCACTTTCCGCTTCCCAACCATTTAATTCTGCAAACTCTCCTTCAAGTTCAGCAGCACGGATACCATCTTCTTCTGTAAATTCTTCTTTCATATAGATGGCATCTTTTTCTTTCATAATGTCGAATAATTGTTTATGTCCCATAATAACCGTATCAATTACTCGTTCTTCTTCAAAAGCAAAGTGGTCTTGTTTTAAGACTGTTAAACGTTCATGAGGATCTAAAATAACTTCCCCTGTTGTTGGTTGTAATTCACCAGATAAGATTTTTAAAAATGTAGATTTACCCGCACCATTTGCACCGATCACTCCGTAACAGTTTCCAGGTGTGAATGTAATATTTACTTCATCAAATAATTTACGATCTGAAAATAATAAACTTACGTTTGAAACTTTTAACATGAAATTCTCCTTTTATAACATTTTTATCCTTATTGATTGTACTATAATTATCTATAAATAACAATTAATCACTAAAAAAGATGACACCAAATGGCATCATCTTTTACTTGTTTTATTCAGTTACAACTACTGGACGTCCTAATCTTTGAACCGTCTCACCAATATTTCTAAAGTGGTCACTAATACGTTCTAAGTTACTTAATAAATCCATGACAAAAATACCAGATTCAGCACTTGCAATGCCTTTATTCATACGTTTCATGTACTTATCACGAATTTCAATTTTCAATCGGTCGATTTCTCGCTCAATTGTAATCACTTCTTTAACTTTTACTAAATTACCTGTTGATAATGTATCGATTGACATCGCAAATCCTTTTTGAACTAATTCAAATACATGTTCCAATTCTGATAAAGTCTTTTCATCTAATACAATATCACGTTCTAATACAGCTTTCGCAAAGTCTGCAATATTTTCAGCATGGTCACTAATACGTTCCACGTCATTAGCTGTACTAAATAATTCATCAATCGTTTCTTGGTCAGTTGTTGAAACATTTTGTTGAGAAATCTCTACCAAATATTCCACAATGGCTTTTTGGAATTGATTTACTTGTTGTTCGCTAGCAAAAGCTTTTTCAATCTTTTCTTGACTTCTTAAACGAATCGCATCAATCGCATAAGTTAATGTTTGATCAGCAGCATGAGACATGGCAGCAAATTCATACATTGTATTTTGTAACGCAATCGATGGTGTTACTAAAATACGTTTGTCTAAATAACTTGTTGGTTTCTCTTCTACTTCGATTAATTCTACTTTTGGTTCTGGAACAATGATGTCTGCTAATTTCAATAATAAATTAGCAAATGGGAATAACACAATCACATTTACAATATTGAAAATTGTATGAGCGTTCGCAATTTGTCTTGCGACATCAGTAGCATCCATTGATGTTACAATATTTGTTAAAATTCCTGTTAAAAACATCATAAAATAGATTGTACCAATAATGTTAATACTTAAATGAATCACTGCTACTTGTTTCCCACGTCTTGAAGTCCCTAAACTACTAATTAACGCTGTGGTACATGTACCAATGTTATCTCCAAAAATAATGTATAGAGCAGTCGTAAATGGTAAAACTCCTTGAGAAGCTAGCGCAATTAAAACCCCAATCGTAGCAGAAGAACTTTGAAGAGCAAGTGTCATAATAAATCCAAGTGCTACTCCAAATAATGGATGATGTCCATAATTCACAATCCATTCCGTAAAGGCTGGTAAATCTTTTAGCGGCGCTAAAGCGTCTTTTAAATAGTTCATACCAATGAACAAAATTCCGAACCCTACTAAGATTTCCGCTAATTCTTTCATCTTAGGATTCTTCACAATTGCTCCCATTAAAATTCCTGTACCAATTGCTATAGGCGCCCATTGAGAAAGGTTGAAGGAAACCATTTGACCTGTAATTGTTGTACCAATATTAGCCCCAAAAATTACACCAACTGCTTGTTGAATCGTCATAATTCCAGCATTTACAAAGCCGACTACCATTACAGAAGTAGCACTTGAACTTTGAATAACCATTGTTACGAACATCCCAACTAAAACAGCCATCAAACGATTTTTTGTTAATGTACGAACGATACTTTTTAGCTTATCTCCTGCAAATTTTTGCAATCCATCCGCCATTAATTTCATCCCATACAAGAACAAACTTAATCCAGCAACTGCACCTAAAAACATCTCTAAATACATGGTGTTTTTAACTCCTTTGTTGTCTATTAAATTTTAAACGTTTATATGATATAAACAACACGATTGTAACATAGCCAATAACACTTGAAAAGAGAATTTTATGTAAAAATACAAATAACTCCAATCTCTCAATAGACAGAATCTATCAAGAAATTGGAGTTGGTAAATTGTAATAATTATTGTAAATCTTTTAGCAATTTTTCTAAATTGCTTGAAGCATGAAAAACTCTAAGTATAGTAACTATATTATTCTCATATTTATAAAATACAGCATAGTTATTGACGTTAAGTCTTCTAGTTTTAGCCATCAATTTTCATCCTAAACTCATTAAAAAATTCATTAACAGGACGAATATTATCCTCTTCAGCAGTCTGATATTCTTGAATCATGATTTTACCGAATTCTTCAGAAGTCATATTTTCAATACTATCTGTATAGTGAGATACAGATAAAGAAACTTGCTTTAAAAGCAATTCAGTAGATCTTTTATCTTCTCCATCAACTCTTACATTAATAGTAGCAGTTTTTTCCATCATCATACCTCCTTAATTGATATCGCAATAGTATTGAAATTCCTGACAATAGTCAAATTATACAGTATCCTTTCTTAACTGCTTAATTAGTGTGCAAATATAAGGTTATTTCCTTCTGGCATCATTCTTCCATCAACCCTATCTTATATCTACAAATTTTTTGAGTAGATAATTCATAACGTAAAAAGTCAACATCATGCAAATACTCAATATCAAAAATCCTATAGTAAGAGACTGATTATTTTGAATCATCGGTAACACTATTATCATCCCAAATGGGGTATTAAATAGACCAAAAATAGTACAAGTAACGATTAAAGTAAGGATACAAATAATCGATAATATTTCGTCTTTAAAAAGGAACACAAACATTTTTTCTAAAATAAAACAAATATAAGTTGACACTACTGGATAAAAAATCGATATAAAAAACAAATAATAAGCTGAATAGATCCTAGTACCTTCTAACGTTGTAATTAAAAATGGATAGTTAAAAAAAATAATACGAAAAACTATACAATATAAAGAAATCCCAATCATAACTATTATTACCGGTAAGAAATAAAACAATCCCAGCGTATAAAACCATTCATCTATATTTATACGTACAACCGAAATAGGTAACGCTTTGAGTAAACTTTTATGGGATAATTTTCGCTTATGAAAATTAGAAACCATGAGTATATAAAGAAATAAAAACCCACCAAAAGCTGAAAAATAAAGAATAAGTTTTATGACTACATAAGTAGTTTTATAGTGCAAATAATCCTGATTACTATCACTTAAATATTCTAATATGAGCTTTTCATCTTCCAATTTACTAATATCAGGCAACTTATCACTATAATTAGGCAACAAGACTTTAAGAGTATTTAATAGCTTAATACGTTCTGTATAAATAGACAACAATTTTTTGGAAGTAACGGACTTTTTATAACTAAAATTTTCTTCAGACAAGTTTTGATATATTTGAGCCATTTGCATTTCCGACTCTTCTCGAACATCAGTTGCTATACTGTAGTCTTTAGCCAGTAATGCCTTTAAGTCATCCATAAGCATAAATTGAGTATTTAATACCTTTTGCGGAGTTTCTGTAGAAACCCATTTGTTATAACCTATCAATAATACAAAAATAACAAAAAGAATCGCAGGAAGCTTAATAAAGTAACCAGTTGAAACTAAATATTTATAATCTAATTTAATTGAAGAAAATTTTTTCATAACGCTCCCTCTTTTCCTTCAAAGTCATTATTACAATTGAAAATATAAAACAAATTACACTAGTAACGACAAGTACTAATACTCCTTGAAACATTGAAAAGCGTCCATTTAAATAGAACTCATTTTTAACACCATAGATCACTGATCCAAAACTAAAATAAGACGAAGGAATAAAACCAATATACGGCATTTCAACATTTAAAACTTTCATGACCGTTTCTAAAAATATAACGATTATTCCAAAAAGAAATGTTAAGATTTGATTACCAAATAGTAAGTTTAATAAACTACATAAGTTTACGATCAATAAATTCAATAACAGTACAAAGCATAGGATAATAAGAAACAGACTGAAATAAGAAATAGTTATAGTCTTATCATTTTTAAATATCACTGTTTTTAAAGTAAAATCTCCTATTCCATTTTTTATAGAAATTATCACAAAAAAAATTAGAAATGCTACAAGTTGTACAAAGCATATCACGAACCATTTACTAATGATTTTCTGAATAATGTATCTAAAATTACTGATTGGTTTTGCATTCAATAAACTCCTATGTTTAGAATCAGATAAAAATATAGTATTAGACATTACTAGCGTAAATAAGAAAAGAAATGGTAAGAAAATAATATTTGGAATTTTAAAATCCAATAGTGGTAAGAAAGACTGAACAGCAGTTATACCTATCAATTCATTCATTACATTCTTATCATCAAAATTTTTGTATTCTAATTGTTGATAATGCAACTTTGACTGTTGTGTTTGCTTTTTAAATAATATTCCATTTTTAGATGCAGTAAATCCTAAAGTATTTTTATTTGTAATCGTAATCCCATACTTTTCACGAATAGAGTCTTCTAATTCCCAAGCTTTAATCATTAATTGAATATATTTTCTATAATCTCTATTTTGAAAAGCATTTCCAGCATCTATATATGCATTATCAATCTCAACGAATAATTTTTCATCTTCATGTAACTCTCGTTGTGACATTTTACTATCCATTAATAGACTATTTTTGTATTGTTCGTGGATTTTTATATTTGTTTGAGTAAATTCATTCATCAATTGATACTGATGATTTAGCTCATAGAGACGTAAAATTGAAAAAATAAATACAATAGAGAGAAAAATGATTACCTGAATTCTTACCAATCGATTCGTCAATACCATGATAATCTGGCTTTTCATATTACTCTCTCCCTTCGTCATTTGAATGGAACAGTTCTTGATAAATGATTTCGCAACCTTTTATTCCATAAGTCAAACTGGATATATCCTTCAAATTTGATTGAATCCACAAAAATATAAGATCTAGCTCATTCCAATCTCTAATGCTGATGGTCAATTCTGAGGGATTAGATAATATATTCATATTCATAAATTGTTCAATAAACTCTTTATATTTATCCTCTGATGAAAAGTGTATTTCAATTGATTTATTAAGCTCATCTTCAAGATTATATTTTAATGCAATCCTCTTATCTTTTAAGAAATACACCTCATCAGCAATACTGTTTAGATTATTCAATAAATGTGATGCAATGATAATTATTTTACCTTCATTTTTTAAACTTTGAAGTACTTTAGATATTAATTGCACATTATCTGGATCCAATCCATTCATCACTTCATCTAATAACATAACTTCACAATTTGTTACAACTACTAACGCAAAACAAAGTCTCTGTTTCATTCCTAACGAGTAACTAAAAACTTTATTGGAGATATATTCTGTCATTTGTAATTTTGAAACAACTTCATCCACAAATGATGGTTTAATATTCCACATTTCAGCATAAAATTGTAAATGTTGTAACCCTGTCAAATCAGAATACAAATCATCTTGATTACACATTCTCACGATTTTTCGTTTCATTTCCAAATAATGGTTCTTATAATTTTTATCGCCTAACAAAACACTTACATCTCTATTATTGAGATTACCGGCAACGATCTCTATTAGTGTAGATTTCCCTGTTCCATTTGGCGCTACTAATCCAATAATTTTAGGCTTTTCAATTTGAATATGAATATCGTTTAATACTTCTTTTTTCCCATATGAAAACTTAGATATACTAATATTTAACATTCTACTCCTCCTCATTTTACCCACCTATTTAAATAATTGTTAAGTCTTCAGTTACAATTACAAAAAATTTATCCCATATAAAACATTTTATGTTCATGTAATCACAAATAAATTTCCAAATTTCTAATGTTTTTTTAAGTATATTCTTCCTCTCAGTTAATGTAAAGGCTTTATTTACAAAAAAAGAACCTTCCGAATCATTCGGAAAGCTCTATTTAATTATCTTTTTTTATAAGAAAGTTTTTTTCAATGAGTTCCTCTAAAAAGTCACTTAATTTCAAGACAACTCTCGTTTCAGAGGTTGACTTTCAAAATTCTTCACGTATGGTGCAATGTTTTGTACATATTCTAACACGCCCATATACTCTCCTTGAGTATTTCGTACCGCATGGTACGTGACATGAATCATTTTATCTTCTTTTTTAAACCACATTTCTTCTTTTTCTTTTTGTCCGGATTTTAATTGTTCAAATAATTGCTTTACAATGGCATGGCTTTTGGGTGGATGACAATTAATGACATCTCGACCAATCGCACTTTTTGTGCGTTTGAAGATTTTTTCTTCTCCATTGCCTTCGTTGTAATATTTAACAATATTATCCTTATCCACAAATGACAGTTCCATTGGAAGTAGGTTCAATAATAAGTCTAATTGTTCTAAGGATAAGGATCCAGTTGATAATGGGATATCTCCTGTTTCTTGAATTTCCTCTTTAGACTGAACGGTAGAGGATTTCTTTTCTACTTTCCATTCTGCTTCAGGAGTGACAATGCAATATCCGTATTGTGGAGTATCTTGTGCCATCTTCTCCCAATCATCCACATGAAACGCTTGTGCAACCATTGGAATTAAAATATTTTCCTCTTTAAAAATCATTTCTAGCAGTTCTTCTTTAGCTACTAGAAACTGTTCCATGACATCATCTGCTTGTTCATCAAAAGCTTGTTTGAAATTTTTATAAATTTCTCTAATTTCATCATGGACTCCCCACATCACTTTCGGAGGAGCTGTAATTCCTTTTGTTTCCATAATCGGAAATAGGGCATATTCTTTTCTTAAATAATGATTTTCAAACTGATCGAGTAAGCCAATTTGACGTTTTAATCCTTTTAATAGTTCTTCATCTTTTGAAGATACATAAGCCTGTAACAAACGTTCAATTCGGTCAATCGCTCCTCTGAGAGCTAAATTCTCCTTTTTTAGAACCATTACTGGATGTCCTTCTTTTTCAAAATCAGGCATCCCTTCTCCAGATTCTACTTTTGCACTCATTAATGAAGCATGAATTTTACAAAGACGCATAATTTCTTCATAAGTAATTCCTTCTTGCATTAAGTTTCGTTCCATCACTTGAATTTCATAAGGAGAAACGGAATCAAAATGTTTATTAAATTCTTCTTGAATAATTTCTTCTTTTTCCCCTTGATGTAAACGGAGCATTAATTCCTTTATTTTTTCTTGACGTTCTAATGGTGACATTGCATCATTACTCATTGCTCGCCCTACTTTCTTTTACAATGTATCCATTCAATTCTAATTGACGAATAATTGTATCCAGTGGGATTTTAGCAATTTTAGATCCTTTTTTTAAGCTTGTAATTCTTCCAACTGTTTGAACCATCTGTGGCTGAGATAAAGGCGTGAATCCTAATTCAATAAGTAGCTCTTTTACCTCCGGATGATTTTGTAGAGTTGTATATACTGAATCTTCTAAATAAATCGTATTCATGAAAATCTCTCCCATCTTATAATCGTTGTAAGCCTAATAAACCAACTAATAAACAAATCACAACATAAATCCAAAATCTCAATGTTGTAAAGACAACAGGATAAGTTCCTTTTGGAGTTCTATTTGCTTTAATATATGAAATGATTTCTTTACGATAAAGGATTAAGAAAATCACCGATGCACTACCAGTAATCACTAAAAGCATAGTTGTAACAGTATCTGCTAATTCCGGTCCTAAAAGTAAAGGTAATCCACTTTCTACTAAAAAACTAAATCCAAAATTATTTAAGATATGGAAAAATACTGCCCATAAAAAGTTATATTCAAGCGCAATATAGGCAAATAATATCCCGACAAAGAAAGCAAAAAATCCTTGAATTAAGTTCATATGGAATAATCCGAAGATTACTGCTGATAACAATATACTGAAAATCTTCCCATAATCTTTTAAGCGATAAACCACACCGCCTCGAACTAATAATTCTTCTACAAATGGCCCAACAAGCGCTGCATAAATCACTAACATAAATGAATCATCTCCACTTGTGGCAGCTTCAATCGCACCTTTAGTACTTAAACCAATTTGATTTAAGAAAAATTCGAATAAATTAGCACTTTGAGTAAAAATAAACTGACATCCAAATAGTATAATCGCAAATACTGCAAAATATTCTAATGTCATCTTCTTTTGACGATAAAAAACAGTCTGGAAAAAATTAATTTTTTGAGTTTTATAAAAAATGGTAATGCCAACAATCACTGCAACGATATAACCAAAATCTGAAAAATTTTGAAGTTGAGAAACCGTTAAATCTGGCATGAAACTTGGACTCAATGATTTAATCATTTTTACAAGTTCACTAGCTATTACAAAAACTATAATTATTCCAGTAAAAATACTCAAATAAATTAACAAATGTTTAAACATATCTTTTATAGTCTGTTTTAAAGGTGCCTCTGGTTTATTTACTACATTTTCTTCCTGAATTTCGACTACTTCTATTGATTCATTTTCCATGTACTAATCCCCTTTTATCAAATTTCTTTTGAACACTTCTTAATCGTAGCATTAATAAGAAACAGTTTGACATTAAACCTGCAATTAATGCAATCCAATAAGCATAAGGTCCTAAATCTGTCATCCAATCTAAAATTATCCCTACTGGAAGACCAATGACCCAAAATCCTAATAAGCATAAAATAAACGGCATTTTTGCATCTTTATATCCTCGTAGTATTCCTTGAATCGGTGCTGCAATTGCATCAAACATTTGGAATAATAAACTATAGGATAAGAACACCATTGTTAATTGAATAAAACTTTCTGAAGTTCCATATAGACCAGCAATCATTGGACGGTTAAAATATAACCACACTAATGTTAGAAGGGCAATAATAACTGAAGTAGAAATTCCTAATCGAATATATTCTTTTGCAGATTTTTGATTATTTTGACCGATTTCATAGGATACTATAATCGTTAAAGCATTCGAAATACTCATTGGAAAAGCATACGCTAAATAAGAAAAATTCATAGCTGCTTGGTGTGAAGCAATCACATGTGAGCCAAATTTAGCCATTAATAAACCAACAAGTGCAAAAATTGCGACTTCACCAAATACATTAAATCCAATTGGTAAACCTAAAGCAAAAGGCTCTTTCCATAATGGTAAATGCGGTCTTTCAAAACTTAATACATTATAAGGTTTCAATTTTGGATGCTTTTTAAGAACGACAATCGCCACAATTAACAATACCCAATAAGCCATTGCTGTACCAAGGCCTGCACCGGGACCTCCTAATTCTGGCAGTCCAAACTTTCCATAAATTAATGAGTAATTGAAGAAAATATTTAAAGGTACAAGTAAAATCATTAAAAACATGGAGACTCTTGTTAACCCTAATGCGTCAATAAAGGATCGAATCACACTAAAGAGTAAAAATGGAATAAATCCAATCGATAATAATAATAAATATTCTCTAGCAATCGTCGATACTTCAGCTTCTAAATGCATTTGATTTAATGCTGGATTCAATCCAATTAAACCGATGCAAAATAAAATCACGGCTAATAAAATTCCAATATACATAAATTGGAATACAATTTTTTGAATGCCTTCTTTATCGTTCTTTCCAAGTAATTGTCCTACAATTGGAATTAGCGCTGCTACAACCCCATTTAATAACGTAAAAAATGGATTGTATAAACTTCCGGCAATCGAAACTCCTGCTAAATGCATTTCATGATATTGTCCAGTCATAACCGTATCAATAAATTGAGCCGAAAAATTCGCTAATTGATAAATTAAAACTGGAATTAAAATTTTAAATAATAATTTTAAACGTTCACTTGTATGATTTGTTTCGTACATACTCACTCTCCTATTACATAATCTAATAATTGTTCTACAGAATCTAATACTAACACAGATTGTTCTTTCATTTTTTGACCATCACTCCCACTCGTTAATACAGCAATTCCTCCACCACAATGTTTGGCATATTCCATATCTAAATAAGAATCTCCAACATAAAAAATTTCTTCTAGTGCTACTCCTAATTGCTGACTCGCACCAATCAAGGAATCTGCGACCGGTTTAGCAGCATAATCATCAGGTGTAGCAACAAAATCAAATAGATTCCAAACATTTAAGATTTCAAAAATTGTTTTTGTAGGGACATAACTATCATTTGTGACAACTCCAACTTTGATTCCTTTATTTTTTAATTCAGAAATTAAAAAAGCTACATCACCAATTGGAACAATCATATCTGGATGTGCTAATAAATAATTTCTAAAATCTTGCAATACTTCATCATATAAAGTAGTTTTATCAATTGGAAAATATTTTCCAATCTCGTCTAACATATCTTCAACTGTCCCAGAAGCAATGACGCTATTGGGTACAATCTCACCTTCTACAATTCCTAATAACTCTAGCATTTGTTCAATTGTAACAGTTGAATCTTCTTTTATATGCTGCTTTAAAATTTTACGGATGACCATTTTTGTTGGCTCAATCCACAAATTGTCTATATTAGTTAAAGTGCCATCCTTATCAAAAAGAATGGCCTTTACTTCAAGATTTCCTTTATTCGTTTGTAATTTCATTTTATTTCCTACTCTACATTTTGTAATTCAACACCAATAATATTATCCATTTTTTCTATTTTTTTTAAAATCACAGATAGATCAGTCGTTGATTCAGAAATATCTAACATTAATTGAACGATTGCTACACTATGAATTGCTAATCCTTGGAATATTGTTAATACATTCATATTATAACTTGCAAATAAATCTAATGTTTTAGATAATGTTCCTTTTTCATTTTTCATATGAATATTTAACGAAGCTTTCCGTCCATAAGTCACTGATGAGAATCCTTGAACTTTTCGATAATATTTATAATATACACTACGTGAAATTCCTACTAATTTTACTGCTTCTGTAACGTCCTTTGCTTGGTTAGTTGCTAATAATTCTTTTGCTTTTAGTACTTTAGAAAACACAGGAGGTACAGCATCTGCTGATACTAAAAAATGTTTTTGGTTTTCCATATTTTTCACCTCGAAACTATTGTATACAATATAAAGACAAAATACTAGGTACCCGCTTTATTTTTTATAAAAATTGTTATAAAAAAAACACTTATTTCACTAACAGATAACCAATCGTTATTACGTGAAATAAGTGTTTGTTATATCACTCTAAAATTTCTTAAAAACTAACTTTTAACTCTATAATATTTTATTTTGACATGAAGTCATATGGCGTCAATTCTTCCATTCCAATCATAGGGTCAATACTATAAGAATCAATTAATTCCATTGTTAAAACAAACGGTTTATTTTTTGCTATTGTTTGACTCTCTGAAGGGACTTGAAATTCTTCAACTGTTTCTTCTACTTTTAATGCTACTGTTTTCTCTTCAGAATACTGTTTGGTATCACTTGTTGGTTGAGAAACTTGTTCTGTAGTATCTTCAGACTTATCATCAGTTTGCGGATTCACTTTAATCGTAGTTGATTTTTCTTCTTCAATGGTTAAGCTATCAAAGCTATTTCCTTGTAACAAATCTTTTAAGCACGTTTGACGTCTTGCACTTTGACGATTCGCTGCTTCTTGGAATGCTTCATATTGCCCACACATAATTAAGAACTTTTTACTTCTAGTTACAGCTGTATACAATAAGTTACGTTCTAACATCCGTTGATATTGACCTACCATTGGTAAAATCACCATTTGGAATTCACTACCTTGTGCTTTATGAATCGAACAACAATAAGCATGTGTCAATTGAATAAAGTCATTTCGTTTATATTCCACTTCTACATTATCAAATGAAACATACATTTTATCAACTTGATCTTCATTTTCTTTGGCAAATATAATCGCAGTAATTTCTCCAATATCCCCATTATAAATATTTTCTTCAGCAACATTAACTAACTGCAATACTTTATCCCCTACACGGAACACTCGGTCGAATGATTCAATTTCACGAACTGAATTTCCGATTTTTGGATTTAAAATATTTTGCATCATTTTATTAATTTCATGAATACCAGCTTCACCTTTATACATTGGAGCAAGCACTTGAATATCTTTTTTCTGATATCCTTTTTTAATAGCTTTCACCACAATTTGTTCAATCACATCTAAAATCTGAGTTGAACGGCACGGTATAAAAGTTCTATCTGGTTGATTTTGAGTAAAGTCCATTGGTAAATGCCCATCTTTAATCGAGTGAGCTAATGGAACAATGCTTGAAGAATCTTTTTGTCGATGAATATGCGTTAATTCAATCGATGGAATCTTATTCGATAATAGAAAATCCGTTAACACTTGACCTGGTCCAACAGATGGTAATTGATTTTTATCTCCTACAAATAAAATCTTGGTTTTCCCTGGAGTTGCACGAAGCAATCGATTCATCAACCAAGTATCAACCATCGACATCTCATCAATAATTAAGAAGTCACAACTTAATGAACGAGTATCATCAGAATCGTCACTTTCTAATTCAACATTTTCTTCTGCAGAAATTCCTAACATTCGATGAATGGTAGAAGCAGAAATTCCTGTTAACTCATTCATACGCTTCGCAGCTCTTCCAGTTGGAGCTGCTAATTGAATCGCATCAGAATCTATATCAATCTCTTCTAAATAACGATACATTTCTACAACCCCATTAATAATCGTTGTTTTCCCTGTACCAGGCCCTCCTGTTAAAATAAACAAGGATTCTTGCATAATTTTAATAAGCGCTTGTTTTTGAGACTCATCATAGATGATGCCAAATTTCTTTTGAACATGTTGAATCGCTTCTTCGATATCTTCTTCAGTATACTGAGATTTTTTTGACAATTCCAATCGATGATTGATGGCATTAACAATACCAATTTCTGCATAATATAACGAAGCTAATGACAAATGATTCTCTTCTGAAATAATGATTCCTTCTCGAATTAATTCATTTAACGCATTGACGATTTGATCGGGTTCAATTAAAAATGAACGAGTTTGCTCCAATAGTTTTTGAGCTGCAAGAACCACTTCTTTATCGATTAAATACGTATGCCCTTCTTGATAAGATAAATCCCTTACCACTACATAAACTGCACCTTTAATCCGGTATAAACTATCTGCTGCAATCTCTAATTGTTGCGCAATAGCATCAATTCGTCTAAAACCAAGTCCTTCAATGGACTGTAATAACACATATGGATCTTCTTTAATGATATCCATTGTTTTTTCTTTATAGAGAACCATAATTTTTTGAGCAAATACTGGAGTAAATCCCATATTCGTCAATTCAAATAAAATACGTTCTGTCCCTTGATTTTCGATAATAATGCTACGAATACTCTCGCATTTCTTTGTCGATAATCCGGGTACATTTTTTAAACAATCCTCGTCTTGAATAATTTGCTCAATCGCATTTTCACCTAAGCAATCTACAATTTTTTCTGCGGTTTTTTCTCCAATTCCTGGAAATCGTCCACTAGAAAAATAAGCAATGAGTCCTTTTTTTCCAGTCGGTTTATGTTGTTGATAACTTAAGACGGAAAACTGTTTACCATATTTTGGATGCGAAACGACTTTTCCATTAAAACGATAGGGAGAATTATCATGAATAGTGCCAATAATTCCCGTCACAACAATCTCATCTGAGTCTAGTTGCATACTACTTTCTTGCACTCGAATTAATAATACTTTGTAAAAATTTTGCGGATTTTCAAAAAATGTCGCTAAAACTTCTCCTACAATGTATTCTTCACTCATGACTTCCCTCTTTTCTATCTATTTTAAACGTATTGACGTTCGTTTCCTTCCATATAAGCTTTATCAATAATGCCTCCACCTAAGCAGATGTCTCCATCATAAAATACAACTGCTTGTCCAGGTGTAATCGCACGTACTGGCTCTTCAAAGTATACCATAGCTTTAGTCTTGTCGTCTTCTTGGAATACAACACGCACTTTTGTATCTTGTTGACGATATCTAAATTTCGCTGTACATTCAAATTCATTTGGTTTTTCTTCATCTGTATTAAATTGCAAATCTGTCGCAAATAATGAATCAGAATAAAGGTTAGGATGATGGAATCCTTGTCCAACATATAATGTATTCGTACTTAAATCTTTTCCTACAACAAACCATGGATCATTGGTTTTACCACCACCACCGATTCCTAATCCTTGACGTTGACCAATCGTATAATACATTAAACCAGCATGGTCTCCTTTAACCTCGCCATCTAATGTTACCATTTTACCAGGTTTAGCTGGTAAATAATGAGACAAGAATTCATTGAAGTTTCTCTCTCCGATAAAACATACACCTGTTGAATCTTTTTTCTTAGCCGTTGCTAAGTCAAATTCTTCAGCAATTTTACGCACTTCTTTTTTCTCTAAATGACCAATTGGGAACATTGCTTTTGATAATTGTTGTTGATTTAATTGACTTAAGAAATACGTTTGATCTTTATTATTATCTACTCCACGTAATAAACGAACTACTCCATTCTCGTCTTTTTCCACACGAGCATAATGTCCCATTGCTACATAGTCTGCTCCTAATTGAAGGGCGTATTCTAAGAAAGCTTGGAATTTTACTTCTTTATTACACATTACATCCGGATTAGGAGTTCGTCCTAATCGATATTCTTTTAAGAAATATTCAAATACACGATCCCAATATTCCTTTTCAAAATTAACAGAATAATATGGAATTCCAATTTGTTCAGCTACTGCTGCTACATCTTTATAATCTTCTGTTGCTGTACATACACCATTTTCATCTGTATCATCCCAGTTTTTCATGAAGATACCAATCACATCGTATCCAGCTTGTTTTAATAAAAGAGCAGTTACTGAAGAATCAACTCCACCACTCATTCCGACTATTACACGGATATTTTCCTTATTCATTCATTCACCATCATTTCTAAATTTTTTCTGTTTTAACGATTTGAAGGTCGCTGTATCATTTTTATATCACTTTCTAAAAATTTTTTCAAAAAATTTTTCTCAAAATCTTCTTAAATACGATAACGATAGGAATTATAGCCCTATACACATTTGACAAATAAATTTATTTTCACTACAATTATTATTGGTAAAAGGGGGGCATAAGTGTATGATAATATCTTTACGAGCAGCACGGGTTAATCGTAATTTGACACTCTTAGAAGCCGCCAAATACCTAAAAATTAATAAAGATACTTTAACGAAGTATGAAAAAGATTCTACGAATCTTCCATACTCTTTAAGTAAACGCATGCAGGAACTCTATGAGATCCCAGGCGAAAATCTTTATTTTGGCGATACTTTAAGCTTCGTGGCGCAGTTTAAGCCACTCCCTCACGAAGAAGATCTACAATAGTAGTGATCGGAATACCTTCCCGTGCTATGTATAGAAACGAGACAGAGTAAACTCTGTCTCGTTTTTTTATACTTCTTCTAATACGCCACGTTCTACTAATCCTTCTAAAATAAATTCTAGTTTTTCAATCGCATATGCGTTTTTTTCATTTCCATATAATTGAACAGTTTGAAGTCCATCTTTTGTTGTTGTTGAAATTTTTAATTGTTTCATTGCTTTATCGACTGAAACTTTTAATTTTAATCCACGATGCCCGACTACTAAGTCATCTAAACTGCGAATTAATTGGAAATTACCTGCTTTTGTTTCGACAAATCCATTATCTCTTAATGTATATCCTTTTACTGTTGGAGATACACGATACACATGATTTGAATTTTTTAATGTTGCTGTTTGAGTAAATGCCATATGAACACTTCCTTTCATCACTTTCTTCTAGTTTAGCATACTATGGTCGTTTAATCGAGGATATTGAGGAAATAAATGCATCAATATCTTCTTTAGTTGTTTCTCCTCCAAATGATAAACGAACAGATTCTACTACTCTATTTTTATTCTGAGGAAACATGAGTGATAATACTGGACTAGGCTCTAAACTTCCAGCAGAACAAGCAGAACCCGCAGAAACAGCTACTTGATGTAAATCACACATAATTAATGTTTGACTGGCGGGAATGCCTTTTAACCATACATTACAAATATGAGGACTCTTTTTTGAGGCATCCCCATTGATTTCAAAAGGAATTTGGCGAGCCGTTAATTGTTCTTGTAAATACTCTGACAATTCAATATATCTATTCTTCTTCTCATTTCTAGTTTGAATCGCTAGTGCAAGAGCTTTTTGGAAACCAACAATATATGGAACATTTTCAGTTCCTGCTCTCCACCCTTGTTCTTGTCCTCCACCTTTAATAAGTGCATGAATCGGTGCAGATTTTCTCTTATATAAAAATCCAATTCCTTTTGGTGCATGAATTTTATGCCCTGAAGCAGATAAATAATCAATATGAGAAGTCGCTACATCCATTTCTTCTTGGGCAAATGCCTGAACTGCATCTGTATGGAAATAAGCAGGATGTTCTACTAATAACTCACCGATTTCATGAATCGATTGATACGCTCCAGTTTCATTATTAACGGTCATAATCGATACTAAACGTGTCTTCTCCGTTAAAGCTTCTTCCACTTGTTTAACAGAAATACAACCTGTTTCATCAGGAACTAACGCAATAATCGTGAATCCTAATTGCTCAGCGTAAGCTGCAGCTTTTTTGACCGATGGATGCTCGATTCCTGAAATAATGATTTCTCCTTTTTCTTTTGAAAAATGCTGGCAAATGGATTCAAAGACTAAATTATTCGCTTCTGAACCTGAACCTGTAAAAATAATGGAATCATTCGTAGCAGCATGTAATTCTTGTAATATATCTTTTTTAGCAGCTTGAATCTTTTGTTTTTGAGTACGACCAATTTGGTAAACACTAGAAGGATTCCCAAAATATGCCATTTCTTCAAAAATTGCCTTTTTTACTTCCTCTACAACCGGTGTAGTGGCAGCATAATCTAAATAATGCAACGATATCGTCCTTTCTTTTGGATAAAATTTTACATCTATCATTTTCTACTCTTACTAGTATAGTATATTTTTCAAAATAAGGTAAATATTTTTGACTCACGTAAGTATTTAAACTATGCTAAAATAAAATAGACAGAAAGTGAGGATAATTATGAAAAATCAACCATTAGCATACCGTATGAGACCCACTTGCTTAGAAGAAGTTGTTGGACAACAACATTTAGTAGCACCTGGAAAAATTATTGCTCGAATGATTGCCGCCAAACAACTCTCTTCGATGATTTTATATGGCCCTCCTGGAATTGGAAAAACAAGTATTGCCAGTGCCATTGCAGGAACGACAAAGTATGCCTTTCGAACATTAAATGCCGCCACTGATACAAAAAAAGAATTACAAATTGTCATTGAAGAAGCAAAGATGAGCGGAACAGTCATTTTATTACTGGATGAAATTCACCGCTTGGATAAACCAAAACAAGATTTTCTTCTTCCACACTTAGAAAATGGACGTGTCATTTTAATAGGAGCCACTACTGAAAATCCCTATATTGCCATTAACCCAGCGATTCGCAGTCGAACACAAATTTTTGAACTCATCCCACCGACACCAGAAGAAATTCATCAAGCACTCAAACGTGCATTAACAGATGAAACAAAGGGATTAGGACAATATGATGTAGAAGTCGAAGACGGAGCAATGCACACCTTTACCCATTTTTCAAATGGAGATGTCAGAAGTTCACTAAACGCCTTAGAATTAGCTGTGAAATCTACTCCAGAAAATGAAGACGGAAAAATTATCATCACAGAAGAAATCGCAGGAAACTGCCTACAAAGAAAAGTATTCGCACACGATAAAAACGGAGATCAACATTATGATGTCATCTCCGCATTCCAAAAATCAATTCGAGGAAGTGACGTAGATGCAGCACTCCACTATATGGCAAGACTCATTGAAGCAGGTGAACTCATTACATTAATCAGACGATTATTAGTCATAGCGTATGAAGATATCGGATTAGCAAACCCCGCAGGAGCTAGTCGTGCCGTATTAGCTGTACAAGCTGCGGAAAAACTCGGTTTACCCGAAGCAAGAATCCCACTTGCCAATGCAGTGATTGAATTAGCCCTCTCCCCTAAATCAAATACAGCCATTCTCTCCATTGATGCAGCACTCTCAGATGTCAGACAAGGAAAATCAGGAAAAATCCCTTCGCACTTACAAGATGCACACTATCAAGGAGCCCAAAAATTAGGACGAGGAACAAATTACCAATATCCGCATAACTATCCAAACCACTGGGTAAAACAACAATACTTACCAGATACCCTCAAACATACACAATACTTCCACCCAGACCCAACTTCGAAATTCGAAGAAGCGTTGAAAGAACAGTATAAGAA
>NZ_CAURVV010000029.1:0-20020 GCF_963528315.1 uncultured Granulicatella sp. | reverse complement strand
CTTTTGCTTCTTGGAACTCATCAAAAATCTTGTGACCTGCAAGTTTGACTTGAGTGTCTTTTTCAAATTTAGGAACGATGTAGTGGTAGTTGGTGTTGAACCATTTCTTCATTGGAAGGGCGCGAACGTCCCCTTTTTCTCCTTGGTAACCACGACCCAAAGCGAAGTAGCGCTCAAGGTCAGACAAGTCCAAGTTTTGAACTGAAGCAGGTACCACGTTGAAAAGGAAAGCTGCATCTAGGAAGTTGTCATAGTGAGAAAAGTCATTTGATGGGATTTCAGTGATGCCTTTTTCTTTGACAATGTTCCAGTGTTTAGCACGCAAGCCTTTTGCGGCTTCCAAGAGTTCTTCTTCTGAGATTTCTTTTCTAAAGTATTTTTCAGTTGTAAATTTTAATTCGCGGAATTCGCCCAAACGAGGGAAACCGATGATCGTAGTTGACATGATGTGTCCTCCAAAATTTGTTGTTGAAACTATCTTAACAGAAAAGAAATCATCTGTATAATTGTAAAAAATTAGGCTTTGATATAGTTTGAAACTATATCTCTGTTTTAAACAAAAGAAAAAGACCTGAGAAAAATGCCTCAAATCCTTTGTGTATCTTGTTTTATAGCTGTATTTTAGTTAGACTGGTAAAACACGTTATTAGTAATTCTTATAAGTGACTATGACTTGTTATTAGAAAACACTGGATTGACTACAAGCATCCCTAATAATAAGGTTGTAGACAACCCCGCAATAATTTGATGTTTCAAATTTTTACGTGCCATATTTCCATCCCCTTTAAATTTGATACCTTCATTCTAGCACTAGGGTATTTTTATGTAAACGCTTTAAACGTTGATTTTACCAAACTTTCACGGAATTCTTATCTATCTACCGCCTTTTCTCATAATCCATTAGTTTTTAATACGAAAAAGACTTTAGAAACTACTAATTCCATAATTTCTAAAGTCTTTCATTCTAATTATTTCAATACTTTCTTCAAATATTGTCCTGTAAAGCTTCCTTTAACTTGAGCAACTTCTTCAGGCGTTCCAGTAGCGACAACTTGTCCTCCGCCACTTCCACCTTCTGGTCCCATATCAATAATATAATCCGCAGTTTTAATGACATCCAAATTATGTTCGATCACTAAAACAGTATTCCCTGATTCTACTAAACGATTCAATACTTCTAATAATCGAGCAATATCATCTGTATGAAGCCCTGTCGTTGGCTCATCTAATACATAAAAGGTATTCCCTGTAGACACTCGTTGCAGTTCACTCGCTAATTTCATCCGTTGTGCTTCTCCACCCGATAAAGTTGTAGCGGATTGTCCTAAAGTCACATAGCCTAAACCAACATCTTTAATCGTTTGAAGTTTTCGTTTAATTTTTGGAACAGCTTGGAAAAATTCTACCGCATCATCTACCGTCATTTCTAATACTTCAGCAATACTTTTTCCTTTATATTTGACTTCCAATGTTTCTGAATTATAACGACTACCATGGCAAATTTCACAAGGGACGTATACATCTGGTAGGAAATGCATTTCAATTTTTAAAATACCGTCCCCCTTACACGCTTCGCATCGTCCACCTTTGACATTGAAACTAAAACGTCCTTTTTTATAGCCACGTAATTTTGCTTCATTTGTCGTTGCAAATAAGTCACGAATATCATCGAATACACTTGTATAAGTTGCTGGATTACTTCTTGGGGTACGACCAATTGGACTTTGATCGATATCAATAATTTTATCTAATCCTTCATATCCTTTAATCGATTTAAAGGCTCCTGGTTTTTCTTTTGATTTTGAAATTTCTCTTGCTAGAGCTTTTTTCAATACTCCATTGACAAGAGAACTCTTTCCAGAACCTGAAACCCCTGTAACTGCTACTAATCTTCCTAAAGGAATATCAACATTAACAGATTTTAAGTTATTTTCACTGGCTCCTTTTAAGTGAATCCACCCTTTATCTTCTGTTCTACGTTCCGTTGGAACTGCAATTGATTTTTTCCCTGATAAATATTGACCCGTCAATGAGTTTGGATTTTTTTCCACTTCTTCTGGAGTTCCAGCAGCAATAATTTGTCCACCAAATTCTCCTGCTCCTGGTCCGATATCAATTAAGTAATCCGCTGCTCTCATCGTGTCTTCATCATGTTCTACTACAATTAATGTATTTCCTAAATCACGCATATTTTGTAATGATTGAATTAATCGATCATTGTCTCTTTGATGCAATCCAATCGATGGCTCATCTAAAATATATAAAACTCCTGATAAATTCGATCCAATTTGAGTCGCTAAACGAATTCGTTGCGCCTCTCCCCCTGATAAAGTTCCTGCTGCACGGCTAAGGTTTAAATATTGCAACCCAACATTTTTCAAGAATGTTAAACGAGATTGCACTTCTTTTAAAATAGGAGCGGCAATTTGTTCATCTTGTGGAGATAAGGTTAAGCCTTTGAAAAATTCAATTTCTTCATCAACGGATAGTTCCAATACTTCACTAATATGTTTATGATTCACTTTGACTGCCAATGCCTGTTCATTTAAACGATGTCCATGACAAGCTTTACACGATAATTCCGTCATATATTGACGCATTTGTTCTCTAGTATAATCGCTATTCGTCTCATGGTAACGGCGTTTCACATTGACAATGACTCCTTCAAAAGGTACATCCACATCTCGAACGCCACCAAATTCATTTTCATAATGGAAATGGAAAGTGGCGTCTCCAGAACCATATAACACTAGGTTTTTCTGAGACTGTGTTAATTTTTCAAAAGGTAAATCCATTGGAACTTTAAACTGCTCACAAAATTGGCGTAGCATCTCTGGATAATAGTTCGAACTAATCGGATTCCAAGGCGCTAATGCTCCTTCATTTAATGTTTTTTCTTTATCTGGAACGACTAAATCGATATCCACTTCTAATTTCATTCCTAATCCATCACATTCCGGACAAGCTCCAAAAGGTGCATTGAATGAAAATAGACGTGGCTCTAATTCTCCAATCGTAAATCCACAATGAGGACAAGCATAATGTTCACTAAATAAGATTTCTTCTTGCCCAATGACATCGACAATCGCATAGCCTTCTGCTAAACGAAGCGCTGCTTCTAATGAATCGAATAATCTTGAACGGCTCTTGTCTGATACAATAATACGGTCGACAACAATTTCAATGGAATGTTTTTTGTTTTTTTCTAATGAAATTTCATCCGTTGTCTCCATCATTTCGCCATCTACTCGAATACGAATATAGCCATCTTTTTGAATCGATTCAAAAACCTTTTTATGTTCTCCTTTTTTCCCTTTTACAATCGGAGCTAAAATTTGAATTTTTGTTCTTTCTGGTAATTCCATTACACGATTCACCATTTGTTCAATCGACTGACTTTCAATTAGAGTGCCGTCATTTGGACAATACGGTTTTCCTACTCGTGCATATAGTAATCTCAAATAATCATTAATTTCCGTCACTGTTCCGACAGTTGAACGAGGATTACGAGAAGTTGTTTTTTGGTCAATCGCAATTGCTGGACTTAATCCATCAATACTATCAACATCTGGTTTATCCATTTGCCCTAAAAATTGTCGTGCATAAGCTGATAAACTCTCTACATATCTTCTTTGCCCTTCTGCATATAATGTATCAAAAGCTAGTGAACTCTTCCCTGAACCGGATAATCCTGTAATTACCACTAATTGATCTCTTGGAATCGTTACATCAATATTTTTTAAATTATGGGAGCGTGCTCCACGAACGATAATCTGATCTTTCGCCATTCCATCTTCCTCTATTTCTATCTATAATCAAAAACTCTGCCCTTAGGTGTTCACCTTAGTATAGCATAGTTTCTTTTTTATTACGAACAAACGTTCTTTTCCAGTCATACATCTTCATTTTAAGTGAATTCAAAAAAATGAGCAAATTTTGAGCAGAATGTGAGCAGATTATGAGCAGATTCCTACTCAACAAAAAAAGTCTGAACCTTCATAGTCCCTCCCTATCAAAATTCAGACATTTTTTGTAAATTCTTAGATAATTTCCATCTCCACTGGACAGTGGTCACTTCCGGTTACATCCGCACGAATTTTCACTTCTTGAATGCGAGAAGTTAACACTTTTGATACAACAAAATAGTCAATTCTCCATCCAATATTTCTTGCACGAGCGCCACCCATATAGCTCCACCAAGTATAAGCTCCTACTGTATCCGGGTAACGAAAACGGAACGCATCTACTAAGCCGTTCTCTACAATTTGATCAAATTTTTCACGCTCTTCTTTTGTAAATCCTGCATTTTTTGTATTTGTTTTTGGATTTGCCAAATCGATTTCCTTATGTGCTACATTTAAGTCTCCGCAGAAAATAACAGGTTTTGTTTCTTCTAACTTTTTAATAAAGGCTAAGAAATCATCTTCCCACACTTGGCGATAACTTAAACGAGTTAAATCACGTTTCGCATTTGGCGTATAAACTGTCACTAAATAATAATCTGCATACTCTGCTGTAATGACACGTCCTTCTTGATCATGTTCTTCAATTCCTAATCCATATTGAACAGAAATCGGTTCTTCCTTTGTAAAAATGGCTGTTCCAGAATATCCTTTTTTTACTGCTGAATTCCAATACGCATGATAGCCTGCAAATTCCATTCCTAAATCTACTTGTTCAGGCTGTGCTTTTGTTTCTTGTAAACATAAAATATCTGGTTGAGCTTCTAATATATATTCTTGTAAAGCCCCTTTATTTAAAACAGAACGAATTCCATTCACATTCCATGTTGTTAATTTCATACTTCTTCCTCCACATTCATTTTGTTCTATCATAACAATTTTATAAAATGATGACTAGCAAAAAGATACCGACCTCCAACGGTTAGATTTTTAGTCTAACTTTTGGGGTCGGTATTTCAGAAATACTTTTTCTCTAAACATCCACATCATTCGGCAAGCAAATATAAAAGCTAATCACTTCTCCAACGGATTCAGCTAACATTCTCCCACCATGACTTCGAACAATATTATCCGCAATGGCTAAACCTAAACCTGTTCCACCTGTTTCTTTCGAACGAGAGCCTTCTGCACGATAAAAACGGCTAAATAAATGCTCCAACACTTCTTTTGAGATAGGTTCTCCAATATTACGAACAGCAATGGTTACAATGTCTTTTTGTTCCAATACTTCTATCGTAATTTTCGTATTTTCACGACCATATTTAATCGCATTTGATAGTAAGTTATGAATGACACGCACCATTTTTTCAGCATCCATCTCCAAGACCATTTTTCTTTTTGGTGGAATGACTTCAATCGTCATTTGACGTTTTTGTGCTTCTAATTCAAAATCTGCTGCTACTTGTTCTAAGAAATTTGCTACGGGAATATCATTCAATCGCAATGGTGCTCCATTTGGACTTGTCGTTGTATATTCGAATAAATCATCTACTAATGCCTTCATTTGTTGCGCTTTATGATACGCAATTTCTGCATAACGCTTTGTTTCTTCGGGTGTTTTCGGCTTTCCATTAATAACTAATCCTAAATACCCAATAATAGACGTTAAAGGGGTACGAATATCATGAGAAACATTTGTAATTAATTCATCTTTTGATTTTTCAATCATCCGTTCATCTTCCATGGCGCTTACGGTCGAATCTACTAAACGGTTAATACTCGTCACTACTTTTCCCATATCTCCTGCTAATTGGAATGGAATTCTTCGATCATAATCTCCTTGAGCAATTAAATGTAATTCCTCTAAAACATGAGACAATTGCATTTGATGATAACGACGAATTAAACGCCAGTAAGTAAATCCAATCGCAAAAATAGTAGAACTAATGGAGAAAATATTTTTATATAATTGAATTTCACTTGGTTCAACATTCCAAGCTTGACGAATCGAACGACTACCGTCAACAAAGTATCCAGGCGCATCTAAAATTTGATTCAACAATACTAAAGCTCCTAAATATAAGACAAAGACGATACAGAGTGTAATCACGCCTTCTAAAAATAATTCACTAATTTCCCGGGCTGTTAATTTTAAAAGGGCAGCAGGCTTTTCCTCTCTATCCGCCTTTTTTTGAAAAAATTTGCTATTTACTTTCAATTTTATAGCCAACTCCCCATACGGTTTCAATAACCTTATCTCCACCTGTTGCTTCAGCAATCTTGTCACGTAAATGACTTACGTGAACCATTACAGTTTTAGTAGAGACAATACTTTCTTGTTGCCATACCGTTTCAAAAATTTCATCTGCACTAAATACTTTATTAGGGTGACTTGCAAGTAAGAATAAAATTCCAAACTCTAACACCGTTAATTGAATTTCTAAACCATCTAATGTTGTTACTTGATGAGAACCTTTATTAATTAATAATGGACCAATCGTAATTTCTTCAGCACTTTCACTTTCTTTTGTTAAAGCTGAAGTTCGACGTAATAATGATTTTACACGTGCAATGACTTCTAATGGGTTAAAAGGTTTCGTTACATAATCATCTGCCCCATTTGTTAATCCTTGAATTTTATCAATATCGGTTGATTTGGCACTAAGTAATAAAATTGGTAAAGCATCATTTGTTTTACGAATTTCATGTACAACAGAAATTCCATCTAATCGTGGCATCATAATATCTAAAATCACCATATCAATATCTGGATAAGCCTGAAGTTTTTCCAATGCTTGTTTTCCGTCATAGGCCTTTACAATTTCGAATTTTTCGTTTCTTAAATAAATGGATAATAATTCAACAATCTCGCGATCGTCATCTACGACTAAAATTTTCATAAAAATCCCTCTTTTCGTATTCTTTTCAACTTTATCCTACTCAATCTCTAACAAAAACTCCACCATTTCATTAAAATCTTGAAAATTCTTTAATAATTTGACAAAAAAATCGCTTCTATATGCATGAATACACGTTTTTTTGCTATAATGTAAGTGTATTCCTAATTTATTGGAAAGGATTTTTTATGACACAAACACCTATTACAAATCAAAAAGTACAATTACTAGAAACGATTGTCTCTTCATCAGAACAAATACAAGATTATTTTGTTCCATTTGCAGTGGATGAATCCATTTTACATCATCTCGTGCAATTCCCATCGGAAACTTTTCTACATTTTTGGGAAATGGAAGATACAGTGATTTTAGGAATGACAGATACGAAAACACCCTATTTAAAAGAGGGAGTTGCCTTATTAAAACAACGCTCTTACACACCAGTGGTACGACACGCTGGGGGCTTAGCCGTTGTGAGTAATTCAGGCGTTTTGAATATTAGTTTATTATTTTCTAGACAAAATGCAACGATTCAACAAGTGTATGAATGGATGCAAGAACTCATCACACGTGCCTTTCCAGAAGCTATTGGAGAAAAAGAAATTCAAGCCTTTGAAGTGAGCGATTCCTATTGCCCAGGAGACTATGATTTAAATATTCAAGGGAAGAAATTTGCTGGAATTGCGCAAAGACGTTTTAAAAATTCGATTTGCGTCTCTATTTATCTTAGCATTAATGGAAATCAAGAAGAACGTGGAACCTTAATCCATGATTTTTATGAAGAAAGCATTAAGGGAGAAGAAACTCGTTGGCATTATCCAACTATCAATGCAGATAGTATGGCAAATTTATCCCAATTATTAGACTTAACTCTAACGGTTCAAGAAGTTAAAGAACGCATTTTAACAGCTCTATTAGATGGACAATGTGAATTATTAGAGTCAGAAATTAATTTTGCAACCGAAGCAAGTTATCAAAAAGCCATGGATCGTTTAAACCTTCGAAAAGTTTAACAGTGAATCCAGACAATATAAGGAGGAAAAGATTGATGTATATTGAAGAACTATCCCGTGAAAAAGTATTACGTGACCCTGTTCATGATTACATTCACATTCAACACCGTGTTATTTTAGACTTAATTAATAGCCGAGAAATGCAACGATTACGCCGAATTAAACAAACTGGCGCTTCTATGTTCACCTTCCATACGGCTGAACATTCTCGCTTTTCTCATTCATTAGGCGTCTATGAAATTGCTAGAAGAATTTGCGATAAATTTGTTCGTAACTACCCTTCTACAACTCCAGAAGATGGATTATGGGATGACTCTAACCGACTTGTTGTCCTATGTGCCGCTCTTTTACATGATATCGGACACGGCCCTTATTCTCATGCTTTTGAGAAAATTTTCGATACAAATCATGAACAAATTACGATTGATATTATTTTGTCACCAGACACTGAAGTGAACAAAATTTTAAAAACGGTCTCTCCTACTTTCCCAGAGGAAGTAGCCAGTGTCATTCAAAAGAAACATCCAAATCCACAAGTCGTTCAATTAATTTCTAGTCAAATTGATGCTGACCGTATGGATTACTTACTACGAGATGCTTATTTCACAGGGGTAAATTATGGAACCTTTGATTTAACTCGTATTTTACGTGTGATTCGTCCTTATAAAGGTGGGATTGCCTTTAACTTCTCAG
Organism: uncultured Granulicatella sp.; assembly: GCF_963528315.1. Classification (GTDB taxonomy): domain Bacteria; phylum Bacillota; class Bacilli; order Lactobacillales; family Aerococcaceae; genus Granulicatella. The sequence continues at coordinate 11,515 of NZ_CAURVV010000029.1, read as the reverse complement.
GAATGCATGCCGTAGAAGATTATGTCGTTAGCCGTTACCAAATGTATATGCAAGTTTATTTCCATCCAGTATCAAGAGGTATGGAAGTGGTGTTAAATCACTTATTAAAACGTGCTACTGAATGTTATCATTCAACGACTAATCCATTAAAATATACCGCCTCTTTCTTAAAACCATTTTTTGAAAAAAATTGGACATTAGAAGATTACCTTCGTCTAGACGACAGTGTATTAAACACTTATTTTGCTCATTGGCAAATTGAAGACGATGCGATTTTAAGTGATTTAGCCGATCGTTTTATTAATCGTAGACCATTTAAATCCGTGCCATTTAACCCTGTCAATGACGTGGCAACAATTGAACGTATGAAAGAACTAGTACAAAATGTTGGTTATAATACCGAGTATTATACTGCGATTAATAATAGTTATGATTTACCATATGATTTCTATCGTCCAGATTCAGTGAAACCAAGAACGCAAATTGAATTAATGGAACGAAATGGAAATATGGTCGAATTATCTATTGTTAGTTCGATAGTATCTGCTATTTCAGGAAGAGTTCGTGGAGATGAACGCTTATACTTCCCTAGAGAAATGTTTGCAGAAGGAACATCAGAATTATTTAGCGAAGATTATCAAGAATTCCAAGCATTAGCTTCAAAACTTGATGTCTACTCAAATCAAATGAAATAATGGAAAAAGACTTTTCTAAACTAGCGAACTCACCATAGAATTCAGCTACGAAGGAAAGTCTTTTGTACTTTTTCATTCAGTTGTGAAATATGTTATAATAACAACGATACAAAATAAAGGAGACTAACTATGATTAAATTAATTGCCATTGATATCGATGGAACTTTGATTAACTCAAAACACGAAATTACTCCTCGTGTTCATGCAGCATTAACAAAAGCAAAAGAACAAGGTGTCTATGTTGTTCTTTGTACAGGACGTCCACTTCCAGGCGTTCAAGGGTATTTAAAAGAATTAAACTTAATTAATGATCGTGATTTTGTCGTTACTTATAATGGTTCACTTGTTCAAAAAACAGGAACTGGAGAAAGCTTAGTACGTTTTGGAATGACGATGGATGATTTTAAACAAATGGATGATTACCATCAACAATACGGCGTTCACTATCACGTAATCGATGAAAAAAACATTTATGTAACAACTCCAGATATTGGGAAATACTCTTATATGGAACGTGACCTTGTTGGTATGCCAATTGTACAACAAACACTGGATCAATTTGATCCAAATGCTACTTTTTCAAAAATGATGTTCGTAGATGAACCAGAAATTTTAGAAAATCTTATTCCAAATTTAAGTGACTCATTCAAAGAAAACCATAATATCGTTCGTAGTATGCCTGTTTACTTAGAAGTCCTACACCCACAAGCAAGTAAAGGACATGCAGTCGCTAAACTAGCAGAACTATTAGGATTAGATGCCAGCGAAGTCATGTGTATCGGAGATCAAGAAAACGATAGAGATATGATTGAGTATGCAGGAATGGGCGTTGCAATGGGAAATGCGATTGACGAAATTAAAAAACTGGCAAACTTCATTACAACAACAAATGATGAAGATGGAGTTGCAGTAGCTGTAGAAACTCATGTATTAAATACAGAGAACTAATTCAAAGAAGAACAATCAAACGAAAACCCAAAGGAGAATTTTCACTCCTTTGGGTTTTATTTACTCTGTAACATAAAGAAACTCTTCACAAAACACGATTATTAACGATAACTTTTAAAAGAAAAATCGATTTTTAACGAATGTTCGCCTTATTTTTTGTTGTAATTTTCGTAAATTTCTGTATAATAGTTTTACTGGAGCATTCTTCAGCCAGAGCTGTCTTATAAGCTTTGATCCAAATTAAAGGAGGCTAACCGATGAAATTAAAGAGAAGCGAACGTTTAATCGATATGACACAACGATTACTCGATAATCCTCACACATTGATTTCATTAACAACTTTTACAGATTTATACCAATCTGCAAAGTCTTCCATCAGTGAAGATATTGCCATTATTAAACGCACCTTTGAAATTCAAGGAATTGGTATTGTTAATACACTTCCTGGAGCTGCAGGAGGCGTGATTTTCACTCCAAAAATTAAAAAAGAACAAGCATTAGAAGCAGCACAAAAAATTTGTGACCAGATGAATGATTCAACTCGTCTACTTCCTGGTGGATATATTTACTTATCTGATTTACTAGGAAAACCGGACGTTCTTCATCACTTAGGAAAAATGATTGCTTCTGCCTACGAAGACCAAAAAGTCGATGTCATTATGACTGTAGCAACTAAGGGAGTCCCGATTGCTCAAACAGTTGCCAATTATTTAAATGTTCCATTTGTTATCGTTCGTCGTGATTCGAAAATTACAGAAGGAGCCACTGTAAGTATTAATTACGTATCTGGTTCATCTTCTCGGGTTGAAAAAATGGAATTATCTAAACGTACTCTCCCAAGTGGATCAAATGTACTGATTGTCGATGACTTTCTAAAAGCCGGTGGTACCATTAATGGGATGCGAAGCCTTATTAAAGAATTCGATTCTCATGCAGTGGGTGCAGTTGTTTTCTGTGAATCAGGAGTCTCTGGACATCAATTACAAGATTATTCTTCTATTATTCGGATTACAGAAATCAACACTGAAAATCAACACATCAAAGCCGAATTAGGTAACTTCTTAGATACACATACATTTTTATAAGAAACACATTAATGAAACATTAAGAATTAACCATTAACTCAAAATAACAGAAAAAAACTTTCCTTGAATAGCAAGGTCACCAGCAGCCAGCAAATGCTGTCTCATGCACTTTTGGTATTAAGAAAAGTTTTTTCTGTTATTTTTTCTTTACGTATATAAATGGATTAAACCCATTCACCGTTCTCATTCAATTGATATCCATCAATGACAGTATTTTTTACCATTTATTAGGAGTTACTACTTCTTCCATTGTTTCTTCATTTTCATTAGTAGCTTGAACTAGTTTTAATATTATTAATTCACAAAATTTAAAGAAACGTTTTTATCTAGCATAAAATAAAAAGAAAAACTCCCTTTGAATAGCAGCAGTAAAATAAGCCATTTTGGCTTATTTTACAAGGTGAAATTCGAGACCAAGGCTCGAATTTTAGCCATGAGACTCGCATTGCGAGGCTGCTGGCGACCTTGCTATTCAAGGAAGTTTTTCTGTTATTTTTGCTTACGTTATTATGTTATTAAATTTACGACTGGAACGCAATCGAAAATAGCATCATCCATACGGGTAAAATCACGATATAGAGTAATGTCGTAATCGTAACAGCTGATGTCGCAAAATCAATGTCCGCATTTTCCTCTGTTGCCAATAATGGCATAATCACCAATGTAGGAATCGTTGATTGAAGGAAAAATGTTTCTTGTAATTTCATTGGTAATTCGATTGAAAAGAACTGCATCACTCCCACTTGGATTGTTAAAAGAATCGCTGGAAACAATACAAAACGTCCAAATATCGATAAACGCATATCACCATCGAATGTCAACGAACGCAGCCCCACTTGTGCCAAATGAATTCCAATATACATTAACGATAATGGAGTTACCAAACTACCTATATAAATCAGAGAATCATTCAAAAATTCAGGAAGTGTCCACCCAAACCATACCCAAATCATACTCCCTAAAAAAGCGATTAATGGTGGTGAAAAAATTCGTCCCCATTGAATTCCTTTTCCAACATGTTGCTGATTATAATAAGCAAACAAATAGGTTCCCACTGTAAAAGTCGATAAAGTATTCACTACATAATATACTAAAAAATAAGGCATAGCCTCTTCACCAAATAAAGATAAATTCAACGGTAGTCCCATAAAAATCGTATTCGCATTGACAATCGTATTTATCACCGTCGCCTTACGATTATTTGGAATACGAAATACTTGAACAATGATCCAAGCAACAAAATATCCAACGACGACACTCAAAAGTGGAATTCCTAAACTTCCTACAAATTCAATCATTTTTTCTCTTGAAATAAATCTTAAAACAGAAATCATAATCGAAGCTGGTAAAGCAATTTTAATAATAAGAGAAGCAATACTTGTTGAAAAATTTTTATCAAACCATCCCTTTATTTGTAATACATATCCTAAACTAATCATGATGACTATCGTTGCCATACTTGAAAAGATTTCACCTAACATTTTAATCCTCCAATTTCTTAGTACAGTCACTATACTCTGCTTTTCCTCTACCTGTCAACATTGTATAAAAGATAAAAAATCTCGAAAAATCTGCTAGACAAACTTTTCGAGATTTCAACTTTATTTCTTGAATTGATTTTTAATCATTGTTCCAAATAAACTAACGACTAAAATTATTAAGAATACACAAGTAATTGTGGCACCTGGTGGTGTATCAAATTCATAAGACATACTTAATCCACTAAAAATACCAAATATGCTAATTAAAATACCCGACACAATTACGCCTGTAAAACTTCTCGTTAAACGAATCGCAATAGAGGCTGGTAACACAATAACCGCTGAAACTAATAAAGCTCCAGCAATTGGCATCATCACTGAAATGACTACCCCTGTAATAATCGTGAAAACTTGTGTCATCAAACGAACAGGTAAACCTGCCGTATAAGCTGTATCTTCATCAAATGATAAAACATATAACGGTCGTCTAAAAATCAAATATAATACGACCACAATGATCGCTAAAGCAATCATCAACCACATTTGTTGTTGTGTAATCGTCACGATAGAACCAAATAAAAATTGATCGACACTAATCGTTGAACGCCCTTTTTGGAAATTCATTAAAATTAAGGCAATTGCCATTCCACCGGACATTAATATCGCAACAGTCACTTCTGAATACCCTTTAAAGTATTTTCCAATTACTTCTAATACAATGGCTGCTAAAACTACCACTACCAAAGTCATAAAAGTAGGATTGTAGCCTAATAATAAACCTAGAGAAACCCCCACTAAGGAAACATGCGATAATGTGTCTGCCAATAATGACTGTCTTCTTAAAATTAAAAATAAGCCCAAAATCGGCGTAATCATCGCCATTGCTAATCCTGTGATGAATGCTCTTTGCATGAAACCATAGAAAAACATCTCCATGGAGAATCCTCCTTTCTCATCAAATGAATATGTTTATCCACATAATGTTCCAAATCTTCTTCTTCATGCGTCACCATTAAAATCGCTTTTCCATGATGAGCACAACTATGATGTAAGAGATGGTAGAAACGCTCTCTACTTGTTTTATCCATTCCTGCTGTTGGTTCATCTAGCACAAATAAATCTGGATCTGTTGCAAAAATACGCGCCAAACAGATTCTCTGTTTTTGACCACCTGATAATTCTCCAATTCGTTTATGGCGTTCATCCCACATTCCAACAGATTTTAAGGCTCTTTCAATATGTTCATGGTCTTCTTTATCTAATCGTTGAAACCAACGACCTTTTTGGTAACGACCTGAAGCAACTAATTCATAAACAGTTGAAGGAAATCCCACATTAAAAGAAGAAATTTGTTGTGGGGCATACCCAATGGATAAAGTTTCTCCTTGTGTATTAACGGTTGCGATTGTTGCTTTTCCTTGTTTTGGAGTTAATAATCCTAAAATATTTTTTAATAAAGTGGATTTTGCTGCACCATTTTCGCCTGTTAAAATGACAAATTCTCCCGGTTCAACGGTAAAACTAATGTTTTCTAAGACGGGTTCATTATCATACGAAAATGATAAATTCTCAACTGAAATATAACTCATGCTAACTCCTTCCTTTTCTAAATCGTAGTAATTCTTTTTTATGTACGTTTGTTAGGATAGCATATTTTAGTACGAATAAGCAAGAATTTACGACAATGTTCACGAAATTTATAGATAAAAAAAGCAGGCAATGACGATTGCCCACTTTTAATCGATTATTTTAAAGTTGCTAAATGTTCTTTTAAACGTTGAATCACTTTTTGTTCATAATCTGTACGAACTTTTTGAGAAATTTCTGCTTTTGAAAATGGTAAAGTACCTTCTTTTTCTAAATAAGAATCTTCTATTTGAATAAAGTGACCTGATGCTCCTAAACCTACCCCAAAGTATGCATCTTTATACTCTTTTCCGAAATTCACACCCGCAACACTTTGTGCATGGTCATATTCGCTTCCATTGAATAAGAATAATAAGATAGCTTCTCTTAATTCAGCACGAATAGTAAAGTAATCTTGATTTTGGAAATCTGTACTTATCGCATTTTCATAATATTGGCTACCATTTGATTTTGAATCATCTGTAGAAGTTAGTATTCCATATTGTTCTACTACTTTATTAATGGCATGTGCATCATGACCTCTTCCATCTGCAATAAATCTTCCATCATTAATATATTCTTTAGCAATTTGCTCTGCAATCGTAACCATTGTTTCTGTTACTTTTACTGAAGATTGATTCATTTGTTTTCTAACTGAATTGATTAACGAAGCAGCGTATAAGTTTAGTGCTTGCTTCATATCTTCTGGCATTGTACGAAGATTATATTTTGCTAATAATGTATTAGAAATAGCTCCAATTTCTTTTTGATTTTGTTTTAATAATGATTTACTAATAGTATTTAAAGCTGATACATTTTCTTGGTTTTTCCCTTGAGCAGTTGAACCATATTGATTTAAACGTTTCGCATATTCTTCATTAATTGAAATTGAATCCTCTGATTCTAACCATTGAATCGCTTTTTCTAATGCTTTCTTTTCTTCTTGTTGACGTTGAGATTGAACAGCACCATCTAATTCTCTTCTCAAATGATCCACTTTAGATTCACGCATTTTACCATCTGATTCTAAATAGTATCCATCTACTTCTTGGTCATAAGCATACGTTCCATCTGATTTTAGATAATACCATGCTTCATAAGACTTATCATAAATCCATTCTAACGCAGCCATTTTCCCATTTGATTTTAAATAGTAGGAACCTACCCACTCATCATGAGCATAAGAACCATCGCCTTTTAAATAGTACCAAGCATTTTCAAGAGAATTTTGTATCCATTCTGAAACAGCCATTTTTCCATCAGCTTTTAAATAATAGTCTTTTTGCCATTCAGAACGAGCATAAGAACCATTCCCTTTTAAATAGTACCAAGCTTTGTAATTTTTATCATAAACCCATTCTGCAATAGCCATTTTTCCATTTGGGTTTAAATAATAATCTCCTTGCCATGTAGAATAAGCGTAAGATCCATCACTTTGTAAATAATACCAACCTTGATAATCAGCATCATAAATCCATTCTTTTTCAGCCATTTTTCCATCAGCTTTTAAATAATAGTTCCCTTGCCATTGTTTAGTCACTGGTTTTTGATTTTGATAAAAATACCATGAACCATTTTCTTTAACCCAACCTTGTTTTGAAGTTTCTTCTGCGTGAACTGCAGCCAGACTTGTTAAAGTAACGGTTGCTAGTAGTGAAATTATTTTTTTATTCATAAAGTACCTCCTTTATTCTTTACTGTTATTGTACCGAATCTTGCATAAAAAGCAACTAATAGCCTATAAAGAGAAACTCCACCATCAGGCACAACTCTGATAGTGGAGAAAAAGGGAAAACACACCAAAATGATGGCAACAAATGGGTGTTTTACTTCAATTGAAAGCACATGTTTCCTGTTGACAGAAACCATCTGTTAAAACTATATAAAAAGCCCCTTTCGTTATAAAAAACAAAAGGGGAGTCATTGCATCATCATAGATTAGAATCAATACTAGTTTAAAAACTGTAATTTATCCTTCTTCTATACTTGATCGTCATTTTCCTTCGCTGGCATTATCCAGAACAGGTTCAATGGGTATGATCTCAGCCTTTCGGCACCCCAAATGCTTCTCTATTGAATTGAGTTTAGTATAACATGTTTCCTCTAAGAAAAAAAGTTATCTAGGTTGCTTTTTATTAGCGAATATGATGGTCATATGCAAAAATCACTAATTGTGTACGATCACGTAAAGCTAATTTTGATAAAATCGTACTAATATTATTTTTCACCGTTCCTTCAGATAAAAATAATGCTTCTGAAATTTCTTTATTATTCAATCCTTGAGACACCAATCGAATGAGTTCAATTTCTCTTTCGGTTAATCCTAATGAAGAAATATCCGTTTGCTGATTGGTAGTTGTTTGAGCTTTTGGTTGCATCACTAATTTTTCAGAAACGGTTGCATCCATCACTACTTTTCCAGATAAAGCTACTTTAATCCCATCATAAATCGCTTCATAACTACTATCCTTTAATAAATAACCTGAAGCTCCATATTGCATCGCTTCTACAATATATTCTGTATCTTGAAAGGTTGTCACCATTACAATCTTCACTTCTGGATAAGCTTCTTTGATAAGTTTAGTTCCTTCAATTCCCGTACTGACTGGCATACGAATATCCATTAATACAACATCGGGAACTTCCATTTGACAACATTCAAATGCTTCACGACCATTTCCAGCTTGATGAATCACTTCAATATCTGGATAAGTTTCTAGCATAATTTTTAAACCTGAACGAATTAATTGTTCATCATCTACTAACATCACTTTAATTTTTTCAGACATTGGTTTCTCCTTTCAATTTCATTTGCACTGTAAATCCTTGTTCAGTATTTTTGATTTCTAATTGTGCCTGTTGTTCATGCAGTCGCTCTTCTAAAGCTTTTAATCCACCTTCTAGTGAAATAGCTGAAGAACCTACTCCATTATCCATAATGGTTACAATGAGTTCATTTGCAGAATACATCATTAATAGCGTAATTTTAGTCGCTTTTCCATGACGAATCGCATTTGTTGTTGCCTCTTGCACTCCTCTAAAAATCGTCAACTCTTGCTCTTTAGTAAGTTGAAATGTTGGTTTATTTTGTCGGAATACAAATTCCACTCCACTATGTTGTTTTGTTTCATAAATAAATTCTTCTAAGGCGACAGTTAGTTGTTGTTTCGTTAGTTGTTCTGGTTTTAAATCATGAACGACAGTACGTACTTCTTGCAACCCTTTAACTGCAAATTCTCTTAATTGTGAGCTCATTTGAGAAATTTGAGGATTATTTTCTTCACTTAATTTACTAATCGCTCCTAATTGAATAATAATCGTTGAAAGACTATGTCCAACTGAATCATGAATTTCTCTTGAAATACGATTTCTCTCTTGTAAAGTATATAATTCCTTCATCGTTCCCATTGTATATTGCGCTTGTTGCAATTCCTTTTTCTGCTCAAACAATTGATTTTCTTGTTCTTTTAATAAATTTTCTTGATCATTTAACTTTAAAACAAGATGTGCACCATAATAAAATAATACATTGCCAAAAATCATTACTGGAATCGACCACCATTGTTGCTGCTTTATCCCCAACACAATAACCACTAGGGTAATCATCCCTTGAAGAATAATAGCATGCAGAGAGGAAAATCTAAAACTAATCTCGAAACATAATAAAAGCATCAAGCTAATGAAAATATTTCCTGTAAAATAACAAAATGCTAAAACTGCCATCCCTTGTGCTAAAATTGCCCAAGGATATTGAATCGAATAGTAATCTAATTGAGCTACAATAACAATAAGAAGAAATAATAGCAAATGATAAGCATTGACTGAATGATATAATGCCCATTCTACAAGAGCAGTTATTAACAACCCATAACGAATTAAAAATTTCAGTTGATTTTCTTGAATTATTTTCATGATAAGAATCCTCTAGCTACTAAAAAAATCATCGCAACACTATTGCTCACAAAATGCATTAACATAGATGCAGCAACATTATCTTCATAATAACGATACATTCCGACTAAAGGAATCGTTAAAGGAAGATACATCAATGCCGCACTCCAGTCAATTCCACCACTATTAGATAGCGAATGCAGTAAAACAAAGAAGAAAATTGAAATTGCCGTTAAAACCCAAGAATTTATTTTATATTTAAAAGCTCCAATAATCGCTTCCCTAAATACTAATTCCTCCACAATCGGTGCAACCACACATGTTAAAATGACCATTAATACAATTGATGTTGAATTTAATAACGATTCAATATTCGCTTGATTATCTGTTTGCTGTAATGGCACAACAAGAGCTAAAAGTAAAGTAAGGACTACTCGAACAACATATCCAATCGCAATATCGCGAACAAATCTTCGTTTTACTAAATTTTCAAATCCTCTTTGAATCACTTCTCGATAAGACCAAACTGCATACATAGCTGTTATTAATTGAACTAAAATATACACTTTTCTGTCTACATGTAATGTACCATCTTCTGCTTGAGTAAGAAAAAAACGAGGAACAATCATCAAATTAGAAAAATACACAAACCATAATAATACTGCCTTTTTCTTCATTTTTTACCTCCATTAATGGAAATCTTTATGTTCTAAGCTATAAATTTTTTGAATTTTTCCATCATGCCATACAACACCATGTAAAGCTCCACCGAATACAGCACCGCCATCCATGCCAATTTTACCGTCATGTTGCCATAGTTTCATATAATCTCCATCTTCATTCAATCCTTTTAATGGAGTATGACCAAAAATAATCGTTTTTCCTGTTGTATTTTTTCCAGTATGGAAAGGTTCACGAATCCAATAAAAGTCTTTTGGAACAGTATCTAACCAATGATCTAATCTTAAATCAACTCCAGCATGAACAAATAACACATCTCCTTCATCAATATATAAAGGACGTTCTCTTAAAAATGCGATTAGTTCAGGATATTGTTCTTTAACTAATTCGCAATCTTTTAAAGAATCAATTTCTGTATCTACTGGACGATTTAATAAATGGTTAATTGTTGTATTTCCATTATTTCTCATATAATGATCAAAACGTTCTTCTGGATTATCAATCCATGCTAAAAACATTACTTCATGATTTCCCATGACATACCAAGCATTTTTTTCTTTTACATATTTCATAGCTGTTAAAACACTTTTTTTATTATTTGGTCCTCTATCAATTAAATCTCCTAGAAAAACTAATTGCTGAGTACTTTCATCCCAATTTTTTAACATTTCATCGAGCATTTGGTCTTCTCCATGAACATCCCCAATAATAAAATATGTTTTTTTCATAAATTTCTACAACTCCTCTTTAAACATACGATGATTATACCATACTACAAAGTTTCAAAAAAGCTTGTAGTATCATGTTAGAAATATCTAAAAACAAAAAAGACTGGTATTCACCAGTCTCACTTAATTTTATATTTTTATGTAAGCTACTTGCCGGGATTGAACCGGCGACCTCCACCTTACCAAGGTGACGCTCTACCGACTGAGCTAAAGCAGCAAGCTACTGAATTTTGGGTAAAAAAAAAGAACTCCGCAAGTAGGACTCGAACCTACGACATCATGATTAACAGTCATGCGCTACTACCAACTGAGCTATTGCGGAATATTGAAAAGCGTGGCAACGTCCTACCCTCACAGGGGGAAACCCCCAACTACTATCG
>NZ_CAURVV010000028.1:0-20191 GCF_963528315.1 uncultured Granulicatella sp. | reverse complement strand
AAAAGAGACGACTTATGTCGTCTCAAAAAAAGTCTAACTTTTTGGGGTCACTTCAATATAGGTGGTTTTCAGAACTATCCCTTGAACGGATAGTCCAATAAAAAATAAAAAAATATTAAAGTGATAAGAATAAGGAAAAACTTATCACACTTGTATAATATCACTAAGTTCTAACAATTTCAAACACAAAAAAACCACCTAATACATAGATGGTTTTTTATTTTTCATACCTATCTTTTTCCGGAGATAGTTCTATGAAAAAATCTAAAAAAAACAAATAAATTAAAATATGATAAAAAACTTATCACACTCGTATAATATCACTAAACTCTATCAATTTCAAGCACAAAAAAACCACCTAATATAGGTGGTTTTCAGAACTATCCCCTGAACGGACAGTCCAATAAAAAAATAAAAAAAAAGAAAAAAAGTGATAAGAAAATGAAAAAAAACTTATCACATGAGAATATTAGCACAGATTACTATAAATTTCAATAAAAAAAGGATGAGAAACCTCATCCTTCATTAAATTTTATTTTATTATTTGTTTGCTAATAAATCACGGATTTCACGTAAGTAATCTTCAGCTTTTGGTTCTGCAGCAACTTCTGCAGCTTCTTCTTTTCCAGATTTAACTAAACCTTGAGCAGCGTTTATACCTTTAACTACCATGAAAAGAACAAAGCCTACGATTACAAAGTTAATGATTGCAGCAGCAAAGGCACCTACACCTAATGTAGCTGAACCAATTTTAACTGATACTCCAGCGATTGAATCTGCTTTAAATACCATTGCAATAATTGGTTCGAAAATATCTTTTACTAATGAATCAACGATAGCTTTGAAAGCTGCCCCGATGATTACCGCAACTGCTAAATCAACAACATTCCCACGCATTAAGAACTCTTTAAATTCTTTTAACATTATGATTCCTCCAAAATTTGTAATATTTACCATAGATATAATACAAGATTTTGCATTTCAATGCAACAAATATGATTTCTGTTATATTAGTTTTTGGATATAATTTTCTGGAGTATAAGAATCCACGTTAAATAAAGGTGTATCACCAACTGACAACTGTGCTAATAATGCACCAATCCATACTCCTGAAGTTAAGCCTGAAGAACCTAGACCACTAGCAACAAATATCGAGTTTTCTTCTGGAATACTACCGAAAAATGGTAAGAAGTCAGAAGTATAGGCTCTTGTTCCAATTCGACTTCCTCCCCATTTAGCTTGTTTTAATGCTGGGAATACTTCACACGCTTCTTCATACATTTTTTGTTGTAACTCTTGGCTATCTTTTAAATCAAAGCCTTGATCATTCTCATGTGTTGCACCTACAATAATTTTCCCATCTGCAAATGGTAAAATATCAATTTCCCCATGCAACATACAAACGGGCCATTTTCCTGTTTCTTCAGTTGTCTCTAATTCTAATTCAATTAATTGCCCTTTTTGTGGGCGAACGTCTACATAATACCCTAGCGGTTCAATTAACTCTTTAACCCACGCTCCACTTGCTACGATAATTTTGTCGAACTGTTCTAATCCGCTACTTGTCTTAACGACTACTTTTCCTTCTTCATCTCGTGTTAAACTCACTTTTTCTTGTTGAACACTAGCCCCATTTTGTTTGGCTAAAAACAATTGCTGTTCAACTAACAGTTTCCCATCAACTCTTCCTCCACCAGAACAATGAATCGCTCCATGAGTTCCGTTCCAGCCAGGAACATAAGAAGAGATGCTTTCAGCTTCAATTTTTGTTAAAGTCCCAATTCTCTCTTCTTCTTTTCTTCTTTCAGTAGCAATTTTTTCTAGCTTCCCTAATAATTTCGGAGTCTTTTTAAACACTAGCGCTCCTACTTGCTCATACGGTAATTGAGTCACACCATCTTCTCGTAATTCAGCCATTAATTCTGGATAATAAGAAGCTCCTCTTGCAGTCAATCGATACCATTCTTTATTTCTTCTTTGAGACAACCATGGGCAAATAATTCCTGCTGCAGCTTTCGTAGCTTGTCCAACTCCATCATCATAGACGACTAATTCTACTTCTTTATTTTTTGATAATTGATAAGCAGCCGTTGCTCCCACAATTCCTGCTCCGATAATTGCAATTTTCATCCTAATTCCTCCCTAATCTTTTCGATTCCATTGATGCTCTTGTTCAAAAATTTCTGCAATTTGTAATAATAAATCTTCTCGCCCTTTAGCAGCCATCACTTGTACCCCAACTGGTAGTCCTTCTTGTGTACAATAAATTGGAAGACTAATCGCTGGTTGCCCAGTAATGTTGGCTAATTGAGTAAATGGAGTTAACTCCAAAGTTTTTTCAAACATTTCCCAAATAATTTCTTGCTGTTCATCTACTGAATACTGTTCAATGGACTCTAGTGCTACTCGAACAGATTCTTTCATTGGATACTGATCATGTTTTGGAGCGACATCATTCACACATGGAGTTAAAATCACATCATATTCTTCATAACACTCTTGCATTTGTTTTGTCCAATAATCCCACTGGTTCAATGCTGCACTGTAATCTTTCGCTAAAATCTTTTGTCCCGATTGATAAATTCCCCATGTCATTAGTTCCATATCTTCTTTTGTAAGTGGACGTTGTATCATTTTTTCAATTCCATTCATCATCGCAGCTGTTTCCACACTATTCATTATATAGTAATTTTTCATCACTTCGATGCCATCAACTGGCCATTGAATTTTTTCAATAGAATGTCCTTTTTCTTGTAAAAATCTTACTGCTCGATTCAAAGCTTTTTTTGCAGCATCTTCGACCTTATTTCCAATCGGTGAATCTTCTATGACGGCAATTTTTAGTGGTCGTTCAATAGATGCATAAAGTTGTTGTTTCAATAATTTAGGTAATATAAACGGACTTTCCATTTGTTCCACTTGCAGCACTTCTAATAATCTTCTTGTATCACGAACGGTTTTTGTTAATGCAAAATTTACTGATGCTCCTTGCCAGCCACGATAGCCATTTGGACCAACAGGGATTCTACCTCGACTTGGTTTTAACCCAATTAATCCTGTAAAACTAGCTGGAATCCGAATCGATCCTCCACCATCACTTGCCATCGCAAGAGGAACCATTCCACTAGCCACTGCACTTGCTGCACCACCACTCGATCCCCCTGCATTACGACTGAAGTCATATGGATTCGAAGTGACCCCCCATAAACTTGGTTCTGTCATATTTTTAAATCCAAATTCAGGTGTATTTGTTCGACCAATAATGACAAATCCTGCTTCTTCTAATTTAGTTACTAATGTATCTTGATGTGTTTGAAGGATATTTTTGAATAAACGTGAACCAGCTGTAGAAGGTTCACCCTTTTGACATTGTCCTAAATCTTTCAACAATAAAGGAACCCCTGCAAATGGCTTATCACTAAAATTGCGTGTTCGAGCTTCTCTTAACGCTCTTTCTTCTTGCAAATGCACGACCGCATTCAAAGTTGGATTCAATTGTTTTACTTTAAACAAAGCATCTTGAACTAATTCAACAGAAGAAACTTCCCCATTTCTAACTGCTTGTGCCATTGCTGTTGCATCTTTAAACTCTTGCATGTTTATTCCTCTCCTTCCATTCACTCTACTTTATTGTACACAGCTATTTTCTATTCGTAAACCTCATAATTATCGTATTTTAAGATATCTTTTGAAAAATAAACGACACCTTTGCTATACTAAATTCAAATTAAGAAAAAAGGAGTTCTATTTATGAAAAAATCTCATTTGCTACTAGGGCTGGGAATCTCTATTAGTTTATTAACGGCTTGCCAAAAACAAGAAACCACAACACCTTCAACTAGTCAAGCAATCACTACAACTATTGAAGAAACAACTGTTGCTCCAAAACCTGTTGCTGACTATACCTTATACAATTCAGTTCTTCAAGACTATAAAGAAGCTTTGAAAAAAGAGGGTGGATCCTTCGATAAGGAAAATATAAATCAATTTATTTTAATCGCAAAAAATAATCACTATCTACAAGGTGCTTCTTATATTTTATATGACTTTGATAAAAATGGCGTAGATGAATTGCTAGTTGCGACTATGTCAATAGACAATAAACATGCGATTTTAGATATTCGTACCATTATCGATGGAAAAGTTGTTCAAGTAACCAATGCAGAAAATCAATTAAGCTTTATCGGTGAAAGAATGAATATTTTCCCATTAGAAGATGGAACTTTCACTTATATTGGAGCTGCTTCTGCAAAAGACCATGTATATGCGCATTACAAATGGAATGAAACAGGAAGTGCATTAGAACGTGTAAAAGAAGGAATAACTCCAGATATTATTGAAGGACTAGCTCCAAAATTAAATATCCCAGAAAATGATTGGTATCCAGTGCAATGGTATATCACTACTCCTGAAAAACAAAAAGAAATGGCAAAAGCAAAACTAGATCTTCAAGCCATTAAAAATGGAGATTATACTACTCTAAAAGGAACATGGGTAAATCGTTTGGGATACACTCTTATATTCGATGAAAATGGACTTGTAAGTGATACTAAAATGATAGATATTTCACGATTTAATGAAGAACATGGCTTTTTAAGAGGAGGACTCTCATTTAAAAACGGAACAGGTGCTGCACTTGCAATTATTCCAGCAGGAGTAACTCTATCCTATTCTACCTCAGATCCATCTCAAATTGACCGTGATCGCTTATGGGCAGGACAGTCGATTGCTGATAATCCGGCAGACTTCTATTATAAAATTGATGAATAACGATTCTCAAACATACGTCAGTAGGAATTTTCTACTGGCGTTTTTTGGTACTTAGAAATTTTTATTATATAATTTTGTTCATAATTTCACTAGATATCTTTTGATATTTTGAATTTCTTTTTGTTATACTTTTAGTATCAATAAAAAGGAGTGAATATTATGAAAAAAACGCATTTGCTAGTAGGGCTGGGAATCTCTATTAGCTTATTAACAGCTTGTCAAAACTCAAGTTCTAGTTCTAACTCTGCTACAACAGAAGCAGAAACAACTACTCAAACAACCGTTGCACCAAAACCTGTAACGGATTATACATTGTATAATTCAGTCCTTAAGGATTATAAGGAAGTCGTTGAGAATGTTACTAAACATCAAAATGATCATTCCAAAATAAAGCATAATGTTAATGTTAATAGTATCGCATACTTAGTAAAAAAAGGATTCGATTCTCCTGGTATTAGTTATACATTATATGACTTTGATAAAAATGATGTGCAAGAATTAGTTATTTCCATGGACTCTTCAAAAGACGATCATTATATTCTGGATATCTATACTATTTCAAATGGAAAACTGATTCGATTAACAAACAGAGAAAATAAATTAGATATGATTGGGGAACGAATGAATATTTTCCCATTAGAAGATGGAACATTCTCATATATCGGAGCTGGAACTGCAAGAGATCATGAGTATATTCATTACAAGTTTAATGATAATGGAGATGCTTTAGAAGAGATTACTAAGGGAACAACTGAAGATGTTATTAAAAATCTTCCTCCAAAATTAGATTTAAAACAAAAAGAATGGAAACCTACACAATGGTACATCACTTCTCCTGAAAAACAAAAAGAAGTTGCTAAGAAAAAATTAGATATTCAAGCCATTCAAAATGGAGATTATTCTAGCCTAAAAGGTACTTGGGTAGACGGTACTGGGCATACCTTTATATTTGATGAGAAAGGTCTTGTAGATGAAAATTATGAAATGAAATTATCTTCTTTTAAAGAAAATAAAGGGACTTTAATTGGTGGATATGGTCCTAAAAATTTACCAGTTGGTGGTGCAGCTGTTTATATCATCCCAGGTGGCGTTCCAATGACAGCCGATAGAAATGATACTTTCGTAGATCCTATTCAAACAGATAAAGATCGTATTTTCGCCGGACAACAATTCCCACGATTCGCAAGTGAGTTTCATTATCGAATTGATGACTAAATTTCTTAAATTAGCGTCAGTAGATTTTCTACTGACGTATTTTTAATCCTATTCAAAAATAGATTTTTAATTATCAATTAGTATATTTTCTAACAAAATATGGATGAAAAACCTAATGTTATTCATCCATCAAAATTAATATCAAATATTTTTAATACTTTGTAATTAACGTAAAATACAGCCTGTTTTATTTTTCATAAAATTAAAAACTTCTTCCTCATCAAACTGATTCCAATCACCAAAAACTGTATGTTTTAGAACTGAACTAGCAGTGCCAAAATCAACAATTTTTTGGCTATCCCATCCTTTTAAAATTCCATTTAAAATTCCTGCTGAAAAAGCATCTCCCCCACCAACACGATCAATTACGGGATTTATATCATATAATTTAGACTCTACAAACTCCCCTTCTTCTCCTATAAAGAAGCCTTGCAACTTATGACGATTAGTAGAATTCACAATTCTTGTTGTTGAGTAAAGTACTTTAATATTTGGATATTTCACCTGAATACGATTATAAATTTCTTGTAACGAAATATCTTCATCTTCACTTGATACTTTTAAAAAATGGATAGCATCTAATTTACCCGCTGAAAGAATGTCTACATATGGGAATATTTTTTGAAAAAAACTGTACGCTCTATCGTATCCCCACAAGCTACTTCTGTAATTTATATCAAAACTGACTAAACAGCCGTATCTTTTTGCTTTTTCTACAATTTCTAGTGTCCAAACTTCCCATTTTTTAGAAAGTGTTGGTAATATACCAGAAATATGTACTAAATCAACTTTTTGAAAAATCGCATCAAAATCCCAACAAAATTCATCAAGCATCGCAATACTAGAAAAGGCACGATCATATAAAACCTTAGAACCTCTTACTGAATTTCCTTGCTCTAAAAAATACGAGCCTAGTCTTCCATTTTTTCGAAAAATTTCTTTTGTATCCACACCATACGAATTCAACCTAGAAATCACTGCATCACTGAGTGGATTTTTTGAAGGAAGAACAGATGCTACTGAAACAGCATGTCCAAATTGAGCCAAAGAAATTCCAACATTTGTTTCAGCTCCACCATAACAAACTCTAAAATTATTTGTATCTTTAATTCTAACATCTTCATAAGTTGATAATCGTAACAAAATTTCACCTAAAGTGACTACTCTCATTCTTGAACCTCTTTTACTATTTATTATTTATAAATGAATCTTATCAATTCAAAGCTTGTACAAATTTTTTAGCAATATTTGTTACACTTTCATAACCTTCAGAACCAACTTTTGCACTTAAAGCACTTCCTACACCTACTGCAACAGCACCTTTATCTTTCCATTCTTTAATATTGGATAAAGAAACTCCTCCTGAAGGCATTAAATCAACATTTGGAATCGGTCCATGAATATCTTTAATAAATGAAGGACCCAAGGTAGCTCCAGGAAATAATTTAATAATCTTTGCTCCTCCATTCATTGCTCGAACAATTTCAGTTGTTGTTGCACACCCAGGAAAATAGTAAATATGGGCATCTTTTGCTAACTCTTGAATAGAAGCATCATAATGAGGACTTACTAAAAATTCTGCACCTGATGAAATAGCTTCTTTTGCTAGTTCTACATTCATAATTGTCCCTGCTCCAATAACAATTTCTGTATTATTTGAATACATTTTTTTTAATTCAACAATTGCTTTAGAAGCATCTGGCGTTGTATATGTTACTTCAATATTTTTAACTCCTCCCAAAATAGAATATTTTGAGATTTCTATTGCATCTTTCGCTGAATTACCACGAATAACCGCAAAAATGTAATTTTCTTTTAACTGTTCTAATACATTTACCATAATTTTCTCCTTTAAATTTTCATAAATAACTTACATCAAACGAAATGTCTTCCCATCTTTCCTAACAATTAACTTACCGTATAAAATTTTCCCATCAGTGTCTTTTATATACTTTAGACCATTACTAATATCTTCTGGTGAGTAGTAAACTACTAACTCTTCATTACCTTTCGTACATTGAATTTTTATACCTTGCACTTCTTCATTAAATTCTTGTCTTCTAATTTCTTCTTGTTCTATATAATACGTTTCTAACGAAATACAAGTAACAAGTGGAGTGATTGAATTTTTAATTTTTAAACGCATTCCCTCTTCTAGCATATTGTACCTTCTAGAATAAGAAATAGGGTCTATATCCATTTTACCATTTGTCCAAAAGTTAAAATCTAGTTTCTTTATTGTCGGAACAATAAATGTCTGATATATCAAATCTTCTTTCTGCGTTTCATCAATTATAACCATTACTTTTTTATTGCTATCAATTATAATTTTTCGAATAATTATTCTTTTATCTATATCACTAGAAGTATTAATTGGAACTTCCCATTGACATTCAAAACAATACAGGGAATCTTCTTTTAACGCAGTCATTGAGAGTATTTTCGGGACCCAATTATAACTCCAAGAACTCTTAATTGATGGATAGTTTCCTCCTTCTATTTGCACTGAATTTTGCATCATTTCAGATTTTAATATATTTCGTAACTCACACTCCTTATAAGTATAGCGCCCCGCGAATGTCATAATTTCAATACCATTAATTTCTAAACTGAATGCTCCTTGAGATGAATGACCGTGAGAGCTTCCATGAAGCCCACCAAAAAAACTAAAATAAATATCCTCACGTTTAATCACAGCTAATCCTGCTACATTATCAAAGAAAAATTCATCAAAGTACACTTTATGTAATTCCAAAAATTTTTTACCAGAAAACAGAATTCCTATTTCGTAATTTGTACAACAACTATCAAAACCTAGTAAATTATAATAAGAATAGACCCACGAAAAATCCACCGTATCACTATCATTCAATGCTAATAAATATTGATTATCATTTGATAAATAATGAGCAGCATGTATCGGTTTTATTAGTATATCCTTCCAAATTTTTACATCTTCATTCTCTAAATAAGATGTAAGCTGATATAAATATGCGTAACACATCGTAACTTGATGATGATACAACGGACTTTGTTCCCAGTGAATTCCCTTTTTAGTAAATTGAATGTTTGCTTGTTTAAATAGAATTTCCTTCGCCCATTTAAAACTTGCAGACTCTTCATCATCTAAATATAAAAAAGACAATATCCCACTAACTGCTAATACACCCCAATTACTGAGAATATGCTTTTCTAAAAAACGAGATTGAATATACTCAACATGTTTTTTCATAGAATTATAAATACGTTTTTTTTCAATTTCATTCAAATTATCTAAAGGAAGATATGTTAAACTCTTTATCCAATTCATTAGACGAATACCCGCATCCAAAATTCTCCATGAAGATTCTTGATGAGCATACTCTTCTCCTTCATTTATGGAAATAAAATCAAAAATAATTTCTTTCCATTTTTCAAAATATTTCAATTCATGTGTAAGATAATACGCCATTGCTAAATCTACTAGAAACCCCTGACGATTTAACATAAAAATCCATTCCATATCATCATTTGGAGTTTTATTCCATTTAAATTCACTAAATGAATATTTTTCGAAACAAGTTTCCATATCCATTGCATTGTCATAATAAACTAGATCAAGGTCTGTTAAATCATCAACTTTAGAAAAAAGTTCAAGTAGAAAACTACTTGAACTTTCCCTTATTGTTTTAATTGTGTTTTCTTCTAACCAGAATCTAGTTTGATAAAGTTTTATTTTATCAAACATATTTTCACCTTTATGCTAAAATTCCTAAAACAGAAGCTAGAATACCAATTACAAATAATAAGATTAAGATTTGATAAGTATTCCATTTTTTCTTTTTCAATAAGTAATATACTAATATTGTAATTAAAACTGGTAAAAGTCTTGGCATCATTTTATCTAAGATTTTTTGAATTGAAACAATTTGTTCTTCACCAGAACTTACTGTCGTTGCATATTGAATTGCAATTTTAGCTTTTACAAATGATGCAGCTAGTGCAGAAATAACTGTTACACCTACAATATTTGCAGCTTCTGAAATTTTGCTGATTTTATCACTTAAAGATTTAATAGCATTTGTACCCAATTGATATCCTAAGTAACCCATAAATACTTTAATAGCAAACATACTTAAAAGCATTGCTAACCAATATCCCATCGGAGCAAATCCTAAACCATCCAAAGCTAGACCTGCAAAGATTGTAGAAAATAATGGTGCTAACCCAAATTGAGCAATAGAATCTCCAATCCCTGCTAAAGGACCCATAAGAGCCATTTTAATACTACGAACTGAATCAATACTTTGACCATCTTCATACATTGCTAATTGTAAGTTTGAAATAAATGGAACTAAATGCGGACTTGTGTTATAAAACTCTAAATTAGCTTTCGCTGTTTCTTTTAGTTTTTCTGGATTATCTTTATAAATCTTCTTTAATCCAGGTAAAATTACATTTAGATAACTTACACCTTGATAAGTGTTATAGTTAAAGCCATTTTGTAAAATATATGATCTTAATGCTGTTTTAAAATAATCACGTTTAGTTAATTTATTTTGATTAGATTCCATTACTAAAATCCTCCACTTCACTAGTTTGAACTGTTTCTACTACGGCTGGTTTATTAGCATTTTGATAATATGCAATTAATCCAAATACTGTACCAATTAACGCTACAGCCATTGTTGGTAATTCTAAATAAGCTACACAGACATATCCTAAAATTACATATGGAGTTAATTCTTTCTTCAACATTACTGATAAAATCATTGCAAAACCAATTGCTGGAATTAATCCACCTGCTACACCAAAACCACTAATCAACCATTTTGGTAATGCATTAACAAAAGCTTCTAAAGCTGGACGACTTAAAGCAGATAAAATACCAATTACAAATCCTGATACAGCTAAACCTAAATAAGTTGAATGTGCAATTAATTTAAATTTACCATAGTGACCATTTTCAATTGCTTTCTCAGCCATTTTTGGATTACCAGCAAAGAATGTATACAAGAATGTTGTTACAAATTGGAATAATACGGCAAATGGGAACGAAAGTGCTAAAGCATTTTCTGGGGTAATCCCTTGATCTTTTAATGTAATTACCATAATCGTTCCTACAATACCAGGACCAACTGGGTTAGGTGGAACGGTACCACCAGCACCTACTCCAAATCCCATGTATGCTAATTCAGCTAAGGCACCAAACGTTAACGCTGTCGGAATATCTCCTAAAATTAAACCTACAAAAAATGCCATTACAATTGCTCTATTTGTATAAATCCCTAATAACATCCCTGAATAACAGAAAGCTGTTACTAAACCAATTAAAATACCTTGAAATGCTGTTATTTCCATTGTTATCCCCCATTTCAGCTAATAGCTTCTAATAATTTTTCTAA
Source organism: uncultured Granulicatella sp. (assembly GCF_963528315.1). Lineage (GTDB taxonomy): Bacteria > Bacillota > Bacilli > Lactobacillales > Aerococcaceae > Granulicatella. The sequence goes on along the minus strand of NZ_CAURVV010000028.1, from coordinate 8,822 downwards.
TGTTTGTGCTCCATCATTTGTTACTGGAGAGGTTTTTGTATTGAATTGAATATTATATTTATTCTTCAATGTTCGCAAAGCTTCTTTATCCTCTTTACCAAGATAAATAAATTGAGAAACTTTGTCTTTCCCTGGAGCTGAATGAATATTACCAACGTTAATAGTATCTAGTGGAAAACCTAATTCCGCTAATCTCAATGCATCCGTTGGATTTGAAACTAGCACGAAAATGGTTTGGTGAGGTGCTGCTTTCCAAATAATTTCAGCAGTTCTTTCAACCGTCCAAAATCGTACATTTATTTCTTTTGGTAAAACAGTCTTCATCAACGTTTGTTGTAAATCATCAGTCGATACCGCATCATTCGCGCAGATGACTAAATTCACTCCTAAACTCTTAATCCATAATTGCCCCTGACCATGGATCAATCGTTCATCGATTCTGACCATTTTAATGTTTGGTTTATTTTCCATATAACCCCTTCCTTTCTTTACCAATACATTTTCCAATTTTTTTTCTTACGCATTAAAGCTTCTAGGTAGAAATAATCACCCCAAATATTTCCTTCATTTACTCCTTTACCTGAATGCCATGAATATACTCCTTCATTTAAAAGGGCAATAACTCCACTTGCTTTTTGTTTTGTATATCGAGTAATAAGATTGTATAAAATTCTATCTTCCCATTTGTTATATTCTTCAAAAATTTTATTTTCAGGATATTCTTTTGACATTTGATTCATTCCACATACTGCTATTGCAGCAGCTGAAGTATCACGTGGCTGACCTGAATTATCATCAAAAATCAAATCCCAATAACACACAAAATCTTCAGGCAATCTATTTAAAAAGTAATTTGTCACAGCTTGAAAATATTCCAAATTAGTTTCTATAGGGAAATAAGCATTACAAAGTGCTATTCCATATATTAACCAAGATTGTCCTCTAGCCCACGCAGAGTCATCTGAATATCCTTGTCTAGTTTTACCATATGCAGGTTCTCCTGTTTCTGGATCAAAATAAAATGTATGAAAAGCTGAAGCATCTTTACGAATAGCATTTTTGACTGTTGTTTTAAAATGTTCTTTTGCTATTTCAGCAAATTCTTCATTACCAGTCTCTTTACTCGCCCAAAAAAGAAGCGGAATATTTAATAAGCAATCAACAATCAATCTATAGTTATCACGTGCTCCAAGTTCGCCCCAAGCTTGAATAAATTTTCCTTTTTGTTGATATCTCGAAGCCAATTGTTTTGCCGCTTTTATAGCAGCATCTCTTGCTTGAATGTTTCCAGTTAATTTATAAGCACTTACACAAGATGGAGTGTACAAAAATCCTAAATCATGATGGTTAACCTCGATTAAATTATCAATTCGATAAATAAATGAAAGAACATTTTTTTCAGCAGCTTTTTTATACTTTTCTTCTCCTGTTAGTTCATAAGCTAACCATAACAACCCTGTCCAAAAACCATTCGTCCACTCCGTATTGTCCATGATTTTATACTCATTATTAAATGTAGCTGGTGTTGGATACTCTTCACCAAGAATATCTAAATTATGATCTATTTTTATTAGACAATCTTTAATTGCTTTTTCAAGTATTTCAGGAGTTAATCTTTCCTCATCACTTGATCGATACGATTTTAATATTTCAATATTTTTTTCAATCATTTTCTCACCTCTAATCGTTTTAGACTTAACACGTTAACTTTATTTATATTTTACATCACATCTTTAGTTTTGTAAACGTTTTTTTGATAAAAATCGTAATTATCACAAAAATAAATGGTAAAATTACGGCTGATTCTATTTTTCTTGTTCCTGTATTAGGTAATTTTTTATTCACATCACGTTCACTTAAAGTGTTAACCATCTCAACACCATTCTCTGAGGAAGTTGTTTGTTCTTCTAATTCATTATTTTTCTTTAATTGATTTTCTCTATCATTTTCTATTTTTTTACTTTCTTGTGAGATAATTGCGTTATGCTCCTCTATTTGTGTATCTTTCTTTGTAGATTCTTTACTATTAGTTTCTAATTTATGATCTTTTCCGATGTACATTTTATCGTCATTTTTAAGATCTTTATTCTCATTCCTTTCAACTTTTGATTCATAAATCAAGTATCTCACTCTATCTTCTGCAGATGGTTCAATAACTTGTTTTAACACATATGGATTTACCTTTAATTCATTTAAATGAGCATTACTATTAGTGGGATCTAAAAATGCCACTTTAATCTTGTTTAATTCTTTTTGAATTGTATATATTCCCTTTTCTTTTAACACAAGATTATCTTCCAACTTCAACTCAGAATCATCATATTTAACAACTCCATAAATATTATTTGATTTATCATAAACAACTTGATTATTTTCTGAATTCTCAATTACTGTAATATCTTCTTTATTTACTTCAGATTCAAATTCTTTATCATTTCTATTAGGGTAAAGAACATACGCATAACTGTTTCTAACCATATCATGTGGTTGTACAATTGTTAAAAATGTATTTTCTACACTCTCATTACTTTGACTTTCATTGATATCTTTCCAAGTACCACTTCTTGTTTCTTTTTTCACATTTAATGATGTAGTTTTTAAAAATTTGTATCCAATATTCATTTCTTTATTGGAAGATTTTAGGAAAATATTATTTGCTTGTATTTCTATTTCAGTACTATCTACTGTTTTCTCTTTTCCATCCACAATTACCTTGTAATCTTCTTTATCCATACTACGATTTCTAGAACTTCGTTTAATCTTTCTATTTTCAATAACAGTATATCCATTTGTGCCACTTGCATCCTTTACTCCCGAACCTAAGAATACTACTCGATCTCCTAAGATAAACCAAGCTTTTTTAGCACTCATTGTATTATCTAAATTTGAAAAATCCATTGCTACTGTTCCGAATTTTTGATTTAAAGAAGTAGAACCAACAAATGAATTTTTCATTGTTGTCATTCCTAAACCTTTTTCTCTTGCTTTATTATTTTCTGTTATCCCAGGCAACTTATACGGATCAACTGTAGCCCAGTAATCATCACTAAAATGACTTAAGTCATCATTATATAAATAAGAAACTCCATCACTTGTATACCATCCTTTGGCATTTTCCTTATTCATAAACTCATAATTTTGAATTTTATCAGAATGCATACTAATCCCAAAAGCAAAGCCACGTTCTTTATTGTAGTAGGCAACTTTATTCATATCATTATACAATTTCAAATAAGTATTTCTTTCAATTTCTCCCACCATATTATTCGATAAAAGAGTTTCAAAAAGATACACATCATAGAATGATTTTAACGATAAGAATGTATCATAATAGTTATCCGACTTAACAATATCTTTTACAATCCCTTGTAATTTATTCTTTTCAGATTGTTCACTTGCTTCAGCAATTCTCATAATACCTCTTAATACTTCTACAGCGGCATAATGGTCATTTTGAATTTTTCTACTTAGAGATCTTCCTCTTGTCATATCCATCAATTCGCCTCTATAAATTAACGGAAGAAAACCTTCATAAATCCAGTTATATAAAATTTTTAGTTTATTTTGTTCAATTTTATAAGGACTAGCTTGGATAACTGGAAGTAATTGAGAAAATCCATCTATTAAAACATTTCCATAGGCTCCTGTATATGCTATATTGGTGTGATCTACATACGAACCATCATAGTGAAATCCTTCTCCTTCAGAAACCACCTCTAAGACATTACTCACATTATTAATCGCTACTTCTAATTTTTCATTATCCTCTAATAAAATTCCTTCAATAACTTTTACTTTTCCTAAATCAGAAAGGTTTCCTCCAACAGCTTTTTTCCCTCGGTTTTGACTTACCATTATTTTCGACGGGTCAGGTACCATTTTAGAAATTGGAAGTAATAGTTTCACAATTTCTTCTTTACTAAAATAATGATTCATAATGGTTAAAATATTATTAATAGCTCTAGGAACACCAATTTCATAATCCCACCAATTCCCTCTTGATTCAGTGTTTTCATTATAATAATTATCTTCCATTAACTTCATACTACGTTTTACTATACTTATTACTTCTTTATCATTGTAGTATTTAGATTTTGGATTTGTAACTGATTTTGCAATTTGTTCAAGGCGACGATATGTTTTAGTCAAATTAGCTGATTGTGAATAATCTGCTAAATCATCCCAAAGTTTTTTATCATTATTTTGAAGTTTTGCAAGATAATTTTCTACATCTTTTTCATTACTTTCAAAAATTTTATTCATATAGCTACTTTGACTATCAAAATATCTATTTCCTGAAATCATTGTATCCCATTTTTGCAAGAGAGAATCAAAAATATTATTAGATTCTTCTACAACTAAAGATACCACCTTATCTTTTTTTCCAGGTGCACTTACCATTAATTCTGTCGTTCCTATTTTTTTAGGAACAATAAATCCATCTTCCACTGAAGCAATACTATTATCTTTCACTTCATATTGGTAATTTCCAGGTAATAACCATTGTTTATTAATATTTAATGTTACAGAATTATCAAATTCAATCTCTTTAATTCCTTCATTTTCAATAGAAGTTGTATTTTCTGATTTTAAAAGACTCACATCATCAAAGTATGCTGTTCCAGTTCCTGTTTCATAAAATAACTCTAATCGAATCTTTACAATATCTTCACCGGAAACGAACTCTCCTGTAATTGTCGTCCAATCATTATCTCCAACTAAATTTTTAGAGTACCATAGATTTGACTTTTGTTTATTATTGCTATCGTAAGAAAGTATTCGAACACGAGCTCCTATATTAGACTTTAAAGCTTCTGTTTTTATTCTTGCTGAGAAAATATACTTTTGATTAGACTCTACAGTAATATCTTGTCCAACAACAGCTCTCATTTCTGCATCTGAATCCATTCTTAATACACCATCATCAGTTACAGTAATATGGTACTTATCTTTTACACTTTTTGGAATCCATGGAGTATTCCAATTTGTTGCAGATTTTCCAGTCCATTTATTCTGACTATCCTCTTTCAAATTAAAATCACCATTTTTGACAAGATTGACAGAATGCTCACTCAATTCTTTAGCATAACTTATTTTATCGTTTCCCATAACGAATACAAAAGTTAATACAAAAAAGCAAATTAAACTATACATCCTACTTCTTTTCATCACAATCACCCTTCCAAATTTTAAACTTAACGTGTTAACCCTATAAGGATATTATCAAAAAATACTCTCTTTGTAAACGGTTTATTTAAAAAAAACACAAAAAAGCTCTCAAAAAATTTGAGAGCTTTTCAATCTATTCTGCTGTAATTTCTATTTCATAATAACTAGGATGAATATAACTTTCAGAATACTCAATTACTTCTTTTGTTGTGTTAGAATAAATTGTTTTCTTCACCAACACTAGTGAATGTGATTGAAGTTCTTCTGTTTCGCTATTATTCATTTCTTTAAATTCAATAGTCATAGACATTGGCATATTTACCAAATTTTTTTCTAGCGCTAACTCTTTAGAAACACTGCCACCTTGTGTAATACGTTCAATAGAATCTTCACTTAATTTTGCAACTTGAACATATCTTTTTTGTATTTTCCACATTGTTTCATCAATTAACGCTTTTTGAATAATTTCGTATAAAGGATCGCTTGCATCAAATTTTGTGCGAATGTTTATATCATTACAAATACGAATGTCTGTACAAAATTTTTCCGAATTTTTTTTAGGATTCAAAACCTTTTTTAATTTTTCAGTAAAACTAACTTTTCGATGCAGCATATTTTTTCGAACAAAGGTGCCTTCTCCTTGTTTTCGAATCAAGAAACCTTCAGCTACTAAATCATTTAAAGCTTTTACCACAGTTGTATTACTCACATTGTAAATTCTTTTTAAATCACCTTCAGAATAAATTTTAGATCCTGGTTTAAATTTTCCTTCGTCTATTTCTCTAAGAATATCTTGCTTAATAATTTCATATTTTCGTAGCAATAATAACACTTCCGTCCTTCTAGAATACCGTAATAATAACAAAATTATGTTGTTAAGTAAACATAATGAAACACCTCTAAATATCCATAAGAGGGGTTCTTATTTTTTTCGGTTTTTAGACTATTTTTTACGGTTGTTTTCCAATGTATGCTAAAATCCCACCATCAACATACAAAATATGCCCATTTACAAAGTCACTCGCACTACTTGCTAAAAAGATTGCAGGTCCTTTTAAATCCTCCGCTTCTCCCCAACGTTCAGCTGGAGTTTTTGCAATAATGAATTTATCAAATGGATGTCTTTCTCCATCCGGTTGAATTTCTCGAAGAGGAGCTGTTTGAGGTGTTGCGATATATCCTGGTCCAATCCCATTACATTGAATATTGTAGCTACCATATTCTGATGCAATATTACGAGTTAACATTTTCAAGCCACCTTTTGCAGCAGCGTATGCTGATACCGTTTCTCGTCCCAATTCACTCATCATTGAACAAATATTGATAATCTTACCTCCACCATTTTGAATCATTGATGGAATAACTGCTTTAGCCATAATAAATGGAGCATTTAAATCTACATCAATAACTTGTCGGAAATCTTCAGCCGACATTTCATGCATAGGAATACGTTTGATAATACCAGCATTATTAACTAGTATATCAATTACACCTACCTCTGATTCAATTTTTTTAACCATATCTTGAACTCCAGGTTCATCAGTAACATCACAAACATATCCATATGCTTTAATTCCCTTTTCAGCATAGTTTGCTAAACCTTTTTCAACGCCACTTTGATTTCTATCATTAAACACTATAGTTGCTCCTGCACTCGCTAAAGCTTCAGCAATCGCAAATCCAATTCCATATACTGCACCAGTTACAAGTGCAACTTTTCCTTTTAAAGAAAATAATTCATTTGACATTTTTTAACACCTCACTATTTTAGTTCTTGCATTGGCACCATATCCATATCTGTATATGTAATATTTTCTCCTGCCATTCCCCAAATAAATGTATAATTTGAAGTACCAACTCCTGAATGAATTGACCAACTAGGTGAAATACAAGCCTCTTCATTTCCAACTACTAAGTGTTTTGTTTCTTGTGGAGTTCCCATAAAATGAAACACTTTTGTATCAGGTTCCATATCAAAGTAAAGATACGTTTCCATTCTACGTTCATGTGTATGACATGGCATTGTATTCCATGAACTACCTGGTTCAAGTACAGTATATCCTAATTGTAGTTGGCAACTTTCACATTGATTAGGGTGAACATATTGATAAATTTTTCTTTGGTTTAATGTACTGGAATCCCCCATACAAAGTGGAATAATTTTTTCAATACTCAATTTTTTATTTGGGTATTTATGATGTGCCGGAACTGAAACAATATAAAATTTAGCTGGGTTTTCTGAAGATAGACTTGAGAACTTAACTTCTTTAGTTTCTTTTCCAATATAGTATCCATCTTGTTTTAGCATATTTTCAACAGTCCCATCAATTTCTATGATACCGGGACCACCAATATTAATTACTCCCATCTCACGTCTTTGAAGAAAATACTCTACCCCTAATTCAGTAGATAATTCAATACTTAATTTTTCTTCCAATGGCATTACACCACCAAAAATCATACGATCATTATGAGTGTATGTTAACTTTACTTGATTTGGTTCAAATACCTTTTCTACTAAAAATTCCTTTCTTAATTGATCTGTAGAATAATGTCTTATGTCCTCAGGACTATGTGTATATCTAGTTTCCATTGTTATTCTCCTTTTTAATAAAAATTAATTGTTATTTAAATACAATTTTATTTTTGATAACGCTCTCTTACATAGTCTAACACTAAACAAGTAACGTTTCAAGAAATATTCACAACGTTAACACGTTAAGTTTTTTGTTTAAAAAATATTACCTTCATAAACCAGAAATAGTTATAGAAATTACAACCGCATTCGTATGTTTACATAGGTATTATGACTACTTTATTTTTTTATTGTTCACCTAATTATCAGAATTAAATTCCTTCCTCATCATTTTCAATTATTTCTTCTACTTTTTTTGATAAAACTACATGTTGAATACCTTCTTTACCTGCATTTAAACTTTGCGTCACTACCGCTTGAACATCATTTGCAAACTCACGAAACATTGCAATTTCGATTAGCATTGGTAAATTAGTGCCGACTACTACTTCTACATTTTCAAAATTAGTAGAAGCTAACATTGCTGCTTTGAACGGGCTACCTCCCAATAAATCAGCAAATATAACAATTCCTTCTGTGGTATTTTGTAATTCAATTATTGCAGATTTCATATTGGACTCCAATGTTTCCATTGGTTCGCTTTCATGAAATGGTACTACTTTAAAAGCTTCTTGCTTCCCAGCTATCATTTCTAATGCATGACCTACACCAATTGCATACTCCCCATGACCTGTTAAAATTAATCCAATCATAATTTTACCTCCTAATATTTGTATACTTATATACTAGTCTAGGTTTTAAGAAAATACAAGAGGAAATTTAAACGTTTTCAAAATTAATTCTAAACTTTCTTTTGTTCTGGATTCTCCACAGTATCAAAATTTTAATAATTCTTCACAAATTGACCGAGATCATTTATGGGAAGGATATCAAATTACTGAACAAGGTGAACCTTTCTATTACAAAATTGATGATTAACTAAATACGCATCATAAAATCCCGTCAGATGTACTGCACCCCAAAAGTTAGACATAAAAAATCTAACTTTTGGGGTGTTTTTTTATGAAATTAACTTATGAAGATAAAATAGAAATTTATCAACTAAGAAAACAAGGTG
>NZ_CAURVV010000027.1:0-20247 GCF_963528315.1 uncultured Granulicatella sp. | reverse complement strand
AAAGAGACGACTTATGTCGTCTCAAAAAAAGTCTAACTTTTTGGGGTCACTTCATCCTCAGGGATTCGTTGAGCTTAACTTTTACAATGATTCAGCTTCTTTTGGTAATAGAATTTCAAATACGCTTCCTTTTCCTAGTTCGCTTTCTACTGAAATTTCTCCTTGTAGACGATGTACAATGGATTGAACAATCGCAAGTCCCAATCCATTTCCCTCTTGAACATGTGACTGCTCCACTTGGTAAAATTGTTCAAAGATATGTCGTTGTGCTTCAGGAGAAAGTCCAATTCCCTTATCTTCTATCTGAACCTTTATGTGCTCATTTTCTTCCAAAAAAGCTAGACTTCCATCGTTGGGAATCTCTAGTTTTTTTGTGACTAAGAACTATTTTGTCTCAGCCTCTACAATTACCAATATCAGTTTTCTAGTTTTCAAAATTTTATCGTAGACTCAATTCTCTAAACCAATTTCTTAGGTAATAAATATTGTTTTATGATCCAAAATGTTATCAAAACAAAACAAATTGATATACATATCCCTGTAAATAAAAATGTATTGGTTAAATTATCAAAAACAAATATTTTTAATAGTACTCCAAATGGAAATGAAAATGGAATAAATTGAGTATAATCTACTAAATAGTTATATTTGTCATCCATTAAAGAAATTAAATTAATACTATAACAAGAAAAAGTCAACAAAGTCATCGGAAGTTGTGATAATTGAAGTTGAGAGGAGTCTACAATGAACAATGCTGTAACAATATAAAGTTGCATAAATACAAGTAATGCTACTAATAAAGCAAAAGCTATCCCTCCCCATTCAATACTTGACAAATTAGCTATATTGAGATCCTTAACTAACGACTTTAACTCAACAATGTGAAAATAATCCAAAATAAATAATTCACCAATACATATTAGCCCTAATGAAAGAATATAAATTAGAATAGAAATACACTTTCCATACACTAATGTTAACGCACTCACTTTATAGCTTATAAGGTCTAACATTTTAGAAGTTTTTTCTAGGGAAACAGAGGTTATAACTATATTTCCAATAAAAAGAAGTGATATATATATTAGAAATGAAATTATAATACCAAACAAACTATTAGTTTCTTTATAATCTTTGGTAATTTCAATTAAATACTTTTTAGGGTTAAGGGCTGAATCTAAAACACCATATACAAAATTAATAGATGCTTCTTTAATATTTTCTTTTTTAATATTAACTTGATAATTTGATTCTGATTTTTTCAGAATCTCAATGTCAGCATCTCTAGTTACAATCTTTATTTGTTCATCATAACCTTCTAGAAAATGTTCAATTTGAGTATCATTGACAGAAACTGTAACGACATCTTTTTTTTCATTCTGAGATATTTGATCCTTGTAATATAAGCTTGTTAATAAAATCAAGCCTGTAATTAAAAAGATGAAAATTCTTGACATCCAATTACTAAATAAAAACTTTACATTAAATTTTGTAACTATCCAAAACCTATTCATACCTATATCATCCTTTCATAATATCAAAATAGATTTCTTCAAGACTTGGAAAGCAATAAGACATAGCAACTACATTGGTCACTCCATTATCAACCAACCATTTATCTAGACCAACTTCAATCATTATTTCTTTTTCAATTCTCTTATTGAAATCATCAATATAGGTAATTTTCAATTTTTTTTGGGATTGATACAATTCTTTCAAATCGGAAATACTTCCAAAATATCGTATTTCACCCTTATTTATTATCAAAATATCTGAACAATACCTTTCAATCTCTTCCATCTGATGACTACTAAAAATCGTATATCTACTAGAGCTATCTTTCTTTAACATATTAGAAAGAACTTTTCGATTTAGAGGATCTAAACCACTGAACGGTTCATCTAAAATTAATAAATCAGGATTTCCTAAAAAACAAAGAGCCAATTGCAATTTCTGAGCATTTCCTTTGGACAAATCCTTGAGTTTAAACTTTTTATATGTTAATATTTCGAACTTAGCTAGATAATCATCTAGTTCTTTGTTACTAAGATGAATCCCAGAGAGTTCTGAAAAATATTTGAGATGAGTTTGGACCGTTTCATTCCTATATACTCCTCTTTCTTCAGGCAAATAACCTACTGTTCTAATATCTTCAGATAAAATTACTTCACCCTCTTCAACATTCAATATAGAAAGTATTATTTTAATTATTGTACTTTTTCCAGCACCATTATGTCCAACTATCGCAAGAGGCCGTCCTTTTTTAATTCTTATGTTTATATTTTTTAAAATATGTTTTTTTCCATAATATTTATTAATATCTCTAAGTTCTATCATGTTGCTTCCTTTCGTTTTTACGAGGTGAATATTTCATGAAAAATAATAATATTGATAATATAATAAGCCCTCTTCCAAGGAATCTTAAAAATATAAACTTTTCAAAAATATCAAAATTCAAAAATAATAAACCTAGTGCTAATGTTAAAGGGTAGAACTTAATAATCTTTGACATGATTGAGATCCTCCTCTGCATCCTTTAGTTCTTTTTTCAGTTTGCTAATATTTCTTAAAATTGGAATTCCGACAAAAGCAATCATGAGAATTAGAATTAAAACAGATATCCAAAGCCACATCATATCCCTATTTATATATCCTATGATAAATGGGACGAATACAAGTACCAAAGTGACTACACGGGCAACATTAAATTTAATTTTAGTTTTTTTAAGTTCATAATATAGTAAATCAATATCAGTCATACTATAAATCCCTCCAAAAATTTATTTTTTTTAAAACTTCTGTTACTGCAAACTTTAGCAACATTAGAATAACACTAAAATAACATACATAACTAAGCAGAGTAAAAATAATCATGACTAATGTTTGTAAATCATTCGTTAAAAAATAGCCTTGTTTGAACAATCCCAAAACACCCAATATTAATGAAATTAATAAATAGGTTATAAAGATAGTCTTTTGAGATTGACTAGAGTAAATCTGAAAAATAAATAATAACAATACTGCAGGTACTATCATAAGTGCATCGCCATTAAGTATAGATAATATTACCATAATAGAAGAAAAAATACTCACTAAATTGTGTAAATTATTCTGTTTAAAAGTCGTATTATCAAATATATCTTTAATAACTATTTTATCGTTATACAATACTTTACTTTCATTATTAGTTAATAAAAAAATTATTTCCTTTGTCAGCTCACTACCAATATAACTAAATAATAGTGGGATTGAGACTGCTTTACCAGATACTCTTTTTGTTAATTCCATTTCTGAATTAGAAACATATTCTTTAGTTTGTCTAAATCCATTATTCAAAGTGGGAGCAAAGGTTGGCCCCAAAAATATACTAGTACCAACTGTTCCTCCACTTACATACATAATATTTTTTTTATAGAAATACTCTCCAAGCTTATACATACTATCTAATGGTGTGTCAATACCTTTTACTACAACATTTATATTTTCAAAATCTATTAAGTCTTCGAAATCTGAACCATCATAAATTCTTTTTTTGTATGTAGAGATTTCAATACCCGAAAACCTATCTTTAAGTTTTTTTTCTAAGGCATCAACTTTATACGTGCCTATATCATTAAGATCATATAATAACTGCCTATTCAGATTACTCAATTCAACTTTATCATCATCAATAAGGACAAAATTTCTAATCCCTAAAGCTGCTAGGTTCCAAGCAACATGAGTCCCAGTACCTCCACAACCTAATATTAATATCCTTGACTGGCTGATTTTCGAAAAATCACACTCTTGAAATGAACTCATCTCAAACCAACCTCTATTAACATAATCAACTTTATTAGAGAAATAATCATAATCACAATTGATTAATAATTTAGTTTCTACAAAAATATTTAACCTCTCTTGTGAAAATTTGTTCTGATTCTCACTTAAGTTTATCAACATTTCATACTCTTTTAAGGTAAGATAATATAAACTGTTATCAAACTGATAGAAACAACTATTTCCGCGCTTTACAATAATAACATAAGGATTCAAGTAGTATGTCATCCAAAACTCCTCCAAAAACTTATTAATATATTTATCAAAAGAATAGGAACGTATGCAATTGAACAAAATCCAATAATATAATACACAATATCCTCCATTTTTGGTTGTTTGGTTGTTAGTTTCTTTATCGAATCTATTGATTTTTCCCTCAAATAGTTTTCTTCCAGCAATATTTGCAAAATATAATATCCATCTAATTTTATATAAAAACCTAAATTTATGACTATTGCTACTAGATTACTGATTAAAATGAATTTAAATATTGGTAAATCAAAAAAACTGAGCATCAAAATAGAAAATGTTAATAAAGTAAAATTAAATAACAAACCAGCTAATAAGCAAATTATTTTTGAGCTTTTTTTCTTAAAAAAATTAATTTGCGTTAAGTCAGAAAACCCTGAAGGCGATAAGAAATATAACATCACACCTATCTCTGGAACATTTGCCCCTCTATTGATTGTAAATATTAAATGAAAAAACTCATGAATTACTACTGTTAGTATTTGCACAACTATAAGAGAGAGAGTTATTTCCAATAGGTTTGTATTATCGAATACTAGTAAGTGTTCCAAATTAATTCTATTAAAAACGATTAAATAGAAAAAGTATGTTAAAGAGAATAAACTCATAACAATTAGCATGCGTTCTAGAAAAACAGTCAGTAAACTTCTTTTAAATCTTCTTGTGTCAATTCGAAAAAGGTAAATTTTATTCCACTTTACTTTCAATTTTTTCTTCAGAGGAACATCCGACAGAAAGCCCATCTCAAACAATTGCATCTTATTCTTTTCGAACTCATCTTTATCAATTGAGAGCTTTTTACAAATATCCTCCTTAGATAAACCTTTTTGAAAATATTGTAAAATTTTATAATCTACATATCCGATTTCATAATGATTTTTATCAACTTTGTTATAAACAATATAGTTATTACCTATTTGATTCAAACTGTAATTAATATACATATTCACTATTCCTTGTTTTTTTAATATGATGTTATGCTAATAACTAAAAAAATTCTGTAATCTCAATAAATAATCAAAAATAAGGATTACAGAATTTATCTTAATTAATGTTCTATGAACATTTCTAGCAACCAAAGAATGCTACAATCCCTAAACCTATAGCAAATCCCGAAATAAATTGCCAAGCTGAACTATCTTCTAACACTTCAAATTTTTCAACTTTAGTAATTTCCATGATGAATTCTCCTTATGAAAATAATTTACAGAATTAACAACAAAAAATACCCCCAACTATGAGTCCCAATCCTAGACCGACCCAAGCCCAACCGTTTTCAAGTGCTTCAGTTTTTTCGACTTTATAGAAACGCATACTTCTTTCCTCCTTATTTTAGTCAGTGAATTCTAATTAATAATTCCGCTAGCTTGAATTATTATTCACAATCTTCACTGCTATTTCATTTTACATTAGATTCAGACTATTGTCAACAGTCAAAAAAAAGGTTGATAATTGTATAAAAAACAACATTCTTAAGTTTAATTATTAATTTATATAACATCCTTTTTGTTTGTTACTTTATTCACATTCATTTTATAAACTTAATCATATACTCAACTATTCTAATATTTAGCGTTTTATAAATCAAAGGCGTCTCTATAAAAACATCTGTTCTTACAACTTTTCCTTTGTACCTGTAGACAGTTGAAAATCGTTGGAAACAGGTAATTACAGGGCTTTCTTTGTATTCTATTGTATCAATTTCCTTATTCCGATTTCGAAAATAAATCAATATTTTTTTCACATTATAACAATTAATACTAGTATTTTTATAAAAATTAAAGCATCTATACCATACAATCATTTTTATTTATAGCCTTTATATAACCATCTAAGAATTGAATTTCCACTTTCCCATTTTTATATACAATTAAAAAATCCACTAAACCTCTCCATACCTGCTCATCAAATCCCGTCAACAACTCTCGTTCTTGTTCTTTCTTTAAGGTAGAAGTATCAAAGATTACTTCCATCATTTCTTGATGATTTTAGATGATTTCTTTTTTCATTCGAACCAATTGATTCGCTGCTTTCACGAATAAATCCTGTATCTCCTCTTCAGTAAGATTTGGAGTGGTGCATTTTTCTTGAAACTTATTATTACACTGCCAGATAACTTGACGATATTTACTATTCGAATGCCATACTTTTGATCCATACCATCCTCCGCAACATCCACATTTTATCTTACTAGAATAGATACTCATATAGGAAGGTCTTCCGACACATGTTGCTCTTTGCTCAATTAACCTCTGAACTCTATTGAAGGTTGCTACTGGAATAATAGCTTCATAGCTACCTGTTACGTAATATTGAGGAATTTCACCTTCATTCTTTGGTCTGCTATTTTTAGGGATGAATCTGCAAAGATTAATGAAATATATATTAAATAATATGAATCAAGGGTGGTTTATCCCTCTTTGTTTTACTGATTTAACTGAACAGTGTCATTTAAATTCAATTTTTTTACAAAATTTAATAGAAAAGCACGTCTTGATTTTTATTTTCGCAAAATCAGGACGTGCTTTCTTCTTTTTTTGAGACTTTTTGTCCAGTCTCATTCCTTTAAATTCCAAAACTAATTCTGAGTCCTTCATTTACTTTTTCCATAAAGGCATCATCAACTTCTGTTATTTTTTCAATTAATCGCACTTTATCAATGGTACGAACTTGTTCTAATAATACAGTAGATTCCCTGCTAAATTGAAATTGATCTTTTTGAATTTCAATATGCGTTGGTAAATTGGCTTTTTCATGTTTTGCCGTAATAGCAGCGACAATTACCGTCGTACTAAAATGATTCCCAACATCATTTTGAACAATTAGAACGGGACGTTTTCCTCCCTGTTCACTTCCTACTACAGGAGATAAGTCCGCTAAATATACTTCTCCTCTTTTTACCATTTATCTTTCTCCTAATCATCATTTATAACTTCTTGGCACACGATCGCTAATCAAACAAAGTGATTCATATGAAATCGTATGGCTTCTATGAGATAATTCTTCTACAGTAATGCACTCATTGCCATTTTTTCCTAATAGAGTTACCTTTGTACCAACAGGCATTTCATAAGGAAGACGAATCATACATTGATCCATACATACTCGTCCAACAATCGGACATCTAACTCCAGAAACAATCACTTCACCAGGAGAATAGGCACGAAGATAGCCATCAGCATATCCTATTGGTAATGTAGCAATCCATTCATCATCACTACAAGTATAGGTAGCACCATAACTAATCGTATCCCCTGCATGTAATTGTTTTACATAAACAATCTCTGTTTCCCAAGTTAATGCTTCTTCTAATTGTAATGTATCAGGAAGTCTTAACCCTCCATTAGAAGGATTTAATCCATACAAGCCAATCCCCCAGCGAATGACATTTGTTGTTAATCCTTCATGCCAAATAGCTGCAGCTGAATTTGAACAATGAACATAAGTTGGACGTTGTTCTAAAGCTTCTACACACTCGTTGAAAGCTATCAATTGGTGTTCAAACTGACTCGTATCTGCTTCATCAGCAGTCGCAAAATGAGTAAAAATACCTTCAAAAATAAATTGCGTATCATACTCTCTTATAAATTGTTCTATCTCTTGAACTTGCTCTGATGTTCGAACTCCAATTCTTCCCATTCCTGTATCAATTGCTAGATGCACAATCAGTTGCTTTCCATCTGGAATTAGAGTCTGAGCTTTTTCTAACCAATCTAAAGAACTCACTGTAGTAGATATACGATAGTCACAGAGGATTGGTACATCTTCTAATCGGCTAATTCCTAATATCAGAATCGGTTCTTGGAAACCTTGTTGTCTTAATTGAATCGCTTCATCTAATAATGCGACACAAAATCCCGCAACGCCTTCTTCATGAGCTGCTTTAGCCACTTCTATCATTCCATGTCCATAAGCATTTGCCTTTACTACGGCAAAAATATCTGTATTGGGATAATGATCTTTAACAGCTTTAATATTTTGTTTAATTGCATTTAAATGAACGATTACACGTGTATTCCTATGAATTGCAGGAAACATATCTTCACTTTCCTTCTTCTATATTTTGGGAGTCTCTTCTAATATAACGACAGCATACGCATCATGGTTTGTATGCGTGATACTGATATGTTTTTGATAATGGTGCGGAGCAGTTAATAGAGGTTGTCCATTTTCAGCATTTAGAATTTCAATCTCTTGAAAAGACACAGTTTTCCCTATTCCAGTGCCTAACGCTTTAGAATATGCTTCTTTAGCGGCAAATCTTCCTGCTAAATATTCTACTTTTCTTTTGATTCCTAAAGTTTCATACACAGCATATTCCTTTGGAGTTAACACTCGTTGAATGAAGGAGGAATCTTGTACTACAATTTTTTCAATTCTTGATAATTCAATTGCATCCATTCCGACACCAATAATCGCCATTTCAATACTCCCTTTAAAAACATAATGTATCTCTTATTGTATCAAATGAAATCGCATTTGTCAGAATTTTTTACTAATCTTTAGTAAATTTCTCCACTAAAAAAGACGACCGGAGTCGTCTTCTTATTGATTATTTTTGACGGATTGTAAATCCTTTGTCAGATTTCTTTTTATGATTTCTACGGCGAGAATCTTTACCCTTATATCCACGAGTATATTCTTCATCTAAACCACGACCACGGCGGTCTTCTTTACGTTTGAAGCTTCCTTTACCATTACGTCCACGATTATCTTTACGATCGCTACGGTTGTAGTTTCCACGACTATTGCCACGTTTACGGCTTGGTAATGGACGTTCTGGAGTGATTTTCACAGGAATTTCTGTTGGATCTTTAATCATTCCACTCACTAATAATGCTGCTAATTCATCTGCTTCATATTCATCTAATAAATACGAAATAGCTTCTTTGAAACGACGAGTATCTACTGATTTCATTTTTTCATCAATTTGCTCAATGGCAGATTTCATTTGTCCTTCTAATGCTTCCATTTGAGTTGGTGGACGTAATGCAGTCATTCTCTTACGAGTTAAATCTTCAATGACACGTAAATAATCCATTTCATTTGGTGTTACAAAAGTAACGGACATTCCTTCTTGTCCCGCACGTCCTGTACGTCCAATACGGTGAACATAACTTTCTGGATCTTGTGGAATATCATAGTTATAAACATGCGTTACACCTGAAATATCTAATCCACGTGCAGCTACGTCTGTTGCTACTAAAATATCTAAATGATTATTTTTAAAATCACGTAAAACGCTCATACGTTTTTGTTGACTTAAATCTCCATGAATTCCTTCTGCACGATAACCACGCATTTCAAGTCCACGTGCTAATTCATCAACACGACGTTTTGTACGACCGAATACAATCGTTAATTCTGGTGTTTGAACGTCTAATAAGCGAGTCATAATATCAAATTTTTCAAAATCTTTACATTTTACAAAATATTGATCAATTAATGTCGCTGTCATCTCACTTGATTTAATACGAACATGTTCAGGTTCTTTCATAAACTGAACTCCAATTCGTTTAATATCATCTGGCATTGTAGCAGAGAATAATAAAGTTTGGCGGTTTTCTGGGACTAATTTAATAATTGATTCGATATCATCTAAAAATCCCATGTTTAACATTTCATCCGCTTCATCTAATACTAATGTTTCAATATTGTCTAAGCGAAGTGTTTTTCTAGAAATGTGGTCTAATAAACGTCCAGGTGTTCCTACTACGATATGTGGTTGCTCTTTTAATTGGCGAATTTGACGACCAATATCTGCTCCACCATAAACAGCTTGTACATGAATTTTTTTATCTTTTCCTAAGCGATATAATTCTTCTTGTGTTTGAATCGCTAACTCACGTGTTGGAGCAATGACTAATCCTTGTACTTTACGATTACGAAGATTAATTTTTTGAAGCATTGGTAATCCAAAAGAAGCTGTTTTTCCTGTACCTGTTTGCGCTTGACCAATCACGTCTTTACCTGCTAAGGCTAATGGAATTGTTTGTGATTGGATCGGTGTTGCTTCCTCAAACCCCATTTTTTCAATTGATTCTAATAAGGCTGAATCTAAGCCTAATTCATTAAATTTCATATTTTCCTCCTTGTACTGCTGAAGAGAAGCACACGAGGTATTTTACCTTCACAATAAAAGTCTGGAACACCTTGAGCTCCAGACTTCTGAACATTACGAGATTATACAATATTACTTGTTCAATCTTCATGATATATATCATTACATTTGTGTAAACTTCTCAACTCTCCAAGTACTATAGCATGTTCAAAGCTAGATTGCAAAGAAAAGCCCTTTGATTTCACAAATGAAATACTGATCAAAACATAACTATGCTTCTTTTAATGCTTCTACAACTGCTAATAATCCTGTACCATTACTTGATTTCACTAACACTTGGTCATTTTGTTGTAATTCTTCTTTTAATAATTGAATCAATGCTGCTTTATCACTTTCAACATAATGTAAGTGAGATACTGCAAAACGAGATTTTAATGCTTCATATAAAGCACTCATTTCTTCTCCATATAAATACACTTCTTGAATGTTCTCTGGGAACATTACTTCAGAAATACTTGCGTGTAATGCTTTTGACTGTTCTCCTAATTCACGAATATCTCCTAATACAACAATTTTACGTCCATTAGAAGCTACTGATGTAAAAGATTGAATGACAGATTTCATCGCAATCGGACTTGCATTATAAGCATCATTTAAAATTTTCGAACCATGAATGCCATCTACCCACTGCGTACGATTTTTTGTTAATTCAAACTGTTGAATCGCTTCAATCGCTTGTTCTAATGGTACCCCACATTCTAATCCTACTTGAAGAGCAGCTAGCGCATTATTGACATTATATGCTCCTAATACAGGTAGTTGAACAGAATGTTTGGCAGGTTTCACTAAGTCAAAAATAGTATGGTCTTCAAATAATTGAATATTTTCAGCCTGAATTACGCTATTAGCCCCTTCTCCGAACGGTAAAACCTTAAAGTGTTCTTCTGCATTCATTTCTTCTAATTCTTGTTCTAATAAAGGCTCATTTGCTGGGAAGATGATACTTCCTTTTTCATGTAATCCTTTTAAGATTTCTAATTTTGCTTTAGCAATTCCTTGTCGGCTACCTAAATTTTCCATATGGGATTCCCCAATTAAGGTAATCACTGCTACAGAAGGTTTTGCTAGTTTGCTTAGAAATTCAATTTCACCAAAATCACTCATACCCATTTCTAATACTAATTGTTCTGTATCTTCTGGCATATCTAAAATCGTTTGAGGTAATCCAATATCATTATTAAAATTCCCTTGTGTTTTATAAACACGATAACGACTAGAAAGTACTGCAGCTGTCATATCTTTTGTTGTCGTTTTTCCTGAACTCCCTGTAATGCCGATAACATTTGGGTGAACTTTTTCTAAATACCATTTCGCTAATTCTTGGAAAGCTTCTAGTGGATCATCCACCCAAATCGCACAAATTCCTTCTGGCGGAGTTTGGTCTTGTCTTCCCCAGAAAACAGCTTTTGCGCCTTTTTCGATTGCTTGTTCAATGTAATCATGTCCATCTGTTTGTCCTTTTAACGGAATAAACAAACTATTTTTCGTTAATTTTCTTGTATCAAATGAAACTGATTCAATAACATCAAATCGATAATCTGTTTGATAATCGATTGCTTTCACAGCTTTTACAATTTGTGCAACTGTTCCGATTGCCATGTTTTTACTTCCTCTCTCACAAAAAGCGCCTCGGTGAGGCGCCTTTTTTATCCATTTTGTCGATCTTTATAACGTTTTAAAGCTAATTGAATTAATTCTTCAACTAAATCTTTGTAAGAAATCCCTGTTTTCTCCCATAGAAGTGGATACATACTAAATTGAGTAAATCCTGGTAAAGTATTTACTTCATTAATATAAATATCATTTGTCTCCGTTAAGAAGAAATCACATCTTGTTAAACCACTACCATCAATGGCACGGAATGCTTTTGCAGAATATTCTCTTACTTTTGCAGAAACTTCATCAGAAATTTGCGCTGGAATTTCTAATGTTACGGTATTGTTAATATATTTTTCATTGTAGTCATAAAAACCACTTGTCTTAACAATTTCCCCTACAACAGAAGTGTTCGCTTCGTCATTTCCAAGAACCGCACATTCAATTTCTCTTGCTTCAATCCCTTGTTCTACGACAATTCGACGGTCATATTTCAATGCCTCAACAATTGCATTCGTTAATTCATCACGATTTTCCGCTTTTGAAATTCCTACACTTGATCCCATATTGGCTGGTTTAACAAATACTGGGTAAATTAATGTACCTTCAATTTTATTATAAATACTTTCAGGATTTTGTTTCCATTGAGTTTTATTAAACGGAACATATGGTAATTGTGGTAATCCTGCTTGTTGGAATAATTGTTTACTTGTAATTTTATCCATTCCACAAGCGCTTGCCAATACGCCACATCCAACATAAGGAACATCCATCATTTCAAACAATCCTTGAATCGTTCCATCTTCCCCATTTGGTCCATGTAATACTGGGAAAACAACACATTCCTCTTCTTTTAAATCATAAGGAGTTACAAGTACACCTGTCGAAACTTCTCCTTCACTTGTTGCAAAGTGAGCTTCTTGACTTGCTTCTAATCTTAATGCTTCAGAAAAAGCTACAGGCCCTGTTAATGGTTCACCTTTCAGCCATTCTCCTTTTTGATTAATATAGACTGGTTGAACTTCATAATAATCAAAATAGATTTCTTTAATAATTGAAAAAGCCGTTAAAATTGAAATATCATGTTCAGCACTTTTGCCTCCATAAACGACTATAATTTTCATAAACAATCCTCCAACTAGAACTATCTTTTCTAGATACTTCTTTCATAGTTCATACACTAGTATATCAAATGCACTATAAACTGACAAGGCACTCACATTTTACCAAAACACCTTCAGAAAATATAAAAAGAGCCAAGTGAACTTGACTCTTCAACAGATTTGCGATTATTCCTTGGCTGGTCGGTGTATCCAGCATCTCAGGTACCTAATAAGGTGCGGCAGGAACCCTTTCTGCCCTCAAAGAATAATACTTGTTATCTGTATTTTACGGCTTATTATTTTTATTGTCAACTTTTTTCAGTCTCCCACTAAATAATCGGGATTGCAATTTATAATCTGTTATTGTATACATACTAGGTATATAATAAAAATCCTTAGAACCATGAATTTTTAATGCTACTAAAACATTATCTTCAAAAATCTTTACATACTCTATACTCTCAGATTTTTCATTTGGATTCATTCCTACATAATCTGGATTATTTATAATTTCTTCTATCTTATCAAAATATTTTAAAGCATCTATATGGTTTCTTTTAATTAAATGTTTTTCAAGATTAGTTTTTGAACACTTAATATTCTGAACTTCACTAACTATACCTAATAATTTCTTAATATACCTCTCAACTTTCATTATCCAATCCTCCCACATAAAGTGTAGCAAAACTTGTTAACTATTGTGGGAAGTATTATAGAAATTATCACAATAGTAAAAATAAATGAAATCTATCTTATGTAAGTAGTAAATTTTAATTTGACTTTTTTGATAAAACTTTAACCTTTTAAATCTAAGAATTTCAAATTAAATATCCCTCTTCAGAAATACCCCTCTTCCTTTAAAGAACAATAGGTATGATCCCCCACAATAAAATGATCTAACAATTCAATCCCCATCATTTCTCCACATTCCGATAATCGTCTTGTAAAGTCAATATCCGCTTGAGAAGGCGTAACATTTCCACTTGGATGATTATGCCCGATAATGATTCTTGCTGCAGAAAAACGAACCGCTTCTCTAAAAATTCCTCTTGGATGAACGACTGCTTGATTCAGTCCTCCTCGAAAAATAATTTTTTTCTTAATGACTTCATTTTTCGAATTTAAAAATAATGCAATTAAATGTTCTTGGTATAAATCTTTCAATTCTTCCATAATACATTCTCCTGCTTTTTGCGAGCTTGTAATATGTCCTAATTTTGTTTGCTTCGCTGTTCCTAATCGAATTCCTAATTCCATTGCAGCTTTTAATTCAATAGCTTTTGTTCGTCCAATTCCATGAATCGCCATTAATTCTTCTACTGTTGCCATTTTTAATGTAAATAAATCTTCAAATGTATTCAACACAACTTTCGCTAATTGCAATACATTTAATTCTCTGGATCCTGTCCGAAGCAAAATTGCTAATAATTCATAAGTTTCTAAACTTTTAGCTCCTAATTTTTCTAATCGCTCCCTTGGCATAGATTCTAATGGTAATTCTAATAATTGTTGATCCATTTCCATTTTATTTCCCCCTTTTGCAATAGTTCTTTCAACTTATATATATGCAAAAAAGGCTTAAAAATATTTATTTTATAAAAATTTTTCTCACAAAAGAAATAAAATAAAGAGAACCTGTAATCCAAAGTATTTCTTGGTCTGACGTTTTGTTAATGTAATTCTCGATAAATTGTTGAGCATTCTCTACAAATTCAATCTCACTAGAAGGGTAGTCTGTTTTTTCAATTGCACCTGCATACTCAAATGTTGTTACTACTAAACGAGCTTCAGGTAACTCTTTTCGTAAATAATCGACCATTTCTATATAGTGTTTTCTCTTTAAAGCAGAAAATAAAATCGTATGTTGAGCTTCCAGTTCTCCATATTGTTTCACCGTTTCAACAAATCGTTTTAATGCATGAATATTATGAGCTCCATCTAATATTACTGTAGGGCTTTGATGCACTACTTCCATTCTTCCTGGCCAAGTAACCGTTTGGAAACTTTCTTGAATGGCAGATAGTTCAATTGGCAGTTGGAATTTCTTTTCAAATCGTAAAAAGCATTCTAATGCTACTGCAGCATTTTCTAATTGATACTTCCCTTTTAAATTCAAATAAGGAATGTGAATTTGAGTATCGGCATTTGTAAATACTAACCCATCTTCAAGCGGTTCGATTTTAAACTCTCGTTCGAACGTATGTAAGTCACAGTTATAAGCTTTTCCAACTTCTTCAGCTACTTTCAAAGCTTCTGTTGGTAAATTTCCTAATACAACTGCTTGGTTTTGTTTGAAAATCCCCGTTTTTTGAATGGCAATTTCTTCGATAGTATTTCCTAACATTTCTTCATGATCCATCCCAATCGATGTAATCACGCTCATCGTTGAATCGACAATATTCGTTGTATCTAATAATCCACCAATCCCGACTTCTAATAAAGCGACTTCCACTTTTTTTCTAGAAAAATGCACTAACGCCATAGCTGTCATGATTTCAAAAAAACTTAATGGTTCATATTCGTCTATCAATTTTGCTTCTGCTTGTTGAACGAGATTTCCAACCATTTCAAAATCTTCTTCGGGCATTACATTACCATTGATTAAAAACCGATCCGTATAATCGATTAAATGAGGGGAAACAAATGCTCCTACCTTCTGCCCGTGATGAACAAATAAGGACGATAACATCGCAATTGTAGAACCTTTTCCATTTGTTCCCGTTACATGAATAATGGGATAGTCTTCTTGAGGATTTCCAAGAAGAGACATTAATACTCTCATTCTGTCTAATCCATATTTTCGTTTATATTTCATTCGATCTAAGATCCACTCTCTAACTGTTTGCATGAACTCCCCTTCTTTCATTTTCATCATACAAATTCCCTCTTCAACTTGCAAGGCATAATAATCTTAACAAACCAAAAAATCCTGCTAGTGATTTCTCACCAACAGGATTTATCGAATACCCGATTTGTCTTAGTATTCTTTTTACACTATTATGCTAATGTTTTTAATGTTGCGATACGTTCTAGAACTGCTTGACGTTGGTCAGCATATTCTTTTCCTTTTGCACGTTCTGCTTCTACAACAGCTTCTGGTGCTTTAGCAACGAATTTTTCATTTGATAATTTTTTCTCTACACGATTCACTTCATCTTGTAGTTTAGCCGCTTCTTTTTCTAAACGAGCAATTTCATCATCAATATTAATTAATCCTGCTAATGGTAAGTAGATTTCAGCTCCACTAATCACACTTGTGACAGCATGACTTGGTGCTTCAACTTCTAAACCATATTCAAATGATTCAGGATTACAGAAACGAGCAATATAGCTTTCATTTTCTGATAAAATGGCTTGAATATCCGCACTTGAAGTTTTTGCAATAATCGCAATTGGTTTTGATAATGGTGTATTCATTTCATTTCTGCTTGTACGAACGGAACGAATAAAGTCCATTAAAAATTCCATTTTTTCTGCTGCTGCTTCATCCATTTGACTTTCTTGTACGACTGGATATGAAGCCACTACTAATGAATCTCCAATATGAGGAACTGATTGCCAAATTTCTTCTGTTACGAATGGCATAATTGGATGTAATAAACGTAATGTTTGATCTAATACATATACTAAAATGCTACGAGTTGTTAATTTAGCAGCTTCATCATTTCCTGCTAATGTTTCTTTAGACATTTCAATATACCAGTCACAGAAATCATCCCAAATAAAGCGATACAATAGACGACCAGCTTCACCAAATTCAAATTTCTCGAATAATTCTGTTACTTTAGCAATCACTTGATTTAAGCGAGTTAAAATCCATTTGTCTGCTAATGTTTTCTCACCAGTAATATCTAATTGATCCACTGTTAAGTCGCCAATATTCATTAACGCATAACGACTAGCATTCCAGATTTTATTGATAAAGTTCCATGCAGCATCCATTTTATCTGTCGAATAACGAACGTCTTGTCCAGGTGCTGAACCATTAGCTAAGAACCAACGTAAGGCATCTGCTCCGTATTGTTCAATGACTTCCATTGGATCCACACCATTACCAAGAGATTTACTCATTTTACGTCCTTGGCTATCACGAATTAATCCGTGGATTAATACATTTTTAAATGGACGTTTACCAGTAAATTCTAACCCTTGGAACATCATACGGCTTACCCAGAATGTTAAAATATCATAACCTGTTACAAGTGTACTTGTTGGATAGTAACGTTTATAGTCACTAGTTTCAACATCAGGCCAACCCATTGTTGAAAATGGCCATAATGCAGATGAGAACCATGTATCTAATACATCCACATCTTGTGTCCAGTTTTCAGCATCTGCTGGAGCTTCCATTCCAACATATACTTCACCAGTTTCATTATGATACCATGCTGGAATTTGATGTCCCCACCATAATTGACGAGAAATTACCCAGTCGTGAATGTTTTCCATCCAACGTAAGTAAGCATCATTAAAACGTGGTGGGTAGAAGTTAACTGTATTCTCTTCTTCTGCACGTTGTGCTTGAATCGCTTGTTCAGCTAAAGGCCCCATTTTAACAAACCATTGTTTTGATAAACGAGGTTCAACAACAACATCTGTACGTTCAGAATGTCCCACACTATGAACATGTTTTTCAATTTTTACAAGAAGTCCTGCTTCTTCTAAATCTTTCACGATTGCTTTACGAGCTGCAAAACGATCCATTCCTTCGTATTTTCCAGCTAATTCATTCATTGTTGCATCATCGTTCATAACATTGATACGTGGTAAATTATGACGATTACCAACTTCAAAGTCATTTGGATCATGGGCAGGAGTAATTTTTACAACCCCTGTTCCAAAATCTTGTTCAACGTACTCATCTGCAATAATTGGAATTTCTTTTCCAACTAATGGTAAGATAACTGTTTTTCCAATTAAGGCTTGGTAACGTTCATCTTCAGGGTGAACCGCAACAGCAGTATCTCCAAGTAAAGTTTCTGGACGAGTTGTTGCAATTTCTAATACACCACTTCCATCCGATAATGGATAATTCATATGGTAGAAAGCACCTTCTACATCTTTATGGATTACTTCGATATCTGATAATGAAGTTTTTGCTTTTGGATCCCAGTTAATAATGTATTCTCCACGGTAAATTAAACCTTTTTCATATAATGTTACGAATACTTTTTTAACAGCATCTGATAAACCTTGGTCTAATGTGAAACGTTCACGACGATAGTCAACTGAAATCCCCATTTTTGCCCATTGTTCACGGATATGGCTTGCATATTCTTCTTTCCATTCCCATGTTTGTTCTAAGAATTTTTCACGTCCAAGGTCATAACGAGATAAACCTTCTCCACGTAATTTTTCTTCTACTTTTGCTTGAGTCGCAATTCCGGCATGGTCCATACCTGGTAACCATAATGTATCGTACCCTTGCATACGTTTTTGACGAATAATCATATCTTGTAATGTAACGTCCCACGCATGTCCTAAGTGTAATTTACCTGTTACATTTGGTGGTGGAATAACGATTGAATAAGGTTCTGCATTTGGATCTTCGTTTGGATGGAAGACTCCCGATTCAACCCACCATTGATATTTTCCTGCTTCAACTTCTTGCGGTTGAAACTTTGGTGACATTTCTTTTGCCATTCTTTTTCCTCCTTAATGAAATCATTTTGATACAATAAAAAAATCCTATGAAGATTCACTTCATAGGACGATTATTTTCGTGGTACCACCTAATATTCGCATCATGACTGATGCCTTTAACGTTGTTAACGAAGTCTACTCCGAGCTAAGTTACTATGATTCCCCTAGCCAACTTACAAGCTACCTTCATACAAATTCGTTAAGAAGTTTCACCAACCCTTCTCTCTCTATCAACTAAAATTCGTATTACTCCTCTTGTGCATTGCTTTTATTCTATGCCATATAGTCTACCATTGTTTAACCATACTTGCAAATGATTTTCCTTGCATTTATCTTTATTATTTTTTCAAGAAACGACGCATTGAGAAAATTGAACCAAATGATCCAATTAACACTCCAACCCCAGCCATCGCTAAAGATAAACGATATAAGAAAGGATTTGGTGATAATAAGCTAAAGTTAGATCCTGCAAAAAAATCACTTCCGCCTTTATACACCCATAAATATAAGCCCCATAATACAGCAATGGGTACAATTGAACCAATTAATCCAATGAAACCACCTTCTAAGAAAAATGGCCAACGAATATAAGCTTTAGTTGCTCCAACTAATTGCATAATTTCAATTTCGGTTCTACGAGCATGAATCGTTGCACGAATCGTATTTGAAATTAAAAATAGAGCAATAATTAATAATACTGCGATAACACCAATTCCAACATTACGAGATGTTGAAATAACTTTAAATAACGTATCAGCTTTCGCCCCACCATAGTTCACACGAGCTACATAATCCATTTTCTCAATGGTCGTTGCTACTTCCTTCGTTTGTTTTGGATTTTTTGTACTTACATCAAAAGCATTTCTTAAAGGGTTGCTATCATTTTTAAATAATTCAAATTCTTGCGCAACACTCTTCGTAATATCATCTAATTCTTCATCTTTTGAACGGAATTTAACAGTATCGACAGCATTCAATGCTTGAATAGCTGCTTTTAACTCTTCTGTTTTTGTTTCATCAGCGGCTAAATCAATATATACACGTACATTGACATCTTGCTCTACATCTGTCGCAATTTTATTCATGTTAAATAGTAATGAGACAAAAATCCCTACTAATAATAGCACCATTGATACTGCAGAAATCGCTCCAAATGTAGACCAACCATTTCTAAATAAGCTTTTAACCGCATCACGAATATGACGCCACATTGTTCTAATCTTCATATCCGTACTCCCCTTCCTCTTGGTCACGGACAATGCGTCCCATTTCAATTGCCAACACACGATGTTTCTTTTCATTTACGATTTGGCTATTATGAGTCGCCATTACAATGGTTGTCCCTTGTTGATTAATTCTTTCTAAAATATCCATAATTTCCATAGAAGTATCTGGATCTAAGTTTCCTGTTGGTTCGTCAGCAATTAACACAGCAGGATTATTTACAATCGCCCTTGCAATTGCAACACGTTGTTGTTCTCCACCAGATAATTGATCAGGGAACATCGTCATACGATGCTTCAAGTTTACTAATGTTAATACTTCTTCAACTTTTCGTTGAATTTCTTTTGGTGCTTTTTCAATTACTTCCATTGCATAAGCAACATTTTCATATACAGTTAAACGAGGTAATAATTTAAAATCTTGGAACACAACTCCTACATAACGTCTTAAATAAGGAATCTCACGTTCTCTCATTTTTGTTAAATCATATTTTCC
>NZ_CAURVV010000026.1:0-20402 GCF_963528315.1 uncultured Granulicatella sp. | reverse complement strand
AAAAAAACACCCCAAAAGTTAGATTTTTTATGTCTAACTTTTGGGGTGCAGTACAGCTAGCAGGATTTTTTTGTCGTAAAAGTGTAATAAATCTGTAAGATAAAAACGTTTTATTTACTAGGAAATAAGAGTATAATGACTCTGAATAACTTAAAATGATAAGGTAGGTTGGAAATGGGAAATAAAGATGTTCAGAAAAAATATTCATTACGAAAATTTAAAGGGATTGGGTTGGCAAGTGCAGTGATTGGATTGTTTTTTGCGAATCAATCTGTTTATGCGAATGTAACTGCGGATGGAAAAGATGAAACAACAATTGTAGGGGAGTTTGATAAAGTTTCCTCTAGAGCAAAAACAACTTTTACAGACGATAAAGATTCAACAAAGAAAGTAACAGTAGATGCAGTTGCAGATATTAGATATAAAAAACCGACAAAAGCCAATTATAATACAGGAGATGCGGACGGAAAAGATTCTTTAAAATATCATTCAGAAGCAACTGTTAACTATTTATTAGAAACGGATAATTCTAAACTACAAGATTCAAAAACTGTAGAGGGCGAGAAAACTACAGTCACAACTCCATATGATAAAAAAGGTATTGCTTATGATACAGACGGAAAAGATTACCGTGAATCAAGTGTAGAAAAAAGAGGAGAGGCTGTTACAGAAGATACTGGTAAAGTAGAGAATATTAAAGCTAATGATAAAGAATATACATTAGTCCGTTCAGAAGTCGTGGGTAAAGATAAAGCAACTTATGATAAAATTGATAAAACAAAATTTAACGATATCGAAGCTCCAGTTTCGCCAGAAGGAATGCATAACAATCTTGGTGAAATTAATTATGGAAAAATTACAGGAAAAGTTTACTTAGTAGAAGAAACTTCAGATGGACATTATGGGAAGTATGTAGAAGCATCGAATATCAATAGTGATGAAGAAGCAGTAAACGCTTGGAAAAATGGACAAGCAACAGCTAAAGAATTTACGAAAGAAAATGTTACTCTAAAAGAAGGCGATACAGTTCTTGTAATGGATCGAGATACTTATGCTCATGGAAGTGGGAAAAGAACTGTTAATACAGTAGAATATAGACGTAAAAAAATTGCTGCAAAACCTGAATACAATTATACGGAAGCTTTTGAAAGAACAGAAGGGATTCCTGGATCGCCGACATATGCTTTTTGGATGCAACCGAAAACAGGCGAATTTCCAACTATAGGGGATGACTATATATTTGGTACAGCTGATGACGGGAAAGTGAATTTTAAAGATGAGAATATTTTATATTATAATAATATTTCTAAAAGTTTACCTCCAGGAATAACAGATTCAAATAAATATAATTTTAAAAATGAATCTTTAGAAGAAATTCTAGAAGAGATGCATGCTCAAATAAATGGAATATTAGAATACTTTGACCGTAATGTGAACAATGAAACTGATAGAAAAGAAGTTCAAGCGAGAAAAGAAGAATTGAAACAAAATATTGCTAGTACCATTGCAATGATTCGACAAAATCAAATTAAAGTAGCCGTAGAATCTGAAAGAGGATTAATGTTCTCTCAAGCAAATCCAGAAATTTTGAAACAATTAAGAACTCAAATTGAAGAAGCTCAAAATGTGCTAGGTGATTTAAATATCTCATTAGGAACGTCTGTAGAAACTTTACCAGAGTATAAGCAATTAAAAAATGTGACATTAACGAAAAAAGGCGTTTTAAAATACTCTAGAATATATGGTTTTGCATCAGGTGTCATTAAATCTTACCATAAAGATGCAGAGCCAGACCATATCACTGACTGGGAAAAAGTGAATCCTGAAGTAGAAACAAAAGAAGATTCTATTTATGCTAATAAAGGTGTTGTAACAATTTCAGATGATTTAAGTAAGATTAAAGTTGTTCATACAGATTCAAATACAACAGAATTTGAGTTAACAAAACAAGAGGCAAATATTAAAGAAGAAACAGATTACGTAGTGAAAGAATTGATTACTCCTATTCGTGCATACAAAGTGATGTCAGAAGGTAATGTTGTTGTCAATCATTTTTATAAAGAAGTGGTTAAAAAATCTGAAGTTCCTGAATCCAAAGGCGGAGTAAACGGAGAGTTAGATAATCCATTAACTTTACCGCAATTAATTATTACTAAATGGGTAGATGAATACGGAAACACCTTAAAACCAGCAGATGCTAAAAATCCTTCTGTAGAAGGTCAAGCAAATGAGGCGTTTGAACCAGGTACAATTGAAGGGTATGAATTTGTTGGAACAATTCCAGTAGATGCTGATGGTATTGTTACTCATGTTTTTAAGAAAAAACAAGCTTATAAACCTGAGGAGTCTAAACCTGAATTCAAACCACAACAAACTCCAGAACCAAAACCTGAAGAACCTAAGAAAGAAGACACTAAGAAAGAAGAACCGAAACAAAATGATGCAACTCCTTCACATGAAGGAAACGAACATCAAACTTCCGTTCCTACTAAAAAAGTAGAAGAATTACCTCAAACAGGTACAGGACAGGAGTTTGCAATCTTTGGAGCTGCAGCAAGTTCAATTCTTGCAGGTCTAGGATTAGTAATGCCAGGGAAACAAAGAAAAGAATAATGAATATTTAGGAGTAAATTTTTAGGATTTACTCCTATTTTTGTATAAATAAAAATTGAAATTATATAAATTTTGTAATATTAATTTAATATTTTCTTAGAGATATTAGTGATATACTTAGCATACAAATGCTATAAGTATAGATTTTTAAAAGTGAACTGAATAAAGAGGGAAAAACAATGGGAAATAGAGATATACAAAGAAAATATTCCTTGAGAAAATTCAAGGGAGTAGGATTAGCAAGTGCAGTGATTGGCTTATTTTTTGCGAATGGAAACGTTTATGCAGATGTTACTTCAAATGGTACGAAAGAACCCACGATAGTAAGTGATACATCTAAAGTTGAATCTGCAAAGGCAACTACTTTTACAGATGATACAGATGCATCTAAAACTTTCAAAGTCGATGCAGTTTTAGATGGAGGAGCAACTGAGCCAACAAAAGCTAACATCAATACTGGTGATACTGACGGCAATGACACAGTGAACTTCAAATCAGAAGCAACGGTAAATTACAAACTGGATTCTGATAAGTCATTACTAAAAACAGAAACAGTAGAAGCTGGAAAAGGTACAGTAACAACACCTTACGATAAAAAAGGTCTTGCAGCTGATACAGATGGGAAAGACTACCGTGAATCAACAGTAGCTAAAACTGGAGATTCTGTTACTGAAACTACTGGTAAAAAAGATACTGTAGAAGCGAATAATAAAGTCTATGAATACGTACGTTCTGAAATTGAAGGTACTGATAAACCTAAGTATGACAAAACAAGTTTCAACAATATTGAAGCAAGTGTATCTCCAGAGGGAATGCACAATAAACTAGGAGAAATCGACTATACAAAAACAACAGGTAAAGTTTATCTTGTTGAAGAAACTTCTGATGGAAGGTACGGTAAATTCGTAGAGGCTAATGGCGTAACTAGTGATGAAGACGCAGTAACAAAATGGAAAGCTGGAGAAGTTACTGCTAAAGAATTTACTAAAGAAAATGTAACACTTCAAGAAGGGGACACAGTACTTGTTCTTGATAAAGATACGTATGCAACCACAAATACTGTAGAAAGAAAAAGTAAAAAAACAGGAACAGCTGTCACTTATGTTGCAGTAAAAGAAAATATTTATGACGGAACTTCCAATGATATCTGGGGTATGACCTATGCGATTCTTAGAGAAAATTATACAGCCATTAAAGATATCGGGGATGATAATGTCTTCGGTACTGCTGATGATAATGAAAGAAACGCAACTTCGAATGGTACGCAAACGAGAAAATTAATGGATGTTTTTGATTTGTCAGGTAGAGAGGATAAATATTCTAAATATCTTCAAAAAACACCGGATTTAGACACGTCAAATGCTTCAGTGAAAGATATATTGAAAGATGTTTTTGCAACTGGATATCGACTTGTTGATTTCTTTTCTAGTAATGCGGAAAAACCTATGGATATCGAAGCGATTAATACAGTTAAAACTAATTTAGATAACAAAGTAGATGAACTCGTTAATTATATGAAAGATAATAATATTCGAGTTGGTTTATCTAATGGTAAAGTAGGGTTTTATGTAAATGATGCTTCAGCTGACAGTGACGCATCTAAACTAGATCAATTTGAAAACAAAGTTAGAGATATAAGTACAGTTTTAGATGCTTTACCTATCATTGATAAGGTGACGAAGACTAATGCTTCAAAAGAAGAGGCTCAAAAATATGGAGCAGTTGACGGTGATTTGTTTCCTGTCACGAAAATAGTGACAAAAACTTATGAATTTACAACTGTAGGTGGCTTAGTAGTAACAACAAATACTAAGTATGATAGAAATGATGGACATGATGTAATTTGGAATAAATACCCGATAAATACAGAAGGGAAAATTAATATTTCGAATGTGACAACTGATGGAGCATGGGGTGTTACGGTTGCAGATGATAAAAATCAAGCTACGTTGACTAGATCTAAACGTGAAGTAAAAGAATGGGAACCTTCTGATGAAACAACAACGGATACTGCTACAGTTACTAAAAAAGAAATCATCACTCCAATTCGTGCTTATAAAGTAATGGGTGAAGAAAAACCAGTCGTAACTCATTACTACAACTTAAAAATCACAAAAGAAGAAGCTGGAGAAATAACAGCTACTAAACAAGGTAGTGTCGTTATTAAGTACGTAACAACTGATGGGAAACAATTAAAATCAGAAACTGATAAAGACAATGTAACGCTTGAAACAAAAACTATCGTAAGTCTATATTCAGGTGAAACAAAAGTTGATGAGCGTACTGATATTAAAACTGTAGAACAAAACTACGATACAACTCCAAAACAATATCCAACATTAGTGGATGCTGATACTGGATTCACATATGAGTATGTAGGTCTAAAACAAGGTTCTCCAGCTGCTAGCGGTAAAGTAGTAGAAGGAACTACAGAAGTTGTTTACGAATACCGTCTAGTAAGTGAAGAAGAGAAAACTCCGTCTAAATCAGAAGTTACAAAAACAGGGTCTGTTGATGTGAAACACGTTGTTATCAACGAAGATGGAACGTTAAAAACATTAAAAGAAACAGAAGTAGTGAAAAACAATGTTCCTCTAGAGTATGAAGATACTTATGTAACTTACTCAAAAGGGGTGAAAGTATCTGAACGTAAAGAAAAACGTACCGTTACAGAAAAATACGATACTACAGATAAACAATACCCAACTCTTAAAGATGAAGCTACAGGATTAGTTTATAAATATGTAGGACTAACATCTGACTCAGCTCCAGCAACAGGGGACGTAACAGAAGGTGAAAAACACGTTATCTACAGCTATACTCTAGATAAACAAGAAGAAGTAACACCATCTAAAACAGTTGAAACGAAAGGCTCAGTAGTTGTTAAGTACGTTGATGCTGACGGTAATGAAATCAAAGATGCTGCAAATGTAGTAACAGATGCAGTTGTTAAAACAACGAAAACATATGCTACAAAATCAGGTGACGTTGTTCTATCAACTCGTGATGAAGTAACAGAAAATGATGTAAACTACAATACTACTGAGAAGAAAGTTGATACAATTAATAAAGATGGTAAGAAATATGTCTTCCGTGGAGTATATGCAGTTTCTGATAAATACAACAATGTATTAGAAGAAACAGGTAAGGTAAAAGAAGGAACTACAACAGTTGTATATCAATACGATTATGTTATTCCAGTAGATCCAACTAAGCCTAACGAAGGAGAAAATACACCTCCAAAACCAGAGGACAAGATTCCTAATGACCCACAAAACCGTTCGTACAAAGATTTAGGTTTATTAAAAGAAGTGAAACGTGATATCACTTATGTTTACGAAAATGGACCAAAAGCGGGACAAGAAGCAAGCACATCTGTTAATCAAAAAGCTCGCTTCACAAGAACTGCGGAAATCAACAGTCGAACAGGTCAAGTGGTGTACACTACAGATTGGACTCCAGAACAAAAATTATCTGAAGTAGTTTCACCAGAAATTAAAGATTACACTGTAGATAAAGCTAAGGTAGAAGAATTAGCTGTAACACATGAATCAGAAGATTCATCTGTTATTGTTAAATACTCTCAAAATAAACCAAACAGTGTACGTGATTACGCAAAAGATAAAAAAGGAACAGTTATTCTTAAATTTGTTGATTCTAACGAAAATATTATTGCAGATGATTTAGTAGTTAAGAACAATGTTATTGTAGCTGAAGCGACAACTACAACTACTGGTGATAAAGAAGAAACGACATACAAAGCTACTGGTGAAGAATATGCGGTAACACCAAAAGAAACGATTGAAGTCGATGGAGTGACATTCCGATTAAAACGTGTTCTTCCAGCAGGAGATAAGTTTAAAAATACTGTGAAAGAAAAAGGTTTAGTTGAAGAAGGAACAACAACTATTGTTTACCAATATGTAATGCAAATTGGAGCACCAACAGTTGAGAAACCAGAGTTTGATGGTGGAGTAGTTCCATTAGATCCTCCAGTTGTGGATATTCCAGAGTTGAAGATTCCTGAAAAACCAAAACCACAGCCAGATCCAAGTCCAACTCCAAAACCAGAGCCTAAACCGGATCCGAAACCAGAACCTAAGCCAGAGCCAAAACATGAAGAACCTAAGAAAGAAGAACCAAAACAAAATGATGCAACTCCTTCACATGAAGGACAGGAACATCAAACTTCAGTTCAAAAAAATAAAGTGGAAGAATTACCTCAAACAGGTACAGGTAATGAATTTGCAATCTTCGGAGCTGCAGCAAGTTCAATTCTTGCAGGTTTAGGATTAATAGCTCCTAAGAAAAAAGAAAATGAGTAGATTGAAGTAATTCTTTAAAAAAGATTTCCATCATTAACTACTATAAGCCAAAAGGTTGGTATCATAACCAAACCTTTTGGCTTTTCTTTATAAACAATGGGTAAATAAAAGCTTTCAAATAGCCATTATGGTATAATGAGAGTGTTCATTTATAAAAAATATTTGGAAAGTAGAATCAAAAAAAGAAAGTAGGAAGTAGAATGAATCTGATTTTTTGTACATCACCTTTTCAAGTGCTAGTTGCTAGAGAAGTAGCACGTCATACAGATTTAGAATTTTATGGTATGTATTTAATGATGTCCAATGATTCAAGACAGATGCTTTATGCAGAAAAAATGAAAGAATTTTGTAAAGAAGTATGTATTTTCAAAGATGGAATAGTTAAAGAACCTTTACAACAATTTCTTTCAGATAAAGTGATTACTTCCTTGTATTTGGCTAGTTTGGATAATCCTGTAGCGTATAGTTTCTTTACTCCTAATCAGATGCAATTATTTACTTTTGATGATGGCAGTACGTCGATTATTGTTCCAAATATGTATACACAAAATCTTCATCGAGTAGTTTCTCCTTTAGGATTAACATTAGGGCAAATGATGTCACTATCTCAAAAACATTTTACAGTATTTAATCAAACGAAGTTATTTGAAGAAGAAAGACAAGTACATCTAACTTTAAATACAAAGCCACAAGAGTTTAAGCGAGCAAATAATGGGAAAGTTATTCGAGTATTTTTAGGACAAGCTTTAGGGTCAATATTCGATGAAGGAGATATTCAATTAACAAAACAATTAACAAAAAAAGCAATCCAAGATTGTAAGGCAGATATCTATTATCCTCACCCACGTGCAGTAGTGGAAGTAGAAGGAATTCAAGTAGCTGCGCCTACTAATTGCTTTGAAGAGGAAATTTATTCATTATTAGCAGAGTATGAATTTGTAGAAGTGTATGGTTTCTATTCAACAGCCTTTTTATTCGTTAAAGAGATTGAAGGAGTTAACGTTCAAGCTTACCGTACATTTTTAAGTAGTTTTGAGTCAGATATTTTATTGGAACATGGAATTTCGTATCGTAATCTTTCCCTATCGGATACTTGTGTGGATATTGTGATGCCTGTTTATAATGGAGAGAAGACAATTGATGAATCGATTCAGTCCATTTTAAATCAAACACATCAAGAGTTTCGATTGTGGATTGTTGATGATGGTTCAACAGATCGAACACAAGAAGTATGTCAGAAATATTTAACAGATTCTCGGATTCATTATGAAAAACTAACGCATCAAGGGATTTCTTGTACATTAATTGCGGGAGTCAATATGACTCAAGGAGAGTATATCGCGAGACAAGATGCTGATGATGTATGGATGCCTTGGCATTTGGAGATGGTATTGCATCAATTAGAATCAAATCTTTCATTAGACATTGTAGGCTCAAGAGTGACTGCTGAAGAAGATGAAAAAAATAGGAAGTTGAAAAGAAATAAGCAAAATCATCTATTTGGAGAAACGTTATGGTTCCAACTGGCGTATCAAAATGTATTTAATCACTCAACGGTAATTTTTAGAAAATCAGCTTATGAGGAAGCGGGTGGTTATCAATCTGGATATGAAGGGTTTGAAGATTGGCATTTGTGGGCGAGAATGGTAACGAAGGAAAATGCTTTTGTACTGAATAATTTGTCTGTATTTTATCGTCTTTCTGATAGTCATGATAAATGGATGGCTTTTCGAACTCGTTTAGCTAAAACACGAGGTTTAACTCTTGAAGAAGTTTTAGAAGGGGAATAATCATGAGAGTATTTACTATAAAAGAAGGAGTTCCAATTAGTATTTACGGCTTTGAAAGTAGTCAGTTAGCTCGTCAAAACTTGATGCAATCTCTTGGAGTCGAGCACCAATTTATTTTTACGAATTTAACCAATATTGTTCCTAACTTTGTGGAGCAATTGGAAGAATTGGGATTCCAAAATTTTTATCATGTTATTTTTGATTTATCTGATTTAGCTAGAGTTCAACCAAGTATTTCAGAGGATTTTCTTTCTACATTAGAAGGCGTCAAAGAAGTTGAGTATACTAAAGAAGGCTATGTAGGATTAGTACATTATGAGGATGGCACAGTTGAGTGTTATACTTCACAGTTATTATATCGAATAGATGATAAACAGAATACTTTTACTTTATTTGGTTCAAAGGGAATTATTTTAGAAGGGGATATTAGTGAGATTTATCATGCCTATCGTTTTGTTGAAACGGGAGAAACGTATTCTCAGTGGCAGTTAGTGAGTTATTATTTAGCAGAGAACTCCACTCCTCAAGATAAGTTCATCATTGATATGGTGAATGAATATCCATTGCAACTGAGAAAATTCTTCCAAAATACAGGAAGAGAATTGTTTGCCTTTACTCATTACAATATATTAGCCCCTTTTATGAAGTTTGTTTTGCAAAACTGGTGTACCAATATAGTAGCCAGTCCAGTGTTAGAAGAACGTTTAGGAAGTGACGTTGTGAGGTTCTTGCCACCTGTTTATATAGATGAGGTTCAAGAAAAAACGTATGAAACAGTAACTGATTGGTGTATTGTTGGAAATATGACGATTATTAAAAAATGTGAATTAGCAATTGAAGCTGTTAGACAAGTTCCGGATAGTCGTTTAACGATTTATGGAACATTGCCAGAAGGTATTACAAAAGAACAACTTCCAGAAAATGTAACATATGCAGGATTTGTAACGCCTGTTCCGTATGAAAAACATCAAGGATATCTTTCTTGTTCTTATAGCGAGTGTTTTGCCAATTCAGCAGTGGAAGCTTCTGCCAAAGGACTAGTTTGCTTATTATCTCATACAGATTTAGCGCATGCCTATTATGGAAGAATTTGTCCGAATACAAAAACATTCCGTTCATTGAACGAACTAGTTGAAACGCTTAGAGTTTTTCAACATAAAGGAGAGTATTCTTCTTCCGTTTTTGCCAAAAATTATATAAAAGAAACAGTAGCAGAAATGTATCGTCAAGTTTTAAAATTATAATGAGGCAATTCTAGGTAGAGAGGAGGACTAAGAATGAAAATAGAAGAACAGATAAAAAATAATATTCAAGGACTTATAATTTTATCAAGTCCTCTTCATCATGATGAACGGGGATATTTCGTTGAAAATTGGCGGAAGATGGACTTGTTACAATATGGTGTTCCTGAATCGTTTTTCCAAGGGAAGTTACAAAACAATGTGTCCGTTTCTAAAAAAGGAACGATTCGAGGAATGCATTGTCAAGGTTGGGCGAAGTTAATGACCGTTGCTTCAGGTACGTTTCGTATGTGTTTTATCGATTTGCGTTTAAGTTCTCCAAGCTATAAGGCTGTAGATGTGATTGATGTCGTTCCAGGAATGGCAATTTTTGTCCCTGCTGGAGTTTCTAATGGGGCTCAAGCTTTAACGGATAAAGGGATTTTGAATTATTTAGTCACAGGTTACTATGATCCAAATGCTAAACATGCTGGAATTATGCCACTTGATAAGACGTTGAATTTACCATGGGATTTATCTGGAGAAGTGATTATTTCTTCAAAAGACCAGAAGAGTGATTCGTATTTGTCTATCGTTAAAAAAATCGAATCTACACGTAAAAAAATTGCAGTCATTGGTTATACCGGAGTGATTGGTTCAAAAGTTTTTGAACAATTGCACTCTTTCAAACAATATGAAGTAGATGGATTCAATCGTGATAATTTATCTGAATTACTTCAACAAGAATATGACTGTGTCATTTGTACAGCTCCTTCTTCTGAAAAATTCAAAACAAATATTGGACTTGCTAATCCAGTAGAAGAGATTGAAATCTTAGTAGATACTATTGCCAAAGTAAAGGCAATGCAATTTGTCCTAGTGTCGTCTCAAACTGCCTTGCATTCTGAGAATCGATATGGGCAAGTACAAAATGAAGTATGTCAGGCAGTTCTTCAACATCACTCGAATCATTCGATTTATTTTATGGATACATTATATGGAGAAAATCTGAAAAAAGGATTGATTCATGACTTGCTTCATCAACAGTGGAGTTTTGTAACAAAAGAACAGCTAGAAAAAATTCCGGCTTTAGAAAGTTATTATTGTTTAGTAACAGAACAGGTAGCTGAAAGAATTCAAGAAGTTCCTCTAGAGTTATTAGAACAACTCCCTCCAGTGTCTTCACTATATGAGGATAAACATATTTATCAAGTGACAGCGATTGAAGACTTAGTTCAAACAATCATTCAAGAATTATTTGATGCTAAAGGGATGGTATTGCAAATCAAAGATACAGTTCTGTATACTGGGCAACAAATAAAAGCATTATCTCAAAAGCCTGATAACTCAAAATTAGGGCAATATTTTAGAAAGCATAAGGAGAAAAGCGGTGAAAGTTTATTATAATGACAGAGGGTTTCAATTAGGTAATCTATTATATTTATTATTACAGGCTCATAAAGATCGCTTGGATGGGATTGCAGAGAGTTATGTATTACGAACAGGTTATTATGCTTTTGCTCAAACTTTTTTTCCTAAAACAGCTGAATTATTTAGTAAAGCAAATGGGATAGAATTAGAGGAGTTCGGCTATTTTCAAATATCAGGGGAAGATTACTTACCGGTTCATGTGGATTCCTTTGTTGCAAGATATTTACAAGAGCCGATTCAACAGTTATCAAGAGAATTTGAAGAAAAAGATATTACAATTGCGATTAGAAGAACTGATTTTATTCAAAAGGATCGCTATAAACATTATGGCTATGATATGATGCAATATGTTGAGGATTGCTTAGAACGAATTGCAGAATTAGAAGCAGAGAATTTTCAAACAATGACGATTCGTATCACGTCAGATGATGTTTATTGGTGTAGGGAAGAACTAGTTCCAGCCTTAAAAGAAAAATATTCATTCATTTTTCCAATTGTAGTAGAGGAGCAAGATATTCGAGATAATTTTGTCCAATTATTTAATTGTAAGAAATATTTTATTAGTGCAAACTCAACTTATTGTTATTGGGTTGGATATGTTTTGAGAATGGCAAAGCCTGAGGTACAAGTTTTTGCGCCTAATTTTAATACGATGTTAATTGAAGAGGGACGTCAAATTGCAGATGCACGAAATTGGTTATTAATCGATGTAAATCGTGAGAACAATGGGGAATTCTAAAGAAAGAAGGAATTAGAGTGAAGTATCAAAATATTATCGTAACAGGTGGGGCTGGATTTATTGGGTCAAATTTTGTACGCT
The DNA here is from genome assembly GCF_963528315.1 of uncultured Granulicatella sp. GTDB lineage: Bacteria > Bacillota > Bacilli > Lactobacillales > Aerococcaceae > Granulicatella. The sequence continues at coordinate 8,203 of NZ_CAURVV010000026.1, read as the reverse complement.
ATATCAAACGTTATTATCCAAATGTTACAATTACGATTTTAGATAAATTGACGTATGCTTCATCTTTTTCAACGATTTCTGATGTGTTAGATGATAGAGTTCGATTTTATCAAGTAGATATTGCGGATAGTGAGCAGTTAGAAAAAGTCATTACACAAGAGTATGACTTAATTGTGCATTTTGCAGCGGAATCTTTTAATGATCGCTCTTTAACAGATACAGCATCCTTTGTTCAAACAAATGTATTAGGTACTCATCATTTATTAGAATTAGCAAGAAAATATCACTTACGTTTTCATCAAATTTCAACAGATGAAGTATATGGAGATTTTCCAATAGAAAGTAAGGAGAAGTTTACAGAGGAAACTCAGTATCAGCCAAGCTCGCCTTATTCTGCTACAAAAGCATCTGCAGATTTATTAGTGAAAGCTTGGGTTCGATCGTTTGGAGTTCAAGCAACGATTTCTAATTGTTCGAATAATTATGGACCTTACCAAAATCCAGAAAAATTTATCCCGAGACAAATTATTAATATTTTAAAACAGGAAAAGCCGGTATTATATGGGAATGGCTTGAATGTGAGGGATTGGATTCATGTGGAGGATCATTGTCGAGCAATTGATTTAATAATAGATAAGGGAAAAATTGGAGAAACTTATCTAGTGGGAATTGATAATGAAAGAAATAATTTAGAAGTATTACAGATGATTCTAGTACTTCTTGGGAAAGAAAAAACGGATTTTGAATTTATTGAAGACAGACCAGGGCACGACCTTAGATATGGAATTAATGCTCATAAATTATATGAAGAGTTGGGATATCAGCCGATTCATACTCAGTTTGAGGAAGAGTTAAAACAAGTAATTGATTGGTATCGACAAAATACAGCTTGGTGGTCTGAATTAGAGGATAAGAAAAGGGGGATGTTATGAAAGTAGCCGTAATTCCGGCACGTAGTGGTTCGGTGGAATTAGCACATAAAAATTTAAGTGTAGTTGGTGGAAAAAGTTTATTAAATCGAGCGATTGATTTTGCTGTAGAAGCAGACGTGTTTGATAAAATTATCGTAACAACCGATTATTGTGAGCATCTATTTTATCGTGAAGGGATAGAAGTTCGTAATAGACCAGAAAGTTTAGCAACATCTCATACAACAATGGTGGAAGTATTAGAAGATGTGATTGAAACGTTTGGTTTAGCTGCTGAAGATAAAATTGTCTTACTTCAACCAACAAGTCCATTTCGTGTGTTCGAAGACTTAGTAAAAGTGTTGGGATTAATGGAAGAATACGACAGTGTCATTACTGTAAAAGAATTAGAATATAATCCGGCGTTATTTGTAACACCTATTAGTGATACAGGATTAGAATCTAAACAAGTTGATGCTTGTCAAACAAATCGTCAAGAACAACCAAAACACTACTATCCAAATGGTAATTTATTTGGAGTAACAGTAGGAACTTTTTGTCAGACAAAATCATTTTATGGTGGGGATTTAGGCTATATATTGCAAAAAGGAAAATGTAATATCGATATTAATCATAAAGATGATTTGTTATTTGCGCAATTTATGGAGCAACAATAATGAAAAAGAATAAAACGTATAACTGGATTTTGTACAGTTTATCGATTTTTGCAACATTATTATCACCGATTTCTTTTATCGGAATTGTGGATACAGCTTATCATACAGGATATCGTAATTATATTGCTCAATTTGGAATTTTATTAGCTGTGCCACTTTTATATTGGGTGCTAACGCATATGATGGATTATGAAGATGTCTTTCATTTTATTGGACAACGATTTGGGCATGGAAGTTTTCTATTAAGTAAGTCCCTATGGACAGTGTACCAACTCTTAAGAATTGGGATTGTTCTCTATATTCCATCCGTGATGTTGGAACAGTTGACTAGTGTCTCTGCTTATTTTTGGATTTTACTGTTAGCTTTATGGGCGTATGGGGTTGCTAGAGGTGGTCTGTTGGCTGTAGTTCGGTATGATAGTTTATATTCGGTTATTTTATTTCTTTCTATGATAGTGATTGCTTTTAAAATGATGACAAATGGAGTGTTAAATCAAGCAGCACCTAGTCAAAGAGATTCATTTTCTACTTGGATTTTGCTAGGGGCATCTTTTCAAACTTTTTCTTCTTATTTAGTGAGCCCTGATATTCAAGAGAGATTTCAAAAAGTAGGAAAAACGAAGTTGTTGAAATCAATTTTACTAAATGCTAGTTTAGGAATTTTATTTACAGGATTTTTATATGTGATTGGAGTTTCTCTAAAACAGGCTGGCTATCAATTTAATGGTAATGTCTTATTAGAATATGCCAAAAGTGAAGGGTTGTGGATTGCTATTCCAGTAATGATTGGGGTGCTATTATCTGCTCAGACGACTTTGTCGACAGGGTATGAAATTTTAGAAAAACAATATGCGGGCAAGTATAGTCTTCTTCTTGTGTTCGGATTGAATATGTTTATTTCATCTAGTCTCGTTGCTTTAGGAGGAGTTTCCTCGTATGAATTTTTTGTAGGCTATGTCGGAATTTTCTTGTCGATTATTTCTAGCCTAGTATTAGTCGGTTTAATTTTTTCAAATTTTGGAAAGTCAATGAGTCTATATGTTATACTATGTATGTGCATTTCTTTGGGAGTTATAAGAGTTTTCTTTCAAATGGAAATGTGGATATATGGGCTAGTCCCTTTGATGAGTGGACTATGTAGCGCTTGGATTTTATTAAAATTAAAACAAAAAGCCTAAATCCCTGTCGAAAGATGGGGATTTTTGAATAGAGAGAATAAAAAGAAAGTGAGGAAAAACTATGTCACGAATTATAACGATTCATCCTGTAAAAGAAACACATCGCTATGGATTTGAAACGACACAATTATATCGTGCCAAAGTTGCTAGATATTTAGGAGTTCCCTATATACATTTAGCAACCAGTCCTCAAGTAAGACCAGATTGGAAAAAAGAAATTATGGCATTAGGTTTCTTAGAAGAAGAGATTGTTAATGTACCAAATAGTTTTTCAAATATTGGACATGATGCTTTGTCTGTAAGACTAGAAGATTTAACACTTCAAGAGGGAGACAAGGTGGAGGTAACAGAAGAAGGATTTGTAGGTTCTTTGACGTTGGCTGATGGAACGGGAAGATATTTTTATACTTCGGGGCCTTATTTATTTGAAGATTTTCAAACAGGAGAATTACGTTGGTATCATGGGAATGGAGAATTAGTTTTACGAGCAAGATATATGGATCCTTTTAAAGAACCTACTCCAGTAAGATTATTTTATCCGGGTTATATTTATTTAAAAGAGGGAGAATTTTGCTCAGAAGATGATCTTGTTGTCTCCTATTTGGCCAAAAATGCCAAGCGAACAGATTTAATGATTCGAGATCAACATATCGTTCCAGCGCCAAGTATATTCCGCTTTATGGAAAACACTGAGAAAAATTATTATGAAGTCATTCATGAAAATGTTTTGAGAAATATGACTTTAGCGAACCTTCGAGGAAAAACAGATTATTTAGTAGCCAGTGAAGTATTAACGACTGAATTAGAAAAACAAGGCTATAGTACAAAGTTCCTTCCTCCAATGGTGACACAAGTAGAACAATCTCCAAAAATGATTGGGTCTGTGATAAATTATTGCGTAGTAGGAAATATGAGTGAACTAAAAAATGTGGAATGGATTATTGAAGTATTTATTGCATTATATTTAGCAGGTTCAAAAGCTACTGTGACTTTCTATGGTGGAAGTGAAGAAAGAATTGAAGAGTTAAAACGAAAATATGAGATTCCAGAAAATGTTGTTTTCAAAGGTATAGTAGACAAAGTTCCGTACCATCTGCATCAAGCGTATGTATCATCCAGTTACTCTGAATTATTTGCCAATGCTTGTGTAGAAGCGATGAGTGAAGGTTTATTAGCAGTGTTGTCCAATGTTGATATTGCGCACCGTTATTATGCAAAACAAACAGGCGGTATTCAATTATTTAGTACGAAAAAAGAATTGCTAGAAAAGATTGAACAAATGGAACAAGAAGAGTATCAACAGTCGAATGAACAAAATCTAGAATTAGCAAAACAGTATTCCATTGAAAATGTAGCAAATATTTATCGTGAATTATTAGGAATGGAAGATTAAAAGAAAGGAGGCGCTATAGTGAAGAACTTAATTATCGCAACAACACCATTACAAGCAAAAATTGCTAAGCATATTCAAAAAGAATATGCAGATGAAACTTTTGTCAGTTTATATTTAACACCTGTCATGAATGAAAGACATCGTTACTACTCTAAAGGTTTTACGGAAGTTTACTGTATGCAAACTGTAGAAGATTATGAAAAAGTAATTGAAAAATATTCAGGTGAATATAAAACAATCTTTTATGCAAGTTTTGATCATCCAGTTATTTTAGATATAGTAGCAAGTTCTTCGTATCAACATTTAATGAGTTTTGATGATGGATATGCGAATGTTTATCCTTATGGCATGTATGCATTACCTTTAATGAATCAACAAATTGGCAAGTTAGGCGTAAATCGAGATGATTTAATTCAAAAAACAGAAAAGCATTATACATTATATCGAACGAACTATCATGTAGTGGATAAAGAGAAGTTAGTTTATTTAGATAACTTTTTTAATACAGATGTTCAGCCTGTTTCAAATGGGAAAACAGTCAGAGTATTACTAGGACAGAAATTTTCAGAAACGGATGATACGATTTCAGTAAGATTCATTACAACGTATGCAAATGCCTTGAATATCGATTATTATATTCCTCATCCAAAAGAAACTTTTCATATTGAAGGAGTTCAATATTTAAATTCACCTTATATCGTAGAAGATGTATTGCCGGAGTTATGGAAAGAATATGAATTTATCGAAATTTATCATTTTACTTCTTCGGTGAGTCTGCATCTAAAGAATGTGAAAAATATAAAAGTAATAGGGATTTCTATCCCTTATTATGAGAAAAGACAAAATGAATTAAGAAGATTAGGTTGTGATTTTGAATCGGTAGCTATCGGTTGGTAGTTGGTATATCGAACTTTTGATAAATAATCCTAAAAAGTTGTATGTGAAACAATGATAGTCGGAAAATGTTCGAAATTGTGAAAAAATATCCGAAATTCTATAGTTATTATTTGCAAAATATGCACGGGAAGTATATAATATTTCTCGTGCTTTATTTTTATGCAAAATTTTGAAAAGATATTAAATTTAAAGAAAAGGGGAAAAACATGTTTATTAATAAAAAAGATAAATTTTCAATTAGAAAACTGAAAAATGGTACCGGTTCGGTCAAAATTGGTACAGTTGCATTATTATTAGGTGCAACAGTAGCGTTAACTTCTGTAACAAGTACTGTAGAAGCAGCGATGAAAGAAAACAGCGACAACACAACAACGATTTCTAATGACAAGGGATCAGTAATTGTGGATACAGCTAATATTGCGGATCCAAATAATGGTAAGAACTTTGATACTAATCCAACTGAAGATGGAACAAATACAATCACTAAAACTGGAAAAGTAGATTACAAATATGTAACTGCTGAAGGAAATACTGTATTAGAAGAAAACAAAAATCAAAATTCTGGTGCTGATAAAACGATCGAAACAACATACGATGTGTTCGGTAAATCAGGAGAAGTTTTCAAAGAAACTACTGGTGGAGATGCACAAGATAGCGACCTAGACGTTGCCAAAGAAAATGGTAAGAAAGAAACGATTGAAAAAGATGGAAAAACTTACCACCTAATTGGAGAACCTAAGGTTGAAACTACTGGAGATGGTGGAGGAGTATACTCTGACACAACTCTAGGTGATGTTACTGCGAAATTGACTCCAGAAGGATTAAGTAATGCAGAAGGTAAAATCACTTATGATACTGTAAAAGCTGGTGGAAAAGCTTGGATCGTTGAACAAACAGGGAAAGGAACATATGGTAAATATGTACTAGCTGATTCAGGTGCAATCACTTCTGATGCTAAGATGGTAGAAGCTTTCAAAGCTGGAGAAACTGCAGCAAAAGACTTCACTTCAGCTAACGTAACAGCTGATGGTGGAATCAAAGAAGGAGACTATGTTTTCGTCCTTGAGAAAAATACCTATGTAACAGCTAAAGCTGAGAGTTTTTCTTTAACAGCACAGATACAATTGTCATCTAGTGATAATGTAGCAGATAGTAAAGATGGAACTGGGGCTACTTTAAATAGAACATATGCAATGGTACAAAACTTTAAAGCGGCTCCAGATACTTTAACAGGAGAAGCAAACAAAACTCTTGTAAAAAACTATCTTGCATATCTTCAAGAAAAAGGATTTGAAGATAACCTCCTTAATTTTAAACGATATATTACTTTAGGAATGGCGACAAAAACTGATGGTCCTCTGGCGGTTAAAGCTGATAATGGAGATCAAGTTGATGATAAAGGAAGACCTACAACTGATATAATAGCTGATATAGCAAGCGTTACTGATCAAGAAACAAGTACTTTAGAAGATAGTCCTAATTTTCTTATGAAATTTTCTGATCCTGCGCCGGAAGTTGAAGAGTACTCTTATCGTGATGAAATCACTCCACTTCGTGCATACCGTTTAGCAAGTGGTACTACAACAATCACTTACACTTATGCAGAAGAAAAAACTCGTGAAATCGAGAAAAAAGGTTCTGTAGTAGTTAACTACCAAACAGAAGATGGAACAGTATTAAAAGATCCTTATACTGACACTCCTGAAACAGTAGCTGAAGTAGTAACTGAGAAGTACTATGTTGATGCTAATGGACAAGAAGTAGTTGTAGAAGACAAAACTGTTAGAACACCTAAAAATGTAGCGTACAACACTAAAGAAAACGAAACTGAAAAACCTCAAAAACTTACAGATGCAGCTGGAAATGTTTACTACCTAAACGAAGCAAACACTAAAACTGCTGTAAACGATCAAGAAACTACATCACCAGCTGAAACAGGTACAGTAGTAGAAGGTGTTACAAAAGTAACTTACATCTATGAAAAAGCTGGATCAGTAATCGTTAACTACAAAACTGAAGACGGAACAGCTCTTACAGGTACAGTAGTTGGTGATGAAAGCAAAACTGTAGAATCAGGTGCTAAAGATGTTGATAACGGTAAACCAGGAACAGCTTATAACACTGCAGATAATGGAATGAAACCAGAACGTATTAAAACTGCAGAAGGAAAAGTTTACCAATTAGTCCCAGATTCAACTGAAGGTGAAGAAGAAGGTACAGTAGTAGCTGGAGAAACTAAAGAAGTAACATACGTTTATAAAGAAGTTAAAGGTAATGTAGTTGTTAAGTATGAAGATACTGAAGGTAACTCACTTGCCGATGATGAACAAGATGAAACAGATGCTTCTCTAAATGTTAAATACGACACAGCTGACCACAAAAAAGAATCTATCGAAAAAGACGGTGTTAAATACTACCTAACTGAGAAAGCTCTAAAAGATGGCTCTAAACCAGCAACAGGAGACGTAGTAGAAGGAACAACTACAGTAACTTACGTTTATGAAAAAGCTGGATCAGTAATCGTTAACTACCAAACAGAAGACGGAACTCCATTAGTAGGAACTGCAGATGGTGCTAATGTAACTTCAGGTGCTAAAGACACAACTGATGCTAAAGCAGGAACTGACTACAACACTTCTGACAACGGAATGAAACCAAACCGTATCACAACTGCAGAAGGAAAAGTATACGAACTAGTACCAACAGCGACTAAAGGTGCCGAAACTGGTAAAGTTGTTGCTGGAGAAACTAAAGAAGTAACATACGTTTATAAAGAAGTAAAAGGTAACGTAGTCGTTAAGTATGAAGATGCTGAAGGTAACGTACTTGCTGAAGACGAAAAAGACGAAACAGATGCTTCGCTAAACGTTAAATACGATACAACTGACCACAAAAAAGATGAAATCACTAAAGATGGTGTTAAATACTACCTAACAGCTAAAGAGCTTAAAGACGGTTCTAAACCAGCAACAGGTGATGTTGTTGAAGGTACAACTACAGTAACATACGTTTACGAAAAAGCAGGACAAGTAGTCGTTAACTACCAAACTGAAGACGGAACTCCATTAGTAGGTGTAGACGCGGCTGGTGCTAACGTAGCTTCAGGTGCTAAAGACACTGTAGACGGAAGACCAGGATCAGCATATGACA
>NZ_CAURVV010000025.1:0-21041 GCF_963528315.1 uncultured Granulicatella sp. | reverse complement strand
CCACGTTGGCTACTCTTACTCGGGGAAAATCGAGACCTTAGGCTCGATTTTTAGGCATGAGATTCGCTTCGCGAAGCTGCTGCCGTCCCTTGCTACAACAGACAAAGTCTCCTTGCTAACGAACTCTCGTTAAATCACGTCAAATTAAAAAGACTTTTCGTCGTAGCACGAGTACTAGAAGCTACTCTAGCTTCTAGTACAAGGAAAATTTGAGACCTTAGGCTCAAATTTTAGCCAAGAGACAGCTTCGCTGGCTACTGGCGTCCTATGCTACAACAGACAAAGTCTTAATTTAATACTAGTATCCTTTTTTGACCTTCCCATTCCAAGCGTCATATCCATTTTTCAAAATGAAAATATTAGAATAACCTTTACGTTTCAAACGATACGCTGCTCTTCCAGAAATTGTCATCCCTTGCTCATATAAATAAATCGGTTGATCCTTTCTTAATTCAAACATACGATCTTTAAATTGAGAATAAGGAATATTTCTAGCACCTAAAATATGACCAGCTCTAAACTCATCCTTTTCTCGCAAATCAATTAATTGACCATGACGTAAGTCTTTACTAAATTCCGTTACATCTAAAGTTTCAGCTGCACTACGACGCATCCAAAATAATACTGCAATATACGCAACATATACTGCTAAAATACTCCAAACAATCCAAAATAACATACAATACTACCTCTCTGATTAAGATTTTCCAATTAATACTAATGAAGCGGCTCCAATAACCCCAGCATCATTACCTAATTCAGCTAAAGCTAAAACAGTTGATTCTTTAATTGGTGGGAAAACATTTTTCTCAAATTCTTCACGAACACCTTTTAATAAAAATTCACCAGCAGCACTCACGCCACCACCAATGACAATTCTTGAAGGATTTAAAATATTCGCAATATGAGAACATGCTACACCTAAATATTCTGAGAAATGACGAATCACGATTAACGCTAATTTATCCTCTTCTTTTGCCAAATCAAAAACATCTTTAGCAGTGACTTGTTGCCCGTCATCAATTCTTGCTTTCAATTCAGAATCTCCAGCATATTGTTCTGCATAACGACGAGTTAAGTTAACAATACCTGTTGCACTTGCTACAGTTTCTAAACAACCTTTCTTGCCGCATGTACAAGAGATTGGATCTTCAAAATCAACTGCAATATGACCTAGTTCGCCACCAGCACCACTAAACCCATGAATTAATTGGTTACCGGCAATTACTCCACCACCAACACCAGTTCCTAGTGTTACAAAAACAACATCTGGTTCATTATTTCCTGCGCCAACCCATTTTTCACCTAGGGCAGCCACATTCGCATCATTATCAATATAAAATGATAAACCTAATTCTGATTCAATTTGTTGTTTAATTGGTTGTAATGTTTTCCAGTTTAAATTATACGCACCAATAACAGTTCCTTCTTGGCGATTCACAACACCAGGAGATCCCATCCCAATTCCTAAAAAGTCATCTTTTGTTAAGCCTAACAGCGTTAGTTTATGTTTAATTGATTGAATAATATCTGGAACAATATGGCTTCCTTCATCTAAAATATTTGTTGGAATAGACCATTTTTCTTGAATTTCACCATTTTGTGTTAAAATAGCAAATTTAATTGAGGTTCCTCCTAAATCAATCCCGATAATTTTTTTATTCATATTCTTCACCTCATAAAACGTATTCATTTTATTTATAGTATATCAGTTAGTATACAGTTTTCATAGCATTTCTTTTCCTATTTCAATTCCGATTTTAAACAATACAATAGCAATCAAAATGTAAATAATCGCAAATAGTAGTCTTTCATACATTTTAGTCACTCGGTCTCCTCTAAATGAAATAACTGAAGATATGACATAACCTCCTACTAATCCACCAATATGACCCCAAAGATCTATAGTACTTGAAAATAAGCTTGTTATTAAATTCATCACTAATAATGCCATATATTGCATTCCTAATTCTCTAAAGGCATAAATGTAACGATGTCTTGTTGATAAATAGAGCATCAATCCAAATAAACCAAACAATGAAGTACTTGCCCCCGCTGATATATGCTGAGCATTAAAAGCAAAACTGGCAAGATTTCCCATAATACCACTTAATAAGTAAATGACTAAAAATCTTCCATGACCAACGATACTTTCTAATTGATTTCCAAAGAAATAAAGAAATAAACTATTCATCGCAAAATGCTCAAGACCAATATGTAAAAATATCGGTGTGATAAAACGCCAATATTCATGAAGTAAAATAATAAATGCATTAGCTCTTGCACCATAATAAACTAAAATTCCTGGATTCGTTGAACCACCCTTTAATGTCATTATGATAAACATAATAATTTGTATGAGTAAAAATAAATTAGAAAACGTTAAATTTTGTAAAATCGTTCTTTTATATCTCTCTTTTTTCCAATAATTCATTTGAATGAATCACTCCTTCTTTTGTAATAAGAATTTGAACCGTTTGATCAAATACTTCCACATTCCAAACAGCTTCTTCATAAACTTGTTCCTGATAAGCTAAACTAATGGTAGAAAAGTTCTGTTGTTCTATGAAACGATCATAATAACCTCCACCAAATCCTAATCGTTCTCCTTTTTTAGAATAAGCCAATCCTGGAACAATGACTAAATCAATTTGCTCTTCATCAACCCAAATTGGTTGAATCGGCTCTTCTACTCCAAAGGAATTTTTTTGAAACTGTGTCTTTTCATCCCAAAATGCAAATTTCATTTGTCGATGCGGTAAAGTTACTGGAACTACAATTTTTTTATTCATTTTTCGAGCTAACTTTACAACTTTTTCCAATGAAAACTCGATAGGCATTGATTTCGTTAATGCAATGATTTTTGCTTCTTTCCATTCAGGAAGATTTTTTAAATAGTCTAATATCAATTCCTCTTGAGGATTTCTTTTTTCAGTAGATAATTTCAATAAATTTTCTTTTGCCTTTTTTCTAGCATCTACTTTATCCATTTTTACAATTTCCATTATTTTTTACCTTTATCTTTCTTCGTCAAAGGTAAAGTAATTTTAAAAATGGAACCATGATTTAATAAAGTCGTGACAGAAATTTCTCCATCATAACTTTCTATCAATTCCTTAGCAATGGATAATCCTAAACCATTACCGCCTCTTTCTCTTGAACGAGCTTTATCTACACGATAAAATCTTGAGAAAACTTTTTTTCGGTCTTCCTCCGTCATTCCCATTCCAAAATCTTGAACAGCAATTTCTACATGCTCTTCCCCTTTTGATAAACTTAAAATAATTTCTTTTCGATCAAGAGAATATTTCACAGCATTATCCATTAAAATAATGACTACTTGTTCTAAATGATTTAAATAAATAGGAATCCATAAATCGCGCTTTAAATCATCATCAAATGTAAATGTAAATTCAGGATATAAGACTCTGAAATTATGCACCACTTGCTTGGCAACTTCAGTAACATTCGTTGTAGCATCTTTATATTGTTCCCTCACTTGAGGTGCACGAGATAAATCAAGCATTTCTTGTACTAATGTTTTCATTCTTTGCAACTCTACTAGTGAAGCTTGTAGAGATTCTTCTAAAACTTCCGGATCATCTTTTCCCCATCGGTTTAAGAGTTTTAAATGTCCTTCTACAATCGCTACAGGTGTTCTTAATTCATGAGAAACATCTTCTACGAAATGTTTTTGTTGTTCAATATAAAAACTAATCTTATCTAATAATTCATTAAAATGTTCTGAAACAATTGCAAATTCATCGTTCTTTTCTGAAACTTTAATTCGTTTCGTTGAGATATTTTCTTCACTAATGGATGAAATGATTTCTTGAATTTTTTTAATCGGTTTTGTCATTTGATTCGATAGTAAATATCCTAAAATAATCGCAATAATTGCTGACACAAAAAGAATCGATAAAGCTAATTGATTCAACTCATCTTTTAATTGTTTTAAATTATCTAATCGGTTTGTAATCGATAAATACCCTATTAAAACTCTTGATTTATTAGAAATGATAGGCATAGAAGTTTGAAAAATCGTTTGTCCATTTTTTAACTTTTTAACCTGAGTCTTAGCTTCATTTCCAATAACTTCTCCATCATTCCAAGATTGTGTTCTAAAAATCTCTTTTCGATTTGTTCCATAAACTTGTACATTGAACTGCTGATCATTAATATAAAATTTCTTTTGATAAACACTATCTTTATCTTTTTGATAACTATTATTTTGATTTAATGTAGCAACAATATTAGCTGAAGTAAGTGGAGCTTCGTATTCAGATAATTTTTCGCTTAATTGTTCTCTATATTTTTCCGTTAGAGCTATTTTTTGATTTTGATAATATTGGAGTTCGAATCCCAAAAATCCAACAGTCACCATTGTTAATAGTAAAAAAATAGTGGTCGAAATAATCAACCACCATTTTTTCCCAACGGAAGTTTCTTCATGTTTTACTTTCATGATATCCTCCATTTAGACTTGATTAACGACGCATTACATAACCTGTTCCACGAACCGTTTGAATATAACTTTCACGTCCTGGAATATCAATTTTATTTCTTAAATAACGAATATATACATCAATAACATTTGTTTCAACTTCCATCTTATATCCCCATACTTGGTTTAATAAAACTTCTCGAGAAAGAACAACATTAATATTTTCCATCAACATTAATAGTAATTCATATTCTCTCTTCGTTAAATCAATTAATTCCCCATTACGACGCACTGTACGATTTTCTTTTTCAATGACTAAATCTCGATATTCTAAAATCGTTTGTTTTTGAACACGTGCTTCTTCCTCGATACTTAATCGTCTAAATAACGCACGAATTCTCGCTAAGATTTCCTCGATTTCAAACGGTTTGACAACATAGTCATCTGCTCCTTGATCTAATCCTGTTACTCGATCCATTACAGAATCTCTAGCTGTCATAATAATAATTGGTGTTTTCTTAACTTGACTTAATCGGCGGACTACTTCTAATCCATTTAATTCTGGTAACATTAAATCTAATAAAATAACATCCCAATCTTCATCTGTTGCTGCTTGTAAACCACTTCGTCCATCAAAACAAATTTTTGTTTCATATCCTTCATGTTGTAATTCTAATTCTACAAATCGTGCTAAATTTTTTTCGTCTTCAATAATTAAGATTCTTTGATTCATTGACATGGATACACCTCACCCTAATATTTTATAACATTCATTGTTATCATAACATATTCTTCAGTTTCATTATAGCCCTTCCAATAAAAAAACACCATCTTAACGAATTTCTTAATTTTTTAACCGAAGTAAATAATATAATTAGTTTAAGGTATTGAATCATATAAATTTTTCATAAAAAAAGGAGAATGAACTATTCAACTTCATTCTCCCTTCTATAACTATTCTTCATCTAATAAATTTGTTTGACCTAAATCTTCAACTTCTTGAGAAATAACTTCTCCACCAATATTATAGTGAGCGCGAATTTTTTGTGTTAAAACATCAACAATTTCAGGATGTTCTGTTAAGTATTTCTTCGCATTTTCACGGCCTTGTCCAATCTTTTCATCATTATAGGCATACCAAGCACCGCTCTTCTTCACTAAATCTAAATCAGAAGCCATATCTAAAATTTCTCCAATTTGAGAAATTCCTTCTCCATACATAATATCCACTTCAGCTGTTTTAAATGGTGGCGCAACTTTATTTTTCACTACTTTAATTTTAGTGTGATTTCCTAAAATTTCTGCTCCATTTTTAATTTGATCACTACGACGAACATCTAAACGAATACTTGCATAGAATTTTAATGCACGACCACCAGGTGTTGTTTCTGGATTACCGAACATAATCCCAACTTTTTCACGTAATTGGTTAATAAAGATTGCAATTGTTTTCGTACGGTTAATTGTTCCTGATAATTTACGAAGTGCTTGAGACATTAAACGAGCTTGAAGCCCCACATGAGATTGTCCCATATCTCCTTCAATTTCTGCACGTGGCACTAATGCAGCTACTGAGTCGACAATTACGATATCAACTGCACCTGAAGCCACTAATGCATCTGCAATTCCTAATCCTTGTTCACCAGTATCTGGTTGAGATAATAATAATTCTTCAATATTAACGCCTAATGCTCTTGCATATTCTGGATCTAAAGCATGCTCCGCATCAATAAATGCTGCTACTCCACCACGTTTTTGTACTTCCGCTACCGCATGTAAAGCAACTGTTGTTTTACCACTTGATTCAGGACCGAAAATTTCAATAATTCTTCCTTTAGGGTATCCACCTGCTCCTAATGCAATATCTAATGCTAATGAACCCGAAGAAACAGTCTGAACTTGCGAATCAGCTTTTTCTCCTAATTTCATTACTGCACCTTTACCATAACTTTTTTCAATTTTTTTCAACGCATCATCTAATGCACGTTGACGATTTTCTTGATCTGCCATGTTAAACCTCCATGTCCTCTTAATTCATCCTTATCATACACTATACTTCATACTGAAAGCAAGAAAAACGAACATTTGTTCTGTTATTTTTTTAATAAATATTTTCTTAGCTCATTAAGTCCGTATTGTACCGCAAATTCACGGTTTCCATTACGATTTCTTGCTAAATGTAATTCTATTGTTTTCGTTTCTAATCCATCTGCTAATGAAACAAATACAGTTCCTACTTCTTTTTCTTCCATTGGTGATGGACCCGCTATTCCTGTAAAGGAAATTCCAAGATCACTACCAAATATTTTGCGTACATTTTCTGCCATAGCTTCGGCACACTCAGCACTGACCATTCCATATTTTTCTAATATTTCTTGAGAAACTTGTAATTGATTTTTCTTGATAGATTCTTGATAAGCAACACAAGAACCTAATACATACTGTGAACTTCCTTCAACAGAAATTAATGTTGAAGCAAAGAGTCCTCCTGTTAAACTTTCTGCAGAAGCGATACTTAATCCACTATTTTTTAATAATTCACTTGTAATGGATAATAGTGTTTCATATTCTCCATATCCATAAAAATATTCACGTTCAACGGACAATATTTTTGCTTCTAATTCATCTAATAGCTGTTCACACTCTACTTTTGTATCCCCATTTGCGGTTAATCGAAGAACGACTTCATACATTCCTGCGTATGGAGCAATTGTTGGATTCGTTTGTTCTTCAATTAATTGTTCTAAATCAGTGACTAATCTAGATTCTCCGATTCCGAAGAAACGTAAATATCTAGATACAAAAGTTCCTTCATTTGACACTTTTTCTTTTAAATATGGAATCGCCTCTTTTTCAAGCATCATTTTTAATTCACTTGGAGGACCTGGTAAAACAATGAAAGTATTTTTATCTGTTTCTACTGCTCCACCAATCGCTAACCCATTATGATTTTTAAAAACTGTTTCCCCTTCAAAAGCCAATGCTTGAAGTCGGTTATTAGGGCTCATTGGACGATGAGATTGCTTATGGAAACGAATAATTTTATCCATTGCTTCTTCATCTTCTACTAATTCTCTTTGAACAAATTTCGCTAAAACTTGTTTTGTAATATCATCTGTTGTAGGACCTAATCCACCACTTAAAATAATTAAATCACTACGACTACTAGCTAGTTGAATACTTTCAAACATTCTTTCTGGATTATCTCCAACAGTTTGTTGGTAATAAGTTGGAATAGACAACTTTGCTAATTCTCTAGCAATAGTTGCACTATTTGTATTAATCACTTGTCCCATTAATAATTCTGTACCGACTGTAATAATTTCTGCTTTCATACTTTCTACTCCTCATTTATAAAAAACAAAAGGCTGGGTAAATCCCAGCCTCCACCATTAAACAGAAAATGAATCTGCAAAAACATGTTTATTTTTTATAAAGTAATCTACTCCTGAATATACTGTTGCAACTAAACACACATATAGCAAAATCGTACCAATTGAAAACGCCAATCCTTTTACTGGAAAATCATCAATCAATAAAAAGATAATCGCTAACATTTGTGTTGCTGTTTTAACTTTTCCAGGCCATGCTGCCGCAAGTACTTCACCATCATTCACTAATAATAAACGAAGCCCTGTTACAGCTAATTCTCTACATACAATCACTGCTACAATCCACATTGGAATGACACCGGCCCCTACTAATGTAATAAAAGCCGTCATCACTAATAATTTATCTGCTAAAGGATCGGCAAATTTACCAAAATTTGTAATTAAGTGATATTTTCTAGCTAAATAGCCATCTAAAAAATCGGTAATACTTGCAATCGTAAAAATAATCATTGCTAATAACCAACTAACACTTAAATTTGAATGAAGAACACTCACCATTCCTAAAGCATCTTTTGGAAAACACATAATTAGCAAGAACAATGGAATCATTACAATTCGAGCAATAGTTAATCGATTGGCAATATTCATCCTATTTCCTCTATTCCACTGTAATGTAAATGGCTGTAGCACTTACTCCATCAGGAATTTGAATTTCTTGTCCTGCTAAAGTAATGGTACCAACAGGTGTATATCCAAAGTTTAAAACAATGGAATTTGTTCCTTCAGGAATTGATCCTACTAATTGTTGTCCTGTTGTAGGAGCTCCATCAGCTACTACTCTTTGATTTGCAGTAATTCTTGCCCATAATTGTGTTCTTGCACGGTTTGTTACTACTAAGTTAGCAGGAAATTCAGCTAATTTTGCTGTGTAATATAATGAATTCCCATTTGCATATAAATAACGAATCGATGTTTCTTTTGATTCTTTTGTAGTAGTTGTTGATTGTGTTGTTTCTGCAACTGTTGTCTCTTCTGCTTTCTCAGCAGTTGTAGTATTTTGAGCCGTTACAGTAGTTGCAACTGCTGCTGGCTTCGGTGTTGAACGTTTATTCAATAATGATTGTGCAATCGCAAATACAATCGCAACAGCTAACATTCCTAATAAAATTGTAGGTAAATAATTTTTAAATTGTCCCCAAGCTTTTGTGACAGAAGTTTGTGCCTCTCTATTATTGGATAAACGACTTGAGATAAATTTTTTATCTGCCAATACAGATTCTTCCTCTGGAATTCCTCCAGGATTTTTTGGAGTTTCTAATTCGAATTCTTCTAACAAACGAACACCATCTACTCCAACTGTTTCTGCTACTTGTTTAATAAATGCACGAGTATAAAAGTCTCCAGGCATTAAATCGAAATCATTTTCTTCGATTGCAATTAAATATTTTTTTTGAATTTTTGTGATTTGTTGCAAGTCATCTAAAGTATATCCTTTTAACTGACGAGCACGTTTTAAGATTTCTCCAATTGTTTGTTCCATTTAACCACCAACTTTTCATATTATCATGAAAAGTATACCATAGATTGCATATGAAACAAACTCATTCACTGTGTTTTTTCGTTAACTTTCTTCTCATTAAATACAAGATAAACTTTTTCAGAACGAGTAGAACCATTTTTTAAATGAGCACTTAATTCAAAAACTTTACTTTTTTCATCCCATTTAATTTCTACATTTCCAGTCGAAAAGTCTATTCTCGTTGGAAAAATCATTTCATTATCTTTTACTTCTAAATGACTCTCTAAATTTTGAGTTGTTAATTCTAACATTATTTTCAGTCGATACGTATCACGGAGTAAACGATACTGATTCGCATTTGCGACTCTAATTTGATAGAAAGCAACCGTAACTAAACTTGTAATAAATAGTAAAGCTAAGAAAGGAACTACTAAACTAGCTTTTATCTTTTGATGCTTTATTAAATTTTTTATCATGAGAGTCCTCCTTTTTATGAACTTCTTTACTCGAAGTGGATTCCTCTTTTTGAATGACTTCTTTTTCAACTGAAATAACACGATTCCCTGGAATAAAATATGTTTCAAATTTTTCGTTATTTCGTAAGATTCCTTTCAGACGTACTCCATCTTTTTCACTATGAAGAAGCATCTTTTCATATCCTATTAATACATAATGTGTTCCACCATTTTTTTCAATCCATAGTCTAGCTTTCTTATCACCCGTCTCTGGTTCAGCTCTAAATCTAAAGCTTCCCTTATTTGTAAGACCATCACCAAAAAACTCTACATCATAATAATTTTTAGTTTTTATGAATCCTTGTAGATGAGTATCTACTTGTGTCGCCATTAAATGCCACTCTATATAATTAGGAACTTCCAATTTATTTTGCACTTTTAATAATACTTGATAAACTCCACTAATTAGTAGAATACTAACTGCAAAAATCGCTAATGCCATTAATTGTTCAATTAGTAGAAACGCTGACTTTTTTGCTTGAATCCATTCTTTCAATTTGAACCACCTCCTCCTGATCACAAGAAATGCGCACAGAAGTTACTGGAGTTTTTGAATTGATTTTTTTCAAATGAATGACTTCTTTAGTTTTATGAGTGTTTTTATTTGAAGCATTTGTATCACCTATTTTTGATGTAGAAGTTGTAGAGCTAGTTTTATCTTTTTTATAGCTTACTGGAAGTCTACTTTCATGTAACTTCATTAATTGATTCGAGTATTCATTTAAAACACATTTATGCTGCTGTTCTCTTTTTACGGAATCACCTAATACAAATGAAAGTAATAATACTGTTAAAGTGGCAATCATTAAAGCTAGGAGAGCTTCTACAAAGGCATATGCTTTAATTTTTTGAAACTTTAACATAATATCTACCTCCTCCAAACCTGAAAATATATTCATAACTATATTTTTTACCTTTAAATGTAATAGTTTGTACTTTATTATAAGTCGTTAAATTACCCGTTTCATTTTTAAAACTAATTGTATTCATACCAGATATATATATACTAGGAGGTATTTCTCTGGTAGCATTTAAACCTTCATTTCCAAAACATATTAAAGAATACGTGTTTTGCTTCTTATCATTAATCACTAAACTTGAAGATTTCCCAGTCGCTTGCGCACTAGCCTGTACCAATTTCAAATCATTCTCAAACTGCTTAATAAACACTCTTTCTTGATACGTTTCTCCAAAATCCACTATAGCAGGAGGAACTAGCCATAATAATATAATTAGAATACTAAATGAAACGAGTAGCTCTACGAGAGTAAATGCATGAGACTTCATCATCATTCCTCCAATCTTTAATTATTGAGGAGGTGTTTGACCATTTTCGATTGCCTTATTATACGCTTTTAATTGTTCCTGAGTAATATAACCAGCTTTTTCTAACGCTTGAGCATCCGGTTTCTTTTCTTCATGCTTATCTAATTGGTACAATTCTTGTTGGTTTGCAATCACTTTTACAATTGCAGCATCCGATTTCTTTTGTGCCTCTTCTCTTTGTTTAGCAATATTTGGAATAATGAGTAACATCATCAGCCCAATAATAAATAGACAAATGAGTAATTCAATTAATGTAAAAGCTTTTTTCTTTTTGAGTAATTTTTTCATCTTAATTTCCTCCAATCATTGTTAACGTTGGTAACATTAAAATAATGTACATTGACATAATCATGAGCCCAATTCCAACAAATAGAACTGGCTGAACAAGCATAATTTTCTTTTCCAGTGTTCCTTTAAAATCTTCAAATGAATTTTTGGAAAATTGTCGTAATTTAATGTCTAATTGGTGAGTTAGTTCTCCTTGTACAATTAGTAAAATAAGTGGTTGTTGAAATAACTTCAATTGATCAATCGCAACTGCAAATGAAATTCCTTTTTGCATTTCACTTTCAATAAATTCAGCAATAGCCTTTGTTAATGGACTTGTACCTGCTTGTTTCATCTGTTCAATCATTTGCAGCAATGACTGTCCATTTCCTAAAAAATAGGCAAATTCTCTAGCATATAAAAATGTGTAATATTGACGAACTATGCTTCCTACAATGGGTAGATGAATTAATAAGCGTAGACGTCTCAAAATTGTTTTATTTTTCCAATATACATATACTATACCTGCTACAATCCCTATAAACAGACTGACTCCTAAAACAATCCAAGGTAAATAAACAAAACCGTTCCATATCAAATAAAGCATCATATGGTCTTTAATACTCTCTACTTGAACCATCGATTGTAGCTGCCCTAAAAGTAAATAACGAATTGCAGCAACCATACAAACTAAAAACACAATTAAAATACATGGATACATTAATACTTGGCGTAATTTTTTTAATTGTTGATCCTTTTGAGCTAAATATTGTCCAATCGTTCGACAAGATAGTGCAAAAGAACCTGTCGACATGGATAAGTATATTTGCGAACAAATCGAATCAGCATAGCCTACAAGATGTAAAGCTTCATCAAATCTCTCACCCATCAATAATTGTTCCATCATTTTACTAATCACATGTTCTTGTTTTGGAATGAGTAATTTAGCAAATGCCAATGTTTCCTGTAAAGTGAATCCCTCTTCTAATAATTCTCCTACTTGGGTTAAAAACAAAGCCTGTGTTTTGTTAGACCATTTCTTAATAGATTTTGTAGGCTTCGAAACTTTCTTTTGAAATATATCCAAGCGCATAAGCTTTCCTCAACTTTCTATTAAAAGGATGTAACAGTGGATTCAAAAATTCTTCTTCTTGAATTAAATGCTGCAATGAAATTCCGTATGCAATATCAAATAAAGTAGCCTTTTTCTTTGAAAGAGGAATATGATTACAATGAAAGCAACAATGACTCTGACAAAGAGAACAATATCTCGGTACTAAACGTTGTGCCACTACTGCAACTAATGTTTGCCTTAATAAATCTTTTGTAATGCCTAACTCCTCTAATCTTGAAATAACTCCTTTACAATCTTTTGCATGAACTGTCGCTAACATTAAATGTCCTGTTAAGGCCCCGCGAATAACCATTTTTGCAGTCATTTCATCACGAATTTCTCCGATTAGCATCATATCAGGATGATGTCTTAGTGAACTTTTGATTAGTAATTCATACGTAATTCCTGCTTTTTCATTAATTTCTGTTTGTAAAAATAAAGGTTCACTCATTTCAACTGGCTCTTCCATTGTGATAACTTGTAAATTTGTATCACTAACACGATTTCTTAACAGGTGATACATTGTTGTCGTTTTTCCGGAGCTGACAGGCCCTGAAAATAATATTAGCCCACTCTTGTAATGCAACATTGTTTGAAGAAGCTCAATATCTTTTGAAAAATAGGTGGATACTTCTCCAGATTTTTTCTCATCCATCGACAAATGTAATAAACGAATCACAACGGACGTTTGCATTTTAAAGTTTGTAATCACTGATAACCGTAATTCAATACTTGTTCCATTTGTTAATTCATATTTCATTGCACCACTTTGTGGTCTACGCTTTTCCCCTACATCCATTCCAGACCGATACTTTACAAAAGTAATCCACCGATTAGCGGTATCCGAATCAATAGTCTTTAGTAAGGATAATTGCTCTCCATCTCGTAAATAAAAACGATACTCCTCACCAAAAGGCAGTAAATGAATGTCATCAATGCGGAATTGGAGTGCTGCTAATAAAATTTCATTCGTTAGCTCCTCCATTTTTCTCCCTCCTTTATTAAAAATTGACTAGTCACTCTATATATACGCAAAAAAGTCGAGAAAATATTTTTTTCTCGACTTTTTTTGTTATTTTTTTAAAAATCCTAATAATGCTCCAAAAATTCCACCTAAACTATCTAAAACCACATCTTGAACTAATGGAGTTCTTCCAGGAGTTAATCCTTGGTGAAATTCATCTGTAATGGCATATAAAACAGTAATAAAAATCGCAATCATTAAACTCCAACCACGATTTTTCAAATGAATTTTTAGTCCTTTAGACCAATGATATCCGATAAAATAATAAACTAAGAAATGAGCTCCCTTGCGAATAAAAAATTCAAGAAATTGAGCATATCCTAAACTTGGAATACTAATCACTTTTCCAGCATAAGTAAAATGAATTTTCGATAACATCTCTGAAAAAGGTTGAAATGGTAAAATTGTCTGTATATTTGAAACAAGTGATTGATCATGATAAGGCATCGAAGAACTATAAAATATAATCCCCATTAATATAATTGCAATAATAATCGATACTGTTCCTCTAGTGGTTCTTGTCATAGAATCCCTCCTATTTACTAGAATAAATTCATTATTGGCTACCATATATAAATTGTCAAGAGATTTTAGAAAAACAAAAACTCTTACTATAACATCAGAGTTACAATAAGAGTTTTACTTTACGATTAGGCTTGAACTGGTAATTCTTCTCCAATCGCTGCTAAACGTTCCATTACTTCAGCAGGAGTTAATCCTTTAGCTGCTACATAACGGTTTCTTGGGTGAACACGGCATTCATGGCTACATCCACCAATATATTTTGCTTCATTTTCTTCTGAAGTTAAAATTTGACGGTTACATTCTGGGTTTGCACAGTTTACATAACGCTCACATGGAGTGCCATCGAACCAATCTTTTCCGATTACAACAGGATTTACATGGTTAATATCAACTGCAATACGTTCATCGAAAACGTACATTTTCCCATCCCATAATTCGCCTTGTACTTCTGGGTCTTTACCATAAGTCGCAATACCACCGTGTAATTGACCTACATCTTTATACCCTTCACGAACCATCCATCCTGAGAATTTCTCACAACGAACGCCTCCTGTACAATATACTACGACACGTTTGTCCATGAATTTTTCTTTATTATCACGAACCCATTGTGGCAATTCACGGAAGTTACGAATATCTGGACGAATTGCTCCACGGAAATGACCTAAATCATATTCATAATCATTACGTGTATCTAAAACAACTGTATTTTCATCTAATAAAGCTTCTTTGAATTCTTTAGGAGATAAATAAGCTCCAGTTGTTTCTAAAGGATTAATGTCATTATCGAAATCATTGTCTTCTAATCCTAAATGAACGATTTCTTTCTTATAACGAACAAACATTTTTTTGAAAGCTTGTTCATCTTCTTCGTCAATTTTGAACCATAAATCTTCCATTCCTGGTAAAGAATGAACGTAGTCCATATATTTTTGAGTTGTTTCATAATCTCCTGAAACAGTTCCATTAATTCCTTCATCAGCAACTAAAATACGTCCTTTTAGTCCGATTGATTTACAAAATTCCAAATGATCTGCAGCAAATTGTGCTCCATTTTCGATTGGTACATATTTATAGTACAATAGTACTCGAATTTTTTTTGACATAAACTACCTCCAAAGTAATTTCTTAATGAGTACTTATTATATCATCTGCACAAATCAATATCAAAGAAACTGCTTGGCATCAATGGTTAGATAGAATTTTCACAAACTTTATTTGTAATCTGAAATTTTTTTGGCTCTTCAATTGGACTTTTATGTTTTCCAATCCATTTTTCCATCCAAACAATATGATACCAACGATCAAATTTATACCCGCAACGTTTAAATTCTCCTACTAAGCGATACCCCATATGTTCATGATATTGCACACTATTATTCGTTAAATATTCATCTTCCACTTCAGGAGTTGCAATACAAGCATAAACATTTTGATAGCCTAATTCTTGTAATTTTCTTTCCATTAGTTGGTATAATTTTTTCCCATATCCTTTTTTCTGTTGTCCTTGTTTTAAATAAATACTAATTTCAGCAGACCAAGAAAAAGCTTTTCGACTCGCAAAAGGACCTGAATAAGCATATCCTAACACTTCTCCCTCTTCTTCTACTACATAATAGGGATACTTCTCAAGAGTCGTTTGGATTCTTCTTTCAAATTCTTCCACACTTGGAACATCATATTCAAAAGTAATCGCTGTTTTTTCTACATAATATCGATAAATTTCTACTAATGCTGCTGCATCTTCTATTGTTGCTACTCTAATTGTCATTCAAAATTCCCTTCATCTTACCATTCCTATTTTTATCGTAGTATACCACAGCTTCATTCTTGACAAAAATTTTTTTCTCTCTTAGGCTATGCTTATAGAACTTGAAAGGATGAATTTTATGAAATATTTTTTAACAAGTAGTGCAAGTATTCCTGAATCTTATAAAGTCAATACTGCAAATGGTTTTATCGAAAACTTAAAAAATGCACTTGGAAAAACCACGATTAAAACCTTATATATTTCATCTGACCCAGATGCATATGAATTAACAGATGATTTTTCTTCTTATACAAAATTAGGATTTGAAGAAGTTGGACTTCATTTTGATCCTTTTATTATTTTTGATCATCGTCAAACAGTAGATGTTCAAGAATATTTAAACGAAGTAGATTTAGTTATTTTATCAGGTGGTCATGTCCCTACACAAAATCAATTTTTCCAAGAAATTCAATTAGCTGAAAAAATTCAAATCTTTAAAGGCGTCGTTATTGGCATTAGTGCTGGAACGATGAATGCAGCAGAGACGGTTTACGCTCATCCAGAATTAGAAGGTGAAAGTGTCGATTCAGACTATCAAAGATTTCTAAAAGGTTTAGGATTAACAACGAAACAAGTGATTCCTCATTTTAATTTTTTAAAACACGAGTATTTAGATGGAAAACATGTCCTTAAAGAAATCGCTACAGAAGATAGCGTGAATCAAGAATTTTACATTTTCCCAGATGGAACTTATATTTATGGGCATGATGGAATAGAAGAATTATACGGAGAAGCATATCTATTAAGGGATAAAATTTTCAAAAAAATTAATACAAATGATCAGATTATTTCCCTTTAATTTGACTGTAGCATTTTAAGACGACTTCGGTCATCTTTTTTGTCATAAAAAAACACTCCATCGAAAATCGATGGAGTGAGACTTGTTGAATCTTTTGATTAACGACGTAAACCTAAACGGTTGATTAACTCACGGTAACGTTGGATATCTTTGTTACGTAAGTAAGCTAATAAGTTACGACGGTGACCAACTTTTTTCAATAAACCACGGTTTGAGTGGTAGTCTTTTTTGTGTACACGAATATGTTCGTTTAAGTGATTGATTTCGTAAGTAAGTACAGCAATTTGTACTTCTGGTGAACCAGTATCTCCTTCTTTAATCGCGTACTCTTTGATGATTGCGTTTTTTTGTTCTTTAGAAATAGCCATTTCTAAACACCTCTTTCTTATATTATTCCTTCTACTGAGTAAAACGTTGGTGAATCGTAAAACTCGGTACAAGGTCTGTGTTAAAACACACTAATAGATTAACGTAACTCTATCAAAAAATCAAGTAATTTGATAAGTTTATTATTGAACTTCTTTATGTGATTTTCTATCGAAGTATACATGATTTGGTAACATTGCTTGTCCACCCATTAATTCATCAATTGAACCAATCGCATATCCTTCCTGTTGTAAGAAATCTAATAATCTTGGTAAAGCTTCAACTGTTTCTGGATGAATATCATGCATTAAAATAATCGAACCATTATATGTTCCTTCTCTTACTTCTTGAAGAATACTATTCACATTACGGCTCTTCCAATCTAATGTATCCACAGACCAATTTAAAATCGCAATTCCTGCTTGCTCTGCAACCATACGGTCAAATCCACCATATGGTGGTCTTAAAGTGGTTGGACGAATTCCTCCAGTAGCATCTCCAATTAATTTTTGAGTATCTGCTACTTGTTGATGAACACCTTCAGGAGTTAATGTTGTTAATAATGGATGGCTGTATGAGTGATTTCCTACTTGATGGCCTTGTTCCACAATTTGTTTAATAATATCTTCATTACCCGGAACATGTTTTCCCATAATATAGAATGTTGCATGAACTCCATATCGTTTTAAAATATCTAAAACTTTCGGAGTCAACTCACTACTTGGACCATCATCAAAACTAATTGCCACACGTTTTTCATTTAAACGTTCCTCTAATTGATTTTTCCAATTTTCATAAGCCTCTTTTTGTGATTCTGGGATACGATCACTTTTTAAAATTGGAAATAGTTCTTGAAACGCAAATGAAATTTGAGTTAAGTTTTCTCCGTTACTAGTTTGAATAGGTTCTTTTAAGTTGAATCTAAATCCATTTTGAATAATGGAAGCATCCAAGTTTTTCCAATTTTCGTAAGCAAATTCTTGTAACAATTGGTTAGTCTGTTCTTCAGATAAAGATTGTTCCTTAGCTACATTCATCGCTTTTTTAACAAAATGATTCGTAACTTCTAAATCATTAATAAATAATTCACTGATAACAGCTGTCCCAGATTTTTCTTTACCTTCTAATTGATGCCCTAATTCATCATAAGCTACCTGTTCCAATCCTTTTTTAGTTTCTTGGTAAACAGATTGATAATAATAAACATCTTTGATTCCATTTAAAACATGTGATTGATACACCTTTAAATATACCCAAGTACGTTTTGATTCATCTTTATATTGTTCTTGTGCTTTTTCTAATAAAACATCTAATTCCTTTTGAATAGGTTCAACGATTTTTTGGTCAACAGTAGGATATGACACCGTAAATACTGTATTCCCAATAGTTTGAGATTGAACTTCTACAGCTTCATTATACTGCTGTGCATCAGTTGCTTCAGCTTTTCTCATAACAGCTTCATTTCTTCTAATCAAATGATTTTTTGCTAAGCTGCTGACTACGAACCACTCTATCAATACTAAAAATAAAATCAAAATAGCAATTGCAACTATTTGAGGTAGTTCTAATCGTTTTATACCTTTCCAGTCTCTCTTCATATTTCCTCTTCCTAATCTTTACATTTTATGATTTTTGTTGACAATTTGGACAAACTCCAAAAACTTCCATACGATGCCCTAGAACTTTATACCCCGTTAATTCTTCAGCAACTGATTCTACATCTTCCAATAAAGGATAAAATAAATCCTCTACACAACCACATTCTTGACAGACTACATGATAGTGCTTCCCTATATTAAAATCATATCTACTAGCATCATCCCCATATGTTAATTCTAGTAAATATCCCTCATCAGTTAATTTATTCAAATTATTATAAACGGTTGCCATACTAATATTGGGATCTTTCGCAACAATAGCTGTGTAAATATCCTCAGCAGTAGGATGATGCGACTCAGCTAAATAATCTAAAATGGCTATTCTTTGAGTTGTCATTCTTACGCCGTCTTCTCTTAGCTTTTCTTTTAATTGTTTCAGTTCTTTTTCGTGCATAGAACCCCTTCTCTAACTTTAAATATTCGGATAAATTCTTCTATAATAACATCGTTCTGTAACATTGTAACATATTTGTAACATTAATACTAGCGTTAAATTCTATTACTCGTTTAATTATTATAGTAACTTTCATTATACTAATAACTTATCAAACAAGCAAATTGCTCAGCCAAATAATTAAAAATCGATACATAAAAAATGGACATGAATCTAAAATTTTAAATTCATCTGTCCATTTCAATAAATGACAATTTTTTAAACGATATTCTTACTTATGAAAACTTTATTGTACCAAACGATTATACCCCATCGCTTCTCTTAGGGGTGCTGCATCAATCCCTAAAGCCCCCACAATTGTATAAGAAAATTCAAAAGCTGCAGCAGGACCTGATCCCGTAATCACTCGTCCATCTTGATGTACAAAATCTCCTGTATAAGTACCATCATTAATTTGTTTTTCAAATCCAGGATAACAAGTGTAATGACGATTTTTTAATGCACCTGAATTTTCAATCGCAATCGGTGCAGCACAATTAGCTGCGACTAATTTACCTGCATCATAATGACGTTTTACAAACTCTTGTACAGCTTGATGATTTTTCAATAATTTTGCACCTGGCATTCCACCTGGTAAAATTACAATATCATATAACTCATTCATAACCTCTACTAATTCTTTATCTGTTGAAATCGTTAAACTATGTGAACCAGTCGCTACTTTAGCATCTACTCCAACTATATCGACTTCTACTCCTGCACGACGTAAAATATCCATTGGCGCTATTGCCTCAATTTCTTCAAATCCTGTTGTCAATACAATGGCTGCTCTTTTCATTTGAACTCCTCCTTGTTCTTCTTCCTTTCTATTTTACCGATTTTTATTCTTATTTTCAACAGTGGTAGCGTTTCAGTTATCCATTGACAATTCCCTTTTTTCTCAGTATATTGAACTCATTAATTGAAAATATAATCCCTAGGAGGAAACAAATGACTTGGAAAATTATTACAGATTCTGGTTGTGATATCAAACACTTAGAATCTCTACCTGAGCATTGTACTTACATTAATGTTCCTTTAACAATTCATGTAGGTGAGGAAGAATTTATTGATAATGAAGCATTAGAAATTGATCAAATGATGGTAAAAATGTATGCCTATGAAGGAAAAACTTCTTCATCTTGTCCAAGCCCTGAGAGCTATTTACAATCATTTGAAGGTGCCGATAACATTATTGTTGTAACCATTACTGGTACTTTATCTGGAAGCCATAATAGCGCACAATTAGCGAAAAAAATGTACTTAGAAGAACATCCTGAAGCAAACATTGAAATTATCGACAGCTTATCAGCCAGCGGAGAAATGGTATTAATCACACAAGCCATTGCAAACTTCATTAAAGAAGATCCTTCTTTTGAAGTAGTTGTGGAAAAAGCACGTAACTATCATTCAAAAACAAAACTATTATTTGCTCTAGCAAGTGTGGATAATTTAGTAAAAAATGGTCGTCTTAGCAAATTGGTTGGACGTGTTGTTGGATTATTAAATATTCGTATGGTTGGACAAGCTAGTACAGAAGGAACATTAGAGTTACTCCATAAATCACGTGGACAAAAGCGTGCTGTTACTGCCATTTGGGATGAAATGAAGAAAAATCATTACCAAGGTGGACGTGTGGCCATTAGTCATTGCGACAACCCTGAAATTTGCGCCATGATTACAACAGCAATTCATGCTGAATTCCCTAATGCTGATGTTCAAGCTTATCCTACTAGTGGATTATGTAGCTACTATGCTGAACAAGGCGGTATTTTAATGGGATATGAAACTCATTAATAAAACTCTATCCAAAAAAATAAACGACTCCTATCGAACGATAAGAGTCGTGTTTTTTATAATAATTAACTTTTAAAAAAAACCTCAACAAAAGCTTCAGTTGGTTGAATTT
>NZ_CAURVV010000024.1:0-22564 GCF_963528315.1 uncultured Granulicatella sp. | reverse complement strand
CTTGACTACGAATCAAGCGGTTACAGGTTCGACTCCTGTTGGGTGCATTTTTTCTATATACAAGTGAATAACTAGCACCCATAGCTCAATTGGATAGAGTACTTGACTACGAATCAAGCGGTTACAGGTTCGACTCCTGTTGGGTGCATATATCGGGAATTAGCTCAGCTTGGTAGAGCACTTGGTTTGGGACCAAGGGGTCGTAGGTTCGAATCCTGTATTCCCGATTCATTAGCAAGTAAGTGCTAGCTTACTTGTCTTTTTTTGTATATAATACAATTATCAATATATTGGAGGAATTTTATATGGTATTAGGTAGTATCGAAGCTGGTGGTACAAAATTTGTTTGTGCGATTGGAAATCATGATATGGAAGTTTTAGAAAGAATTTCAATTCCAACAACAACTCCAGAAGAAACTTTACCGAAAGTTTTTGAATTTTTTAAAAAATATGAGCAAGAATTAGAAGCAGTTGGTGTAGGTGCTTTTGGACCAATTGATAGTAATAAAAAATCTGCTACATTTGGATACATTACTTCTACTCCAAAATTAGCATGGCAAAATTATGATTTCATTGGTGAATTAAATCGTCATTTAAATGTTCCAATTAATTGGACTACAGATGTGAATGCAGCAGCTTATGGCGAATATTATTTTGGTCACGGAAAAGATTTAGAAAGCTTAGTATATTATACATTTGGAACCGGTGTTGGTGGTGGAGCTATCCAGCGCGGAGAATTTGTAGGTGGAATGAACTTCCCAGAAATGGGTCATATGATTGTTAAACGTCACCCGGAAGATAATGCTAAATGTGTTTGTCCTTTCCACTCTGACTGTTTAGAAGGTTTAGCAGCTGGACCTGCTTTACAAGAAAAAGCTGGTCGTCCTGCATTTGAATTAGAACCAACTGATCCAATTTGGAATATTGAAGCTTACTATGCTGCTCAATGTATTTATAATACAACATTAATTTTAGCGCCTGAAGTAATTGTTTTAGGTGGGGGAGTAATGCAACAAACTCATTTATTGAAAAAAGTGAAACAAGAATTCGAAAAATTAATGAATGGTTATGTTGGATATCCTTCAGTGGATGAGTATATTCAAATTCCAGCTTTAGGGAATAATGCAGCAACAATTGGATGCCTAGCAATGGCGAAGGCTCTTTTAAAATAATGAAATAACTAGAAACTGACTTCTTATACTGTAGCAATGGACGGTAGTAGCCCTGCGGTCTCATACCTAAAAATCAAGCCTAGGTCTTGATTTTTCCAGTAATATAAGCCAAAGTGGCTTATATTACCAATGCTACTGTAAGAAGTCGTTTCTATTTGAACGAAACTAACATGAAAGTACGTTAATAAGATTGACTTTTTAATAGTTGCAGAGGACGCCAGCAAACCTGCGGTTTCATGGCTAAAATTCGAGCCTTGGTCTCGAATTTCCCTTTAATATCAGCCAAACTTGGCTTATATTAATAATTCTACTATGAAAAAGTCATTTCTTTCTGAACGGAAGTAATGAGGGTACGTTAATAAAAATCGACTTCTCTGAATGTAGCATAATGGACGCTAGCAGCTTCGCAAATGCGAATCTCATAGTTAGAAGGCTACTTTTTAACCTCATTTCTATATTACTCGTATGAACTCTATACATTGTATAGGGTTCTTTTTTTACTTTTTCAAGATTTAATTGTTGACTATTACTAAACTTAGAGTATAATGAGTCCTAGTGTGATTAAACTTTAAGTTTAAAGAATGGAGGGATAAGATGGAAATAGGGAGTCATTTGAAAGCTCTACGGGTTCAAAAAGGACTAACGCAAGAAGAATTAGCCGAGAGGACAGATTTATCTAAAGGATATATTTCCCAATTAGAAAATGATCTAAGTTCGCCATCGATGGACACATTTTTTGATATTTTAGAAGTATTAGGATGTGCACCAAAGGATTTCTTTGAAGATGGACCAGAAGAAGCTTTAACCGTTTATGGGCCTGAAGATATGACCGTGATGGAGGATCCAAAGCATAAAACGATAGTGACTTGGTTAAATCCAGATTCGAATGAACATGAAATGGAACCTGTAATATTAGAGTTTAAACCTCAAGGGGAATACAAAGTGTTCCAACCATCATTATCCGAAACTTTTGGATATGTTCTAGAAGGTAAAGTACAAGTAAAAGTAGGAAAACAAATAGAAGTTGTCTCAAAAGGAGAATCTTTTTATTTTGAAGCTTCTGCTAAACATCAAATTAAAAATGCTGGCAATGAAATAAGTAAGGTGTTAATTGTCGCAACAAATTCTTATTTATAAAAAGGAAGGATTGGTACGAAACATGTCCAACAATGCAATTATTACATTTGAAAATGTAACAAAATCTTATGATGATACTCAAGTATTAAAAAATATTAACTTTGAAATTGAAAAAGGAAAATTCTATACATTATTAGGACCTTCAGGATGTGGTAAAACTACGATTCTTCGTATTATTGCTGGTTTTACTGATGCAACAACTGGTTCTGTTACTTTAAATGGAGAAGATGTTACTGATTTACCACCAAATAAACGTAAAGTAAATACTGTATTCCAAGACTACGCATTATTCCCTCATATGAATGTGTTTGAAAACATTGCATTCGGGTTACGTTTGAAAAAATTACCAGAAGATGTAATCAAACAAAAAGTTTCTGAAGCATTAAAATTAGTTCAATTATCTGGCTATGAAAAACGTGAAATCGTTCAAATGTCTGGAGGACAACAACAACGTGTAGCAATTGCTCGTGCATTAGTGAATGAACCAGAGGTTCTATTATTAGATGAACCATTATCAGCGCTAGACTTAAAATTAAGAACAGATATGCAGTATGAATTGCGTGAATTACAACAACGTTTAGGTATTACATTTATTTTCGTAACTCATGACCAAGAAGAAGCTCTTGCGATGAGTGATGAAATCTTCGTACTAAATGGTGGAGAAATTATTCAATCAGGTACTCCTGTAGATATTTATGATGAACCAATCAACCGTTTCGTTGCGGACTTTATTGGTGAAAGTAATATCGTTGCTGGTGTGATGAAAGAAGACTACTTAGTAGAATTTGTTGGAAAAGAATTTGAATGTGCCGATGCTGGTATGCGTCCAAATGAAAAGGTTGAAATCGTTATTCGTCCGGAAGATTTATCTCTAACTAGTGTAGATAAAGGGAAATTAACCGTTGAAGTGGATACACAATTATTCCGTGGAGTTCACTATGAAATTATTTGTTATGACGAAAATAAAAATGAGTGGATGATTCACTCAACGAAGAAAGCAGAAGTGGGATCAAAAGTTGGATTATACTTTGAGCCACAAGATATTCACGTAATGCGTTTTGGAGAAAGTGAAGAAGAATTTGATGCACGTCTAGAAAGCTACGAGGAAGTGGAGGACGATAGTAATGAGTAAAAATTCTCGTATGTTTTTTTCCATTCCATATCTTTTATGGTTGGCATTATTTGTAGTAGCGCCTTTGGCAATGATTTTCTATAAATCATTTTTCGATATTAATAATCAATTAACGATTGGAAACTATACGAATTATTTTACTTCTGGTAATTATTTAGAAATGACATTTAACTCAGTATGGTATGCCTTTTTAGTAACATTAGTGACTTTAGTTGTGAGTTATCCAACAGCTTACTTTTTAAGTAAAACAAAGCATAAAAATTTATGGTTATTATTAATCATTTTGCCAACATGGGTGAATTTATTATTAAAAGCTTATGCATTTATTGGTATTTTTAGCCAAACAGGTACAGTAAATCAATTCTTATCATTATTTGGAATTGCTCCAAAAGAATTTTTATTTACGGATTTTAGTTTCTTAACGGTAGCAGCTTATATTGAATTACCATTTATGATTTTACCGATTTTTAATGCAGTACAAGAATTACCAAGTTCATTAATTGCAGCAAGCCGTGACCTTGGTGCTACTCCTTGGCAAACTTTAAAAAATGTCGTGATTCCATTAACGATGAGTGGTGTAAGAAGTGGTGTTCAAGCAGTATTTATTCCATCACTATCACTATTCATGTTAACTCGTTTAATTGGAGGAAATCGTGTGATTACATTAGGGACTGCCGTAGAGCAACATTTCTTAGTAACGCAAAACTGGGGAATGGGTTCAACTATTGGGGTTGTCTTAATTGTAGCGATGATTGTCTTAATGTTTGTAACACGTGATCGTAGAAAAGGAGGAGAAGCATAATGAAATTAGAGAAAAATCATTGGTTATCAAATGCTTATTTAGTATTTGTATTTGCAGTATTGTATGCTCCTATTTTCTATTTGATTTATTATTCATTTAATAGTGGTGGAGGAATGAATGATTTCCAATCTTTTACTTTAGAGCATTATAAAGCTGTTCTTGGAGATACAAGATTGATTGGTATTGTCATTGATACTTTAATTTTAGCCTTATTATCAGCGCTATGTGCAACGATTATTGGAACACTTGGTGCGATTATGATTGACTTTATTCGTTCAAATAGAAGAAAACAATTTGTTCTTGGAATGAATAATATTTTATTAGTTTCACCAGACGTTATTATCGGGGCAAGTTTATTAATTTTATTTACATTTATTGGATTCAAATTAGGATTTTGGTCAGTACTACTTTCTCATATTGCGTTTAATATTCCGATTGTTGTTTTAATGGTTTTACCAAAATTAACAGAAATGAATCGTTCAATGATTACAGCAGCACGAGATTTAGGGGCAACAAGTTCTCAAGTATTAACACGTATTATTTTACCATCCATTACACCTGGAATTTTAAGTGGATTCTTTATGGCATTTACGTATTCATTAGACGATTTTGCAGTAACTTTCTTCGTAACAGGAAATGGATTCTCTACAATTGCGGTTGAAATTTATTCAAGAGCTCGTCAAGGAATTAGTTTACAAATTAATGCTTTAAGTACATTAATGTTCTTATTCTCATTAATTTTAGTCATTGGATATTATTTCATTCAACAATACCAAGCAAAACGATTAAATCAGAAAAATGTTGAAAATGATTTAGCGAAGGGGGTAATCCGATGAAGCGATTAATGATGTTTGTTGGGGCAATTTTAGTCGCAAGTTTTGGATTATTACTTTTTAGAAAAAATTTTGAAACAGCTATTGCAGGAAATTCTGATACAATTATTGTATACAACTGGGGAGACTATATCGATCCTAATTTAATTACTCAGTTTGAAGAAGAAACAGGCTATAAAGTCATTTATGAAACATTTGATTCAAATGAAGCGATGTATACAAAAATTAAACAAGGTGGAACAAATTATGATGTGGCGATTCCAAGTGAATATGCGATTCATAAAATGTTAAAAGAAGATTTATTAGTCCCATTAGATTATTCTAAAATTGAAGGAATGGAACATTTAGATGAGAAATTCTTGAATAAGAGTTTTGATCCAAATAATCGTTATAGTATTCCTTACTTCTGGGGAACTTTAGGAATTATTTATAATACAAAAAATATTGCTGAAGGCGAAATTACGAAGTGGTCTGATTTATGGAAAGAGGACTATAAAGATTCAATTTTATTTATCGATGGTGCTAGAGAAATGATGGGAATTGCGCTTCAAACGCAAGGGTATTCTTTGAATGAAAAGGATCCTGAGGTTGTGAAAGAAGCAGGTAAATTTTTGAAAACATTGATGCCAAATGCTAAAGCGATTATTGCGGATGAGATGAAGACGTATATGGCACAAGAGGAAGCTTCGATTGGGGTATCATTCTCTGGGGAAGCTGCGAAGATGTTGGAGAAAAATGAAGATTTAGCGTATGTTTTACCGGAAGAGGGAACGAACTTATGGTTTGATAATATTGTCATTCCTAAGACGGCTAAAAACTATGATGGTGCGTATCGTTTTATTTCGTTTTTATTGAGACCAGACGTTGCTGCTCAAAATGCGGAATATGTTGGATACTCAACTCCAAATAAAGATGCGTTAGACTTATTGCCGGAAGAAGTAACAAGTAATGAGACTTTTTATCCTTCTGATGAGCAAATGGAACATATGGAAGTGTATGAGAATCTAGGTTCTGAGTTGTTAGGATTGTATAATGACTTGTTCTTGGAGGCTAAGATTTTCCGCAACTGATGATTTCGAATTAGACTTTGCTATATAGTAATAGGGGACGGCAGCAAACCTTGGGTTTCATGCCTAAAAATTGAGCCTAAGGTCTCAATTTTTCCTGTGATATAATCAGCGGCTGCTGATTATATCACTAATATTACTATGCAAAGTCTTTTCTTTTTGAATGATATTTATGAGAGTACGTTTATGAGTTAGACTTTGCGTGATAGTAATAGGGGACGGCAGCAAACTTTTTGTTTCATGTTTAATATTACTATTCAAGGTCTTTTCTTTTTTGCGTTATAAAGTTTATTATAAAATTACTAGACAAATATTCTATCGCTTGTTATAATCGTCCTATAAACAATAAACATTTATGAAGAAGAGAGTAGTTTACGGATATCTGTTTTAGCGAGCTGGGGTGGTGGAAGCCAGTCATGAAGAAGTAAATGAACCGCACTTTGGAAATGATTATTCGAATGTAGTAGAGTAATCCGGTCGCTTACCGTTAAAAAAGTTTAAAGTGGTTTAGTATTTTAAACAATAAGAGTGGTACCACGGGTTATCTCGTCTCTAGTCAAGGTTGCTTGATTAGGGGCTTTTTTATTTATATTTTTTACAAAAGAAGGAGTGTCAATATGGATTATAAAAAAATAGTTGCAGAACAAATTCATAAAACAATTAGCGAACATTTATCATTTGAAGAAATTTATAAAATGATTGAAGTTCCAAAATATGCAGAACAAGGAGATTTGGCTTTCCCAGCATTCTCACTTGCAAAAGTATTACGTAAAGCGCCTCAAGCAATTGCACAAGAAATCATTGAAGTAGTTTCAGATGAACATATTAGCAAAGCAGTAGCAATGGGACCTTACGCAAACTTTTTCCTATCAAAAGGTAAATTTGCAGATGAAACATTACACACTGTTTTAGAACAAAGAGAAGATTATGGTAACTTTGACTTTGGTCAAGGACGTAATGTTGTAGTTGATATGTCTAGTCCAAATATTGCAAAACCAATGTCAATGGGTCACTTACGTTCAACAGTTATTGGGAATGCCATCGTTAACTTAGAGAAAAAAGTTGGTTATAACCCAATTAAAGTGAACCACTTAGGAGACTGGGGAACACAATTCGGTAAATTAATCGTTGCTTATAAAAAATGGGGAACAAAAGAAGCCGTTGAACAAGATCCAATCGCAGAATTATTACGTTTATACGTTAAATTCCATGATGAAGCAGAACGCGATAGCTCTTTAGAAGATGAAGGTCGTGCATGGTTCAAAAAATTAGAAGATGGCGATGCTGAAGCAGAAGAACTATGGAATTGGTTCAAATCAGAATCATTAAAAGAATTCAATCGTGTGTATGATATTTTAGGAATTACATTTGATTCTTATAATGGTGAAGCATTCTATAATGATAAGATGGATCCAATTGTTGAATACTTAGAAAATAATGGAATTACAACAATCGACCGTGGGGCAACAGTTGTTCACTTAGATAAATATGACTTACCACCTGCATTAATTAAAAAATCAGATGGTGCGACATTATATATCACTCGTGATTTAGCAGCTGCACATTACCGTAAAGAAACTTATGATTTCGCTAAAAACATTTATGTTGTAGGAAATGAACAAGCAAACCACTTTAAACAATTAAAAGCTGTATTAAATGAAATGGGTCGTGATTGGCAAGAAAACATGATTCACGTTGGCTTTGGTTTAATTACATTAGGTGGTAAAAAATTATCAACACGTAAAGGTAAAATTGTCTTATTAGAAGAAGTTTTACGTGAAGCTGAAGAATTAGCTTTAAAACAAATTGAAGCTAAAAATCCAAACTTACCTAACAAAGAACAAGTTGCAAAACAAGTTGGGGTAGGTGCGGTAATCTTCCACGATTTGAAAAACGATCGTACAAATAACTTCGATTTCAACTTAGAAGAAGTTGTTCAATTCGAAGGAGAAACTGGACCTTATGTTCAATATACTCGTGCTCGTGCAATGAGTATTTTAAGAAAAGCAGGAGTTTCAGTTGATTTATCTCAAGCATTAGAATTAGAAGATGACTATGCATGGGAAGTATTAAAACAAATTGAAAATTATCCAAATATTGTGAAATACGCAGAAAGCAAATTTGAACCTTCTGTTATTTCTAAATATGTGATTTCTCTAGCGCAAGCCTTCAATAAATATTATGCTAACAGCCGTATCTTACAAGAAGATGAAGGGCTAAATGCTCGTTTAGCATTAGTGGAAGCAACAGCTGTTATCTTAAAACAAGGTCTTGCAATTTTAGGAGTAGAATCTCCAGACGAAATGTAGCCATCCTATCTCTCACTTGTTTACCTGGCAAGTGGGAGTTTTTTGTTTTATAAAAGAAAGTTCAGTTGAAGTTCAGTAAAAGGATTGATAAAATCTCATTGAGAACGATTTCACAATTTTATTTTTTATTCTATCCTAAATCGTTAATAGGAAAGGTGGGATGGATGTGTTTTTTTTTATAGAAAGTGTATTTAGGCGGATAAAATTATCTAATTGGATTGAATTCTCACTTTACTGAATTATATGAATATAAAGGAGTCATGTTATGGGACTTTCATTTGGACCAAATTATACATGGACGGATCATTTTGCTCAAAGAGCACAGGAGCGATTTGAAGTCAGTAGTGAACAGCTTCCAAAATGGGTAGGAAGACAACTTGGAACTTTAGTAGAGTATAATAAAAATGAAGAACAACGTCCGGAAGAGAAAAAATATGTTTCGCAAATAGGAGTTGTTTTTGTTTGTAATACAATTGAACAAAAATTCTTAACTTGTTACGAAGCAAATGATTTAGTACCAGAAGGAAAAAATACTACCATTCATGAAAATAATTTGGCATTATTTTCTGAAGAAGTAGCACATATTGTTAAAAAGTATCGTCATAAAGATGCTAAGGAGATGCTAATGAGTATTGAAGAACATCTAGATAATTTCCATCAATTTTCTCATAAAATATTATCAGGTAGATTAACTGAGCGTAATTATGAGTTAATTGGAAAATTAATTGATGAATATCATGTCATCCGTGCAGCAATGAAAATTATTGAAACAAGACAAGGAGATTTTAAAGGTTAGTTTAGATAGATGTGACATTTTTTCTTACTAAACTAGTTCTTGATGAAACATCCGTTTAAGTTGTAATCTACTTAAACGGATGTTTTTTGTATAGAATAATAATTTCATTAAAAATTAGGAAGAACGATTGAAAGCGTAAACATTTAGACGTATAATATAGGCGACAAAATACACGAGAGGGAAGTGACTAGAAGAGTGTGTGAAGTTTGTGTGATTAATATAAATGAATAAGCTTACAAAAGGAGAGATAGGGATGGATAAAAGAATTACAAAACTATTATTGTCAAGCGTTATTATTGGTACAGTATTATCATTACAATCTGTAGAAGCGTGTTCAGGTTTTATTATTGGAAAAGGATTAACGAAAGACGGTTCCATTTTATATGGTCGTACGGAAGATTATCCATATAAGCAAGGTGATGGAACTACACCAGGACAACATACACATAATAAGAATTTCATTGTAAATCCTGCAAAAGATTATGCAGAAGGAGCAATGTTAGAAGATGTGTCTACAGGATTCACTTATCCTCATTTACGTCATGAATTTAAATATACTTCTGTAGCAGATGATTCTAGAGATACAGATGAAGGAATTTTTGATGAACATGGATTCAATGAATATGGGGTTTCTTTAACAGCTACATTAACAACAACTCCAAGAGAAGATGTTCTAGAAGTAGATCCACTTGTTAAAGATGGAATTGCAGAAGCAGCTATGACAACATTAATTTTACCACGTGTAAAAACTGCACGTGAAGGGGTAGAACTTTTAGCAAAAGTCATTGATGAAAAAGGATCTGCTGAAGGAAATAATATTATGATTGCAGATAAAAATGAGTTATGGTATATGGAAATTTATTCTGGACATCAATATGTTGCGTATAAATATCCAGATGATAAATTCTCTATTATGCCAAACACTTATTTCCTTGGTGCATTGAATTTATCAGATACAAATAATGTTATTGCTTCAAAAGGTATCATCGAAACAGCTAAAAAAGCTGGCTCTTATAAAGAAGTGAATGGAAAATTTCATTTAGCAGCAAGTTATGCGCCTAAGTTAGATGAACGTAATCGTTCAAGACAATATGCTGGTATTAAATTATTAAATCCTCAATCATCAGTTACTTATCAAGATGAATATTATGAATTTTTACAAGACACTCCACGTAGAGATTATACAGTAGCAGATGCCATTAAAATTCAAAGAAATCGTTTTGAAACATTATCTGAAGGATTTATTCCAGATGATGAAGTTCCAGGATATGATTTTTATAATGACTATACTCCAAAAGATAATATTAAGGCTTTACCAGAAGCAGAACAAGCAAAATATAAATATGCACCAGGTAATGAAAATGTTATTGACCCCCATGTGTATCAAATTCGTCAAGATTTACCTAGTGAATTAGGAGGAATTATGTGGTTTGGCTTAAGTCGTTCACGTAACACTCCATA
Organism: uncultured Granulicatella sp.; assembly: GCF_963528315.1. Lineage (GTDB taxonomy): Bacteria > Bacillota > Bacilli > Lactobacillales > Aerococcaceae > Granulicatella. The sequence continues at coordinate 11,855 of NZ_CAURVV010000024.1, read as the reverse complement.
CGTTCCATATTTTGGGCACATTAAAGATACTTTTAAAGCTTACCAAGTAAGAGGAAGTAAATATAATCCTGATTCATGGTATTGGGTTGCAGACCATATTGATAAGATGGTAACAGAACATAAAGATTTATTTGGTAAAACGATTAAATCAAATTGGGAAGAATTAGAGGAAGTTTTATTCACTTATCAAACAAAATTAATTAACCAATATCGTAATCAGTCAAATGAATATGTTCGAGCAACGGCTGATAGTTATACTGCAAAATCAATGAAAGTAGCTGAAACAGTCTTCAAGATTATGAAAGCCACTGAAGAAAAAATGGAAAAAGCGATTGAAAATAAAACTCCATTAACTGGAAACTTTATCGATATTTCTAGCTTAAAAGAAGTAACAGCTGATACAAAACTTACAATTGGTGGTTGGATTCAAGAAAATAATCAGTGGGTGATGTATAGAGGAGATGAAAAAGTTACTGGATGGTTCAATCAAGATGGAACTTGGTATTACTTAGATCAAAGTGGTTATATGCAAAAATGGTGGATTAAAGATAAAGGTGAATGGTACTTCCTAAATGGTTCAGGAGCGATGGAAACCGGATGGTTGCTAGATCATGATAAATGGTACTATTTAGAATCATCAGGAGCAATGAAAGCTTCTCAGTGGTTTGAAGTTGATGGTAAATGGTATTATGTGAATGATTCAGGAGAATTATTAGTAAATACGACAACCCCAGATGGATACAAAGTAAATGCTAATGGAGAATGGGTATAATCGTATTTAAGTAAGATTTTGACTGGAAAGAAATTGGACGTTTATTCGTTCAATTTCTTTTTTTTCTGTAAAAATTTTTCCATTTCAGAACGTACTAGTTGACGTGAAAGCGATATTTTATTACTATCAACTTATTGTAAAATAACAAGAGAGAAATGAGGTTTTTCATGAAAAAATTAGTATCTTTAATTTTATCGATTTTGGTCGTTGTACTTTTACTATTAGGAGTAAAAAAATATATTCAATCGCAAGAAATTTCGGCAGATGAATCTGCTTCTAGTGAAAAACAGCAGCTCTATTTATTTAACTGGGGAAATTATATTGACCCAGATTTGATTAAAGAATTTGAAGCAGAAACAAATATTCAAGTGGTTTATGAAACATTCGATTCAAATGATGCAATGGAAGCAAAATTAAAACAAGGTGGTACTCGTTATGATATCGTATTTCCAAGTGAATCGAGTATTACAAAATTAGTCAATCAGAATTTATTACAACCATTGGATCATTCAAGAATTAAAGGTTTAGAAAATATTTCGCCATTTTTATTAAATAGTCCAGTGGATCCTGGAAATCAATATACAGTTCCTTATTTCTGGGGGACTGTTGGAATTATGGTGAATACAAAATATATCGATCCAGAAAGTATTACAACTTGGAATGATTTATGGAAGAGTGAATTCCGTAATAAAATTTTATTACTAGATGGAAATCGTGAAACAATGGGATTAGCATTGCAATCATTAGGTTACTCACTCAATTCAAAAGATGCAGCGCAATTAAAAGAAGCAGAATTGAAAATTAAATCATTAAATCCAAATGTGCGTGCTGTATTAAATGAAGAAATTAAAACAATGATGAAATTAGAAGAAGCGCCGATCGGAATTGGTTATTCAGGAGATGCCGCTGCTGTAGCAGAAGCGAATCCTGCTGTTCAGTATATTTTACCGCAAGATGGAAGTGCTGTTTGGACAGATAACTTTGCGTTATCATATAATGCGGAAAATATTGAAGGAGCGTATGCGTTTATTAACTTTATGCTTCGTCCTGAAAATGCAGCTAGAAATGCAGCGTTTGTAGGATATGCTACACCAAATGAAGCTGCAAAAGAATTATTAGATGAAGAAGTGGTGTCAGATGAAACATTTTATCCATCACAAGAAGTCATTGAAAGTTTAGAGCATTATGAATATCTTGGAACAGAATGGATTTCCAATTATAATGATGCCTTTTTAAATTTTAAAATGGAGTTATAATATGCATTATTTTGTAAAAAGTAAATATCTCTTTATTGGAGATTCAAAAGAAACGACTGAAGGAATATTAGAAATAAAAGATGGGAAGATTACGAATATTCTTCCTTATCATGAAGAAGTAGACGGAAAAATAATTGATACTGGGGACAAAATGGTGACTCCTGGATTCATTGATGCGCATGTACATTTATATTTATCCAGTCTAATTCATTTAGGAAAGATGAAAGCAGTCGGAGCTCCTTCAATTGAAGAAGTAGTAGCTCAAGCAAAAGAAATTCCTGTGTATAATGGATGGAAGATTGGAATTGGTTGGTATGCGAGTGATTTTGGACAACAAGTTTTACCAACAAAAGAAGATTTAGATAAAGCTTCCAATGAAGTTCCAATCTGTTTGATTGCTGGTGATGCACACACGATTTGGCTTAATACAAAGGCACTAGAAGAATTAGGCTTAACGAGTGAAAACATTCCTTCTGAAATTGGAGGAGAAGCTGTTAAAAAAGATGGCGAGTTAACAGGAGTCTTTTTAGAAGCAATTGCGATTTACTATTTATCTAAAGTACTAGCAATTTATGAAGCTGAGTCGAAAGTGGCATTACTAGACTATATGAAACATTTGAATGCGATGGGAATTACAGCAGTTGGCGATGTTGCGTTAACAGGGGAAAGCCCAGATGATATTGTTTATCCAAAACTTTATTCTAGTGTAGAAGATGATGCAACAGTTCGAGTGAGTTTCTTCCCAGCAATGCGTGAAGACGTTGAAGAAAACCGTCGTTTCTATCAAACTTACCAATCTCCAATGTTACAAATGGGTGGAGTGAAACAGTTTTATGATGGCGTAACAAGTTCGCATACAGCTTACTTAAAAGAACCATACCCAATGCCATTTTTTGAAGGAGATGTGGGAGGTCCACTTTTAACGGAAGAAAAAATGGAACGATTGACTTTATTAGCCAACCAAGAAGGATGGCCAATGCGTATCCATACCGTTGGAGATAGAGCAGTAGAATTAACATTATTGAATTTCAAACAAGCGCAAGAAAAATATCCATTTGATGCGCCTTATAAATTCAATACAATTGAGCATTTAGAAGTAATGGATCCAAAAGACTTACCACTTACTGCTCAAAAATCTCTCATTGTTTCAGTTCAACCAAGCCATTTATTAGTCGGGTATGAAACATTAGATGAAGAAGTTGGAGAAATTCGTGCAAAACAAATGTTTCCATTCAAATCCTTTATTCAACATGGTGCGACTTTAGCATTTGGAACAGATACTCCAGTAGTGCTAAATGTAACTCCATTTGAAACGATGTATTTTGCTGTGGCTCGTCAAACAGTAGAAGGACTTCCAAAATCAGCATTAATGCCTGAACAAAGAATTAGCACTAAAGAGGCTTTGTTTGCTCATACAAATGGAGCAGCAAAATCATTAAGTCGCTTAGATATTGGAACATTAGAAGTTGGAAATTATGCAGACTTTGTAATTTTATCGAAAAATTTCTTAGAAGAAAGTCCAGAAGAAATTTTGAAAACAACTGTCGTAGCGACTTATATCAATGGTAAAAAAGTTTATGAAGTTTAAGAAAAAGAAAATGAAGTAGAATGCCTACTTCATTTTTTACTATTATCATATTAAATTCATGTATTTGTGTAGGGGATTCTATGTTTTCTTTAAACACAAATGATTATAATAAATTCAAACATTACAAGAAGAAGGTGTATAAATGGATATTTTATTATGGGGAAGCATTTTTGCTGCGGGATTATTATCATTTTTCTCTCCGTGTGTATTACCACTGTTTCCGGTTTATTTTGGAGTATTAATGAGTGAAAGAGGAAATCGCAGTATTAAAATTGGAAAATTTGAAGTTGCGGTGCTACCAGTCGTTCGAACATTTTTATTTGTAGCAGGAATTTCAACAATTTTCTTTGTATTAGGATTTGCTGCTAGTTTGTTAGGGCAATTATTGTATAATCCTTATTTCCATTTAGTTTTAGGAACTATTATTGTTTTACTAGGATTGCATCAAATGGAAGTATTTCAATTAACGTCTTTACAAAAACAAAAAACAGTACAATTTGAAACAAAAAATGAGAAGTCATTATGGAGTAGTTATTTATTAGGATTGAGCTTTAGTTTTGGATGGACACCATGTGTAGGTCCTGTTTTAAGTTCAGTCTTAACATTAGTGGCAACTCAACAAGCGAGCGTTTTGTATGGAATGTTTTTATTAGGAATTTATATTTTAGGATTATCAATTCCGTTTTTAGTATTATCGATTGCTTCAACCGCTGCAATGAAAGCCTTCAATCTTGCGAAGAAACAATTATTCTTATTAAAGAAAATTGGAGGAATTGTTATTATCGCAATGGGGGTTTGGATTATTATCCAACAATTACAAGTATTATTTTTATAAGGATAGGAGAATGAAAAATGAAATGGAAATATGTATGTATTGGAATTAGTTTATTATTAGGAGCGTGTCAACCAATGGGAAATAAGCAAGCAGATGCAACAAAACCTTCAACAGAAGCAGTTTCAAAAGACAAGAAAGAAACTAGTAGTTCTAAAAAAGTAGTGGAAGCTTCGTTTAAAACGTTTGATGGAAAAACAGTCAATTTATCAGATTATAAAGGGAAAAAAGTGTATATCAAAGTTTGGGCTTCATGGTGTCCAACATGTTTAGCAGGATTATCGGAAGTAGATTCTTTAGCAGCGAATCATTCAGATGATACAGTCATTTTAAGTGTAGTAGCGCCTGGTGTAAATCGCGAGAAAAAAGCAGAAGATTTTAAAGAATGGTTTTCAGGTTTAGACTATAAAAATTTACCAGTATTAATGGCAGAAACTCCGGATTTCTTTAAACAAGTTGGAGTGATTGGGTATCCAACATCTGTGTTTATTAATCAAAATGGAGAATTAGTACAAGCTCATCCGGGGCATTTAGCAAATGAGGATATACAGAAGTATCTTGATAAGATGTAATGTTTTTATGAATAAGACTTAAGCTATAGTAGCAGAGGACGGCAGCAAACCTTCTGTTTCATGTTAATGCTACTATGGCAAGTCTTTTCGGGTTGTGAATCATATATGAGAGAACCTAGAGAAAAGAATACTAATTATAGTAAGGAAAATTCGAGACCTAGGCTCGAATTTTAGGTATGAGACTTGCAAGAGCAAGGCTGCTACCGTCCTTTGTTACTATATGTAGAAGTATTTTCTCAATATAAGGAGTGGGTAAAATGGATAAAAAAATATTGATTGGAGTCGTAGCGTTAATTGTATTGCTGATTGCTTCATATTATGTCATTCATCCTTCAACAGCAACAGTTCAGGCGAATGGAAATCCAATTGAGAAGAAGGTTAGTTCATTAATTAATCAACAAGAGGTTAACAAATCAGAAAATAAGGGGGAAAAAGAGATGAAAGAAATCTATTTAGCAGGTGGCTGTTTCTGGGGCTTAGAAGAATATTTCTCAAGAATTAATGGAGTAGAAGATGCAGTAAGTGGGTATGCAAATGGGAAAGTAGAAACAACAAACTATCAATTAATTCATGATACAGATCATGCAGAAACAGTGAAAATTACTTATGATGCAAAAGTCGTATCTCTTCGAGAAATTTTATTATATTACTTTAGAGTAATTGATCCACTATCAGTCAATAAACAAGGAAATGATGTAGGACGCCAATATCGAACAGGAATTTATTATCAAAATGATGAAGATAAAGAAATTGTTGAACAAGTAGTAGCAGAAAAAGAAGAACAATTAGGGAAAAAGGTAGCAATTGAAAGAGAAAATCTTAGAAACTTCGTCGTTGCAGAAGATTACCATCAAGATTATTTAAAGAAACATCCAAACGGCTATTGTCATATTGATGTGAATAAAGCAAATGATCCAGTGATTGATCCTAGTTTATTCCCATTACCAGATGATGAAACATTGAAAAAAACTTTGACAAAAGAACAATATGCAGTTACGAGAGAAAATCGTACAGAGATGGCTTTTTCTAATGAATATTGGGATAATCATGAAGCAGGTATTTATGTGGACGTAGCAACTGGAGAACCACTTTTCTCTTCAAAAGATAAATTTGATTCTGGTTGTGGTTGGCCAAGTTTTACAAAGCCTATTTCTTCAGAAGTAGTGACTTATAAGGAAGATACAAGTTTTAATATGAAACGAATTGAAGTTCGTAGTCGTATTGCTAATTCTCATTTAGGACACGTGTTTGATGATGGCCCTCGAGACAAAGGTGGATTACGTTTCTGCATTAATAGTGCCGCTATTCGTTTTATTCCGTTAGCAGATATGGAAGAAAAAGGCTATGGATTTTTGGTTGATTTTGTTAAATAATAAATTTTATGAATAAAACTTTAGCTATAGTAGCAGGAGGACGGCAGCAAACCTTTGGTTTCATGCCTAAAATTTGAGCCTAGGGTCTCAAATTTTCCTGTCCAATAAGCCATCTTTGGCTTATTGGACTAATGCTACTATGGCAAGTTTTTTCGAGTTGTGAGTCATATAAATGAATGGACGTAATGAATAAAGAGAAAATACTTCCCATAGTAAGGAAAATTCGAGACCGAGGCTCGAATTTTAGGTATGAGACTTGCAAAGCAAGGCTGATACCGTCCTTTGTTACTATAAAGTGAAGTATTTTCTCTTTATGCATACTTTCGGTTAATTTTTTGAAAAAGGCGGAGTATAATGGAAATAGGAGGGATGAGAATGTATTCACTGTTAATTGTCGAAGATGAATCTCTTGTTAGAAGAGGACTAACTTCACTCATTGATTACAAACAATTGGGAATTTCTGATGTACGAGAAGTAGAAAATGGCAAACAAGCTTGGGAAATGATTCAACAGCATCAACCCGACATCTTACTAACAGATATTAATATGCCACAAATGGACGGCATCACACTAGCTCAACAAGTTAAATTACACTACCCACATACACATATCGTATTTCTAACAGGATATGATTACGTTGATTACCTATTATCTGCATTAAAATTAGGAGCAGACGATTATTTACTAAAACCTATTTCTAAAAAAGAAATTGAAGCCTTTTTTGTCACAGTCGTTGGTAAATTAGAAAAAGAACGAAAAGAAAACCAAATTCACCAAGTAGATATCGTTTCAGAAGAAACAGAAATTGAAAAACTTATTCATAGCCAATTAGATAATCCTGAACTGTCTCTTGTAAAAGTAGCAGAACAATTAGGCTTTACTCCTAATTATGTCAGTGTCTTAATTAAGAAAAAGCTAGGAATGACATTTCAAGATTATGTCATTACTCAACGAATGAATAAAGCAAAAGTACTACTATTATCTACATCCATGAAAATTTATGAAGTAGCTTCAGCAGTAGGAATGGAAGATGTGAATTATTTTTCAGTTCGATTTAAACAAATTGTCGGCGTTACACCCAAACAATTTCAAAAGGGAGTAGAATCATGAAGAAAAATTCCTTGTTTATCAAATTAACTACCTATTTATTGGGAATGCTATTTTTGATTTTAATTCTTGTTGGAAGTGTCTTTTATTGGAAAAGTAGTGAATTATTTAAAGAGAACGTATCCGGGCAAACAACCGCTAGAATTGATACAAGTGCTCGTTATATTGAACAGTATGTCTCTCAATTAAAGTATACAGTTAACGCTATTGTTAATGAGTCAGAAGTTGTTCAATTTGCCCAAGGACAAGAAAATAATTCGCAAATAAGTATTCGAAATTGGTTAGAGACCTTTGTGAAAAGTAATGAACACTTTGTTTCAATGACGATTGTAACAAAAGATGGAAGAATCATTTCAAGTGATCAAAATCTTCAATCTGCCAATTCGAATGAATTAATGATGCAAGAATGGTATCAACAAGCGATTGACTTATCTCACAACCCGGTATTATTACCAAGTCGCTTGCAAAATGATAAATATGTGTTATCTATTAGTCAAGAAATTTTATCAAAAACAAAGGAAAGTTTAGGAGTCGTTCGATTTGATATCGATTCTCACGCTCTTGAAAATTATATTAAGGAACTTTCTCTTGGTCGGGAAGGATATGCGTTTGTGATTAATACAGAGGGAAAAATCATTTATCATCCTGATAATGAAGTTTTTCAATCTGTTGATAAGCAAATGTCTGCAGAAGATATTGCTAAAAGTCCAATGGATTCTATGATTGGGAAAAACTTTTTTGTACACAAAACTTCTATTGATAATTGTAATTGGGTATTAGTAGGAATTAGTACTTTTTCACAGTGGGAACAGTTATCGAAGCAATTATTTATGATTGTTTTTAGTATTGCGATTTTAAGTTTTATTGGTTGTTCAATTGGAATGGTTATTATTTTGAGACATCATTTATCTCCTATTCAACACTTGGAAGAGACCATGCAGGAAGTTGAAAAAGGGAAAACTGATTTACGAGCGATTCCAAATGGTGCTAGTGAATTTCAACAATTAGCGCATCATTTTAATCATATGCTAAATCACTTAGAACAATTAATGATGGAAGCTAGAGAGCAGGAGCAATTGGCAAGAGTTTATGAGTTAAAGGCTTTATCGAGTCAAATTAATCCACATTTTCTTTATAATACATTGGATACCATTATTTGGATGGCGGAGTTCCAAGATACTAATCGAGTTGTGTCTATTACTAAAGCACTCGCAACATATTTTAGATTAGCTTTAAATGGAGGAGAAGATTTAATCCCTCTTACAAAAGAAGTGGATCATGTAAGACAATATTTGTATATTCAGCAACAACGATATGAAGAAAAGTTATCTTATGAGATTCAAGTGGATGAAAATATTCCAGATATTTTATTACCTAAATTAGTACTTCAACCATTAGTAGAAAATGCTATTTATCATGGTATTAAGGAAATTAATCGTCCAGGAAAAATACAATTGACGGTTCGATACCAATCTCCTTCTATTAAAATTACGATTGAAGATAATGGAGTAGGATTAAAGAAACAAGGTACTTCCAATAAAGCATTAGGTGGAGTTGGAATTCAAAATGTAAAAGAACGATTAGCATTATATTTTGGAGAAGAGTTTAAAATGGAATTTGATTCAGTAGAAAATTCTTATACAAAAGTATACTTAACGATTCCTATTTCTAATTAGGCGAATGATATAGTTGATAAAGAGAAAATACTTTCCATAGTAACAAGTACGATAGTAAGGGAAATTCGAGACTAAGGCTCGAATTTTAGGTATGAGACTTGTAAGGCAAGTCTGCTACCGTCCTTTGTTACTATATTGAGAAGTATTTTCTCATTTTGTTTAGCCCATTATTTCCTTAGAATTGACCAAGTGAATAAAGAGAAAATACTGATTATAATAACAAGCCCACTAGTAACCATGGAGATGGTTACTAGTGGAAGGAAAATTCGAGACCAAGGCTCGAATTTTAGGCATGAGACTCGCTCTTGCGAGTCTGCTGCCGTCCTTTGTTATTATATTAAAAAGTATTTTCTCTTTATTCACCTTTTAGTTTGACGGTCAAGTATCATTTCCCTTATAGTAAAATTACGAATAAAGATACAAAGGAGAATTTATGAAAGTCATTGTAGTAGGTGGAGGAACAAGCGGACTAATGGCAAGCGTAAGTGCGGCATTAGCAGACGCAGAAGTAATTCTATTAGATAAAAATCCAAGCTTAGGACGAAAATTACTCTTAACCGGCGGAACACGTTGCAACGTAACAAATATCCGCTCAAGAGACGAAATTATTAAACACATCCCAGGAAACGGACGCTTCTTACATAGTGCCTTTTCCCAATTTGATAACCAAGACATTATTGAATTTTTCCAAAGTCGAGGAGTTCAATTAAAAGAAGAAGACCATGGTAGAATGTTCCCAGTATCTGATTCTGCAAAAACGATTCTAAATACATTTATCGAAGAAATTAAACGATTAGGCATTCAAGTGAGAACAAATGTAAAAGTTAAAACCCTTCGACTAGAACATGGACAGTTTTCTGCAGTTGAATTAGATAACGGAGAAAGAATAGAAGCGGATGCAGTTATTTTAGCACTAGGCGGAAAATCTTATCCGAAAACTGGTTCGACTGGAGATGGATACGGAATTGCTCGAAATGTAGGGCATACAATCACCCCATTATTTGCGACAGAAGTCCCTCTAACAAGTAATGAAAGTTTCATTAAAGAAGGAGTATTACGAGCTCTTTCTTTAAGAAATGTTGCATTAAGTGTATTGAATAAAAAGGGAAAAGCAGTCGTAACGCATCAAATGGACATGATTTTCACTCATTTTGGAATTAGTGGGCCAGCAGTATTACGTTGTTCAAGCTTTGTTCATCAAGTCCAACAAAAGGACAATGTCTCAGAAGTTACGATGTCGCTCAATATTCAACCTGATTTAACAAAACAGGAATTATTAGAGAAATGGCAAGAGTGGAAAGAAAAGAATCCACAAAAAACAGTGAAGACACCGTTAAAAGAATGGATGCCTGAACGATACGCCGAATTTTTACTACAACAAATTGGACTTTCTTCTCAAAAGGTAATTGGAAAAATGACCGATCAAGAAGTGCAACAATTATTGAACTCTATTCAAGATTTTAGATTTACAGTTAATGGAAGTCTACCAATTGAAAAAGGTTTTGTAACAGGTGGAGGAGTTCAACTAAAAGAAGTGGATCCTAAAACATTAGAATCAAAAATTACTCAAGGAGTGTATTTCTGTGGAGAATTATTAGATATTCATGGATATACTGGAGGGTATAATATTACAGCAGCTTTTGTAACAGGATATGTTGCTGGATTACATGCTGCACAAGGTTGGTAAAAAAATGAAAAGAGCATAGTTTCGTCATAAAATCTTCATAATTAGAGACTATACTTTAATCATTCCTAAAGAATAATATTTACCTCCCAAAAGTAAATAAACTCTATCCTTTTTTCTCCGGCAAAATTTGCCGGAGTTTTTTAATTTTTGTAACGAATTAAGGTTTGTTATGATATAATGACAACGAAACTGTTAAATGAATCGAGGTGTATCCCTTTCACTATGGTAAAACTAGGGGAAAGAATTGTTGAAAAAGGAATTCGTTTATTACCGTTAATGGACTTGTCCCAAGTGGATACAAGTCTTGAAAGACCAATTCCAGAAGCAAAATCAAAATTAGAAATTATCGTTCATGCAATGGAAATCGGCATGGGAGTTTTAGGACATGTAGATATTTGTATTGAAGGTTATGTATACTCATATGGGAATTATGATGAATTAGCTTGTATTTTAAATGGAGCTAGAGGAGAAGGTGTATTATTAAAAGCACCAAGAGAAGATTATTTTAAATTTTGTAAGAGACATTACCAAAAAATGCTGTATATTTATAGTTTAGAAGTAACTGATGAACAAATTCAATTAATTAAAAATCGTTTGGAAAAAGTATTGAAGGAATCATTTACTTGGTCACCTCCAGATGATATTTGTTCGTTTAATCCTGTAAGTGAGAAGTTAGAAGAGATGTATGCCTATTTTATGGTGCAATGTATGCCTGTCACTTTTTATAAATTTAGAAAAACTCAATTTAAATTGTATACAATGTGGAGAAATAATTGTTTATTATTTGTAGATTATTTAGTTTCCGCATTAAAAATAAGACCTCTTCGTGCAAGAATGACAACTTTCCCAAGTTTGTATCAAGAACGATTAGAATCATTAAAAGAAAAACAACAGTCCATTGTAACTGACTGTCAGATTTATTAAAGATATGAAAAATCGGCTCATCGACAAATTCTGTTGGTGAATCAAATTTAACACCAAATTAAGCCTTT